>NZ_JAJPWO010000013.1:0-265940 GCF_046549075.1 Amycolatopsis sp. lyj-84
CGTGAGTGGCAAAGCGGGTTCTAACCCTCTTTGCCACTCACGACCCCCTCGAAAACCGCGCATATAATCATCAATCGGACATTCAGTCGCCAGAAAGTGTCCCTTGTGGACACTCAAGGAACGACTGGCTCCCGCAGACCGGTCCGGAACCACGCCACGAAGGCCACCTCTTAACCTTGAAGCCAGCGAAGGAGTCCTTCGCCGCAGGGGCTCGGTCACGCCACATTTGACTTACCCCTCAATAGAACCGGCATTGTCACTCACGACCCCTTCGCAAAGCGCGCATATGGGTATCGATCAGACATCCAGTCGCCTGGAACTGTCCTGTGTGGACAATCAGGGCGCGGCAAAGGGAGCCTTCGGCCCACCGCCGATCCGCCCGCGAACACGCCACCTTGCCTTGCCGTTCAATAACCGCCCTTACCACTCACGAGAGCCCCGCACTGACCGCGGCTTTCAGTCGATGTCCCCGGTCAGGTAGCGCTGCACCGTCGGCGCGATCGCGGTCACCAGCGGCTCGATCTCGCTCGTCGCCATCGGCTCGAATTTCGCGACGTACCGCACCAGTCCCATCCCGACCAGTTGCGAAGCGCAGAGCGAAGTCCGCAGTTCGACGCGGTCCGAGCCGAGTCCGGCGATGATCTTCGTGAAGAAGTTCTGGAAGAAGCCGCGCAGCACCAGCGCGGCCTGCTCGTGCCCGGCGACACTGCGGACGAGTGCCTGGAAGACCTCACCGCCTGCGCCGTCCCAGCGGGTGAGGAAGGTCCGCACGATCCGCCGTCCGAACTCGTCGTCGGGGCCGTTCGTCAGTTCCGCGAGCAGTTCGTGCGGGTCGAACGGCAGTTTCAGGACGGCCTGGGCGAACAGCCCCTCCTTGCTGCCGAACCAGTGGTTGACCATCGCCGCGTCGACGCCGGCGCGGGTCGCGATCGTGCGCACCGTCGCACCGTCGAAGCCGCTCTCGCCGAACACTGCGCGGGCCGCTTCGATCAGTGCGACGCGCGTGTCCTGTCCACCGGGCCGCCGTCCCCGGCGGCGCGCGGTAGTGTCTTCACCAGCCATGGCGCCATCATGAACGGGACCGGCGCAAAATTCAACAAGACTTGAATTCATCCCCCGGTCCCCGGCCGCCCGGCCGTTGCAGCACAATGGGTGGCATGGTCAGCGCCGCACATGCCAGCCCGTCGGGGCTCGGCTCGGTCAGCCCTTCGCGCGAAGATTTCCGCGCGCTCGCCGAGGGCCGTCGCGTCATCCCCGTTGTCCGTCGCGTGCTCGCCGACGGTGAGACCCCCATCGGGGTCTACCGCAAGCTCGCCGCCGACCGGCCGGGGACGTTCCTGTTCGAATCGGCGGAGAACGGCGCTTCCTGGAGCCGATGGTCGTTCATCGGCGTCGACAGCCCCGCCGCGCTGACCGTGCGTGACGGCAAGGCCGTCTGGACCGGCACCCCGCCGGTCGGCCTGCCGACCGAGGGCGACCCGCTCACCGTGCTGCGCGAGACCGTCGCCGCGCTCCACACCGAGCAGCTGCCCGGAATGCCGCCGCTCACCGGTGGGATGGTCGGTTACATCGGCTACGACGCCGTCCGCTGGCTCGAACGGCTCCCCGAGCTCGCCGAGCGCGACCTCGACATCCCCGAGCTCACCATGCTCCTGGCGACCGATCTCGCCGCCTTCGACCACCACGAGGGCACGGTCACGCTGATCGCCAACGCGGTCAACTGGGACGACTCGGCCGAGCGGGTCGACGCCGCGTACGACGACGCCGTCGCGCGGCTCAACGCGATGACCAAGCAGCTGCACGTCGCGGCCCCGGCCACGGCCGCCGTCTTCGACCGGCCCGCGCCCGAATTCACCCGCCGCCGTTCCAAGCCGGACTTCCACGCGGCCGTCGAGAAGGCCGTCGAGGCGATCAAGGCGGGCGAAGCGTTCCAGATCGTGCCGTCGCAACGGTTCGAGATCGAGACCCAGGCCGACGCGCTCGACGTCTACCGCGTGCTGCGCACGTCCAATCCGAGCCCGTACATGTACCTGCTGCGCCTGGACGGCTTCGACATCGTCGGGTCCAGCCCGGAGTCGCTGGTCACCGTCCGGGACGGCCGTGCGACCACGCACCCGATCGCGGGCACCCGCTGGCGCGGCGCCGATCCGGAAGAGGACGCGCAGCTGGCCAAGGACCTGCTCGCGGACGAGAAGGAGCGCTCCGAGCACCTGATGCTCGTCGACCTCGGCCGCAACGACCTCGGCAAGGTCTGCAAGCCCGGCACCGTGCGCGTCGTCGACTTCTTCGGCGTCGAGCGCTACAGCCACGTCATGCACATCGTCTCCACGGTCACCGGCGAACTCCTCGACGACAAGACGGCCTTCGACGCGGTCACCGCCTGTTTCCCGGCCGGGACGCTCTCGGGCGCGCCGAAGGTCCGTGCCATGCAGCTGATCGAGGAGCTGGAGCCGACCCGCAGGGCGCTCTACGGCGGTGTCGTCGGCTACCTCGACTTCGCGGGCGACGCCGACACTGCGATCGCCATCCGCACCGCGCTGATGAAGGACGGCACCGCGTACGTCCAGGCGGGCGGGGGAGTAGTCGCCGACTCGGTCGCCGACTACGAGGACACCGAGTCGCTCAACAAGGCCCGCACGGTGCTTTCCGCCGTCGCGGCGGCGCAGACGATGATCGCGGCGGACGAGCTCGACCCGGCGGGTGACAGCGCTCGTGTCTGAAGCGCCGGAAGACACGGCTCCGCCGGCCAGGAAGGCCAAGCGCCCACTGTGGATCGCCGTGGTGGGCCTGCTGCTGGGCGCGGCCGCGTTGTGGGGGTCCTCCCGGCTCGTGTGGTTCGCGGAGTTCCGTGACGGTGGGGTGCGCGGCACCGTGTTGTACTCGGAAACCGGTTCACAGCGTGCGGTTGCGCTGGTTCCGCTCGCCCTGCTGGCGCTCGCGGGCACGGCGGGGCTGATCGCCACCGGCGGTTGGCCACGCCGGGTGCTCGGCGTGGTACTCGCCGTGTCCGGCGTCGCGGCGGTGTGGATCGGCGTCGCGGGCGGCTCGTTCGGCGGATTCGCCGACGGACTGCCCGTCGCCCAGATGGTGGGAGCCCGCGGGCTCGCGATCCTCGGGGGAATTCTCGTGGCGGCGGGCGGGTTGGCAGCCATCAAGGGCGCGGGCCGGATGCCACGCCTCGGCGCGAAGTACGCGGCGCCGGGGACGAAGAAGCGGGCCGCGAAGGATCCGGAGACCGAGCTGTGGGAGGCGCTGTCCGAAGGCGAAGATCCCACCGCGACCCGGTGACGACCGCGGATTTCGCGGGTTTCGGAGATCTTTCCCGGCAAAGATGACACGGTTGGCATTCGGAGTAACGGACATACCCGGAACCAGGCCGTATTCGTGCGGGGGTTAGCATCGTTTCGGCGGGAAGGGGAAGGTTTTTGTGAGCGACCTTGCGAAGGAATCCGTGAGTACGACGGCTGGTGAGGGACTCCGGTGAGCGTGCTCGAAGACATCGTCGCCGGCGTCCGCGCCGATCTCGCCGAGCGCGAGGCGGTTCTGCCGTTCGACGAACTGAAGAAGCGTGCGACCCAGGTCGCACCTCCCCGTGACGTGCTCGCCGCCCTGCGCGAGTCCGGCATCGGCGTCATCGCCGAGGTGAAGCGGCGCAGCCCGTCCAAGGGCGAGCTGGCCGAGATCGCGGATCCGGCCGCGCTGGCGAAGGACTACGCCGACGGCGGCGCCCGGGTGATCAGCGTGCTGACCGAGCAGCGGCGGTTCGGCGGTTCGCTCGCCGACCTCGACGCGGTCCGCGCGGCGGTCGACATCCCGGTGCTGCGCAAGGACTTCATCGTCAGCCCGTACCAGGTCCACGAGGCCAGGCTGCACGGCGCGGACATGGTCCTGCTGATCGTGGCGGCGCTGGAGCAGAACGCCCTGATCGCGTTGCTCGACCGCGTCGAATCCCTCGGGATGACGGCGCTGGTCGAGATCCACAACGCCGAAGAGGCCGACAAGGCCCTCGAGGCGGGTGCGAAGGTGATCGGCGTCAACGCCCGCAACCTGCACACGCTCGAGGTCGATCGGGACGTCTTCTCGCGGCTGGCCCCCGGCCTGCCGATGGACGTCTTCAAGATCGCCGAGTCCGGTGTCCGCGGCCCCGGCGACCTGATGTCCTACGCGGGTCACGGCGCCGACGCCGTCCTCGTGGGCGAAGGGCTCGTCGCCTCCGGAGACCCGAAGGGCGCGCTGGTCAAGCTGGTCACCGCCGGTTCGCACCCCGCGTGCCCGAGGCCTTCTCGATGACCACTGAGTACACCGAGACACCGCACGGCGAGCACGACCCGGACGACCGGGGCTACTACGGCCCGTACGGCGGCCGGTTCATGCCCGAGGCGCTGATCGGCGTCGTCGACGAGGTCGCGGCCGAGTACGACAAGGCCCGGACCGATCCGGAGTTCGTCAACGAGTTCCGGCGCCTGCTGCGCGACTACGCCGGTCGTCCGTCGCTGCTCACCGAGGCCAAGCGCTTCGGTGAGCACGCCGGCGGCGCCCGGATCTTCCTCAAGCGCGAGGATCTGAACCACACCGGTTCGCACAAGATCAACAACGTGCTGGGCCAGGCGCTGCTCACCAAGCGGATGGGCAAGAAGCGGGTCATCGCGGAGACCGGGGCCGGGCAGCACGGCGTGGCCACCGCCACCGCCTGCGCGCTGCTCGACCTGGAATGCATCGTCTACATGGGCGAGGTCGACACCGAGCGGCAGGCGCTGAACGTCGCCCGCATGAAGCTGCTCGGCGCCGAGGTCATCCCGGTGAAGACCGGTTCGCGCACGCTCAAGGACGCGATCAACGAGGCGCTGCGCGACTGGGTCACCAACGCCGACACCACGCACTACCTGTTCGGCACGGCGGCGGGCCCGTACCCGTTCCCGATGATGGTGCGGAACTTCCACAAGATCATCGGCGAGGAGGCCCGCGTCCAGATCCTGGAGCAGGCCGGGCGCCTGCCGGACGCCGTCGCGGCCTGCGTCGGCGGTGGATCGAACGCGATCGGGATCTTCCACGGCTTCATCGACGACCCCGAGGTCCGCCTCGTCGGTCTCGAGCCGGGCGGCGAAGGCATCGAGGGCAACCGCCACGGCGCCACGCTGACCAAGGGCACCCCGGGCAACCTGCACGGCGCGATGACGTACCTGCTGCAGGACGAGGACGGCCAGACCGTCGAGTCGCACTCGATCTCGGCCGGTCTGGACTATCCGGGCGTCGGCCCGGAGCACTCGTGGCTCAAGGACAGCGGCCGCGCCGAGTACCGGCCGGTCACCGACGCCGAAGCGATGGACGCCTTCAAGCTGCTTTCGCGGACCGAGGGCATCATCCCGGCGATCGAGTCGGCGCACGCGCTGGCCGGCGCGCTCGTGCTGGGCCGTGAGCTCGGCCCCGAGGGGCTGATCATCGTGAACCTGTCCGGTCGTGGCGACAAGGACATGGACACCGCCGCGAAGTACTTCGGCCTGGTGGAGAACGCATGAGTGGGTTGGACGAGGTCTTCGCGAAGACTCGCGCCGAGGGCCGCGGAGCACTGATCGGGTACCTGCCCGCCGGGTTCCCCACGGTCGACGGCTCGAAGGACCTGCTGGCCGCGGTGGTCGAGGGCGGCGCCGACCTGGTCGAGGTGGGCGTGCCCTACTCGGACCCGGTGATGGACGGCCCGACCATCCAGGCCGCGTCGGTGAGCGCGCTCTCCGGCGGCTTCAAGCTCAAGCACCTGTTCGAGGTCGTCGAGTCGGTGTCGTCGCGCGGCGGCAAGGCCGTCGTGATGACGTACTGGAACCCGGTGCACCGCTATGGCGTCGACCGTTTCGCGCGGGATCTCGCCGCCGCGGGCGGGCTCGGCATGATCACCCCGGACCTGATCCCGGACGAGGCCGACGAGTGGATGGCCGCGTCCGAGCAGCACGGTCTGGACCGGATCTTCCTCGTCGCGCCGTCCTCCTCGGAGGAGCGGATCGCGAAGACCGTCGCGGCCTCTTCGGGCTTCGTGTACGCCACCGCGGTGATGGGTGTGACAGGCGCTCGCGACCAGGTCGGCGTGCACGCCGAGGACCTCGTCGAGCGGACTCGCGCGCACACCGAGCTGCCGATCGGCGTCGGTCTCGGTGTCCGTTCCGGCGCTCAGGCGGCGCAGGTCGCCGGGTTCGCGGACGGCGTCATCGTCGGCTCGGCGCTGGTGACGGCCGCGGCGAGCGGGCTCGACGCGGTGCGCGAGCTCTCGGCCGAGCTGTCCGCCGGGGTGCGGAAGACCGTCGCCCCCGCTTGATCTGATGTGGGCTGAAGGGGCCCTTCACCGCATGAGATGCGGTGAAGGGCCCCTTCGCTGCATCTGACGCGGGGAAAGTCCCCTTCAGCTCAGTGCCGCCACCGCTGCGCCTCGGTGATCTCCTTCGCGCTCGCGTGCGCGAACCGCTCGATCTCCGCCCGCCGGATGTCCACGATCGTCGTGGCCAGAGGCGCGCCGAACGCGGCCGTCAGATCCTTGTCCGCTTCGAACGCCGCGACGGCGTCCGCCAGTTTCACCGGCAGCCGCTCGATCCCGCGCGCGGCGCGTTCTTCGTCGGTGAGCGTTCCCGGGTCGACGTCCACCGGTTCCGGCAGTGACGCCTCCTCGTCGGCACCGGCCATCCCGGCGAACAGCAGGGCGGCCGCCAGCAGGTACGGATTCGCGGTCAGATCGAAGCATTTGACCTCGAGGTTCGCCGCCGCGTCCCGGTTCCCGGCGACCCCGCGCACCAGCCGCAACGGCGTCTCCCGGTTCTCCAGCCCCCACGCGGCGTACACCCCGGCCCAATGGTGCGGCTCCAGTCTCAGATAGCTGACGACCGACGGCGCCCCGATCGCGAGCAGCGCGGGAAGCCGCCGCAGGATGCCCGCGCTGAAGGATTCCGCGACCGGCGTCAGCCCGAAGATCCTTTCCCCGCCGGAGAAAAGGTTCCGGGCACCGTCCCAGACGCTCAGATGCACATGGCCGCCGTTACCGACGCCGGCGGGCGCGAACTTCGGGGTGAAGGACGCCTTCACCCCGTGCCGGTGGCTGAGCGCGCGAATCGTCTCCTTCGTCAGGACGGCGACGTCGGCCGCGCGCACCGGATCGGCGGCGGTGACGGACAGTTCGAACTGTCCGTCGGCGTACTCGGGATGGATCTGTTCCACCCCGGCGCCCTGCTGGTCCAAAGTGGACACCAGCGCGCGGAGATAGTCCGCGCGCTCGGAAAGCCGGGCGTAGCCGTAGGCCGGGCCCGCGGTGGCCGACATCGGATCGTCCGGGGCGTCGGCGCTGGTGACCACCCATTCGAGTTCGAAACTCATCATCGCCCGGTGACCGCGTGCGGCGAGCCTGTCGACCGCGGTCATGAGGAGGGCGCGCGGATCCTGCGGATGTGGCTCGCCCTCCTGGTCGAGCTTCGTCACCGGCGCCCACGCCCAGCCGGGTTGCCCGGCGAGCACGGTCAGCGCGTCGAGATCCGGATGCAGGCGCAGATCACCGACCGGCCCGAGCGAATGCTCACCGCCGGTGATGCCGTCGTCGGAACCGAAGAAGTCGAAGGAATTCGAAGCGCCGACACCCCAGGCGGCCGCGGACGCCAGCTTGCGCAGCGGCACCGCCTTGACCCGCGCGATCCCGGCGTTGTCCACGAAGGTCAGCGCCACGAGTTCGACACCCCGTGCCCGGAGTTCCCCGGTGAGGGCGGTCGCGCGGGCGGTCAGTGCTTCCCGGTTCACCATGGTTCCTCATCCTGGCCTCATCGCGAGCCCCTTGCCACGTCCGGCTCCGGCCCTAGGGTGAGGCGCATTCGTCGATCACCGGAAGGGACGCGCCATGCCGGGACCCGGAATTCTGCCGTTCGTGGCCGAGATGCCGCTGGTGGACCATCACTGCCACGGTGTCGTCACCGGCGATCTCGGCCGGATCGAGTTCGAGCAGATGCTCACCGAGGCCGACACCGTCTCGTCGCTGGGCACGACCTTGTTCGACTCGCTGATCGGGCTCGCGGTCCGTGCCCGCTGCGCGCCGGTGCTCGACCTGCCTTCACACGTCCCGGCCGAGGTCTATCTGGCCCGGCGTGCCGAACTGGGCGCCACCGAGGTCAACGCGCGGTTCCTGCGCGCCACCGGCACGACCGAGTTCCTGCTCGACGGCGGTTTCCTGCCGGACACGCTGACCACGACCGAGCAGTTCGCGGCCCTGTCCGCCGCCCGCGCGCGGGACATCGTCCGGCTCGAACAGGTCGCCGAAGCCGTCGTGGAGTCCAGCACGGCCGCGGGATTCGCCGCGGCCTTCACCGCGGAACTGGCGAAACGCGCCACGACGGCGGTGGGGTTCAAGTCCATCGCCGCCTACCGCGTCGGCCTCGACCTGGCGGGGGAGCGCCCCACGGACGCCGAGGTCACCGAGGCGGCGGGCCGCTGGCTCTCCAGGATCGAGGCGGGCGAACCGGTCCGGCTCGCCGACGAGGTCCTGCACCGGTTCCTGATCTGGACCGGGCTCGACCTGGCCCTCCCGGTCCAGTTCCACGTCGGTTTCGGCGACTCCGACGTGGACCTGCACCGCTGCGATCCGCTGCTGCTCACCGGGCTGCTGCGGGCGACGCGGTCACACGGGGTGCCGATCATGTTGCTGCACAACTATCCCTTCCACCGGAACGCCGCGTATCTGGCGCAGGTGTTCGAGCACGTGTTCATCGACGTGGGTCTCGCGACGCACAACGCCGGTCACCGTGCGCCCGCGATCATCGCGGAGACAATGGAGATCGTGCCGTTCGGGAAACTGCTGTTCTCCACCGACGCGTTCGGGCTCGCCGAGCTGTACCACCTCGGCACCGCCCTGTTCCGGCGAGGACTGTCGGATTTCCTGTACGCGGGGCTCACCGCGGACGTACTGTCCGAAGTGGACGCACGTCGGATCACGGCCCTGGTGGGGCACCGCAACGCCGAACGGGTGTACGGACTGGAGGGGATATGACGGAACTGGACGAACTGCAGGACCGGTGGGAGGCGGCCGTCGAGGCGGAGCTGCCGTCCGCGATCGGGCTGCGGCACCGGGTGCACGCCGATCCTCGCGCGTCGGGGGACGAAGAGGACACCGCACGGGTTCTCATCGAGGCACTGGGCGTCGGCGAAGGGGTGCGGGTCGCCAAAACCGGGCGTGCCGTGCTGTTCCCCGGCACCGGTCCGGGGCCCGCCGTCGCGCTGCGCGCCGAACTGGACGCGCTGCCGGTCACCGAGCGGACCGGGGTCCCGTGGGCCTCGGAGACGCCGCTCATGCACGCGTGCGGGCACGACGTGCACATGGCCGCGCTCGTCGCCACCTGCCGCGCGGCGGCCGTCGTGGGGGTGCCGCGGCCGATCCTCGCCCTCCTGCAGCCGCGTGAAGAGACCTCGCCGTCCGGCGCGCTGGACATCGTCGAGTCCGGAGTGCTCACCGAGTACGGCGTCGAAGCGGTCATCGGCGCGCACGTCCAGCCGCGGCTCGCGGCGGGCGTGGTGTCGGCGGTACCGGGACCGGTCAACGCCTCCACCGACGAGTTCGACGTGGTCGTCCGCGGCCAGGGCGGGCACGCCGGCTACCCGCATCTGCTGCGGGACCCGATCCTCGCGCTCAGCCAGATCGTGGTGAGCCTGCAGCAGCTCGCGAGCCGCCGGGTCGACCCGGTGTTCGGCGCGGTCTGCTCGGTCGGCCGGATCGAGGCGGGGACCACGGCGAACGTCGTGCCGAACGAGGCCCGCCTGTCGGGCTCGCTGCGGCTGATGCGCGCGGAGGACCGTGACCTCGCGCTGGAGGGGCTCGCCGAGGTCGTCCACGGCACCGCGAAGGCGCACGGCTGCCGGGCGGAACTGGAGATCAGCCCGTGCGAACCGGTGCTGCACAACGACGCCGGGCTCACCCAGCACGCGCACCGGCGGCTGGTCCGCGCCGGGGCGGGCGTGGACACCGAGTTCCGGTCGTTCGGCGCCGACGACTTCGCCCATTACCGCGGGGTGGCGCGCGGGCTGATGATGTTCGTCGGCCTCGGCGACACCGCGGGCGCGCCCAGCCTGCACGACGAGGTCTTCCTGCCGCCGGACGCCGCAGTCGGGCACGTCGCTTCGGCGCTGATCGCGGGCTATTTGGCCGCCGTCGAGGGCTGACGCCCCCAAGAAGTGGATGAAGCGCTACGGTGGCCTCCGTGAATACCGCCTCGGCAGCGTTCCTCGCGACCATCCCCAGTCCCGACCAGGGCGTCTGGCATATCGGGCCGGTCCCGATCCGTGCCTACGCGCTCTGCATCATCGCCGGCATCATCGTGGCGATCTGGCTGGGCGAACGGCGCTGGATGAACCGCGGCGGCACGAAGGGCACCGTCATCGACGTCGCCGTCTTCGCGGTCCCGTTCGGCCTGGTCGGCGGGCGGTTGTACCACGTCATCACCGACAACCAGCTGTACTTCGGCGAGGGCAAGAACCCGATCAACGCGCTGAAGATCTGGGACGGCGGCCTCGGCATCTGGGGCGCGATCGCGCTCGGCGCCGTCGGCGCGCTGATCGCCTGCCGCCGCCGGGGCATCCCGCTGCCCGCGATGGCGGACGCGCTCGCGCCGGGGATCGTGATCGCGCAGGCCATCGGGCGGCTCGGCAACTACTTCAACCAGGAGCTGTACGGCGCGCACACAGACCTGCCGTGGGGCCTGGAGATCTACCAGCGCTACAACCCGACCAACCCGGACGACTTCCTGAACGGCATCGCCATCGGGCACGTCCCGCTGCCGGACAGCCCGGTGCACCCGACGTTCCTGTACGAGCTGATCTGGAACCTGGGTGTCGCGCTTCTGGTCATCTGGGCGGACAAGAAGTTCCGCCTCGGCCACGGCCGCGTGTTCGCGCTGTACGTCGCCGGGTACACCGCGGGCCGGTTCTGGATCGAGATGATGCGGACCGACACCGCGAACCACATCCTCGGCCTGCGGGTCAACGTGTGGACGTCGATCCTGCTGTTCGCCGCGGCGATCGCCTACTTCGTGGTGGCCGCCAAGCGAGGGCCGCGGGAAGCGCCGGAAACGCTGTGGAGCAAGGACGTGCCACGCGAGGACTCCGCTGCCGCAGCCTCCTCTGCCGACACTGCCTCCTCTTCCGACGATGCCGTTTCGCCTGCCGAGGCCAAGGACGAGGAGCACGCGGAGGTGGGGGCGGCTCCGGACACCGTCCGGGACTCGGCCGCCGACAAGGCGACCGAGGACCCGAAACCCGACTCCGAGAAGTAGCGCTCCGCTTCCCCCACGCGTACCTCCGGCAGGCCGGGGTCACGCAAGTCCGTGAAGGCCTCCTTCCCTACCCTCAAAGTAGGGAAGGAGGCCTTCACGGCACGCGCGGGGCGTCAGGGGGAGACCAGGCCCCGTCCGGTCACCAAAGGCAGGTCCAGCGCCGTCAGCAGCCCCGGCGGAGCCGCCACCACCGCCGGGATCGCGTTCACCAGCCGCATCGCGGTCGCCTTCAGCCCGGCCGTGTTGTGGTCACCGTCGGTCCCGACCAGCCGAAGGTCCAGCACGTAGTTGGGCTCCCCGGTCACCTGGACGCGGTAGCAACCCTGCCCGGACGGCTGCGGCCAGTCCGGGCCGAGGTCGCCGCGCAGCCGCGTGATGTGCTCCAGCACGCACACCGCCCGTCCGCCGCGCATGCCGCGCACCTCGAACCGCAGCGCCGCCGCCGTGCCCTCCTTGATCGTCCCCGAGGCGATCTCGAACGTCTCGGGCGCCGGAAGCCGTTCGTAGACCTCCTCGACGGAGTCGAGTTCGACGTCCAGCCCCGCCGCGAGCTGCCGCACGACGCTGCCCCAGGCCAGCGACAGCACTCCGGGCTGCAGCAGCAAGGGAAGGTCGTCCATCTCCCGCCCGAAGCCCATGATGTCGAACAGGACCTTGGCCTGGTTGTACGTCGAGTAGTCGAGGATCTCCAGACAGCGAACCTCGTCGATCCGTTCGCACACGCCGGTGAGCACCAGCGGCAGCCAGTCGTTGGCGAAACCGGGATCGATGCCGTTGACCCACAGCGAAGCGCCGCCTTCCCTGGCCGCCTCGCGGATCGGCTCGATCATCTCCGCCGGGACGACGCCTTCGGGGTACTGGAGGAACACCGGGCTGCTGGAGACCACGTTGATCCCCGCGCGCAGGAACCGTTTCAGGTCCTCGACGGCTTCGACGAGCCTGTCGTCGGCCATCGCCGTGTAGAGCACACAGTCCGGTTTCAGCGCGATGAGCGCGTCCGCGTCGGTGGTCGCCGCGACACCGAGCGAACGCCCGAGCCCGGCCAGTTCCCCCGCGTCCACACCGGCCTTGGCCTCGCTCGAAACCCAGACCCCGGCGAGGTCGAGATCGGGTCGCGCGGCTATCCCGGCTAGCGCGTGACGGCCGACGTTCCCGGTACTCCACTGGACCACGCGCACGGCGTTCGCCTCCTACAGATCGGGCAGGCCCGGTTCCAGGTTCGGGGCCTGCAGGCATGCGTCGACTTCGACGATCGAGCCGCCCGCCTCCAGTAAGGACGGTGCCGCCGCGCCGATCCCGCGTCCGGCGCCGGTGATCACGGCGACCTGGTCGGTGAGCCGGAAACGGTCCGGGATCATGCGCGGAACTGTAACACGTTCTATTTATCGAGCCTCGGCGTGCGGGGTCGGCCCGGAGTGACTAGGGTCGCTTCACCGCGTCTCGTGGCATCCCGGAACAGGACATATACTTAGCGGAACGAACTACCGTGACCCCATCAGGAACTGTGTCGTTCCGGGCATCCAGATCGTTACCATCAGCGGGCTTTCTCGTCCGATGAACTGATGCCCACATGTTTCCTAGGTGTTAAAGTCGCGCTAACGAACGGGCCATCGTCGTCCCGTGCGCATTCCCCCGGCCGGCCCGTCCGGCCGCTGAGCACAGACGACGAAGGAGGTCCCTTCATGATCTTCTCCGCCATTCCCGGCAAACAAGGTCTTTACGATCCCGAATCCGAACAGGACTCCTGCGGTGTGGCCATGGTGGCCGACGTCCGCGGACGAAGGTCGCACGGCATCGTCACCGACGGTCTTTCCGCGCTGACGAATCTCGACCATCGCGGTGCCGCGGGCGCGGAGCCGACCAGTGGCGACGGCGCGGGCATCCTGGTGCAGCTGCCCGACGAGCTGTTGCGCGCGGAAGTGGACTTCACCCTCCCCGAGGCGGGCGCCGACGGTCAGCAGACCTACGCGACCGGGATCGGTTTCCTGCCCTCGGACACCGAGGAGCGCGGCAAGGCCGTCGCCCTGATCGAGCGCATCGCCACCGAAGAGGGCCTCGACGTCCTCGGCTGGCGCGAGGTCCCGGTCGACGCCGATCGCGCCGACATCGGCCCGACGGCGCGTTCGGTCATGCCGCATTTCGTGATGGTGTTCGTCGCGGCCCAGGAAGCGGGCGGAAGCCGCCCCGGCGGGCTCGAACTGGATCGCCTGGCCTTCTGCCTGCGCAAGCGCGTCGAGAACGAGAGTGTGACCGCAGGCTGCGGCACCTACTTCCCTTCGCTGTCCTCGCGGACGATCGTCTACAAGGGAATGCTGACCCCCGAGCAGCTCCCGCTCTTCTTCACCGACCTGACCGACACCCGGCTCGCCAGCGCCATCGCGCTCGTGCACTCCCGGTTCTCCACCAACACCTTCCCGTCGTGGCCGCTGGCGCATCCGTTCCGGTTCGTCGCGCACAACGGCGAAATCAACACCATCCGCGGCAACCGCAACCGCATGCGCGCCCGTGAGGCGCTGCTGGAATCGGACCTCATCACCGGCGACCTCACCCGGCTGTACCCGATCTGCTCGGCCGACGCGTCGGACTCCGCCTCGTTCGACGAGGTGCTGGAGCTGCTGCACCTCGGCGGGCGGTCGCTGCCGCACGCGGTCTTGATGATGATCCCCGAGGCGTGGGAGAACCACGCCGGGATGAACGCCCAGCGTCGTGCGTTCTACCAGTTCCACGCCAGCCTCATGGAGCCGTGGGACGGCCCGGCCTGTGTCACCTTCACCGACGGCACGCTCGTCGGCGCGGTGCTGGACCGCAACGGCCTGCGCCCCGCCCGATGGTGGCGCACCGCCGACGACCGCGTCGTGCTGGCCAGTGAGGCCGGCGTGCTCGACGTCGCGCCCGAGGACATCGTGGCCAAGGGGCGGCTCAAGCCCGGCCGCATGTTCCTGGTGGACACCGAGGCGGGCCGGATCGTCGACGACGAAGAGGTCAAGTCGGAGCTGGCCAAGGAACTCCCGTACGAGGGCTGGCTGCACGCCGGGCTGCTGCAGATCGCCGATCTGCCGGACCGCGACCACATCGTGCAGAGCCACGATTCCGTGCTGCGGCGCCAGCTTTCCTTCGGCTACACCGAAGAAGAGCTGAAGATCCTCCTCGCGCCGATGGTGGTCAAGGGCATGGAGCCGATCGGCTCGATGGGCTCGGACACCCCGCCCGCGGTGCTGTCACAGCGTTCGCGGCTGCTCTACGACTACTTCAAGCAGAACTTCGCGCAGGTCACCAACCCGCCGCTGGACGCGATCCGCGAAGAGCTCGTCACTTCGATGAGCCGGATCATGGGCCCCGAGCGGAACCTGCTCGCCCCCGGCCCGGCCTCCTGCCGCCACGTGCAGCTGCCGTATCCGGTGATCGACAACGACGAACTCGCCAAGCTGATCCACATCAACGACGACGGCGACCTGCCCGGCTTCGCGTGCAGTGTCCTTTCCGGACTGTACGAAGTGGACGGCGGCGCCGACGCGCTGGCGTCCGCGATCGAACGGGTCCGCCGCGAGGCCTCCGAGGCGATCGCGGCGGGCGCGCGCACGCTCGTGCTGTCCGACCGCGATTCCGATCACCGCATGGCGCCGATCCCGTCGCTGCTGCTGGTGTCCTCGGTACACCACCATCTGGTGCGCACCAAGGAAAGGCTCCGCGTGGCGCTGGTCGTCGAGACCGGTGACGCCCGCGAGGTCCACCACGTCGCCGTCCTGCTCGGCTACGGCGCCGCCGCGGTGAACCCGTACCTGGCCTTCGAGACCATCGAGGACATGATCTCGACCGGTGCCATCACCGGTATCGAGCCCGCCAAGGCGATCCAGAACTACGTCAAGGCGCTCGTCAAGGGCGTCCTGAAGATCATGTCGAAGATGGGCATCTCGACCGTCGGCGCGTACACCGCGGCGCAGGTCTTCGAATCCTTGGGGTTGAGCCAGGATCTGCTCGACGAGTACTTCACCGGGACGTCCTCCAAACTCGGCGGCGTCGGCCTGGGCGTGCTCGCCGAAGAGGTCGCCACGCGCCACCGTCGCGCGTACCCGGACAACCCGACCGATCGCGTCCACCGTGGACTCGAGACCGGCGGCGAGTACGCGTACCGCCGGGAAGGCGAACTGCACCTGTTCACCCCGGAGACCGTCTTCCTGTTGCAGCACGCGACGAAGACCGGCCGCGAAGAGGTGTACAAGCAGTACTCCGACGAGGTCCACCGTCTCTACCGCCAGGGCGGCGCGCTGCGCGGGCTGTTCGCCTTCCGCGAGGGCGCGCGCGAACCCGTCCCGCTGGACGAGGTCGAGCCGGTCGAGGCGATCTTCAAGCGCTTCAACACCGGCGCGATGTCCTACGGTTCGATTTCGGCCGAGGCACACGAAACCCTCGCGATCGCGATGAACCGCATCGGCGGCCGGTCCAACACCGGCGAGGGCGGGGAAGACCCCGAGCGGCTTTACGACCCGACCCGGCGCAGCGCGATCAAGCAAGTCGCGAGCGGCCGGTTCGGCGTCACGAGCGAGTACCTGGTCAACGCCGACGACATCCAGATCAAGATGGCGCAGGGCGCGAAGCCGGGCGAGGGCGGGCAGCTGCCCCCGAACAAGGTCTACCCGTGGATCGCGCGGACGCGGCACTCGACGCCGGGTGTCGGGCTCATCTCGCCGCCGCCGCACCACGACATCTATTCGATCGAGGATCTCGCCCAGCTGATCCACGACCTCAAGAACGCCAACGAGAACGCCCGCATCCACGTGAAGCTGGTGTCCTCGCTCGGCGTCGGCACGGTCGCCGCGGGCGTGTCCAAGGCGCACGCCGACGTCGTGCTGATCTCCGGCCACGACGGCGGCACCGGCGCCTCCCCGATGAACTCGCTCAAGCACGCGGGCACGCCGTGGGAGATCGGGCTCGCCGAGACCCAGCAGACGTTGCTGCTCAACGGTTTGCGTGACCGGATCACCGTGCAGGTCGACGGTGCGATGAAGACCGGCAAGGACGTCGTCATCGCCGCGCTGCTCGGCGCTGAGGAGTACGGCTTCGCGACGGCGCCGCTGATCGTCGAAGGCTGCGTCATGATGCGCGTCTGTCACCTCGACACCTGCCCGGTCGGCGTCGCGACCCAGAGCCCGGATCTGCGCAAGCGGTACACCGGCCAGGCCGACCACGTCGTCAACTACTTCCGGTTCGTCGCCGAAGAAGTACGGGAAACGCTGGCGGCACTCGGTTTCCGCACGCTCGACGAGGCCATCGGCCACGCCGAGATCCTGGACACCGACAAGGCGATCGAGCACTGGAAGGCCTCCGGGCTCGACCTGTCGCCGATCTTCGAGATGCCGAAAGAGACCCCGTACGGCGGGGCGAAGCGGCGCACGCGGACACAGGACCACGGCCTGGAACACGCGCTCGACCGGACGCTGATCCAGCTCGCCGAGGCGGCGCTGGAGGACGCGCATCGGGTGCGTATCGAACTGCCGGTGCGGAACGTGAACCGGACCGTCGGCACGCTGCTCGGTTCCGAAATCACCCGCCGCTACGGCGGTGAGGGCCTGCCCGAGGACACGATCCACGTGCTGCTGACCGGTTCCGCCGGGCAGTCGCTCGGCGCGTTCCTGCCGCGCGGCATCACGCTCGACATGGTCGGCGACGCGAACGACTACGTCGGCAAGGGGCTTTCGGGCGGGCGGATCATCGTGCGCCCGCATCCGGACGCGAAGTTCGCCGCGGAAGGCCAGACCATCGCCGGGAACACCCTCGCCTACGGGGCGACCGGCGGCGAGATGTTCCTGCGCGGCCAGGTCGGCGAGCGGTTCTGCGTGCGCAACTCCGGCGCCGTGGTGGTCGCCGAGGGCGTGGGCGACCACGCCTTCGAGTACATGACCGGCGGGCAGGCCGTGGTGCTCGGCCCGACCGGGCGCAACCTCGCGGCCGGTATGTCCGGCGGCGAGGCCTACGTGCTCGACCTCGACCGCGGCCGGGTCAACGAAGAGATGGTCAACCTCCTGACGCCGTCGTCGGAGGATCTCGCCTGGCTCAAGAAGACCGTGCAGAAGCATTACGACCTCACACGTTCGGCCGTGGCCGCGTCGCTGCTCGGCGACTGGCCGCGTCGCTCGGCGGCGTTCACCAAGGTGATGCCCCGCGACTACCAGCGTGTCCTTGACGCGGCGAAGGCGGCGCGTGCCGCGGGCCGCGACGTCGACGAAGCGATCATGGAGGCCGCTCGTGGCTGATCCGACGGGTTTCCTCAAGCACGAACGCGAAGAGCCTAAGAAGAAGTCCAAAGAGGACCGTCTCGCCACCTGGGGCGAGGTCTACGCCGACGTGGAACCCGCCGAGCGCAACGAAAAGGTGCGCAAGCAGGCTTCGCGGTGCATGGACTGCGGCATCCCGTTCTGTCACTCCGGTGGTTCCGGCTGCCCGCTGGGCAACCTGATCCCGGAGTGGAACGACCTGGTGCGCCGCGGCGACTGGGCCGCGGCGAGCGACCGGCTCCACGCGACGAACAACTTCCCCGAGTTCACCGGGAAGCTGTGCCCCGCGCCGTGCGAGGCGGGCTGCGTCCTGTCGATCTCGCCCTTGTCCGGCGGTCCGGTGTCGATCAAACGGGTCGAGCAGACGATCGCCGACCAGTCCTGGGAAGCGGGCTACGTGCAGCCGCAGGTCTCGGCGGTGTCGTCGGGACAGCGGGTCGCGGTCGTCGGTTCCGGTCCCGCCGGGCTCGCCGCCGCGCAGCAGCTGACCCGCGCCGGTCACGAGGTGACCGTCTACGAACGGGACGACCGGCTAGGCGGCCTGCTGCGGTACGGCATCCCCGAGTTCAAGATGGAGAAGAAGGTCCTCGACCGGCGGCTCGCGCAACTCCGCAAGGAGGGCACGAAGTTCGTCACCGGCTGCGAGGTCGGCGTCGATCTGACCGTCGAGGAACTACGGGCGGGCTACGACGCGGTGGTGCTCGCCGTGGGCGCGCTGCGCGGCCGCGACGACACGACGACGCCCGGACGCGAGCTGTCCGGGATCCACCTGGCGATGGAGCATCTGGTCCCGGCCAACAAGTACGTCGAGGGCGACGGCCCGTCGCCGGTGGACGCGGCGGGCAAGCACGTCGTCATCATCGGCGGCGGCGACACCGGGGCCGACTCGTACGGCACCGCGACCCGGCAGGGCGCGCTTTCGGTGACCCAGCTGGACCAGTACCCGACGCCACCGTCCACAAGGGACGACGAGCGCTCACCGTGGCCGACCTGGCCGTACATCCTCCGCACCTACCCGGCGCACGAGGAGGCGGGCGAGCGCAAGTTCGCCGTCGCGGTCAAGCGCTTCGTCGGCGACGAGAACGGCAACGTGCGCGCTGTCGAACTCCAGCAGGTCAAGGTCCAGAAGGATCGCGAGACCGGACGCCGCGAGGTCCTCCCGGTCAACGACGAGATCGAGGAACTGCCCGCCGATCTCGTGCTGCTCGCGATCGGGTTCGAAGGTGTCGAGCACATGCCTTTGCTGGACGGGCTCGGGCTTTCGCTGACCAAACGCGGCACGCTCTCGTGCGGCGTGGACTGGCAGACCTCCTCGCCGGGCGTGTTCGTCTGCGGCGACGCGCACCGCGGTGCCTCGCTGGTGGTGTGGGCGATCGCCGAAGGACGTTCGGTGGCGAGTGCCGTCGACGCCTACCTCACCGGCGCTTCGGACCTGCCCTCGCCGGTGCACCCGACGGCGCTTCCACTCGCCGTCGTCTGAGGCCGGTTCGCGCCGACAGCGTCGTCGGCGCGTTCCTCCAACCCAAGGTGGAGGGTCAGGATCCGTCCCGGGGCCGACGCGGTAGGGCGGCCTCGCGCGCCAGGCTCTCCCGCATGAGAAAAACGCTGGCGATACTGGCTTTCCTCCCACTCGCCGTGGCCGTTCCGTCGACCGCCGAAGCGGCTCCGGCTCTGCGCTGGACGTCACCCTGCCCGGACTACGGCATGACACCCTCGCCGACGGCGGGCCTCGAATGCGCGAAACTCGAGGTCCCGCTGGACTACGCCGACCCCGGCGGGCGGACCATCGAACTCACCGTTTCGCGGAAGGCGAGCACCTCGCCGAAACGCCGGGGCGTGCTGCTGATGAACCCCGGCGGGCCCGGGAGCCCCGGCCTGGCGATGCCCGCGCAACTCGCGCAGCGGCAGGGACACAGCGGCCTGCTCGACAGTTACGACGTCATCGGTTTCGATCCGCGCGGCACCACCTACAGCACGCCGGTGACCTGCGACCTGACCGGGGAACAGCGGTTCATCGTCGTCGGCCCGTATGCGGACGGCCCCCGTGACGTCACCGGGAAGGCGGCGAAATCCCGGGTGGTGGCCGAGCAATGCGCCGCGTCGAAGACCGCGGATCTCCTGCCGCACATGACCACCGCGAACACCGCCCGCGATCTGGACCGGATCCGCGAAGCGCTGGGAGAACGGAAGATCTCGTTCTACGGCGTCTCGTACGGGAGCTATCTCGGCGCCGCTTACGCGTCGATGTTCCCGGCGAAGACGGACCGGATCGTGCTGGACAGCCTTGTCGGGCCGAAGGGGCTGGACGTCCAGGCGCACCAACGGTTCGCGGACGGTTTCGACGACAGGTTCGGCGATTTCGCGGCCTGGGCGGCGGCGCGGGACGACGTCTACCACCTCGGGCGGACACCCGCCGAAGTGACGGCGAAGTTCTTCGAGCTGGCCGAAGAACGCGGCCCGGGAATCCGGACCGACACGTGGGGTGCGCTGTACGACGACGCGAACTTCCCCGTCCTCGCGAAGCAATGGGCCACTCCGTCCGCGTCGGCACAGGGCGGGCCGCTCGACGGCGACAACCACGCGGCACTCCAGCTGCAGGTGCTGTGCAACGACTCCGACTGGCCGGAAAGCGTGCGCTGGTACCAAAAAGCCGTCGAACGCGCTCACGTGACGCATCCGATGTTCGGCCCGGCCGCCGCGAACATCACCCCCTGCGCGTTCTGGCCGGTGGAGCGCCGCGAACGTCCCGTGCGGATCACCGACCGTGGACCGTCGAACATCCTGCTGGTGCAGAACCTCCGCGACCCGGCGACACCGCTGGTAGGGGCGAGGGAACTGCGCTCGGCGCTGGGCGGCCGGGCGAGGTTCGTCACCGTCGACGCGGGCGGGCACGGCGTCTTCACCAAGGAGAACGCGTGCGGGAACGACGTCGTCGTCCGGTACCTGCGGGACGGCGTCCTTCCCGCCGCCGATTCGCACTGCCCCGCTTGATCAGGAGAACAGCACGAAGATCAAGCCCAGCCAGCCGACGCCGCCGGCGAGGAGTCCCAGCATGGCTCCCGCGGCGGCTTCGGGGTAGCTGTCTTCACCCAGCTTCATGCGCGACCAGCACGCCCAGGCCACCAGGAGCCCGCCGAGCAGCAGCAGCGGCCCGAAGGTGAACGTCAGCAGGATGACCGCGGCGGACGTGGCCGTCACGTGCGGCGAGATCCTGAAGCCGAAACCGTAGGTGGTCAGCGAACCCACCCCGAGGGCCAGCAGCGTCGTGATGGCCAGCGCGAGGAGCGACAGGCGGGCCATGCCCCTGGTGTCGCCCACGACGACCACGATCGCCGTCAGAAGTATCCATACCCACGGTGTTAGGACTTTCGTGCCCAGCCGGGCGAAGTCGTTCCGTGAAATCCCCACCAGTCAGCCTAACTCTTTCGAGTGACGATGTAGACGCCCAAGCGGCCTGTCGCGAGTACTCCGCATGAGCGAACCGACTGGAGGTGACGATCATGGAATCGTGGGCTGTACTCGCGATCGTCGTCCCGGCCGCCGTCACGATTCTCCGCGACCTCGACGCCTGCCGACCTCGAACTGCTGAGGCAGGACCGGCACCGCGTCGGATAGCGCCGTTCCCGAACGCCGCGGGTGAGGATTCACGTTCTCGCCCGCGGCGTTCGCCGTGCTGGGCCGAACGGCCCATACACCGCCCCGGATGCGGCCGAACGGTCCCTTGTACGCCCGGTAGCCGGACAAATACTTTCGAAATGCCGTACAGGTCATACGGCAATTCACCGGTGGCGAAAGGTGGTACGCCATGAAGAGGACGGTTTCCCGGACGGGGATCCTGGGGGCGCTCGTGGGGCTGGCGGTGACGGCGCTGACAGCGGTCGCGAGTCCCGCCCAAGCCGGACCGGTCCACCATCAAGCGGCTGTCGACGCACAGACGGTGGCGGCCTACTGGACGCCCGAGCGGATGCGGTCGGCGGTGCCGATCGAGCAGCTGGTGAAGGCCCCGAACCTTTCGCCCAAGGACGTCGCCAAGGGTGAAAGCACGATCATCCAGAGCATTCCCAACGGCGGCGGCGCGTGGACGGGGGCGGGCAAGGTCGTCCAGACCGCCGGCCGCGTGTTCTTCACCATGGGCGGGCGCAACGCTTCGTGCTCCGGCGACGCGGTCACCAGCACGAACGGCAGTGTCGTGATCACCGCCGGGCACTGCGTGAAGTACCAGGGTGCCTGGCACACCAACTGGACCTTCGCGCCCGGTTACGACAACGGCAACACGCCCTACGGCACCTGGGCTGCGAAGAGCACGCTGACCACTCCTCAGTGGGAGGCGAGCGAGGACATGAACTACGACATCGGCGCGGCCGTGGTCAACCCGCTCAACGGGCAGAAGCTGACCGACGTCGTCGGCGCGCAGGGGATCGCGTTCAACCAGGCGCGCAACCAGTCGATGTACACGTTCGGATATCCGGCGGCGGCGCCGTACGACGGCACGAAGCTGATCTATTGCAGCGGAAGCACGTTCACCGATTTCCTGCTGACCAAGGACCACGGCATGAACTGCAACATGACCGGCGGTTCGAGCGGCGGCCCGTGGTTCCTCAACTTCAGTGAGGCGACCGGTACCGGCGTCCAGGCGTCGGTGAACAGTTTCGGCTACACCTTCCTGCCCGGGTACATGTTCGGTCCGTACTTCGGCACGGACGCGCAGAACCTCTACAACAAGGCGCAGGCCGCCTGATCTTCGCCGCCGCCCGTCCACCGTTTGGGACTTTTGTCCCGGTGGGCGGGCGGCTTTCGGCTCGGCATATCCTGGGCCGGTGAACTGGACAGTGGACGTTCCCGTCGACACGCTCCCCGAACTGCCTCCTCTGCCGCCCGAGCTGCGCAACCGGCTCGACGACGCGCTTTCCCGGCCCGCCGCGCAGCAGCCCGAATGGCCGGACCCCGAGCTGACGAGGCGCGTACGCGGCGTGCTGGAGAGTGTGCCGCCGATCACCGTCCCCGCCGAGATCGACAGGCTCTCCGACAGGCTCGCCATGGTCGCCCGCGGCGAAGCGTTCCTGCTGCAGGGCGGTGACTGCGCGGAGACGTTCGAGTCGAACACCGAACCGCACATCCGCGCCAACCTGCGCACCCTGCTGCAGATGGCCGTCGTCCTCACCTACGGCGCGAGCCTGCCCGTGGTGAAGGTCGGCCGGATCGCGGGCCAGTACGCGAAGCCGCGTTCGGCCTCCACCGACGCGCTCGGCCTGCCGGTGTACCGCGGCGACATCATCAACTCGCTCGTCGCCAAGCCCGAACTCCGCGTGCCCGACCCCGGCCGGATGATCCGCGCGTACGCCAACGCGGGTGCCGCGATGAACCTCGTCCGCGCGCTCACCGGCGCCGGGATGGCGGATCTGCACCAGGTGCACGACTGGAACAAGGACTTCGTGAAGTCCTCGCCCGCCAGCGAGCGCTACGAGGCGCTGGCCGCGGAGATCGACCGCGGCCTGCGGTTCATGTCGGCCTGTGGCGTCACCGACACCTCGCTCCAGTCCACCGAGATCTTCGCCAGCCACGAGGCGCTGCTGCTGGACTACGAGCGCTCCATGCTGCGGATGGATCGCGCGGACGCGACGAACCCGAAGCTGTACAACCTGTCCTCGCACTTCCTGTGGGTCGGCGAGCGGACCCGGCAGCTCGACGGCGCGCACATCGCGTTCGCCGAACTGCTGGCCAACCCGATCGGCCTCAAGATCGGCCCGACGACCACGCCCGAACAGGCCGTCGAATACGTCCGGCGGCTCGACCCGCGCAACGAGCCCGGCCGCCTGACGCTGATCGCCCGGATGGGCAACGGCAAGGTCCGCGAGGTGCTGCCCGCGATCGTCGAGAAGGTCGAGGCGTCCGGGCACAAGGTCATCTGGCAGTGCGACCCGATGCACGGCAACACCCACGAGGCGTCGACGGGCTACAAGACCCGGCACTTCGACCGCATCGTGGACGAGGTCCAGGGCTTCTTCGAGGTGCACCGCAAGCTCGGCACGTACCCCGGCGGCATCCACGTCGAGCTGACCGGCGAGGACGTCACCGAATGCCTCGGCGGCGCGCAGGAGATCTCGGATCTGGACCTTTCGGGCCGGTACGAGACCGCTTGCGACCCGCGGCTGAACACCCAGCAGTCGCTGGAGCTGGCGTTCCTGGTCGCGGAGATGCTGCGCGGCTGACGGCGGTCCCTTAACGCTATGAAAGTCCCCTTCATTGCAAAATTTGCAATGAAGGGGACTTTCATCTCACTTCACGATCGCGTCAGCTCGCCGTGTCCAGCAGCCTCGCCGCGGACTTGAGCACGCCGTCCCGCAGCGAGCCCACGTCCGAAACCGCCGCCCCGTTCGCCTGCAGTCCGATGTGGACGGAGTCGCGGTAGGTCGCCACCGCGATCCCGACCGCCTGCCGCGGCGCCAGCGGCACGAAGGGGTACACGCTTTCGAGCCGCGTCCCGTCGAGGGTGAGCCGGCTGGGCGGCACCGGCACCGTGGTGACCACGAGATCGAACAGCAGCGGCGCGGCCAGCCCGGCGGCCCTGCTGCCGAGCCGGTGCAGCATCGGCGGCATCCGGTCGGCGAGCAGCGGGAACGCGCCCGCGCCCCGGCCGGGACCCGCGGCCTTGTTCCGGCTCATCTCGCGCTGGACGGCCAGCAGCCGCTTCACCGGATCGTCGAGGCCGACCGGCAGATCGCAGAGGTAGCCGGACAGCTTGTTCCCGCCCAGCTGCTCGGCGGACCGGCCGCGCACGCTGACCGGGATGAGCGCCCGCAGGGTCCGGTCGTCGGCCCGCTGGCCGCGGTTGATCATCCATTCGCGCAGCGCGCCGGCGAGGATCGCCAGCACGACGTCGTTGGCGGTCCCGCCGTGGGTCCGGCGGATCCGCCGGATCTCGCCGGTGTCCAGCCGGACGAGGCCGAGCCGTCGTTCGGTCGACGGCGGCGCGCTGATCGGGGACAGCGGCGAACGGGTCGCGCGGACGACCGACGAAGCGATCCCCGCCGACTCGCCCGCCTGGGCGAGGGTGGAACCGAAGGCGTCCTTGACGGCGTCCACAGGGGACCGCGGCGCGGGAGGCACGGCACCGCTGTGCGGGCGCCTGACGGCGCGAGGGACCGCGTCGAGCAGGCCCGCGGCGACGGCGTACGCGCCCGCCCCGTCGGTGAGCGCGTGGTGCAGTTTCAACAGCAACGCGAACTCGCCGTCCGGCAGGCCGGTGACGAGATGCAAGTCCCACAAGGGTTTTCCGGTGTCGAGCGGTCGTCCCATCCAGCGCGACGCGTAGGCGGAGAGCGGATCCGGTTCGTACAGGGAGCTCAGGTGGTGATGTGAAATATGTTCACTGGCAACGAAACCCGGGTCGTCCGCCCAGACGGCGGCGCCGGGCGGGAACAGCGCGGTGCGGGGGCGCTGACGCAGCTTCGGGATCCGTGCGGCCCGCTCGGCCAGCAGCGCGGTCAGCTTACGCGCGTGCACCTGCCCATGCGGACGGAAGGTGACCACCGCGCCCATGTGCATGGGCGTCGTTTCGCTTTCCATGCAAAGGAAAGCGACATCGAGTGCGCTCAGCTGGGGGCCTGACATCAGTGACCTTTCTCGGAACCGGGGGCGATGTGCACAACTGCACCAGCCTGACATGACGAGCGGGTGGTCGTCATGTTTCGGGGGCGCTAACTACCGTCGGTTTCACTCGAACGATGGGACCCCGCGCGGACATGGACCACGGCCGTGCGGCAGATGGCGGACAGCCCGGCGCGGGTAACTCGTTAGCGGATCATCCGAGGAAACCGGCAGACTGCAGCACCATGACCGACGAACCGAAGCGCCCCGAACCGCCGCTCACCGGCGACGAGCGCACCCAGCTGAACGGCTTTCTCGACTTCCTCCGCGCCACTGTCGTGTGGAAGTGCTCCGGCCTCACCGACGAGCAGGCCAGGCGGCCGCTCGTGCCCAGCGAGCTGACCACCATCGCCGGGTTGCTCGGGCATCTGACCCTGGTCGAGCAGTACTGGTTCAACGTGGTGCTCGACGGCCAGGAGGACCTCTGGAAGGAGGCGCTCGAGGCCGACCCCGACGCCGAGTTCCGGGTAGCCATGAAGACCCCGATCGAGCAGCTGATCGCCGCCTACGAGGCCGAGTGCGAGCGGAGCCGCAAGGTCGTCGCGCGGATGGGGCTGGACGACCAGGTCGCCTTCCGCGGCGATCGCCAGGTCAACGTCCGCTTCGTGGTCGCGCACATGATCGAGGAGACCGGCAGGCACGCCGGCCACCTCGACCTGTTGCGCGAATCGATCGACGGGCTTACGGGGGAGTAATTCGGCGAGGGGGCAGCGGGAAGAACCCGCTGGTCCGCTCGACGTACGTCGCGTATCCCGGCCGGGAACGCTGCAAACCCTTCTCCAGCAAGGGTTTTCCGGTGCCCTTGGCCAGCGTGTACGTCATCGCGATCGGCGACAGGATCGTCGCCGCCCCCACCCAGCTCGAACAGGCCAGCAGGTACAGGCCCCACCACACGCACGCGTCCCCGAAGTAGTTGGGATGCCGGGTGTAGCGCCACAGTCCGCTGTCGAGGACCTTTCCCTTGTTGTCCGGGTCGGCCTTGAACCGGCGCAGCTGCTCGTCGCCGATCGTCTCGAACCCGAAACCGACCAGCCACACCGCGACACCCAGCCACGCCGTCACGCCGAAGGAATCGCCGTACATCGCGAACTGGACCGGCAGCGAGACGAACCAGAGCACCACCGCCTGGAGCAGGTACACCCGGACGAACAGCTTGAGCGCCGGATTCGGGCCGGCGTTCTCCACCATCCGCACGTAGCGCGGGTCTTCGGGCAGCTTGTGGTTGCGCAGGTGGAGGTGCACGCCGAGGCGCACGCCCCAGATCGCCGTCAGTGCCGCGGCGACCACTCTCAGCGCCACCGACCCGTCCCCGAGCGGGGCCGCGACCAGGGCGACGAGCGCGAAGCCCGGCCCCCAGAACGTGTCGATGGTGTCGTACCGCTTGCGCGCCAGCGCGATGCCGAACGTGACGGCGACCGCCAGCAGGGTCACCCCGGCGGTGACGAGCAGGGTCCCCCCGAGAGACATCAGGACCACTCCCGGGTGGCGGGAAGCGCGCTCAAACCCTGTTCGGATGAGCGGACCGCGAGGATCTGGTCCACGCCCATCCGGTTCTCCTCGAACGCGAGCGCGCCGCCGACCAGGTAGAGCCGCCAGACCCGCGCGCCGGATTCACCGATCAGTGCCACGACGTCGTCCCAGTTGCTCTCGAGCGTTTTCTCCCATGCCCGGACCGTACGCACATAATGCTCGCGCAGCGCGTGGACGTCGCGGATCTCGAACCCGGCCGTCTCCAGATGCCCGAGCGTGCGGCTCAGCGGCCGCATCGTCATGTCGGGGGCGATGTAGCGCTCGATGAACGCCCCGCCGCCCGGGGCCACCGCGCCGCGGGACATCTGCTGCAGGACCAGCCGTCCGGTGGGCTTGAGCATCCGGTACAGCGTCCGCGTGTACTCGGGGTAGTTCTCTTCGCCGACGTGCTCACCCATCTCGATGGTGGCGACGGCGTCGAACGGCTCGTCGGTCAGCTCGCGATAGTCCTGCCGCCGGACCTCGACGCGATCCTCCAGGTCGTGCTGGGCGAGGCGGCCGCGGATGTGCTGCAGCTGTTCCGCCGAAAGCGTGATGCCGACGGCGTGCACGCCGTGGTGCTTGGCCGCGTGGACCAGGAGCGAGCCCCAGCCGCAGCCGACGTCGAGCAGCCGCATCCCCGGCCGCAGCCCGAGCTTGCGGCAGATCAGCTCGAGCTTGTCCGCTTGGGCTTGTTCGAGGCCGTAACCCTCCTCCTCGGACGTCCAGTACGCCGACGAGTAGGCCATCGATTCGTCCATCAGCAGCTGGTAGAAGGCGTTGCTGAGGTCGTAGTGGTGCGCGATGGCCGACTTGTCGCGGAGCAGCGTGTGCAGCTTTCCGGAGAGCCGGGCCTCTTCGGCGGGCGGTTTGGGCGGCGGCCCGACGACGCCGAGGCTCACCGCGAGCCGGAACGCTTCGGCCCAGTCACGGGGCCCGAGCTTCGCGCCGCGGACGGCGCCCGACCGGGTCAGCGCCCAGATCCGGCGGAATCCGTCGGCGAGGTCGCCCTCGACGTCGAGATCACCGGAGACATAGGCCCTCGCGAGACCCAGCTCACCGGGGGAGTAGAGGAGACGGCGCAGGGCGCGCCGGTTGCGGAGCACCACGGTCGGGGCGTCCGGCGGCCCGGCGCGCACGCCGTCCCAGGTGCGGAGACCGACCGGGAGGGAGCCACCGAGGAGCCGCTCGACGAACGGGACTAGGCGAGACGCGGGACTGTTCGGCATAGTCGTCATT
The DNA here is from genome assembly GCF_046549075.1 of Amycolatopsis sp. lyj-84. Classification (NCBI taxonomy): domain Bacteria; kingdom Bacillati; phylum Actinomycetota; class Actinomycetes; order Pseudonocardiales; family Pseudonocardiaceae; genus Amycolatopsis; species Amycolatopsis sp. lyj-84. The sequence goes on from NZ_JAJPWO010000013.1 coordinate 27,947, forward strand.
CGACCCCGGACAGGTAAAGGATGGGTCGGATGATGCCCCGGTTCACCCGGTCCAATCCGGCCCGGCCCCTGTTCCGAATCCCTTTCGTGCACACCAAGGGTCAACGCATCGGAGTCATCGGCAGCGGCGTCGCCGGCCTCACGGCCGCCTACCTGCTGCAACGCCGCTACGAAGTGCTGCTGTTCGAAGCCGAAGACAGGCTGGGCGGGCACGCGCACACCCACGACGTCCCGAGCGCGCACGGCGGCACCGTCGGCGTCGACTCCGGGTTCATCGTGCACAACGAGCGCACCTACCCGAACCTGCTCCGGCTGTTCGCCGAACTGGGCGTCGCCACCCGCGACACCGAGATGTCGATGAGCATCCGCTGCGACGGCTGTGGCCTCCAGTACGCCGGCGCCAAGGGCCTGAAGGGCCTGTTCGCCCAGCCGCGCAACGTCGCCCGGGGGCGCTACCTGCGGATGCTCGCCGACGTCAAACGCTTCCACCTGCACGCGAAGCGCGTCCTCGACTCTCCCGAGGCCGGAGACGTCACCCTCGGCGCGTTCCTCGCGATCGGCGGGTACACGAAGTACTTCGTCGACCACTTCATGCTCCCGGTCGTTTCGACCGTCTGGTCGGCCGACCGGAACGACACGCTCAAGTACCCCGCGCGCTACCTGTTCGAATTCCTGCGCAACCACGGGATGCTGTCGGTCGGCGGGTCCCCGAGCTGGCGCACCGTCGTCGGCGGCTCCCGCGAGTACGTCGATCTCGCCGCCAAGCAGCTGACGGCCGTGCACCTGTCGACGCCGGTCCGCTCGGTCAAGCGCACCGCGCGCGGGATCGAGGTCCGCGACGACGCCGACACCCGGCACCGGGTCGACAAGGTCGTCCTGGCCACCCACGCGGATCAGGCGCTGAAGCTGCTCGCGTCGCCGACCGAGGCCGAGCGCGACGTCCTCGGCTCGTTCCGGTATTCCAGCAACGAGGCCTGGCTGCACACCGACACCGGTGTGCTCCCGACGGCGGAAGCGGCGCGCGCGGGCTGGAACTACGCCACCCCGTTCTGTGGTGCCAACCATGGCGCGGTCCAGGTGTCCTACGACATGAACCGCCTCATGCGGCTCGACGAGCCGACCGGCTACGTCGTCACGCTCAACCCCGGCACCGCCCCCGACGACGGTTCGGTGCTGGCCAAGATGACCTACGAACACCCCGTCTACACCCCGGAATCGGTGGCCGCCCAGCGCCGCCTGCCCGAGCTGAACGACGACACGGTCGCCTTCGCGGGCGCCTATCATGGGTGGGGATTCCACGAGGACGGCTGCGCGTCCGGTGTCCGCGCGGCCGAGAACTTCGGGGTGCGATGGTGACCGTCATGGCCGTGCTCTACGACTCCACGGTGGCGCATGTACGGCGCAACGATCCGCCGATCTCGTTCGCCCACCGCGTCTATTTGTGGCTCATCGACCTCGACGCGCCTCCGAAGCTTCCGAAGTGGCTCCAGCCCTTCGCCCGCTTCGACTCGCGAGACCACTTCGCGCCCGAAGACACCTCCAGCATCCGGTCCAAATTGGACCGCTGGCTCGCGGCGCGCGGCGTCGATCTCCAAGGCGGCCGGGTGCTGATGCTGGCGGGCGCGCGCATGCTCGGGCACAACTTCAACCCGATCACCCTCTACTGGTGCCACCGGCCCGACGGCGAACTCGAATGCGTCGTCGCCGAGGTCCACAACACCTACCGGGGCAGGCACGCGTATCTCCTGCGTCCCGACGCCGACGGGAACGCCCACGCGGACAAGGAGTTCTACGTCTCGCCGTTCCAGTCGATGGACGGCGAGTACCGGATGGAGGTGCCGCGGCCGGAGTCGCTGCTCTCGGTCAAGATCGCCCTCCGCCAGGGCGGGGAGACGCCGCTGACAGCGTCGCTGCGCGGGGTGCGGCGCCCCGCCACCGCCAAATGGCTCGTGCACATGCTGATCACCCGTCCGCTCATGCCGCACCGGGTCTCCGCGCTGATCCGGCGGCACGGGGTCAAACTGTGGTTGAAGAAGGCGCCGCTGACCCGGCGGACGCCACAGACGGCCGGAGGCAGGCTTGATGGATGAATCGGCACGTCCACGCCGGATGGCGCCCGTTCCCGCGACGGACGGCGAACCGGCGGGCCCGACGTCCGAGGAGCTGCTCGTCCGGGTCGCGAAGGGGGACGAGAGGGCCTTCGACGTGCTGTACGACCGGCTCGCCGGTCCGGTCCTCGGCCTGGTGCGGCGAATCCTCCGTGACGTCGCGCAGTCCGAAGAGGTCACTCAGGAGGTCATGGTGGAGCTGTGGCGCACTGCCGCGCGCTACTCCCCGGAGCGGGGGAGCGCGCTGAACTGGGCCATGACGCTCGCGCACCGCCGCGCCGTCGACCGTGTCCGTTCGGCTCGGGCCAGCTCGGACCGCGAGGTCAAGGCGACCTTCGAAGCCGCACGGGCCCGGCCCTTCGACGAGGTGGCCGAGGCCGTCGCGGCCCGCTGGGAACGTTCGCAGGTGCGCCGCTGCCTGACCAGCCTGACCGAGCTGCAACGGGAATCCGTGTTGCTCGCCTACTACCAGGGCTATACCTATCGCGAGGTCGCAGAGGTGCTGCAGACCCCGCACGGAACCATCAAGACTCGACTCCGGGACGGCCTGATCAGGCTCCGGGACTGTTTGGGGGTGACGGCATGACGATGCCCGAAATGCACACGCTCACCGGGGCCTACGCCGTCGACGCACTGTCCGATTTGGAGCGTGCCCAGTTCCAGCGGCACCTCGGCGAGTGCGCTTCGTGCGCACAAGAGGTCCTCGAACTGCAGATGACCGCGACCCGGCTCGGTGCCGCCCTGGCCGAAGACCCGCCGCCCGAGCTCAAGCGCCGCGTGCTCGCGGAGGCGATGGCGACCCGGCAGCAGCCGCCGAAGACCCGCTTCGAAACCGGAGAGCGAGTCAAGGACCGCCGCCGCGCCCCGCGCTGGGCGATCGCCGCGGCCGCGGCGGCGATCGTCGGGCTGGCGGGCACCGCCGTGTTCGGCGGGATCGCCTACGACAACCACACGCAGCTGACCGCCGCGCGGGAACAGGCGGCGCGGGCCGCGGATCGGTACGCGCCGGTCGCCGACGTCCTCGCGGCCGCCGATCTCCGGACCGGCCACGCCGACGCGTCCGTCGGGGGCGGGGGGACGGTGATGATGTCGCGCTCGAAGGACCGGCTCGTCTTCATGGCTGCCCAGCTGCGGAGGAACGACCCGGGCCGGACCTACCAGGCCTGGTTCATGTCCCCGGGTGCCGCGCCGAAGCCCGCCGGGCTCATTTCCGGTGGTCAGGACGGTGCGCTGCTGGTCGCCGACGGACTCGGCGGGGCCGAGCAGTTCGCACTCAGCGTCGAGCAGGCGGGCGGATCACCGACCGGATCACCGTCGCAGGACGTCGTCATGGTCATGTCCATGCCGACCTGATCTCCGGTCCTTAGCAGGCCGCCGTCCGGCGCTTCCTCCGGGGTTCACTCTTGCGCCCGGGAAGATGTTGTGGCAAAACACCTTTGCGACACACGGCGTGGCTACTGGATTCGAGCCTGCCTGGTGCATACCGTCCTGCTTCAACGTCGGCAGTTGACATAACTCTCACTCTGAGGTTCAGATCGAGGGTTCGGCCCAGGCTCAGCGACCGGCGGGCAGCACGAGCACACACGATCAGGAAGGCGGCTCCGATGACGCCCCCGCACAACTACCTTGCGGTGATCAAGGTCGTCGGTATCGGCGGCGGCGGAGTGAACGCCGTGAACCGCATGATCGAGGTCGGCCTCAAGGGTGTCGAGTTCATCGCGGTGAACACCGACGCACAGGCACTGCTCATGTCCGACGCCGACGTCAAGCTCGACATCGGCCGGGAACTGACCCGCGGCCTCGGTGCCGGCGCCGCCCCCGAGGTGGGGCAGAAGGCCGCCGAAGACCACCGCGAAGAGATCGAAGAGGTCATCAAGGGCGCCGACATGGTGTTCGTGACCGCGGGTGAGGGTGGTGGCACCGGCACCGGTGGCGCTCCCGTCGTCGCCCAGATCGCCCGCAAACTCGGCGCCCTGACCATCGGCGTCGTCACCCGCCCCTTCACCTTCGAGGGCAAGCGCCGCAGCAAGCAGGCCGAAGACGGCATCCAGCAGCTGCGCAACGAATGCGACACCCTGATCGTCATCCCGAACGACCGGCTGCTGCAGCTGGGCGACATCGGCGTCTCGCTGATGGACGCCTTCCGCTCGGCGGACGAGGTCCTCCTTTCGGGTGTCCAGGGCATCACCGATCTGATCACCACGCCGGGTCTGATCAACCTGGACTTCGCCGACGTCAAGAGCGTCATGTCCGGCGCGGGCTCCGCGCTGATGGGCATCGGCTCGGCGCGTGGCGAAGGCCGGGCTATCCAGGCGGCGGAGAAGGCGATCAACTCGCCGCTGCTGGAAGCGTCGATGGACGGGGCGCACGGTGCGCTGCTGTCGATCGCGGGCGGGTCGGACCTCGGCCTGTTCGAGATCAACGAAGCCGCGTCGCTGGTGCAGGAGTCCGCGCACCCCGACGCGAACATCATCTTCGGGACGATCATCGACGACTCGCTCGGCGACGAGGTCCGGGTCACCGTGATCGCGGCCGGTTTCGACGCCGGCACGCCGACCCACAAGAAGCTCGACCCGTCGACCTTCGGTTCCCGGTCGAACTCGACCGCGTCCGCCCAGGCGGGTCAGGTCAACGGTGGCGGGGCGACGCCGGTGCAGAGCCCGCCCTCGGGTGCCACGCCGGTGCCGTCGACGGGTTCGAACGGCTACCCGGTCGCGCCGCCGCGCACGCACACGCCGATGCCGTCCTCCCGCAACGAGGGCAACGGCTCGCTGACCGGCGGGCTTCCGCAGTCCGGCGGCGGTTCGCGCGGGTACTCGCCGATCGGGTCGAACTCGACCCACGGCAGCCTGCCCAGCCGGGCCACCCCGGTGCACGACGACCCGTCGGACGACGAAGTCGACGTTCCCCCGTTCATGCGGCGGTAAGATTTCACGGTGAGCTGAAGGGGACTTTGCCCGCATGTCATGCGGGCAAAGTCCCCTTCACTGCGTGAGATGCGGGGAAAGTCCCCTTCAACAGCTTGGAGGCAAGTCTTGCGGGTACGGCGGGTCGTCACGACAAGGGCCGGCGGGGCTTCCCGGCCGCCTTACGACACCTTCAACCTCGGTGATCACGTCGGTGACGACGCGGGCGACGTCTTCGCCAACCGCAAACGTCTCGCCACCGAACTCGGCCTCGCCGAGGACAGGCTGGCGTGGATGGAGCAGGTCCACGGCCGTACCGCCACCGTCGTCGACGGCTCCGAGACTTCCGCCGCCGAAGCGACCGACGCTCTCGTCACCGCCGAGGCGGGTCTCGCCCTCGTGGTGCTCGTCGCCGATTGCGTTCCCCTCATGCTGGCCGACGTCGAAGCCGGTGTGGTCGCCGCCGTGCACGCGGGCCGCGTCGGTGCTCGCGTCGGCGTCGTCCCCGCCGCGGTCGAGGCGATGCGCTCGCTCGGCGCCGACCCGGCCCGCACCGAAGCACTGCTCGGCCCCGCGATCTGCGGCGACTGCTACGAAGTTCCCGCCGACATGGCGGCCGACGTCGAAAAGCACGTGCCCGGCAGTGCCTGCAAAACCCGGAAGGGCACCCCGGGTCTCGATCTCCGCGCCGGGCTCTGGCGGCAGCTCGCCGACCTCGGCGTCGGCAAGATCGGCGTCGATCCGCGCTGCACCAACGAAGACAAGACGCTTTTCAGTTTCCGCCGCGACGGCACCACCGGCCGGATCGCGGGCATCACGTGGCTGGACGCGTCGTGAGTGACGCGCGAAAGGCGGAACTCGCCGCCTCCCTTGCCGAAGTGGAAGAACGGATCGGCGCCGCGTGCAAGGCCGCCGGCCGGGACCGCGACGACGTCCGGTTGCTCGCGGTCACCAAGACCTTTCCCGCGCTCGACGCCGCGCTGCTCGCCGACCTCGGCGCGCTCGACCTCGCCGAGAACCGCGATCAGGAGGCGGGCGCGAAGGCCGAAGAGGTCGCCGGGCTGCGCCCGGACGCCCGCGTCCGCTGGCACATGGTCGGCAGTCTCCAGCGGAACAAGGCTCGCTCGGTCGTGCGCTGGGCCGACGAGGTGCAGTCCGTCGACTCCGAACGCCTCGCCGAAGCGCTCGCGAAAGCGACCAGGTCGGCGCTCGATTCCGGGCAACGCGATCAGCCGTTGGACGTCCTCATTCAAGTAAGCCTCGATGACGATCCGAAGCGCGGGGGCACTCGGGTGAACGAGTTGGACCAGCTGGCGGAGCGAATAGCCCATGTGGGTGATATTCGCCTCCGAGGGCTTATGGCGGTCGCTCCGCTGGGTATTGACCCGGCAGAGGCGTTCGAGAAGCTCGCTCGTGCGTCGGAACGTCTTCGGGCAGATCACCCAAATGCCCGTGAGATCTCCGCCGGAATGAGCAATGATCTCGAGCAGGCGATCGCGCACGGCTCGACCTGTGTGCGTGTCGGAACCGCGTTGCTCGGTGGACGCGGTTTAGCCTCGCCCTAGGGAATACCGTCTCGTCGTTACGGGGAGTGGTGGCGAGGGCGGGGGAGCACGGTGCGGGACGCGGCTAAGGCTAGGGAGAGGCATGAGCGCGCTGCAGAAGCTGAAGGCCTACTTCGGGATGGTGCCCGCGGACGAAGACGGCTATGACGTCGAGGATGACTACCGGCGAGGTTACGCCGAAGACGAGTACGACTACGACGATGAGCCGCCTGCCCGGTCGCGGGGTGGACGCTACCGGGAAGTCGATGACACTTATGACGAGCCTGTCGCCCGGACTCGGTCACGCTCCGTGCCCAGTCCGGAGCCGGCGGTCCACGGGGCCTTGGCGATGGATCGCCAGCCCGAACCGGTCGCACGGCTGCGTCCGGTGACGGAACCGGTCCGTCCGGCCGTCCGTGACCCGCTGAGCCGGATCACGACGCTGCACCCGACGAGCTACGCGGAGGCGCGGGCGATCGGCGAGCACTATCGCGAAGGCATCCCGGTGATCATGAACCTCACCGAGATGGAGAACGCGGACGCGAAGCGTCTCGTCGACTTCGCCGCGGGGCTCGCTTTCGCGTTGCGCGGATCGATGGACAAGGTCACCAACAAGGTGTTCCTTCTCTCACCGCCCGATGTGGACGTCACCGCGGAGGACCGTCGGCGGATTGCCGAAGGCGGATTATTCCTGCGCGGCTGATCACCCGGTGACCGCTGAGCGCAGCCGGATGTGATTTTGTCGACTCATCGGCATCTCGAGGCCGTCAACTGCGTCTTTTGACGCGGGGCATGGCAGAGTGGTTACGTGAATGCTGTGTTGCTGGTCGTCTGGTACGTGCTGTTCGCTTTCTGGCTCCTGCTGACGGCACGGATCGTCGTCGAACTCGTGCGTGCTTTCGCTCGCGAGTGGCGTCCTGCCGGAGGGGTTGCGGTAACGCTCGAGACCATCTACACAGTGACCGACCCACCGGTTCGTCTGTTCAGACGAATCATCCCGACCGTACGAATCGGCGGCGTCGGACTGGACTTATCGATTATGGTGCTGCTGTTGGTTGTGTTCTTTGCGATGCAGCTGGCAACGCCAGGGTGATTTTCGGGGAAGCCCGGGTGGACCTGCAGGCCATGGAGTGCGTGAGGTGATCTGATGTCGTTGACCCCCGCTGACGTGCATAACGTCGCGTTCAGCAAGCCGCCCATAGGCAAAAGGGGCTACAACGAGGACGAGGTGGACGCGTTCCTCGACCTGGTGGAGACCGAGCTTGCCCGGTTGATCGAGGACAACAACGAGCTGCGGCAGCAGGTCGAACAGCTCGACAACGAGCTCGAGACCACCCGTGGTGAGCTCGAGAACGCCAAGGCGGGACCAGTCGGCCCGCCGCCACAGGTGCGCGACGAGCCGTCGCGTCGCCTGGCCCCGGTGCCGCCGCCGCAGTCGGCGATGGAGCAGACCCAGGCCCACTCGATGGTGCCGGACAACGGGGAGCCCAACGTCCAGGCCGCGAAGGTGCTCGGACTGGCGCAGGAAATGGCCGACCGGCTCACCGCCGAGGCCAAGACCGAGTCGGACGGCATGCTCGCCGAAGCCCGGACCAAGTCCGAGCAGCTGCTTTCGGACGCGCGGTCCAAGTCGGACTCGATGGTGAACGAGGCGCGTACGCGTGCCGAGACCATGCTGAACGACGCGCGAACCCGTGCCGAGACCTTGGAGCGCCAGGCGCGCGACAAGGCGACGACCATGGAGCGCGAGGCTCAGCGCAAGTACACCGAGACCATGAACAACATGAACGCGGAGAAGGGCTCGCTGGGCAAGAAGATCGAAGAGCTGCGCACGATCGAGCGGGAATACCGCACGAGGCTGCGCGGGTTCCTCGAGTCCCAGCTGCGTGAGCTCGACGACCGTGGTTCGGCCGCTCCTGCCTCGGCGTCTTCGTCGAACTCGGGACAGCCGGCGTCGTCCTCGGGCGGCGGACAGGGCTACTCGTTCGGTCCTCGGGCCGAAGCGGGCTGATTTCTGCACTGCTCGATTTTCTACCGCATGAATTTCTACACAGTGGAACGGCCTCGGCACTCTCCGGAGGGTCGGGGCCGTTTCGCTTGCCCCTCGTGTTGTAATTCACCGTGCTCTACATCGTCCTAGTACTGGTACTGGCGGCTCTGGGGCTGCTCGTCGCGGCGCTCATCACCGCGAACTCCCTGTGGGCTTGGATCTCCATCGGCCTCTCCGTCGTCGCAGGGTTGCTGCTCGTCTTCGACTGGCTGCGCCGCCGGAAGAAGCGGGCCGCCGCCCCCGCCGAGTCCGAAGAACCGGAAGACTCGGAAGAGGCCGACGATTCGGCGTCAGCCGAAAAGAGCGAGCCGGACGAAGAAGAAAAGCCCGAGGACGCCGAGCAGACCGTCCTGATGCCCACCGCCGGTGAGCTGAGCGACACGGACGAAGCTCCGGAGCCTCAGCGCAACGGCGACCCCGGCGAGGAGAAGAGTGATCCCGCGGATGTGGCGATCGTCTCGGACCTCGAAATCGAGGTCGTCGTCGTGGACGAATACCCGCGCTATCACGTGACGACCTGCGCGTGGCTCGAAACCCGGGACACGATCCCGCTCGGTATCGGCGAGGCGCGCCAGCTCGGGTTCACCCCGTGCGCGCTGTGCGCGCCCGACGCCGAGATCGCCGGGCAGCACCGCGACAAGACCAAAGCGGACAGCTAGGCGCTTTTGAGCGTCTGAGCCGCCTCGCCGACCGAGACCACGTCGGCGGCGATCGTGTCGAGCACCAGCCGTTGTTCTTCGTCGGCATCCCGCGGCACAGGGATTTCGGCCGCTTCTTCGGTCCCGAGTGTCCGTGCCGCCTCTTCGACGGCGTCCGCGGCTCCGGCCGTTCCGGGACGCAGCAAGAGCGACGACGCCGTGACGGACAGGCCGCGCAAGGCCTCGGCCGCGTTCTCCAACGCGTCCCGTTGCCCCGGCGCGGGTTCCTTGGTGCCCGGCTCCGCGGCGAGCAAGCCGTGATGCGCGATGGCGGCGGCGCGGAACTCGCGACCGAGCGTCCGCGGGTCGACGTCCTCGCCGCGCAGTTTCCGCCCGACCGAGCCGAGCAGGGCGCGGGTGGCGCCGACCGCGGTCCCGAAGCGTTCCGCCGGACCGGGTTTCGGCACACCGGGGATCGCGGCGAATCCGAAGAGCAGGGCGATGGCGCCGGCGAGGACCATCAAGAGCAGGTACTCGACGAGCACGTAACGCGGGTCGAGATGCCTGGTCGTCGCGTTCATGCCGACCGACATCAGCACCATGCAACCGTTGAACACCGCCGGGCGCGTCCGCATGACGGAGAATCCGCCGAGTAGTGCGACGAGCCCGATCGGCAGCAGAAACCCTTGCGGCAGAAGCCAAAGGACGAGGGTGAGCACGACGGCCCCGCCGAGGGATCCGCCGATGCGCTGCCAGGCCTTGCTGAGGCTGTCACGCCATTCCGGTTGCATGATGGCGAAAGTGCCGAGCAGGAAGGACACGGTGAGCGGGTCACCGGGCCGGAAACTCGCGACGACGAGCGCCAGCGCCACCCCGAGCCCACAGCGGATCGCGTGCCGGAACTGCGGTGACTGCCAGGAAAACGCGCCGCTCAGCTCGATTCGGCGCAGCTCCTTCCGAAGTCCCTTCGGAACGTCCACACGCGACTCGTCGCGCTCGGTCGCCGCCGCCCGGACGGTTTCGAGAGAGTCCCAGAGCGCGGTGACGAGCCTCGCCGTGGCACCGGGCAACTCGGCGGGTTCCTTGCGCCGCACCGGCTCGACGTCTTCCGGTGCCCGCGCCGAGCGCACCGCGTCGGCGAGCCTGGTGGCTTCTTCCCTGGCGGCGTCGAGGGTTTCACCGATTTCCGGGTTGTCCAACCGTTTCCCGCGGATCTCGAGCAACCCCGTCGCCGCCCGGTACCGGAACATGCCGCCGAGCACCCCGGCCGTCCAGCGCCGAGGACGGTCCGCGAGCCAGAGCCTCGCCGCCCGCTCCTGCGTTTCGGAAGTGCCCGCCGCGAGCGCGTCGGCCAGCGCTTCCCGGGTCGGCTTGGCCGGATCCCTCGCGCCCATCAGCACCCGCAACAGAAGTACGACCCCCACCGCGAGCGCGGGCGCGCCGAGCACCTGCCCCGCCGACGCCGTCCCCGTCAACTGGAAGCCGTACCCGAACAGCGACGCCATCCCGAGCCCCAGCCCGACCGTGACGAACCGCGCCCCGAGCGCGGGCAGCAACCCGGCGAACACCACGATCACCACCAGCAGGCCGATCGCGGCCCACTGCGACACCGCCCCCAGCAGCCGTGGCACACCGACCGCGAGGACCATCGCGGGCGCGAACCACGCCAGCAGCCGCAGATCCGCCCAGAGCGGCCCGCCGACCGCCGCGATGAGACAGAAGAGCGCGGTGAGGGCCGCCAGGATGGCCGCGTTGCCCAGCCCCAGCAGGAACCCGAGCCCGCTGACACCGCCGAGGACCACCAGTACGACGACGAGGAGTCCGGGCCCTTTCATCGGGCCTCGCTGATCGACATACCCGTCAACCTAGAGGCGATGGGCGGGACGGCAACTCGAGGTTGGGGTGAGTGGTGGCCATGCTCGCCACTCACGGCCAGGGGCCGAAGGGGCCCTTCGCTGCATCAGGAGAGGCGAAGGGCGCCATCACCCCACCGGCGACCGGACGCCTTTGTCCTTGTTCTTCTATTGAGGGGAAGGCAAGCGTGGCGTGGTTACGCCTCTCTGTGCTGAAGCCCTGGTTTCCTCGGCTGAGCGGGGCCTTCACGGACACGCCACCCGGCAGGGACACGTTTGCCCTACCCTCGATAACCACCCCGGCCCATTGTCTCCTCGAGCTCTTAGCGACCTTCGCGCCGTTAAGAGCTCTTCGCGATCTTCTCTCGATCCTGCCGTGTCACATAAACGTGTGATAGCACAGGTGTTCGACTGCGAGTATTGTTAATGCCGTGGCCAGCGATGACAGACTCCGGACGACACCTGCCGAGTGGTGGCGCGTCGACACGGCCACATTGCGTGCCTGCAAGCAAGAACTCGAAGTCCTCAAACGCCAACTGGACGCCGAGCAGAACGCGATCCTCGCGGAAATCAATATCCGCGGGGTTCGAGGATGTTCGGGTCATTCCACGTTGTCGGCGATGATTTTCGAGGACTTCCACGTCACCGGCAAGGAAGCCGATGACCGCGCCGACCGGGTTCTCGCCTTGCATGCCGGGGTGGCGGTGGGCGGTGACCGAGTGCCACCGCTGGCTCCCTTGACCGCCGAGGCCGCCGAAGATGGCGCTATCGGTGGCTCGCAGATCGACGCGATCATCCGCACCTTCGCGAGGATCCCGTCCTACAACCCAGAAGAGGGCGTGCGGGGCGGAGCGAAGATCCTGGTCGACCTCGCCCGATACTCCAGGCCCCGTCAGATCAACCAGGCCGGTCGGCGGTTGCCGGACGAGCTGGATCCCGATGGGAAAGAACCCCGCGACGAGAACCCGAAGGACACGCGTCCGGAGTTGCGGTTCGTCAAACACCGCAACGGCGCGCTGGGTTTGAAGGGCACGCTCGACCTGGAGACCTACGCACGGTTGAAGTCCGACCTGGACCCGATGGCCAAACCCCATAAAGCCACAGACGGAGTCCGGGACTCCCGCACCCAGGACGAACGCTACGGCGATGCCTTCACCGACTACGTCCGGCTCAAGACCACCAGCCGGAACCTTCCCGGCCAGGCTGGCGAGGCCACGCACATCCTCATCACCATGTCCTACGAGGACCTGACCAATGACTTGGGTGAGGCTCATCTGGATCTGGTGGCGAACCCTTGGATATCGGCCGGTCGAAACGCACCGTGTCACTGGCCCAGAAGTACGCGCTCACCATCCGCGACGGTGGCTGCGCGTTCCCCGGCTGCGACATGCCCGTGCCCCGTTGCACGGCTCACCATATTGTTTCTGGCGACACCACGGCGAAACAAAGATCGACAACCTGGTTCTGCTGTGCACGAAGCACCGTGTGTCTCGAATGCGATTGAGAGGTTCTGATGTAGAAGCCAGAGTCGCTTGAAAGCAATGCTGTATCGGAGATGAAGGTAGGTCCTTCGGCATCGTTCGCCGACCGGATCAATCCCCATCTGGTCCGGTGGGCCATGCGGAAGTTCAAACACCTGCACCGGTGGCCAGCGAAAGCCCGGAAGCGCATCGCCCAGATCGCCAGCCAATACCGGGGCATGTTCGTACATTGGCGACACGGAGCACTCCCGGCAGGTTCGACAACGGGAGCCGTGTGACGCGAGAGTGTCACGCACGGTTCTGAGAGCGGCGGCGGGGGAAGTTCCCGCCGCCGACTCACCACCGGTTGATCCACCACGGCCAAGGGAAAGTGGCCATCGCTCAGGATGGCCTGCCGGAATTCACCGCCCCCGCCTACCTCGACCCCACCGGAGAACCCCGACGCAACACCATGCACCTCAGGACATAGGCCGACCCCGCTGTATAACGACCTACACGTCCGGGGTTTCGCAAACCACTTGGCGGATCCGGCGCGCCGTGTTCCACGGGGAATGATCAACCGCGCCGGGATCAGTGAAGGCAAGGACGGATTCGTCGAGCCGTTGGAAGATCAGGCCGCCGCCGTGAGTTTCTTCCAGTTCGCCCGCGAGCAGTACCAGTGGCTGAGTCCCGATCCGAAAGTGTGCCTCGGCCAGGATGTCCTCCTCATGGAAAACGGCCACATGCTCGACCAAGCCGACCGGTAGCTCGGGAAAGGACCTCCAGCGATAGAGCCCGCCCCAACGTCCGTCGTCGTGGGATCTGGTCGACGACCGGCTGCAGAGGCCGAACCCTTCGTTGTCCTGATAGGTGCCGATATCCACCGCGCCGCCGTCGTCAAGCCAAGCCTGGAGGCTGTACAGCTGAAGGCAAGGGACGTCCGGGTCCGCGAAGTGCGGGCCGGTTCCCGTCACGTCCTCGCGCAGCGCCATCTCCACTCCGGCCCACGCCTCGATGCGCTCGCCGCGTAGCGCTGTGAAGTCGTTCCGCGTCATGGCGGAAGTATGCCCACTGACCCTGCCGAATCTCAGCCGGAAAACTGTCGGCCCCCAATCCTGGAAGGAGGCGAAGACGATTACGACCGTGCGTGTGCGGTGAACGCGCTCGCCGGCGCTGTCTCGATCGGCGAAGGCGGAGTGCAGGGGCCGATCATCGGCGACGAACCCGCGACCACCTGCTATCTCCCGGAGTAGGCTCGCGTCGAGGTCGAAAGGGGGCGTTTCGCCATCCGCGCGGTCCGCACGAGTGGTGATTCGGCCTGGGTCGGTCTGGTCCAGCTTGTCGAAGAATCCGTCGAAGAAGCTGTCGAAGAGGGCTGAGCCACCACCCCGGACAACCCGGTTGCCCCCGCGCGCTACCCTTGAGTCAACTGGCACCGATCCGGCTATCACCGGGGAGCCTCCGGAAGAACAGGGCTCGCGCCCCCAGTAGAACCGGACGGGTACGGCCCGTCACAGCCGTCGAATGAGCGGCCCAGCCGGAACACCACCGGAAGGGCAAGCGGGGTGGTACCGCGGAACGCGCCGGAAACGGCCGTCTCGTCCCCGTGTGGGTGAAAGCCCGTACGAGTGAGACGAACCGCGAGGAGCACCGAAGATGTATCCCAAGGCACAGGTGGACGGCGAGACCGGCGTCCCGTCGCAGCCTTCGTTCCCCGAGTCGGAAAAGCGCGTCCTCGCGTACTGGGAATCCGATCGGACCTTCCAGGCCTCGATCGACGCCCGCGACCCCGGCGTCAACGGCTCGAACGAGTACGTCTTCTACGACGGCCCGCCGTTCGCGAACGGTCTCCCGCACTACGGTCACCTGCTCACGGGATACGTGAAGGACCTGGTGCCGCGCTACCAGACCATGAAGGGCAAGCGCGTCGAGCGCCGTTTCGGCTGGGACACCCACGGCCTGCCCGCCGAACTCGAGGCGATGCGCCAGCTCGGGATCACCGAGAAGGCCGAGATCGACGCCATGGGCATCGACGTCTTCAACGACGCGTGCCGCGAGTCCGTGTTGCGCTACACCGGCGAATGGCAGGACTACGTCACCCGCCAGGCCCGCTGGGTCGACTTCGACAACGACTACAAGACGCTCGATGTCAAGTACATGGAATCGGTCATCTGGGCGTTCAAACAGCTGTGGGACAAGGGCCTGGTCTACGAGGGCTACCGCGTCCTGCCCTACTGCTGGCGCGACGAGACGCCGCTGTCCAATCACGAGCTGCGGATGGACGACGACGTCTACGCCAGCCGTCAGGACCCGGCCGTCACGGTCGGTTTCCGCTTGGAGGGCAACGACAACGAGCTCGACGGCACCTACCTGCTGATCTGGACGACGACCCCGTGGACGCTGCCGTCCAACCTCGCGACCGCGGTGCACCCCGACGTCCGGTACGTCGTCGTGGAATCCGAGGCGCAGGAGGGCAAGCGGTTCCTGCTCGCCGAAGCGCGCGTCGCCTCGTACGCCCGTGAGCTCGGCGAGGAGCCGGTTGTCGTCGGGCACTACACGGGCACCGAGCTGCTCGGAACCCGTTACGCCCCGCCGTTCCCGTACTTCGCCGGACACGAGAACGCGCACCGCGTGCTGTCCGCGGACTACGTCACCACCGAAGACGGCACCGGGATCGTCCACATCGCGCCCGCCTACGGTGAAGAGGACAAGGCCGTCACCGACGCCGTCGGGATCGTGCCGGTCACGCCGGTCGACGCGCAGGGCAAGTTCGACGCGACCGTCGGGGACTACGCGGGCCAGCAGGTGTTCGACGCCAACCCGAACATCATCAAGGATCTCAAGAACGGCACCGGTTCCGCCGGCCGTCAGGGCGCGGTCCTGCTGCGCCACGAGACCTACGAGCACCCGTACCCGCACTGCTGGCGCTGCCGGAACCCGCTGATCTACCGAGCCGTCTCGTCGTGGTTCGTCGCGGTGACCGAGTTCAAGGACCGGATGATCGAGCTGAACCAGCAGATCACCTGGTACCCGGAGAACGTCAAGGACGGCCAGTTCGGCAAGTGGCTGGAGAACGCCCGCGACTGGTCGGTCTCCCGCAACCGGTACTGGGGCACGCCGATCCCGGTGTGGCAGTCGGACGACCCGGCGTACCCGCGTACGGACGTCTACGGCTCGCTCGAAGAGCTCGAGCGCGACTTCGGTGTGCGGCTGGACAACCTGCACCGGCCCTTCATCGACGAGCTGACCCGGCCGAACCCGGACGACCCGACCGGGAAGTCCACCATGCGCCGGATCGAGGACGTGTTCGACGTCTGGTTCGACTCGGGTTCGATGCCGTACGCCCAGGTGCACTATCCGTTCGAGAACACCGAGTGGTTCGAGCACCACTACCCGGGCGACTTCATCGTCGAGTACATCGGGCAGACCCGCGGCTGGTTCTACCTGCTGCACGTGCTGGCGACCGCGTTGTTCGACAGGCCCGCGTTCCGGACCTGCATCTCGCACGGCATCGTGCTCGGCTCGGACGGCCAGAAGATGTCCAAGTCGCTGCGCAACTACCCGGACGTCAACGAGGTCTTCGACCGCGACGGTTCCGACGCGATGCGCTGGTACCTGATGGCGAGCCCGATCCTGCGCGGCGGGAACCTGGTCGTCACCGACAAGGGCATCCGCGACGCCGTCCGCCAGGCGGTGCTGCCGCTGTGGAACTCGTACTACTTCCTCGCGCTCTACGCGAACGCCGAGGGTGTCGAAGGGCAGTGGCGCACCGATTCGAAGCACGTCCTCGACCGGTACGTGCTGGCGAAGACGCACGAACTGGTGACCGACGTCGAGCACGCGCTCGACACCTACGACGTCGCCGGTGCCTGCTCGACCGTCCGCGATTTCCTCGAGGTGCTGACGAACTGGTACGTGCGTCGCTCGCGTGACCGGTTCTGGGCGGGCGAGCAGGACGCGATCGACACCCTGCACACCGTGCTGGAGGTGACGTCCCGGGTGGTGGCGCCGCTGCTGCCGCTGACCACCGAGGTCGTCTGGCGCGGCCTGACCGGCGGCCGTTCGGTGCACCTGGCCGACTGGCCGAACTCGCTCGACCTGCCCGCCGACGCGGCGCTGGTGACGGCGATGGACCGCGTGCGGCAGGTGGCGTCCTCGGCGCTTTCGCTGCGCAAGGCGAACAAGCTGCGGGTGCGGCTGCCGCTGGCCAAGCTGGTGGTCGCCGCGCACGAGGCCGGCTCGCTGCGCGAGTTCACCGACATCCTGCGCGACGAGGTCAACGTCAAGTCGGTCGAGCTGACCGCGGACGTCGCGGCGCACGGCGGTTTCGAGGTCGCGGTCAACGCGCGCGCGGCCGGGCCGCGGCTGGGCAAGGACGTCCAGACGGTGATCAAGGCCGTCAAGGCCGGCGAGTGGACGACGTCGGAGAGCGGCGCCGTCGTGGCCGCCGGGATCGAGCTCGTCGAGGGCGAGTACGACCGGCGCCTGGTCGCCAAGGGCGGCGGCGCGGCCGCGGAACTGCCCGGCGGGGCGGGGCTGGTGCTGATCGACACCGAGGTCACCGACGAACTGGCGGCCGAGGGCCTGGCCCGCGACCTGGTCCGGGTCGTCCAGCAGGCCCGCCGCGACGCCGGTCTCGACGTCGCCGACCGGATCGCGCTGACGGTCGACGCGCCGGAGGACGTGGTCACGGCCGCGAAGACGCACGAAGAGTTCATCGCTTCGGAGACCTTGGCGACTTCGGTGGCCTACGGCGCCGTCGCCGACGGCTCGGCCGGAACGGTCGGGGAGGGCACCAAGGTGACCGTGGCGGTCGCCAAAGCCTGACCGCGAGTGAAATGAAGGGGACTTTCATTGCAAAATTTGCAATGAAAGTCCCCTTCATTGCGTCCGGGGAGGTCCCGATCACCGGGATCACGAAAAGGATTCGGAACCGTCGCTTTCTCGCCGCCGCGCCGCCTCGCGCGGGGGAAATCGGCAGGCTGGCCCGGGGCGCGCGAAGTACGCGCCGTACTGGGGGAGAGCGAGTCCATGAGTCCTGCCCGGAAAAGAGGGATCCTGATCGGCGCCGCGCTGGCGGTCGTCGCCATCGTGGTGGCCGCGGTGGTGCTGCTGGTCAAGGAGGATCCGGCGCCCGCCGCCACCGGCGGACCCGGGGAGCCGACCGAGAGCGCGAGCCAAAGCCCCGCCCAGGTCGCCGCCCGGTTCCTGCGGCAGTTCGACACCGGTGACCTGACCGGTGCGCCGGTCGACGATCCGGCGGCGGGCACGGCGGCCCTGTCCGCGGCGCGCGCCGCGCTCAGCGGGGCGCCGGTCAAGACGTCCCTGGGCGAGGTTCCGACGACGCCGGGGGACGCGACCACGACGTCGGCCACCTTCCACGCTTCGTGGACGTTCACGGGCAACAGCGTCTGGAAGTACGAAGGCAAGCTGGAGCTGGTCCGCAACTCGGGGAAATGGGTCGTCCGCTGGGCGATGTCGGTGATCCACCCGAAGCTCGAAGCCGGTCAGCAGCTTTCCGTGGCTCCCGTTTCGGCGAAGCCGGTCGTGGCCGACAGGGACGGCAAAGCCCTCGTCGGCGGTGACGCGGCGGGTGTCGCGCCGATCCTGCAAGGGGCGCTGTCGAAGGTCGCGTCCGAGCAGAACGGCGGCTCCGGGACGCCCGCCACCGTCACCGTGTCGCGGGTCGATGCCTCCGGCAAGCCGGTCGAAACGCTGTTCGGGCAGGCGGGCGAGAGTGACAAACCGCTGGCTTCGACCTTGAGCGTGGCTTCCCAGAGCGCCGCGCAGAAGGCCGTCGACGGCTTCCAGGGGCCGGCGATCATCGTCGCGATGAAGACTTCGGGCGAACTGCTGGCCGTCGCGCAGAACGGCGCGGCCGGGAACCAGCCGAAGGCGCTCAACGGCCTCTATTCGCCGGGTTCGGCCTTCAAGATCGCCACGGCGACCGCGGCGCTGCAGAAGGGCGGGATCTCCGCCGACTCGCCGGTGGCCTGCCCGGGCAGTGAGCAGATCGGGACCCGCACGCTCAAGAACGAAAACGGGTTCGACCTGGGGACCGTCTCGCTGAAGACGGCCTTCGCCGCCTCGTGCAACACGACCTTCGGGCGGCTCGCCGGGCAACTGCCCGCGGACGGCCTCGCGAAGGCCGCGAGCCAGTACGGCCTCAACGCCGACTTCGAGATCCCGGGACTGGCGACCGAGACCGGCAAGGTGGAGCCGTCGGCGGGCGGCGACGAGCAGGTCGAGGCCGGGATCGGGCAGGGAAGGGTGCAGGTCAGCCCGCTGGGCGCGGCGCTCATGGCCGCCACCGTCGCCACGGGGAAGCCGGTGGTGCCGAAGCTGTGGCAGGGGCTCGAGACCAAGGTCAACACCGGCTACCAGGCCCCGCCCGCCGGGGTGCTGAACCAGGTCCGGGCGATGATGCGCGAGGTCTGCACGACGGGGACCGCGAAGGCGCTGAAGGGCAGCGGCGCCGTCTTCGGCAAGACCGGGACGGCGCAGTTCGGCTCGGGTGCCGACGCCAACGGCTGGTTCGTCGGGTATCGCGGCGACGTCGCGTTCGCCGTCATGCTCGAGGGCTCCAACGATTCCGGGCCCGCGGTCCGGCTGGCGGCGAAGTTCCTGGTGGGCTGACGTTTCGGCCCTCGCCGAACCGTGCGTCTTCTACGGTGAACTCATGGAAACGATCGCCTTGGCCGAGGTCGCGGCCGTGCTCGCCGATCCGAGCCGCGCGTCGATGTGCCTCGCGCTGCTCGACGGACGTGCCTGGACGGTGACCGAGCTGGCCGGAGTGGCCGAAGTGGCCGCGTCGACGGCGAGCGAACACGTGACGAAGCTGACCGAGGCAGGCTTCGTCGTGCGGGTCAAACAGGGGCGGCACAGCTACGTCCGGATCGCCGACCCCCGGGTGGCGGAGCTGATCGAGCATCTGGCGCAGCACGCCGAGCATCGCCCGGTGAAGGGGTTGCGCTCGTCGGTCCGGGTGAAGCGGCTCGAATTCGCCAGGACCTGCTACGACCACCTCGCCGGGACGGTCGGGGTCGCGCTGCGGGACGGGATGCTCACCGCCGGGCTGATCGACGAGGCCGACGGCCTGACGTTGACCGCTCGCGGACGCGAGGTGCTCGGCGCCCTCGGGGTGGAGATCGCCGAAAGTCGCCGTCCGATGCTGCGTGACTGTCTCGATTGGACAGTGCGCCGTGATCATTTGGCGGGCCGGGTCCCCGCGGCGTTACTGTCTCACGGAGTGAGCGCCGGCTGGTTGTCCCGTGAGGGCAACCGCGCGGTGAAAGTCCTGCCCGCGGCGGAGAAACCGTTCGCGGAACTCGGGGTGGACCTGGTGGCCCTGCGGAGTCCGTAAAGGACAGTCTGTAACACAGGCTATCCGGACGGTTTTCGACCGGTACACGAACGAGTGACGACCACCGCCTCACTATTCTGGAGCCCTCACGGCGACCGGACGGGAGGCGACATGGAGCAGCTCCCGCTCATTCTCGGTACCGGTGGTGCCGTCCTGCTCGTCGCCGTGATCGCCGTCCGCGTGTCGATCCGGGTCGGTCTGCCCTCGCTACTGCTCTACCTGGGCATGGGGGTGCTGCTCGGCGAAGCCGGGTTCGGCATCCAGTACGACAATCCCGAGCTCACCCAGTCGCTCGGCCTCGCCGCGCTGGTGATGATCCTGTCCGAAGGTGGTCTCACCACCCGGTGGACGGCCGTGAAACCCTCGCTGGGCATCGGAATCGCACTGTCCACAGTGGCCGTCGCGGTGAGTATCGCGGTCACCGGCGCCGCCCTGCACTGGCTGCTGGGCCTCGACTGGCGGATGGCGTTGCTGTGGGGCGCGGTGCTCGCCTCGACCGACGCCGCCGCGGTGTTCTCGGTGCTGAGATCGGCGGGGGTCGGGAAGCGGCTCGTCGGCGCGCTGGAGATCGAGTCGGGCATCAACGACGCCCCGGCGTACATCGCCGTCGTCGTGCTGGCCGAGGGCACGACCATCGACTGGTCGCTGCCGCTGCTGGTGGTCTACGAACTCGCCGCCGGGCTGGTCATCGGCCTGGCCTTCGGCTGGATCGGCGCGCACGCGCTGCGACGGGCCGCGCTGCCGGCGACCGGCCTGTATCCGCTGGCCACGGTCGCCGTCTGTGTCGTGGCGTACTCGAGCGGGCAGCTGGCGCACGCCTCCGGCCTGCTCGCCACCTATGTCGCGGCCCTGGTGCTGGGGAACTCGAAGCTGCCGCACCGGTCCGACACGCTGTCCTTCGCGGAGGGGCTCGGCTGGCTCGCGCAGATCGGGCTGTTCGTCCTGCTGGGCCTGTTCGCCTCGCCGAGCAGGATCTTCGAGAGCCTGATCCAGGGGCTCGTCGCGGGCGCCGTGGTGCTGCTGCTCGCCCGTCCGCTGTCGGTGGTGCTGTCCGCGCTGCCGTTCAAGATCCCTTGGCGAGAACAGGTGTTCCTGTCCTGGGCCGGGTTGCGCGGGGCCGTCCCGATCGTGCTCGCGCTGATCCCGCTGTCGTCCGGGGTGCCCGGTGCGCAGGAGCTGGTCGACGCCGTGTTCGTGCTGGTCATCGTGCTGACCCTGCTCCAGGGTGCGACGCTGAGCCCGCTCGCGAGAGTGCTCGGGCTGACCCAGCACGCCCAAGCGCACGAGATCGACGTCGACTCCGCGCCGCTCGACGAGATGGGCGCCGACCTGTTGCAGGTCCGGATCAATCCCGGGTCGAAGATGCACGGCGTCTACCTGGCGGAGCTGCGGTTGCCGATCGGGGCGACGATCAGCCTGCTCGTGCGCGACGGCATCGGCTTCACGCCCAACAAGGACACCCGGCTCCAGGAACGCGATCAGTTACTCGTCGTGACCACGTCCGACGCCCGTGACGCGGCCGAACGACGCCTCCGGGCCGTCGACCGTGCCGGACGCCTCGCCAGGTGGAAGGGCGAATCCGGCCAATAGGTCACGAGATCGCACCAGCCTTTCGTCGGTTGATCTCAGAAAATTCACTACGAGTTGTTCCCTTTTGTACTCCTTTTGGATTACTTTCCCCGCAATCCACTCCATCGAATGGGTGAGTGTCACGGGGTAAGGAGTACGCAAGGTGACGAAACTTCCTGTGCGGTTCGCCGGTCTGGGGGCCGCCGCCGTCCTCGTCGGGGTGGTTCTCTCGACGCCGGCCGCGGCCGCGGGCGCGTTCCCGGCGTTCGGCTTGCCGTTCGACACCGGTCAGGCGGTCTATTCGGCGGGGATTCACTCGGACAACGGGACCTCCGGCGTGAAGAACGCCATCGACTTCAGTCCGGGGGACAAGACCGTTCGCGCCCCGCTCGCGGGGACGGTCCGGATCCAGCACTGCGACGGCGGCGACTGGGTGACCGTCGACCACGACGGCGGCTGGCGGACCGGGTACTACCACATGGAGGGCATTTCGGTCACCGACGGCCAGCGGGTCGTCCCGGGCGACGCCCTCGGCCGGACCGGCAACGCGCTGCCCTGCGGCGGCAGCAGCACCGGCGCCCACGTGCACTTCACCCTGTGGACCCTGCCCGCCGTCGCCAAGGGCGGTGACTCGCGCGACTTCGGCGTCGGAGCGGGCAACTGGAACGGCATGTCCTACGACGAGGTCTCGACCAAGGTCGCCGAGGCCTACGGCGAAGCGGTCGACGGCAAGACCTTCGGCGGCTGGCAGTTCGCCGCGGGCACCGATCAGTACTCGGGTACGGCCACCGAGGTCTCGTCCCGCGCGACCATCCCCCTGCCCGGCCGATTCCGCGTCTGACCTCCCGCGATCAGTCCTCTGGATGCGGTAGTTGCGCGTGCAAGTACCGCAACCGGAGGACGAAACGCGGGGGTTCTCCTCGGTCGCGGAAGGCGTGACCGGCGTCTCAACATCCGGACGAGGGGTGGCTCGATCGCGGGTGCATCCGCTAACTTCGTTCGTAGGTCACGAGTGTCAGCGTCAAGCCCCGGCTAGCTGACCGGCAACCCTCCTTCCGCGGTGGGGTGCCCCGGGTGAGGACCTGGCTCGTCGCGTGGTGCGGCGGGCAAGCGCGGGATCCTCGTCGGGTCCCCAGGCCCGGAGGATGACGATGACTCTCGCTCTCGAACGCACCAGCACCCCCGCCACCCCCTCCGCCACTGTCGCGGAAACCGTTGCCACCCGCGAAATCCCGGCCGTGGCGTGTGCCGATCTGCGGGTCCCGCTGGTCACCGGCGGCGACATCGGGTACGCCAACCTCGACCACGCGGCGAGCGCTCCCTGCCTGGACAAGGTGCGCGACGCCGTCGACGAGTTCCTTCCCTGGTACGCCAGCGTCCACCGCGGCGCCGGGTTCGCTTCGCAGGTCTCCACCAAGCTTTACGAGCGGACGCGCGGAATCCTGCGGGACTTCGTCGACGCGCGGTCGACCGACACCGTCGTGTTCACCCGCAACACCACCGATTCCTTCAACCTTCTCGCGCGCAGCCTGCCGAAGCACACGTCGGTCGTCGTGTTCGACACCGAGCACCACGCCGCGCTGCTGCCGTGGAAGGGCCCGAACGTCCGCCGGATCCAGACCCCGCGCACCCGCCTCGCCGCGGTGTCCGCTGTGGACGAAGCGCTCGCGGACTGCCCTCAGGGCCCGCGGCTGGTCGTCATCACCGGCGCGTCCAACGTGACCGGGGAACTGTTGCCGGTCAAGGAGATCTCCGCCGTCGCGCGGCGGCACGGCGCCCGGATCGCGCTCGACGCCGCGCAACTCGCGCCGCACCGCAAGATCTCCCTGCGCAAACTGGACGTCGACTACATCGCGATCTCGGGGCACAAGCTGTACGCGCCCTTCGGTGCCGGTGCGCTGATTGGCCGCGCCGACTGGCTGCGCGCCGCCCAGCCGTACCTCGCCGGTGGCGGCGCGACGAAACTCGTCACCCGCGACTCCGAAGACTTCGGCGTGGTCTGGAACGCCGGAGCCGAGCGGCACGAAGCCGGTTCCCCCAACACCGTCGGCGTCTACGCGCTCGGTGTCGCCTGCGAGACGCTGGCCGGGAACTGGGACGCGATCGTCGCCCACGAGGACGAGTTGCTGGCACGGCTGCGCCGTGGTCTCGCCGGTGTCCCCGGTTTCGCCGAGCTGCGGCTGTTCGACGCGCCCGTCGACCGCGTCGGCACGCTGAGCTTCGTCGTCGACGGCTTCGACCCGGGCTGGCTCGCCGCGGTTTTGTCCGCGGAGTACGGCATCGGCGTGCGGGACGGTGCGTTCTGCGCGCACATCGCGACCAAACGACTCATCTCCGCCGCCGGTTCGACCGGCCAGCAGGCCGTCCGGGTCAGCCTCGGCCTCGGCAGCACCGCCGAGCACGTGGACCGGCTCGTCCTGGCGCTGCGCCAGATCGTCGCCCGCGGCGCCCGCTGGCAGTACGAGAAGCCGGAAGGCCGCTGGGTGCCGGAGAACGACCCGCGGGAGCTTCCCCCGTTCTGCGCCTGACCCACTACTCTCCCCTCGCATGGGGAGCGAGCGACCGCGTTACTGGTTTCCGCTGGCGTTGCTGGGTTTCGCCCAGCTGACGGTGGTGGCCTTGTCCGTCGGCACGAGTCCGGTCGACTACACGGCCTACGGGAACGGTGGCCTGTTCGGTTCCGTCCACAGCGTGGAGATGAGCCGTGAAGCCGTGTCCGCCGTTTCGGTCGTCGGCAGGAGCCGGATGGACGACTGGCTGTTCGCCGTGTTCGCGGTCTACCTCGGCACCGTGCTCTTCTATGCCTTCCGGTCGAGGCGCCTGCCGTGGTGGAAGGTCCTCGCGATCGCTCTCGGCGGGCTGGTCGCCATCGTGCTGGCGGATCTGGTCGGCTACTGGGAACTCGACATGGACGGCGACGCGCGGAGCGCGATCCTGGTGACGCTGGGCCTGGTCCTGCTCGCCTGGCTGGACCGCAGCGTGCTGGTGCTGGTCGCCGCCGCCGCGTTCGTGCTCTGCGCCGTCGTGCTCGCCCAGGGACAGCTCGCGCTGGTGCTGTCGTCGCTGGTCGCGCTCGCCGGGGCGTTCGCGGCCCTGCTGAGCAGGCCGAAGACAGCCGCCGAGGAGACCTGAGCACGCTCCGTGGACAATGGGGGCGTGAGTACAGAGCCCGAAACCGCGCCACCGGCGCCGCCGCTGCCCAAGAAGCGCGTCGCCGTGGTGTTCGCCGTCGCCGCGGTGCTGTGGGGGATCGACCTCCTCACCAAGCAGATCGCGGTGTCCACGCTGGAGGGCAAGCAGCCGGTCGAGTTCCTCGGCGGGCTGGTGTACTTCCAGCTGGTGCGCAACCCCGGTGCCGCCTTCTCGATGGCGACCGGGCTCACCTGGGTGCTCGCGCTGGTCGCGGTGGCGGTCGTGGTCGCCATCGTCTGGCTGGCCCGGCGGCTGCGCTCGGTCGGCTGGGCGATCGGCCTCGGCCTGGTGCTGGCGGGCGCGCTCGGCAACCTGACCGACCGGATCTTCCGGGCCCCCGGCCCGCTGCAAGGACACGTCGTCGACATGATCTCCGCGTTCGCGCCGAACGGGCAGGGCTGGGCGATCTTCAACGTCGCCGACTCCGCGATCTGCGTCGGCGGGGTGCTCATCGTGATTCTTTCCTTGCTGGGCAAGGACTACGACGGATCGTCTACAAAGGACAAGAAGAAGGCGGCGAGCGCATGAGCGCGCGGATGTTGCCCGTTCCCGACGGGCTCGACGGCATGCGCGTCGACGCGGGGCTGGCGAAACTACTGGGACTTTCCCGCACGGTCGTGGCGGAACTCGCCGAATCCGGCGAGATCCTGCTCGACGGCAGGCCCGCCGGGAAGTCGGACAGGCTGGCCGCGGGCGGGCTGCTCGAGGTGACGCTGCCCGATCCGGCCTCGCCCATCGAGGTCGTCGCGGAACACGTCGACGGGATGAAGATCCTGCACGACGACGACGACATCGTGGTGATCTCGAAGCCGGTCGGTGTCGCCGTGCACCCGAGCCCCGGCTGGAACGGGCCGACCGTCGTCGCCGGTCTCGCCGCCGCCGGGCTGCGGATCGCGACGTCGGGCGCGGCCGAACGCCAGGGCGTCGTGCACCGGCTGGACGCGGGTACCACCGGCGTGATGGTCGTGGCCAAGAGCGAGCACGCGTACACCGTGCTCAAGCGGGCGTTCAAGGAACGCACCGTCGACAAGGGCTACCACGCCATCGTCCAGGGCCACCCGGATCCGACGCGCGGCACCATCGACGCGCCGATCGACCGGCACCCCCGGCACGACTACAAGTTCGCCGTCGTCCAGGGCGGACGGCCCAGCGTCACGCACTACGAGGTCGTCGAGGCATTCCGTGCCGCGTCGCTGGCCCAGATCAAGCTGGAGACCGGCCGCACGCACCAGATCCGCGTGCACTTCTCGGCCCTCAAGCACCCGTGCGTCGGTGACCTGACCTACGGCGCAGACCCGGTGCTCGCGCGCAAACTCGGGCTTTCCCGGCAGTGGCTGCACGCGAAGACGCTCGGCTTCGCTCACCCGTCCGACGGGCGCTGGGTCGAGTTCGAGTCGGAGTACCCGGACGACCTGGCCAACGCGCTGCGGATCCTGCAGGACGAGAACTAGCCGGGCTAGTCGTCGATCGACCAGGTCAGCGTGCGCTCGTCGGGCTCCGGCCTCGGTGACCAGCGCACGGCGACCACGCGGGTGGCGTCCGGCAGCACGTAGACGGTGTGGCCGCCGAGGGTCTCGCCGGGCCGGACGCCGATCTTGTGCGGCGGCCGCGAGGTCAGGGACACCGGCGCCTTCGTGATCGGCTTGCCGTCCGCGCTGAGCAGTTCGAGGTAGTTGTCCGGCAGCGAGACGAACGGGATGTTCCCGCGGTTGGTGATCTCGGTGTGCACCACGACCGACCGTTCCCCGGCTTCCAGGGAGTAGCCCGCCGCGCTGAACAGGTAGTCCGCCGGATCCTGGACTTCGAGCAGCTGGACGGTGAGCTGCTCGCCCTCCAGGCCCTGGGTCTCCATGACGTCGCCGGTCTTGCCCTTCTTGCCCTCCGGGACCTGCCGCGGCGCGGGCTGCTGCTCGTCGCCGCGGGCCCACGACGCCGTCTGCGGGACGCCCCAGGTGCTCATCACCGGGTCGGCGGGCGCCATCGGGGGAGCGGCGAACTGCTGCTGAGGGGCGGGCGGCCGCTGCTGCTGGGGCGGTGCCATCGGCTGACGGACCGGAGCCGACGGCGGGCCGGGGTAGCGGCCCGACGGCGTTCCGTGCACGTTGTACGGCCCCGACGGCGTCCCCTGGACGTTGTACGGACCCGAGGGGGTGCCCTGGACGTTGTGCGGTCCGGATCCCTGCGCGGGCGGACGCTGCTGAGGCTGCTGCTGTGCCCAGGAAGGCGGCGAGCTCGCGATGGCGGCGCGTAGCCCGTTCGGGTCGCTTTCCACGCCGACGAGCAGCGGCAACCCGCTGCCGGAGAGGGCGACGAGCCGGTACGCGACCTCGCGCGGATCCATCCCCACCTTGGCCGCGAGTTCGTGTACGGCCGCCTTGCCCAGGTCCGCGAGGGCGGCGAGCAGACGGATATCCACGGGATCGGTCACGGCCACGTCCGGGAACGCTACCGCCTCGCCCCCGGCGCCGCGGGAGTGCCCGCCCGCGTGCCGCAAAACCCGGCTTCGGTAGGTCGTGGTCTCCATTAGGGTCGGGGATACCGCCTCCACCGACCCCTGGGGAAGAAACATGAGCGAAGTCTCCGCCCTCGCCGACGAGTTCGTCGAAGTCCTCTTCGACGCCGAGCCGGTCACGCCCGCTTTGCAGGGCTTTCGTCCGGAATCGACCGGGCTCACCGATCTCAGCGAGGCCGCGGGAGACGTCTTCCGCGCGAAGCTCGCCGGCCTCGCCGAGCGGGCCGAAGCGCTCGGCACCGACGGCTTGAGCGCGGAGGAGAAGACCACCCGGGACGTCCTGATCGCGTCGGCGCGGGCGAAGATCGCGCTGCTGGACTCACGGTTCGTCGAGTTCACCATCAGCGACCTGTTCATCTCGCCCGCCGCCGAGGTGCTGACCGTGCTGCCGATGATGTCGGTCGGCACGGGCGCGCAGGCGGAGGCCCACCTCGGGCGGATCGCCGCGATCCCCGAATTCCTCCGGCAGGCCGCTCAGCGGCATCGCGACGGCGTCGCCCGCGGCCTGGTCCCGGTCGCGTACCTCGTCGAATCCACCGTCGCGTACCTCGACCGGCACCTCGCCGACCCGTCGGCCGACCCGCTGCTGCGCCAGCCCGCGCCCGACGACGACTTCGAGACCCGGCGCGCCGACCTGCTGCGCGACGTCGTCCGGCCCGCGATCGCGGAGTACCGCGAGGTGCTCGCGAAGGAGATCGCGCCGCACGGCCGCCCCGAGGACAAGCCCGGCGTCTGCTGGCTGCCCGACGGCGAGCGCATCTACGCCCTGCTCGCCGAACTGCACACCACGACCGTCCGCACCCCGCGTGAGCTGCACCAGACCGGGCTCGACGTGATCGCGAACCTCGCCGCCGAGTACCGCGAGTACGGCTCCAGCGTCTTCGGCACCACCGACCTCGCGGAGATCTTCAGCAAGCTCCGCACCGACCCGGCGCTGCGCTGGTCCAACGCCGACGAGATGCTCGATTCCGCCCGCGCGGCCATCACCAGGGCCGAGGCCGAGGCGCCGAAGTGGTTCGGCCGGATCCCGCCGCAGCCGTGGAAGGTCGAGGCGGTCCCCGCCGAATCGGCGCCCGGCGCGCCCGCCGCGTACTACATGTGGCCCGCGATCGACGGCTCCCGGCCGGGCATCTACTTCGCCAACACCCACAAGGCCGAGGAGCGGTTCCGGCACGCGGCCGAGGCGACGGCGTTCCACGAGGCCATTCCCGGGCACCACTTCCAGCTGAGTCTCGCGCAGGGACTCTCCGAACTCCCGTTGCTGCGCCGCATCGGAGACTTCAACGCGTACGCCGAGGGCTGGGGCCTCTACACCGAGCGCCTCGCCGACGAGATGGGCCTGTACTCCGACGACGTCGCGAAGCTCGGCATGCTGACCATGGATTCGATGCGCGCCGGGCGCCTGGTCGTCGACACCGGCCTGCACGCGCTGGGCTGGAGCCGCCGCCAGGCCATCGACTTCCTCACCGAGAACACGCCGATGGCGCTGGTCGAGATCGAGTCCGAAGTGGACCGTTACATCGCCTTCCCCGGTCAGGCGCTGTCGTACATGGTGGGGCGGCTGGAGATCCAGCGCATCCGCGAGGAAGCCGAGCTGACGCTGGGCGGCCGGTTCGACATCAAGGCCTTCCACGACGTCGTGCTCGGCGGCGGCTCACTGCCGCTTTCGGTGCTGGACGGCGTGGTCCGCGACTGGGTCGCCGGTCACGGCGACACCCCGAACAGCCTCGCCGGCGAGCTGATGGAGCTCAAGTTCGAGGAGTACCCGCTGTGGCGGTCCCTGCTCGGGCTGCCCGGTCACGACGGTTCACTGCCCGACCCGAGCACCGAGGCCGTGGCGGCCCAGCGCGCGTCGGCGGCCGCCATCGCCGAGCGGGCCGAAGCCCTCGCCGTCGAAGGACTTTCCGCGACCGAGGCGGTCACCCTCGAGGTCGTGATCCAGCAGGCGAAGGCGATGATCGACCTCGCCGACTCCCGCTCCGCGGACATCTCGGTCAGCGACGGGCTGGCCTCGCCCGCGTTGTCGGTCCTCAACGAACTCGCGATGCTGGCGCTGACCGACGAGGAACGGGTCCGGGGTTATCTCGAACGGCTGGAAGGACTCGGGTCCTATTTGGACGCGTTGATCGTGCGCCAGCGCGCGGCGGCGGCCGAAGGGCTGGTGCCGCCCGGCTTCCTCGTCGAGAGCGGTGTCGCTTACGTGGAGCGGTATCTCGGTGACGAGGCGGGTGACCCGCTGGCACTCACCGCGTCCGTTTCCGTGGAGGGTTACGAAACCGAGCGCGACCGGTTGCTCGCCGAGGTGGTCCGGCCCGCGTACCGGCGGTACCGCGACTTCCTCGACGGCGAACTGCGTCCCCTCGCGAAGCCCGAGGAGGAGCCGGGACTGTGCGCGCTGCCGGGCGGGCAGGAGAAGTACGCCGCGCTGATCCGGGCGCACACCTCCACCGAACGCACCGCGCAGGACCTGCACGACACCGGTCTCGACATGATCGCGAAACTGACTGACCAGTATCGCGAGCTGGGCGAGAAGATCTTCGACACCAAGGATCTCGGCGAGATCTTCGAGCGGCTCCGTACCGACCCGGCCCTGCGCTGGCGCGACGGCGACGAACTGCTCGACGCCGCGCGTGACGCCATCGCCCGTGCCGAAGCCGTCGCCCCCCAGTGGTTCTCGACCATTCCCGAGGAAAAGTGCCAGGTGGAGCCGGTGCCGCCCGCGGAGGCGCCGGGCGGCACGCTCGCGTACTACCTGGAGGCCGCGCTCGACGGTTCCCGTCCGGGCACGTACTACGCGAACACCCACGAAGCGGATCAGCGGCCCAAGCACACCAGCGAGGCGATCGCGTTCCACGAAGCCGTTCCGGGGCACCATTTCCAGATCTGCATCGCGCACCACCTCAAGGGGCTGCCGATGCTGCGGAGCCACGCCGACGTCAACGCCTACGTCGAAGGCTGGGGTCTCTACTCGGAGCGGCTCGCCGACGAGATGGGCCTGTACTCCAGCGAGCTGACCCGGTTCGGCATGCTCACGCAGGACTCGATGCGGGCCGGCCGCCTGGTCGTCGACACCGGGATGCACGCGCTCGGCTGGAGCCGTCAGCGGGCGGTGGACTATCTGGTCGAGAACACGCCGATGGCGCGCGTGGAGATCGAGGCCGAGATCGACCGGTACGCCGCGTATCCGGGGCAGGCGCTGTCGTACATGGTGGGACGGCTGGAGATCGAGCGGATCCGGGCCGAGGCCGAGGCCGCGCTCGGGGACCGGTTCGACATCAAGGGCTTCCACGAGGTCGTGCTGAGCAACGGGATCCTGCCGCTGCGAGTGCTGGACAACGTGGTGAAGGAGTGGGTGGCCGCACACAAATAGCGGTATCTCGGCGCTGGGAAGCGTAAATACCCTCGCCCGATGGTGACCGCAGCCCAGGCGAAGGCCAAGTACGACCAGCTCGTGGACCGCTACGAGGACATCTTCTTCTACGTCGCCGATGTGGGGAGGGACCTCGTCGCTTTCGCGGATCCCGCGCCCGGCACCCGGCTGCTCGACGTCGGGGCCGGGCGAGGGGCGGTCGCGAGGGCGGCGCTGGCCAAGGGCTGCGCCGTCACCGCGATCGACGCGTCACCGTTGATGATGCGACGGCTGGCCGAAGAACACCCGGAGATCTCCGCGAGCGAGGGTGACCTCTACCGGACTGGGTTCGCGGACGGGTCGTTCGACCTGGTCACCGCCGGTTTCGTGATGCAGGTCCTCGACGACCCGCTCGCCGCGCTCACCGAATTCCGGCGGGTGCTGACGCCGGGCGGCACGGTCGCGCTGTCCTTGGAACGGCAGTCCGTCGGCCGCCTGGCGTGGTTCCAGGATCTGAGCCTGGAGTTCTTCGCTCCCGGCGGCGCCGCCGAGCCGAAGGCCGCGCAGCCCGGCCCGATGACGTTCGACCAGCTCGACGCGCTGCTCGTCGAGGCCGGGTTCGAAGACCTGACGAGGGAAACCGTCGAACTGCCCAAACCACTGGCTGGTCCGGACGACCTGTTGGACTGGATGATGCCGCGGGGGCTGGCCGAGATGATCTCGGCGCTGCCGTCCGAGCGCGGTGTGGAGTTCCGCCGCCGGTTCCTGGAGGGAGCCCGGCGAATGCACGAAGATGGTGGCATCGTTCTGGAGTTCGCGGCGACCCTGCACCGGGCATACTATCGCTAAGCGAACGCTCAGTAACTTGTGAGGAGATACGGATGAGGATCGGAACCGCGATCAGCTACGCCGGTGGCTTCGCCGAGAGCGTGGCGGACATCGTCGAGCTGGAGAAGGCCGGGCTGGACATCGTCTTCGTCCCCGAGGCCTACTCGTTCGACGCGGTCAGCCAGCTCGGCTACGTCGCGGCGAAGACCGAGCGGGTCCAGATCGCCTCCGGCATCTTCCAGATCTACACGCGGACGCCGACGCTGACCGCGATGACCGCCGCCGGACTCGACTTCGTCTCCGACGGCCGGTTCACCCTCGGCATCGGCGCGTCCGGTCCGCAGGTGATCGAGGGTTTCCACGGCGTGAAGTACGACGCGCCGCTCGGCAGGACCCGCGAGATCATCGACATCTGCCGTCAGGTGTGGCGGCGGGAGAAGGTCGTGCACTCCGGCACGCACTACAACATCCCGCTGCCGCCGGAGCAGGGCACGGGCCTCGGCAAGCCGCTGAAGCTGATCAACCACCCGGTGCGTTCGCGGATCCCGATCCTGCTGGCCTCGATCGGCCCGAAGAACGTCGCGCTCACCGCCGAACTCGCCGAGGGCTGGGAGCCGATCTTCTTCCACCCGGAGAAGGCCGCCGACGTCTGGGGCGCGTCGCTCGCGGAGGGCAAGGCGAAGCGCGACCCGTCGCTGGGTGAGCTGGACACCTTCGTCGGCACCGCGCTGGCGATCGGCGACGACGTCGAAGGGCTGCTGGACCACCTGCGCGGCATGCTGGCGCTGTACATCGGCGGAATGGGCGCGCGGGGTAAGAACTTCTACAACAGCCTCGCGCAGCGCTACGGCTATGAAGCCGAAGCCAAGCTCATCCAGGACCTCTACCTGGACGGCAAGAAGGAGGAAGCCGCCGCGGCCGTGCCGACGGAACTGATCAGGGCGATCTCGCTGATCGGGCCCGAGGGCTACGTCAAGGAGCGGCTGGCCGCCTTCCGCGAGGCGGGCGCGACCACGCTGGTGGTCAACCCGTTGCTGCCCGGCCGCGAGGCCCGCGTCGCCCAGGTTTCGAAGCTTCGCGAACTCATTGGTTAGCCGCGCGAAGGAGTCGAACCTCTCACCTGTATCGATACGGTATACTTGACCTGCGCCGGTGTACCCCCATCGTGGTCAAAAAACGGCCTCCCGGTGGAAAGAGAACGTAAACCACGCCTGAACGGCCGGAAAATCCGCCATTATCAGGAGTGGAAGCGAGACCTCGGGGGAATCCGTTCGCGACGAAGGTGAGGTGCCTCGCGTGCGCAAGCAGATCGGGGAGCCGTCCGCCGCGGTCCTGGACGTCGGGTCGTTCAGTGCACGGCTGGTGGTTCTGGCCAAGGGCGGTTCGCCGCTCGACCCCGTGCTGAGCCACCAGACGCGCCTGCGGCTCGACAGGGAACTCGATGACGACGGGAACTTGACCCGGCGTGGCATCGACGCGGTCGCGTCGGCGGTCGAGGCGGGCATGACCATGGCCGCCAAGCACGGCGTCGAAGACGTGTACCCGCTCGCCACTTCGTCGATCCGCGACGCGGCCAACGTGAAGCAGGTCGTCTGCGACGTCGCGAAGGCCACCGGGGTCAAACTGCGGTTCCTGACCGGCCGCCGCGAGGCCGAACTGGCCTACGTCGGCGCGCGCCGGTGGTACGGCGCCTCGGCGGGCGGGCTGCTGGTGCTCGACATCGGCGGCGGAACCGTCGAACTCGCCGCGGGGGAGGCGGAGGAAGCCGAGTTCGCGCACTCGCTGCCGCTCGGCGCCCGCTCGCTGACGCGGGACTGGTTCGCCACCGAATGCCCGTCGCCCAAGGTCGTCCGGGCGATGCGGGAACACGTCCTCGACGAGGTCCGCGACGCGATGCAGGACGTCCTGCCGCAGATCCGCGACCACCGCGCCGTCGGCTGCTCCAAGGTGCTGCGGCAACTCGCCCGGCTCGCCGGCGACCGGCCGTCCCGCGCACGGGAACTGCACCTCGACGACCTCCGCGCGTGGATCCCGCGGCTGGCGAAGCTGCCCGCGAAACGCCGCGCCGAACTGCCCGGCATCTCGCGCCAGCGCTCCCACCAGGCGCTCGCGGGCGCGATCGTCGCCGAGGCGCTGCTGACGCTTTCCGGTGGCCAGGTCGCCATCTGCCCCTGGTCCACCAGGGACGGTCTGCTGCTCGGCATGCTCGACGGACTGGTCACGCCGGAGGGAAAACCGGCGAAAGCCGCCTGACAAATCCACTTGAAAGCTGGCGTATCCGCTCGCGAACGGGTACCCCGGACACATGAGGGAAAGCAAGAAGAGCTTCGGGCAGGACGACGAAGAAGACCTCGAGGACCTCCGGAAGACCCAGCCGAAGACCGACGTGCCGAGCGCGCCCAACCGCGACATCGGCCCGCACGGCACCGAGGAGGTCGACGGCGTGCCGGGCAGCGGCGAAGTCCCGGTCGAACCTCCGGATTGAGCGTCCGCCGCGGGGCCGCTCACGCGTCCTTGGGGCGCCGCCGCACCGGGGCCCGGCCCGCGGGCTGCACCGGCGCCGGACCCGGATCGAGCGCCGGGATCGGCAGCCGCACCGGCTCGGAGTTCACGGTGAACGTCTCGCCGTGATGCGCGAGTTCCAGCGGCTCCCCGGTGATCACGTGATACGTCGCGCCCTCGCCGTCGATCTCGACCTGGAACCGCGTGCCGCGGAAGGTCAGCCGGAACGCGATCCGCCGTAGCTGCGGCGGCAGCCGCGGCGCGAAGGTCAGCCGTCCGCCGTGGTCACGCAGGCCGCCGAACCCGGCGACGGTGCCTTGCCACGCGCCGGCCAGCGAGGCGAGGTGCAGGCCGTTGCGGACGTTGTTGTGCACGTCGTGCAGGTCGGTGAGCGCGGCCTCGGCGAGGTAGTCGTAGGCCAGTTCGAGATGGCCGACCTCGGCCGCCACCACGGCCTGCGTTCCCGCCGACAGCGACGAATCCCGCACCGTCCGCGCCTCGTAGTAGGCGAAGTCGCGCGCTTTCTCCTCCGGGGTGAAGGAATCGCCGCACAGGTGCAGCGCGAGCACCAGATCCGCCTGCTTGACCACCTGTTTGCGGTACAGGTCGAAGTACGGGAAGTTCAGCAGCAGGGGGTAGAAGTCCGCGTCCGTGGCCTCGAAATCCCACTCGTCGTGTTCCAGGAACCCTTCGGACTGCGGGTGGACGCCGAGGTCCTCGTCGTAGGGCACCAGCATCGACTCGGCCGCCTTGCGCCACGACTCGACCTCGTCCGCGTGGACGTCGAACGCGGTCGCGATGTCTTCGTGCTGCCCGCAGATTTCGGCGGCGTAGAAGAGGTTCCGGCGTGCCATCAGGTTCGTGTAGACGTTGTTGTCCGCCACCGCGGAATACTCGTCCGGTCCGGTGACGCCGTCGATCCGGAACCGGCCCTGGCGGTCGAAATGGCCCAGCGACGACCACATCCGCGCGGTTTCGAGGAGCAGTTCCGCGCCGCAGGTCCGCAGGAACTCACTGTCGCCGGTGGCGTTGAGGTAGCGCACGACGGCGTCCGAGATGTCGGCGCTGACGTGGAACGCCGCCGTGCCCGCGGGCCAGTACGCCGAGCATTCCGCGCCGTTGATGGACCGCCAGGGGAACGCCGCGCCGCGCAAACCCAGCTGCGTCGCCCTTTCCCTTGCTTTGTCCAAAGTGGAGTGACGCCAGCGCAGGGCGTCGCGCGCGGCGTCCGGCATGCTGTAGGTGAGCACGGGCAGGACGAAGGTTTCGGTGTCCCAGAACGCGTGCCCGTCGTAGCCGGGGCCGGTCAACCCCTTGCCCGCCAAAGCCCTCGCCTCACCGCGGGCGCCGGCCTGCAGGAGATGGAAGAGCGAGAACCGTACCGCCTGCTGGAGTTCCGGGTCGCCGTCGATTTCGATGTCCGAGGTCTCCCAGAAATCGTCGAGGAACTCCTTCTGCTCGGCGAGCAAACCCTTCCAGCCGGTCTGCCGCGCGCCCGCCAGCGCGGCCTCCACCTGGGCGCGTACCGCGGGCACCGAACGCTGCGCGGACCAGCCGTAGGCGAGGAATTTGGTGATCCGCAGCCGTCCGCCCTTGGGCACGTCGACGGCGACGGTCAACCGCGCCAGATCCTCTTCGGCCTCGATATGCGTGCGGACCCCGTCGTTGACGTCGATCTTGTGGTCCATCGCCGCCGCCATCCGCAGCCCGGACCGGCGGGTCTGGTGCACCAGCACGGCGTGATAGGCCTCGGCGTGCTGGTACTCCGCGACCAGCGGCGACTCCAAAGCGGCCGCGACCCGGGGATCGCGGGTGTCGGATTCGATCGGCTCGTTGGCGAGCAGATCCGACTGCACCACCAGTTGCAGTTCGTCGTCGAGCGGTTCGACCTCGTACCGGATCGCGGCGACGGCCCGCTGGGTGAACGAGACCAGGCGTTCGGTCCGCACCCGGACCCGGCGCCCGGTCGGCGAGGACCACACGGTCTCGCGCGTGAGCGTGCCCTTGCGGAAGTCGAGGACGCGGTCGTGCTCGGTCGCCTGGCCGTACCGCATGTCGAGCGGTTCGTCCTCGACCAGCAGCCGGATGATCTTGCCGTCGGTCACGTTGACGACGGTCTGTCCTTCTTCCGGGTAGCCGTAACCGGTTTCCGCGTAGGGAAGGTCGTGCTGTTCGTAGAAACCGTTCAGGTAGGTGCCCGGCAGGCCGCGGGGTTCGGCCTCTTCCAGGGTGCCGCGCAGCCCGATGTGCCCGTTGGACAACGCGAAGGCCGATTCGGTGCGCTGCAGGGCATCGACGTCCATGCCGTGCCAGCGCAGTTCCCAGGGCGAGACCTCGTAGCCGTGGAGACGCGATTCGGTCACTTGCGATCCTCCAGGAGTTCGGCGAGGTCGTCCACCACGACGTCGGCGCCGTGTTCGAGCAGTTCCCCGGCCTGATGCGCGCGGTTCACCCCGACCACGTAACCGAAACCGCCGTCCTTGCCCGCCTGCACGCCCGCGAGCGCGTCCTCGAAGACCGCCGCGTTCTCGGGGGCGACGTCGAACGCCTCGGCGCCGGCGAGGAACGAGTCGGGGGCGGGCTTGCCGCGCAGTCCCTTTTCGGCGAGCACGATCCCGTCGATCCGCGCTTCGACGAACTTGGTCAGGTCGGCGGCGTCGAGCACCTTCGCGCCGTTGGCCGACGAGGTGACGACGCCGATGCGCAGGCCCGCCGCTTTCGCCGCTTCCAGGTAGCGCACGGAACCCGGGTACGGGGTGACGCCCTCTTCGTCGATGATCTTCAGGACCAGCTGGTTCTTGCGGTTCCCGACGCCGTTGACGGTGGCGGCGTCGATCCCGTCGTCCGGTTTTCCCTCGGGCAGTTCGATCCCGCGCGAGGTGAGGAAGGTGCGGACGCCGTCGGCCCTCGGCCTTCCGTCGACGTAGGCGGCGTAGTCGGTGTCGGTGAACGGGGAGAAGGTGTCACCGTCGCGGGCGCGCAGGAACTCGTCGAACGTGCGTTTCCACGCTTCGCGGTGCTGGGCCGCGGTGCCGGTCAGCACGCCGTCGAGGTCGAAGAGGCAGGCCGTGATGGTGTCGGGCAGACCGATCATGCCTCCGCACGCTACCCGCGCCCGCCGGTGCCCGCTCAGCTTCCGGGATGCGGCCGCACCAGGTGGATCAGTTCGTGGACGGTCGCGTCGGCGAGGCTGTAGCGGACGATCCGGCCGTCGCGCCGGGCCGTCACCAGACCGTGCGCGCGCAGCAGTCGCAACGCCTGCGAGACGGCGGTGTCGGTCATCCCGGTGGCGGCGGCGAGATCGGTGACACTGATCTCGCGCGCGTAGTGGATGGAGACCAGCAGTGCGAGCCGCGACGGATCCGCGACGAGCGAGAACCGTTGTGCCCATTCGGTGATCGCCTCGCGGTCGCCCATGCCCGCGACGGCGGCGTCGACGCGGTCCGGCTCGATGCTCACCTTCGCGATGTTAGGCGGCGCGGACCACGAGTGCGACGTGCCGCGCTGCCCGCTCCAGCGGATCGGGTGACCGGCGGATCCGGCTGACCAGCAGGGCGCCTTCGAGGTTGTTCACGATGGCCGCCGCGAGGTCGTCGGCGTCCCCGACATCGTGGCCGCCGAGCAGGTCCACCAGCAGCACGTGCCAGGCGGCGAACGCGTTCTGGCACGCCTTGGTGATCGCGGGCGAGGCGTGCGCCATCTCCAGCGTGATCGTGGCGAGCGGGCAGCCGCCGCGGTAGTCGTCGGCGGCCAGCGCCTCGGCCGCCTTGCGATACCACCAGCTCACGGCGTCCTCGACGGTCTCGTTGCGCTCGAAGGCGCGGTGCACCGTCTTGGACACGACGGCGGTGCCGAGTTCGATCGCGGCGACCGCCAGCTGCTCCTTGCCGCCGGGGAAGTGGTGGTACGCCGACCCCCACGGCGTCCCCGCCTGCTCGACGAGCCGCCGCCACGAGGTCGCCTGGTAACCCTCGCGGCGGAAGAGCTCCATCGCGGTCGAGATCATCCGCTCGCGGGTGGTGGTGTCGGACACGTCGCCCAGCATAGTCCTTGACTAGGACGACCGTCTTGGTCAAGTCTAGGACGATCGTCTTAGGAGGTACGGATGACCGTCGACGTCACCGGGGAGACCAGGCAGAAGACCGTGACCTGGCAGGATCCGCTGCCCACCGCCAGGCTCGGGCTGGAACTTTCCGGGCTGGAGTACCTGTCGGGGATCGCCGAAGGGCGGATCCCGCCGCCGCCGATCTCGGCGCATTTCGGCATGCGCTGGGTGAGCGTGGCCGAAGGCGACGTCGTGCTCGCGGCGACGCCGGACGAGTCGCTGTACAACCCGATCGGGACCGTGCACGGGGGTGTCGCGGCGACCCTGCTGGACTCGGCGGTGGCGTGCGCGGTGCATTCGACCCTGCCCGCCGGGGTCGGCTACACCTCGGTCGAGCTGAAGGTGAACTACCTGCGCGCCATTTCCGGTTCGGTGGGGGAGATCCGCGCGCACGGCTGGGTCGTGAAGGCCGGTTCGCGCGTCGCGTTCGCCGAGGGCGACATCCGCGACGGGCAGGGCAAGGTGCTCGCGACCGCGTCGAGCACCTGCCTGATCATCAAGCCCTAGAACATCTCGGCGCCGGGCGGGACCGGCTGCTTGACGTCCCAGTGCTCCACGATGAGCCCGTCCGCCACCCGGACGATGTCGACGACGGCCGCGCCGCGTTCGTCGCCTGCCGGGACGACGTGCAGGTGCACGACGACGTGATCGTCGTCGGCGATCACGCGTTTGACGGTGACGTCGGCGCCGGCGAGCGGTGAATTCCGGATCGCTTCGACGAAAGCGTCACGGCCGGAGGGGAGACCCGGGCTGTGGGTGCGGAAATCCGGGTGCACGTTCGCGCCCGCGGCGGCGAAGTCCTTGTGCACGAACAGGTTCTCGAAGCAGTCGAGGACGATCTTCTTGGCTGTGGTCATGTGGGTATCGTTCCGCGCGGATTCGCCGTCGTCGATTACCGCGGAGGTAATGGCTCACCGCGGCGGGCGGATCCGGCGGCCGCGGATCGCTTCCGGATCGCCGTGACGGCCGAGGATTCCCGCCAGCAAGGCCTTCGCGTCCGCGATCCGTACTTCGCCGAACTCCGCGACGAGTTCTTTTTCGAGTGCGGCCCGGTGTTTCCGTGCCGCTTCGACGGTGTTTTCGGCCTGTTCCGTCAGATGCAGCAGCCGGGTCCGCGCGTCGGCCGGATCGGGCTCGCGCCGTAGCAGGCCCCGCCGTTCCAGATCGGCGACCGCCTTCGAAGCCGCTTGCTGGGTCACGCCCATCCGTTCGGCGAGCGCGGAGATCGACAGTGGCCCCGCGAGTACGTGCTGGAACACGACGCCGTCGTTGAAGCGCGGCTCGCCGAGTCCGTCGGCGGTCAGCCGCCGCTGGATCTCGTCGCCCATCGCCCAGCCCGCGAACAGCGAGACGAGTGACAGGTCGAGGTTCGACGGCGTAGGATCCACAACCATGGTTGTGGAATCTAGCACGCCGCCGCCGGACGTGGTGGCGGAGTTCGTCCGCGTCGCGCATCGCGTCGTCTGGTGCACGCTCGCGACGGTCGACAGGCAGGGCAGGCCGAGGTCGCGGGTGGTGCACCCGATCTGGGAGGAGCGGGACGGCGGACTCGTCGGGCACCTGTTCACCCGGCCGACGCCGCTGAAGAAAGCGCATCTGGCGCGGACGCCGTTCGTCTCGTGCTCGTACTGGGATCCGGCGCACGAGGTCGCCGTCGCCGAATGCGGCGCCGGCTACGCCGACGACGAGGAAACGCGGCGGCACCTGTGGCGGCTGGCGTCGGAAACGCCGGAACCGCTGGGCTTCGACCCGAAGATCATGGGTGGCGAAGACCCGCTCGACCCGGGCCTCACCGTCCTGCGCCTGACGCCGTGGAGGCTCAGCGCGGGCGGCAAGGCCTGGCGGCGGTCCTAGGCCGCGCCGACCTTCCGTTCGAAGACCAGGCCCTCGGCGGCGCGCAGCCCGACGCTGATCGCGCCGGTCAGCACGCCGTCGTCGCCCAGTTCGCCCTGGACGACCGACGGGACGAGCGGGGTGAAGGACCGCAGGGCGCGGTCGATCGGGTCGAGCAGCAGATCGGCCGCGGTGCCGATACCGCCGCCGAGCACGATCAGTTCGGGGTCGATCACCGCGGCCACCGAGGCCACCGTGTAGGCGAGCCTGTCCGCTTCCGCCTCGACGGCGCGCAGGGCGAGTTCGTCGCCGTCGCGGGCGAGGCGGAAGACCTCGCGGGCCGATTTCGCCGTGCCGAGGCCGAGTTCGCGCGCGCCGCGGACCACGGACTGTGCCGCCGTCGCCTCTTCGAGGTGGCCGCGGACCGGCGGGGCGTCCGCCGCGTGCGATTGGCCGTAAGGCAGGTAGCCGATTTCGCCCGCCGCGCCCGTCGCGCCGCGGAAGACCTCGCCGTTGACCATCACGCCCATGCCGACGCCGGTGCCGATGGTGATGCAGCCGAAAACGGACGCGCCGCGCGCGGCACCGCGTTCCCATTCGCCGACGGCGGTGAGATTCGCGTCGTTCTCGACCATCAGGTCCGGGCCGAGGACGCCTTCGAGCTCGTCGAGCAGGCCCGCCTTGCCCCAGCCGGGCAGGTTCGGCGCGTGCCGGAAGCAGCGTTTCGCCGGATCCGCGACGCCGGGGGAGCCCAGGACGCGCACGACGATGTCGGCCTGGCTCAGTCCCGCTTCGCGCACCGTCGCCGCGGCGAGGGCGCCCACGGCGCTGACGAGCGCGGTGCCCGAACGCGAGGTGTTCCGCTCGTCACGCCGGGCGACCACGGTGTGGCCGAGATCCGAGACGGCGACGCGGAGATGCTCGCGTCCGATGTCGACACCGAGGACGTAACCGGCCGTGGGATCCGCTTCGTAGAGGACGGCGGACCGGCCGGTGCCGGTGGAGGTGTGCCCGGTCGCCCTGGCGAGACCGGCCGCTTCGAGCGCCAGTAAAGCTTGGCTCACCGTGGGTTTCGAAAGACCGGTGTCCTTGGCGACTTGCGGCCGCGTCGCGGGGCCGCTGCGGCGCAGGAGGTCCAGCACGGCGCGCTGATTGATCTTCCGCATCCCGGCGGGGGTGCCGACGGGCGGACTTTCTGCGCCAACCACGAGCTTCGCCTCCTGTCGAACCAAAGTGTTCCCACCAAAGTAATCGGGTCCGGCCCGAAAAGGGCAAGAAGGTTTACATTCAGTGGTTCTCGGTGACAGTAAACGTGTCCGGGTCGCAACTCGCGCACGCCGCGCGCGAAATCCGGTGATTCACCCGGTGTCCGGACGGGTGCTCCCAGTGACCGGCAATGGTCTAGACCAAGCGGGTCAACCTCCGGTCAGGCGACGTGGCGGCTCGCCGGGCGGCGGAATCCCTTGTGCTGGCGGGGTCGTTCGGGGGCTTCGCCGGTCTCGTGGTCCGTCTCCGTGGAGTACGAATCGGGGCTGTCGGCCGTCGTCGCGGGGCTCGGGCGGGTGCGCAGGCGGTGCTGGCGGTTCACCACGAACAGCAGCACCAGGCCGAGGACGACCAGGCCGTGGGTCAGCACGCGCCCGGCGGTGACCTGCCCGGTGACGAGGTCGCCCGCCGACAACGCCAGCAGCAGCGCGACGAAACCGGTCAGCGCCGGCAGCTGCCCGGCGGCGGCCTTCGTGCGGAAGGCCGCCCAGCCGAGTCCGACGCCGACGGCGAGGTTCCACGCGCTGCTCTCGTGCGAAAGGTGCCCGACCAGGGTTTCCGCACCGTGCCCGGCGCCGTGGTCTTCGACCCCCAGCAGCTGGGCGAAGGCGAGGCCGAGCTGCGCGATCGCGACCAGGGCGAGCGCGATCCTGGCGGGCCAGCCCTCGCTCGGCGGGGCGGGCGTGCGCTCCATGATGAGGGCGGTGAGGTCCGGGACCGGGGGAGCGGGCCGGACCAGCAGCGTCCGGTGCAGCCGTTCGGCGCGGGCGAGCCAAGAACGGCAGGCGGCGCAGCCGGCGACGTGCCGGTCGACCGCCTCGGGCGGGGCGGGTTCGGTTTCGCCGTCGAGCCGGGCCGACAGGGCCTCGCGGCAGGTCTCGCACTTCACGTCTCACTTGTCGGGCGCGGGCCTGCCCCGGTTCCCGGGACGCTGCTACGTTTCTCGTATGGCCGGGGCGCGCAACCACGACGACGAGCGGGTGACCGCGCTCGCTCTCGACGCCGCCCGCGGTGACCGGCGGGCGCTCGAGGACTGGGTGCGGGCCACGCAGGCCGACGTCTGGCGCTTCGTCGCGCACCTCGCCGACGTCAGTGCCGCCGACGATCTCACCCAGGAGACGTACCTGCGCGCCTTCGGCAGCCTGCGCAGGTTCGCCGGACGGTCCTCCTCGCGGACCTGGCTCCTTTCGATCGCGCGCCGCGTGGTCGTCGACCGCATCCGGGCGGCTTCGGCTCGTCCGAAGCTCGCCGACGTCGACTGGGAAGCCACCGCCGAGCGCCGCGGCGCCCGTCAGGCGGAGGGTGTCGCGGGCTTCGAAGACCTCGTGGAGCTGCGGATGCTGCTCGACGGGCTCGACCCGGAACGGCGTGAGGTCCTCGTCCTCACCCAGGTGCTGGGGCTTTCGTACGCCGAGGCCGCCGAGATCTGCGGCTGCCCGGTCGGCACCGTGCGCTCGCGCATCGCCCGCGCCCGCGAAGACCTGCTCGAAGCAGGCCGGGAGCGCGACTCCATCTAACGCCCCGCAAGTACCGCAACCAGAGGACTGATTGCGGGTCTCGCTGTGGCGCGGCACACATTTGGGGCCCTCCGCTGTCACCTCGTCACACAGATGGGCTGACACGACTACTCCGCGTTGACTAGGCCGAATGCCGATGCCTAGCGTGTCGCCATCCGACCCCAGGCCGCGCGAGGGTCCCCGCCTTCACCGCGCGCTCTCGAAGGGATCTTCCCGATGGCCAGTCCCACCACTGGAACCCAAGAGCAGGACCCCGGCGGCCTCGGCCGCCGCCGGTTCCTGAGCTTCCTCGTCGCCGCGCCCACCCTCACGATCGCCACGAAGATCGGTATCGACGGCTTCGCCCCCGAAGAGGCCGAAGCGGTCATCCCGACCCTTCCCGGACCGGCCGAGATCCTCGACCTCGGCGACGTCCTGATCCTTTCGAACGCCCCCACCGCCGGTCTGCTCGTGCTCGAAGTCCGCGAAGACGGCCGCGTGCGGCTGGAACTGCCGCGGACCGAGGTCGGCCAGGGCATCACCACGGCGAACGCGATGCTCGTCGCCGAAGAGATGGACCTGCCGCTCGACCGCGTCGACGTCGTGCTCTCCGACGCCCGTCCGGAACTGCTGTTCAACCAGCTGACCGGCGGCTCCAACACGATGCGTTCGCTGTACACCCCGGTGCGGATCGCGGCGGCCGCCGCCCGTGCCCGCCTGGTCGCGACCGCGGCGCGGCAGTGGGGCGCCCAGGCCGATCGTCTGTCCACAAGGGATGGTTCGGTGATCGCGCCCGACGGCCGCCGGATGGGATACGGCGCGCTGTCCAGGCCCGCCGCCCGCGCCGATCTGGGGAAGCTCACGGTGACCCCGAAAGCCGAGTCCGCGCACAAGCTGGTCGGCACGCCGCAGTCGCGCAAGGACGCCCGCGCGATGGTCACCGGGCAGCTGAAGTACACGCTCGACCTGGACATCCCCGGCGCGAAGCCGGCCATGGTCCGCCGCCCGCCGACGATCAACGGCACGGTCAAGAAGGTCAACAACGAGGCCGCCGTCCGCGCGATGCCGGGCATCATCGACATCGCCGTCATCAAGACCGGTGTAGCGGTGCTGGCCGAGACCTTCGGCCAGGCGCTCGACGGCAAGAACGCCCTCGACGTCACCTGGAACGGCGGCACCGTCGACGGCGAGAACAACGCGACGATCAAGAAGAAGCTGCAGGCCGCGGCGCTGCCGTTCGTCGTCCCGCCGCTGCTGACCCAGTACGTCGACGGCGAGTTCGACTTCGCCTTCGCGAGCCACGCGCCGCTGGAGACCAACTCGGCGGTCG
This sequence comes from Amycolatopsis sp. lyj-84, assembly GCF_046549075.1. Lineage (NCBI taxonomy): Bacteria > Bacillati > Actinomycetota > Actinomycetes > Pseudonocardiales > Pseudonocardiaceae > Amycolatopsis > Amycolatopsis sp. lyj-84. The sequence goes on from NZ_JAJPWO010000013.1 coordinate 71,850, forward strand.
CCGACGTCCGGGCGGACGGCGCCACCATCTGGTCCGGGATGAAGGTCCCGATCCTGGCGAAGCAGAACATCGCGGCGGAACTCGGCCTGCCGGTGAACAAGGTCACCGTGCACGTCCAGCAGGCGGGCGGGTCGTTCGGCCGCAGGCTGTTCTCCGACGGCGCGATCGAAGCCGCGCGGATTTCGAAGGCGATGAAGCGTCCGGTGCGGCTGATGTGGAGCCGGATCGACGACATGCGCCACGGCCGCGCCCGCGCCGCGAGCCACCACAAGATCCGCGCCACCTTCGCGCTCGGCCAGGTGCTCAGCTTCGAACACCGGGTCGCCAGCGTGGAGACCGACTGGGGACACGGGCTCGGCGAGGTTCTCACCGCGTTCGCCGCCCAGTTGCCGGTCGCCGGGAACCTGAGCTTCGCGCAGACGGTGTTCCTGTTGACGGTGAAGTCGCCGTACAACTTCGGTGTCACCACGCAGCTGCTCAACGAGGTCCCGGTGGACTTCCACACCGGCGCCTGGCGGTCGGTGTATTCGTCGAGCACGCGCGGCGCGGAAGAGATCATGGTCGACGAGATCGCCGCGAAGCTCGGCAAGGACCCGGTGGCGTTCCGGCGCGAGTTCATCAAGAACGAGCGGCAGCGCGCGGTGCTGGACAAGGTCGCCGAACTCGGCGAGTGGGGCAAGAAGATGCCCAAGGGTTTCGCGCAGGGCGTCGCCGTGCACGGCGAGTACAAGTCGTACACCGCCTGCCTGGTCGAAATGGACGCTCGCGACCCGAAGAACCCGCGTGTCACCAAGGCGACCATCGCGGTCGACGTCGGCAAGCCGATCAACCCGCGCGGTATCGAGGCGCAGATGCTCGGCGGCCTGACCGACGGCATCTCCACGACGCTGACCGCCGGGTTGCACATCGACAAGGGGCTGCCGCTGGAGGGCAGTTACTCGCAGTTCCACTACGCGCGGCAGAAGAACTCGCCGAAGGACGTCAAGGTGTTCGTCATGCCCGAGACGGGCGAGATCGGCGGCGCCGGGGAACTCGGCGTACCCGCGCCGGTCGGCGCGATCGCGAACGCCTACGCGCGGGCGACCGGGATCAAACCGCGCAGCTTCCCGATCAACTTCCCGATCGACTTCGAGCCCTTCCCCCGCTGACTTTCCTTCCCCGCCAAGGAGTTCCGATGCCCAATTACACCTTCACGGTGAACGGGAAGACCGTCACCGTCGACGCTCCCGCGGATCTGCCCATGCTGTGGGCGCTGCGGGACAAGCTCGGCGTCCGCGGCCCGAAGTACGGCTGCGGGATCAACGTCTGCAAGGCCTGCACCAGTCACCTCGACGGCGAGGCGTTCAACCCGTGCGTCACGCCGGTGTCCGACTGCTCGGGCAAGGACGTCACCACCATCGAAGGCCTCGCCGACGGTGAGGACCTGCATCCGGTGCAGGAGGCATGGCTGGAGCAGGACGTCGCCCAGTGCGGCTACTGTCAGCCGGGACAGATCATGGCCGCGGTGGCGTTGCTGAAGAAGACGAAGAATCCGACGGACGCCGAGATCGACGCGATCCAGAACGTCTGCCGGTGCGGCACCTACTTCCGGATCCGCGAGGCCATCAAGAGCGCGGCCGCGAAGATGTGAATTACCGCCGGTGCGGCGAAAAGCAGATATTTTCGCCGCACCGGCGGAGCTTTTCGGCTTCGGCAGGCCACTTCCGGGTGAGTCGTGTTAGATGACCTCCCCAGGGGCTCGACGAGGAGTCCCTGCCCCGGAGGACGCCCATGCACTACAGAACAGTGCTCCGCGAAGGTTCGGCCGCCGTCGTCGCCGAACTGGCCGTCGAGGTCGAAAAACAGCTGCCAGGGCTGATCGACAGCACCGTCGGGCAGATCCGCGCCGAGATGCCGGTGTACCACGACGCGCAGTTCGTCTCCCTGGCCGAACTGCGGACCTCGGTGCGGAACAACCTCGAGTTCGTCATGCGGACCCTGCGCGGCTCGGAGGAACCCGACCTCGCGCAGGCGCGGGCGACCGGGCGCGCGCGGGCGCTGCAGGGCGCGCCGCTGCCGGAACTCCTGCGGGCGTACCGGATCGGCCTCACCGAGGTGTGGAACCGGTTCGTCGAACTGACCGCTTCGGGCGAACACCAGGATCTTCGCGGCCTCGTCGCCGCGACGTCGGCGATCTGGGCGCTGATCGACGACTACGCCGAGGCGCTGACGACGACCTATCGCGACACCACCGCCGAAGTCATGCTGGCGCACCAAAGCCGGCGCTCCGCGTTGGTCGAGGCGCTGTTCGCCGGCGGCGCCGCGACCGAGGGCACGCTGTGGGACATCGCGCGCGTGCTGGAACTCTCGCTCGACGGGACCTATGTGGTCGTCGCGGCGGAGACCCCGCGCGTCGGACACGAACCGTTGCCCCAGATCGAAAACCGGCTCCGCGACCGGCATCACGCGTCCGCCTGGCGGCTCACCCCGGATCTTCAGGTCGGCGTCGTGTCGATGCGGGATCCGTCGGCGTCCCAGGTGATCATCGAGCTGCTGCGGGAGAACTCGATCGGCCGCATCGGCGTCAGCCCGGTGTTCACCGGTCTCGGGAACACCTCCCGCGCGCTGCACCTCGCGCGGGTCGCGCTCTCCAGCATGACACCGGGGACGACGGGAATGGTGCAGTTCAACGAATCCCCGCTCGCCGGTCTCGTCGCCAGCGCGCCGGAGGCGTCGGTCCAGCTCGCGCACCACGTGCTGCGGCCGATCCTGGACCTGCCCGGCGACGACCGGAACGTGCTCCTGCTGACGTTGCGGGCGTGGTTCGAATGCCAGGGCTCCACGAAACTGACGTCGGAGCGGATGTTCTGCCACCCCAACACGATCCGGCATCGCCTCAAGCGGATCACCGAGGAACTGGGCCGTTCGCTGACCGATCCCGCCGACATCGCCGAGCTCGGCGCCGCCCTGCGCGCGCTCCACATGTTCCCGGACACTTCGCATTTGCCCTCTCCGCGGGATCCGCTGCGCTAGGTTTCCCTCATGGACGAGTTCGCCATCGGCGGAGACCTGCCCGTACACCGCCTCGGCTTCGGCGCCATGCGCCTGCCGACCGAATCAGGTCCCGGGCGCGAGGACGCGATCGCGGTCGCCCGGCGGGCGGTCGAACTGGGCATCACGCTGATCGACACCGCGCATCTGTACGGCGGGGGAGCCAACGAGGAACTGCTCGCCGAAGCTCTGTACCCGTATCCGGATGATCTGGTGGTCACCACCAAGGTCGGCGTCGTACAGACCGGGGGCGACTGGAAGTACGACGGGCGACCGGAATCCCTGCGCGTGCAAGTGGACGAGGGGTTGCGGCGGCTGCGCGTCGAGCGGGTAGAGCTGCTGCAACTGCACCGGATCGACCCCGAAACCCCGCTGGCCGACCAGCTCGGCGCGCTGCGGGAGCTGCGCGACGAAGGCAAGATCGGCCGGATCGGGCTGTCCGAGGTCACCGTGGACGAACTCGCGCGGGCGCGGGAGATCGTGGACATCGCGAGCGTGCAGAACCGCTACAGCCTCGTGGACCGGGAGTACGAAGCGGTGCTGAACGCGTGTGAGGCGGCCGGGATCGCTTTCCTGCCTTGGCGTCCGGTGCTCGGCGCCGCGTCGAACGCCACCGCCGGGATCGCCGCCGTCGCGGAAGAACTCGGGGTGACGACGGCGCAGGTCGGGCTCGCGTGGCTGCTCGCGCGGTCGCCGGTGATCCTGCCGATCCCGGGGACGGCGAAGATCGCGCATCTGGAGGAGAACTTCGCCGCCGCCGAGGTCACGCTGACAGCCGAGCACCTGGATCGCTTGGGCTCGTGAGTGGTGATTCGGGTTGTTGAGGAAGGTCAAAAGTAGCGTGTTCGGTGGCGGTCGCTCGGCATCGGACGCGGCAAAGGAGCCTTCGGCCCACTGCCGATCCGCCCGCGAAGTCGCCACCTTTGCCTTACCCTCGATAGAACTCGAACGCCACTCACGAGGCGAACAGTTCCCGGGTTCGCGCCTGCTCCTCGGGCGTTCCGACCGGCATCACGATCAGTTCCGTCGCACCGGCCTCTTCCAGTTCGCGGATCCGCGCCCGGACGAACTCCTCGTCTCCGGCGATCACCGTCCCGCCGGGGCCGTCGACCCTGTCCCGGGTGAAAATCGCTTGGTACGCCGGGATGTTCGCCGCCATGCCGTAGGTCTCGGCGACCCAGTTCCGTGGCCCGTCGGGGTCGTCGGTGACGGAGATCAGCTGCCCGGTGACGATCCGCGGTGCCGCGCGCCCGGCGTCCGACGCCGCTTTCGTCAGCGTCGGGACGATGTACTCCGCCAGTGAGCGCGGTCCGGCCCAGGTCGAGGCCACGCCGTCGGAGTGGGCGCCGGTGACCTTCAGCGACAGCGGGCTCAACGCACCGACGAGGACCGAAGGCGGCTCGGCGCCGGGTGCCTCGACGGTGCCGACGGCGGTCAGCGTCTCGCCGTGCACGTCGGCCTTTCCGTGGTGCAGCAACGGGTCGAGCGCTTGCAGGTACTCGCGCAGATGCCGGACCGGACGGTCGAAGGAATAGCCGTACTGGCCTTCGATGATCGGCCGGTGACTCAGCCCGACACCGAGCGAGACCGGCGCCCCCGTGGCGGCCTGCAGCGTCAAAGCCTGTGCCGCCAAGGAAATCGGGTGACGCGAGTAAGTGGGGACCACCGAGGTGCCCAGCGCGAGACCGGGGGCGGCCGCGCTCAGCGCCGTCAACGCGGTGAGCGCGTCCCAGCCGCCGCGTTGCGCGAGCCAGATCGAGTCGTAGCCGAGCCGCGCGGCTTCTTTCGCTTGCGTGACGACGTCGCCGAAGGGGACACCGATTTCGTCGAGGAGGATTCCGGTCCGCATGCGCGGCTCCCGTCAGTAAGCGCGCCGGAGGTTGGCGCGGTCGATTTCCGCGGTCGCGCGGAAGAGGGCGATGGCGCCCGGTGCCGCCGCGCGCACCTTCGCGGCTGGCGGAGTGGCCGTCGGCTGGAAGGCACGGGCGACGGTGTCGGCCAGCAGGTCGGCGGCGGCCTCGGGGTCCGCCGCCGGGGCGAGCAGGAAACCGTGCAGGACGGCCTGATACGCCGTCGCCAGGTCTTCGACCTCGAGGTCGGTGCGGATCAGGCCGTGTTCGGCCTGCAGTTTCAGGTAGTCCAGGAACGCCTCGTGGTGCCGGGGATCCTGGTTGTCGTGGAGCTTGGCCGCGAGCTTGCCCAGCACGCCGGAGTCGGCGAGGTACGGCGCGTGGAGCAGGGGCCTGCGCACGACGTTGAGGAACTGGGTGCGGGTCATCCGGTGCAGCAGCGTGAGCTCCGGATCGTCTTCGATCGCCTGCGCCAGGTTCTCGATGGATCGCGCCGCTTCGCGCAGCATCACCGCGAGGAACAGCTGTTCGCGGGTTTTCCAGTGCAGGTAAAGGGTTCCCTTGCCGACGCCGGCGTGCTCGGCGACGTCTTCCACGGTCACCCGGCGGTAGCCGTGGCGCAGGAGCAGCTCCGCGGCCGCGTCGAGAATGCGTTCGGCGCGTTCCTGCCTGTCCTCGGTCACGAAGCTAGTTTATGACTGATTTTGAAATTTGGTCAAGCGATGGGCGGCGAAGTTTGGCCATGGCGGCCACGCCCAGCAGCGGCCCGATGGCCAGCACCGGTGCCGCCGCCCGCCAGCCGACGGCGTCGGCGAGCACCGGAAGGCCCTGGATGGTCAGCGCGCTGACCAGGAAACCGATCGCCGTCTGCGCGGTGAGCGCGGTGCCGACGTAGCGGGGATCCGCGGCTTCGCTCAAGGCGGCGGAGAACTGGCCGGAGTCGGCGATCGCGGCGACTCCCCAGACGAACAGCAGTGTGCCGAGTACCGCGGGAGGGGCGTCGAAGACGGACGCCGAGAGCAGGCAGCACGCACCGCTGACCGCCAGCGCCACGAGCGCGACGTCGATCCGCCCGAACCGGTCCGAGAGCGCGCCGCCGAGCAGGCAGCCGACCGCGCCGCCGACGCCGATGACGGTGAACGCGAGCAGGCTCACCGAGCTTTGTGACGCGGCCGCGGCGTAGGCGGGGATCCAGGTCCAGAACGCGTAGAGCTCCCACATGTGGCCGAAGTAGCCGAGCGCGATCAGCCGTTGCCGCCGGTCGCTCGCCATCGTGAGCAGGTAGCGCGGTTCCCAAGGAGGTGAACGCCGGGCGGCCGGGCCGACGCGGACGAAGAGCGCGGACAGCGCCGCCGCGCCGAGGGCGAGAAGGGCGGCGACGACCAGGACCGTCCGCCAGTCCGGAAGGTTCCCGGCCAGCAGATGAGGTGACGCCGAACCGAGCGCGAGCGCGGCCAGCAGCACGCCGAGCGCGAGGCCGCGGCTCTCCGGGAACCAGGACACGACGATCTTCATCCCGACCGGATAGACCCCGGCCAACGCCATCCCGGTGCCGAACCGCAACAGGATCGCGAGCCAGAAATGGTTACCGCACAAGGGAAAGAGCAGCGTCAGGAGGGCGCCCGTCGCGGCGCTCGCGGCCAGCAGCCGCTCGGGGCGGAGCCGGTCCGCGAGGTTGGCGACGGCCGAGACGAGTGCGCCCGCCGCGAAGCCGACCTGCACCGAGGCGGTGAGCAGCACCGTGCCCTGAGTGGACAGTGCCCACTCGATACGTAAGGCGGGGACGACGCTCGACGCGGAGAACCACAGCCCCATGGCGAGGATCTGCGCGGCGGAAGTGAGCGCCAGCTGGCGCGGTGCGGAGCTGGACACGCTCGCAGGTATCGCATCCGCGAGCGGCCCGCCTCAAGCCCCGGCGCCGGTGATCACTCGAACGTGTGGCCAGGCTTGACGGCCTCCACGAGCACCCGCCGTGAGTGCGCTACGAACATCCCGTCGGCCTCGATCATCCGATGGAGTTGCGCGAGCTTGTCGCGGTACTTGTCCACTTCGAACCCCGGCACGATCCAGATCACCTTCCGGAGGAAGTGGACGATCGCGGCGAGATCGAAGAACTCCATCCGCAGTTTCGCCGGTTCGAGCCGGTCCACCCGCAGCCCCACGGCTTCCGCCTCGGCGCGCAGCACTTCGGGCGTCCAGCCGCCGTAGTCTTGCGGGCCGAGGAAGAACTCCTTGAGTTCGCGGACGGTCCCGGCGCCGATCTGTTGCGACAGAAAGGTTCCGCCCGGTCGCAGGACCCGGGCGATCTCCCGCCAAGGATTCTCGATCGGATGGCGGCTGCTCACCACGTCGAAGGACTCGTCGGGGAACGGCAAAGGCGCGTCGAACTCCGCCTCGACCACCTCGCCGCCCAACGGCGCGAGGGTTTTCCGGGCGACCTCGACGTTCGGGGGCCAGCCTTCGGTGGCTGCGAGGACCGGCGGCGGCTTCGGGATGCCCGCGAGCACCTCGCCGCCGCCGGTCTGCAGGTCCAGCCCGGCCTTCGCCGTCGCCATCCGTTCGCCGAGCAGCCGTGAGTAACCCCAAGGCGGCCGTTCCTCCGTGGCCCGGCCTTCGAACCACGAGAAATCCCAGCCTTCGACCGGGACGGCCTCTCCTTCGGTGAGCAGCTCTTCGAACGTCATGTCCGCAGTCTCGGCCCGGCCGCCCGATGGGGCAACGCGTTTTCGGGACCTGCCCCCGAACGTGCGGTCTAGGCGCCGTCGGTCGATCGCTTCCACAGGTTGATGTCGGCCTCGGTGGCGTAGCGGTCGATCTCGGTCAGCTCTTCGTTGGTGAAGTGCAGGTTCTTCAGCGCGCCGACGTTGTCCTCCAGCTGGGCGACGCTGCTCGCGCCGATCAGCACCGACGTCATCCGCGGGTCGCGCAGGCCCCACGCGAGCGCGAGCTGCGCCAGCGTCTGGCCACGCCGCTGGGCGATCTCGTTCAGCGCCCGGATCTTGCCGAGCGTGTTCTCGGTGATCGTGTCCGGGTTCAGCGACTTCCCTTGCGCGGCACGGGAGTTGTCCGGGATGCCGTCGAGGTAGCGGCTCGTCAGCATGCCCTGTGCCAGCGGCGAGAACGCGATGCAGCCCGCGCCTTCGGTCTCGAGGGTGTCGAGCAGTTTGTCGCCTTCGAGCCAGCGGTTGAACATCGAGTACGACGGCTGGTGGATCAGCAGCGGCGTGCCCAGTTCCCGCAGGAGACGCGCGGCTTCGGCGGTCTTCTCCGACGAGTACGACGAGATGCCGACGTACAGCGCGCGTCCCGAGCGGACGGCGGTGTCGAGCGCGCCGACGGTCTCCTCGAGCGGGGTCTCCGGGTCGAAGCGGTGCGAGTAGAAGATGTCGACGTAGTCCAGTCCCATCCGGCCGAGTGACTGGTCCAAAGAGGACAGCAGGTACTTGCGCGAGCCCCATTCGCCGTACGGGCCTGGCCACATGTCGTAGCCCGCCTTGGTCGAAACGACCAGCTCGTCACGGTACGGCTTGAAGTCCAACGCCAGCAGCCTGCCGAAGTTCTCCTCGGCCGAGCCGTAGGGCGGGCCGTAGTTGTTGGCGAGGTCGAAATGGGTGATGCCCAGGTCGAACGCCCGCCGGGCGATGTCCCGCTGCGTGCCCAGCGGTTTGTCGTGCCCGAAGTTGTGCCACAGGCCCAGCGAGATGGCGGGCAGCTTCAGGCCGCTGCGCCCGGTGCGGCGGTAAGGGATGCTCTCGTATCGGCCCTCGGCCGCGACATAGGTGCTCACGGGCCCGATGCTAGCCGCCGGAAGCCGCCGTGAAGAGGGCGGCGACGGACGCGAGGTGATCTTTGAACGCCGAAGGCGCTTCGACCTCGAAGGGCGCCCCGATGGCGGCGAGGATCAGCACGGGCCAGTCGAAGGTGTCGACGTTCATCGTCAGGCGGCAGGAGGTCTCGTCGATCGCCTCGAGCGCGCCGCCGATGTACCGCACCGCCGCCTCGACCCGGTCCTTCGGCGCCCCGACCCGGACGACCAGCGAATGCGTGGTCGGCCTGGCCTTGATCTGGGCTTCGACGAACTTGACCGCGTCACCGCCGGGGATCTCGCGCGGCCGGTAGCGGGCTCCGGTCGTCCGCGGCTCGGTGAGCCTGTCGATGCGGAAGGTGCGCCAGTCCACCCTGTCGAGGTCCCACGCCACCAGGTACCAGCGACGTCCGAGTGAGACGAGCCGGTGCGGCTCCACCAGCCGCGCGGACTCCTCGCCGCCTCGTGCCGCGTAGTCGAACTTGAGCCTTTCGTCGTCCCGGCAGGCCTGCGCGATCACCGTCAGGCTGGCCGCGTTGACCCGGGGACCGGTGACGGCCGCCGGCGTCGTGTACGCCTGGAGCGCGTCGACCCGCCTGCGCAGCCGGGGCGGCATCACCTGGACGACCTTGGTCAACGCGCGGACAGACGTCTCCTCGATGCCCTCCACCGAGCCGCCCGCCGCCGTCCGCAGGCCGACCGCGATCGCCACGGCCTCCTCGTCGTCCAGCAGCAGCGGCGGCATGACCGTGCCCGACCTCAGCTGGTAGCCGCCCGCCACGCCGCGGCTCGCGTTGACCGGATAGCCCAGCTCGCGCAGCCGTTCGACGTCGCGCCGCAGGGTCCGCTCGCTCACCTCGAGCTTGTCGCTCAGTTCGATCCCCGACCAGAAGCGGTGTGTCTGCAGCAGGGACAGCAGCCGCAGCATCCGCGCACTCGTGTTCGCCATGGATCCAGATTCGCTCCGATTCCGGTCAGAAAGTGGCCGGAATTGACTTTAGCGTTGTCCTCATGACGATGACACTGGACACCCCGAGCGGCGTGACCTCGGAAAACGCCCTCACGGAGAAGCCGTACCGCTGGCGCTGGCCCGCGCTGTTCGTGATCCTGACCGGTTCGGTCATGGAACTGCTCGACATGACCGTCACGAGCATCGCCGGACCGGTCATGCAGGCCTCGCTCGGCGGCGGCACGGCGATGATCCAGTGGCTCGGCGTCGCGTACACCCTCGCGATGGTGTCCGGCCTGCTCACCGGCGGACGGCTCGGCGACATCTTCGGCCGCAAGCGCATGTTCGTGATCGGCGCGATCGGGTTCGTCGTGGGTTCGCTGTTCTGCGCGATCGCGGTGAACCCCGAGATGATCATCGCCGCACGGGTGGTGCAGGGCCTGTTCGGCGCGGCGATGGTCCCGCAGGGCCTCGGCATGATGAAGGAGATGTTCTCCGGCAAGGAACTGCAGTCCGCGTTCGGCATGTTCGGCCCGGTCATGGGGCTCGCCGCGGTCGGCGGGCCGATCCTCGCGGGCTCGCTGGTCGACGCCGACCTCTTCGGCACCGGCTGGCGGATGATCTTCCTGATCAACCTCCCGATCGGCGCGGCGGCCGTGTTCGCCGCGCTGAAGTTCCTGCCAGCCAACCGGCCGGGCGCCTCGCTCAAGCTCGACATCCCCGGCGCGCTGCTCGCCACGACCGGTGCCCTGCTGATCGTCTTCCCGCTGGTGCAGGGCCGCGAGTACGGCTGGCCGCTGTGGATCTTCGCGATGATGGCCGCCTCGGTCGTGGTGTTCGGCGTGTTCGCGTGGTTCGAGAAGCGCAAGAGCCGTCGTGGCGGTGACCCGCTGGTCGAACCCGGCCTGTTCCGCAAGCGCAGCTTCCTCGCCGGGATGGCGACCGGGACGATCTACTTCGCGGCGTTCTCCGGCTTCGGCTTCGTGTTCGCGCTGTACCTGCAGCTCGGACTCGGTTTCTCGCCGCTCAAGGCCGGGCTTTCCGGGGTGCCGATGTCGCTGGGCATGATCGTCGGGATGGGCCTGGTGCAGGTCGTCCGCAAACACGGCCGCAAGGTGCTGCACACCGGCGCGCTGATCATGGCCGCCGGAGTGGTCGCCCTGCTGCTGATCCTCGGCCCGGAGACCGGTCCGTGGCAGCTCGCCCCCGCGCTGCTCGTGGTCGGGATCGGCTCCGGGCTGATCATGGGGCCGTACTTCGAGATCGCGCTGTCCGGAGTGGAACCGTCGGAGGCCGGCTCGGCGTCGGGCGCGCTGACCTCGCTTCAGCAGGTCGGCGGCGCGCTGGGGATGGCGTTGCTGGGCACGGTGTTCTTCGACGCGGGCACCACCGATCCGACCGGCGCCGTCCAGCGGACGTTCTGGGTGGTCGCGGTGATGGTGCTGCTCACCTTCGCGGTCGGGTTCCTGCTGCCCAAGCGGATCCGCGACGTAGAGTCGGCCGGGTAGGCGATCGAGCTGGGAGGCCGCGTGGCTGGGACCGGGTACTTCACTTCCGTCGAAGACGTGACGGCGAAGCTCGCCGACACCGGCTACCTGGCTTCGGCGGCCGTCGCCACCACGGTGTTCCTCGCGGACGCCCTCGGTAAGCCGTTGCTGATCGAGGGCCCCGCGGGGGTCGGCAAGACCGAACTGGCCAAAGCGGTCGCGGAGGCGAGCGGATCCCGGCTCGTGCGGCTGCAGTGCTACGAAGGCGTCGACGAGTCCCGCGCGCTGTACGAGTGGAACCACGCGAAGCAGCTCCTCCGGATCACCGCCGGCAAGGACGAGACGTGGGACGAAGCCCGCAACGACATCTTCGGCGAAGAGTTCCTGCTGGCCAGGCCGCTGCTGACGGCGATCAAGGGCGACGAGCCGACCGTCCTGCTCATCGACGAGACCGACAAGGCCGACGTCGAGATCGAGGGTCTGCTGCTGGAGGTGCTCGGCGACTTCCAGATCACCGTCCCGGAGCTCGGCACGATCACCGCCGGCCGCAAGCCGTTCGTGGTCCTGACTTCGAACGCGACGCGGGAACTTTCCGAGGCGCTGCGGCGGCGCTGCCTGTTCCTGCACATCGATTTCCCCGACGCGGCACTGGAACAGCGCATCGTGCGGCTCAAGGTGCCGGGTGTCGACGACGCGCTCGCGGCGTCCGTGATCAAGGTGATCACCGCGCTGCGGGCGATGGAACTGCGGAAGGCGCCGTCGGTCGCCGAAACCATCGACTGGGCGCGGACCCTGCTGGCGCTCGGCGCCGACAGCCTCGGCGACGACGTCGTCCGCGCGAGCCTCGGCGTCATCCTCAAACACCAGGACGACATCGTGAAGGCGGACGCGCGGCTGGAACTCGGCAAGGTCCTCGACTCGTGAGCGGCGTGCCGGGCAGGCTCGTCGAGTTCGTGGAAGCGTTGCGGGAACACGGGATCCCGTGTGGTCCCAGCGAGACGGTCGACGCCGCCGCGGCACTCGAGGTGCTGGGCCTGGCCTCTCGCGAGCAGATGCGGGAAGGGCTCGCGGCGGCGCTGGTCCGGCGCGGCGGTCAGCGCGCGGTGTTCGACGCGACGTTCGACATCTACTTCCCGCTCGGCGTCGGCGCGCCGACGCAGGACCCGGTCGACGATCTGGCCGCGTTGCGTGACCGGCTGGCCTCGGCGCTGGCCGCCAACGACCAGGCGGAGCTGACGCAACTGGCCGGGCTCGCCGTCGACATGCTGGGGGAGTACGGCGGCACGGCGGGGAGCGGTGGCTGGTCGGCCCATCAGACGTTGGACCGGCTCCAGCCGCAGACGCTCGTGGTGCGCGTGCTCGATGCGATCCGAGCGGGCGTGCAAGAGGACTTCACCGACCGGCTCGAACGCGACGACGTCCGCCGCCGGGTCGAGGGTTTCCGCGGCCTGGTGCGCACCGAAGCACGCCGCCGGGTGGCGGAAGTCCGTGGCAGGGAACGGGTTTCGCGCCACGCCGTCCCGCCCGCCGCCGACCGCGTCGACTTCCTGCTCGCGAGCCGCGCGCAACTCGCCGAACTCCGCCGGGTCGTGCAGCCGTTGTCCCGCAAGCTCGCCACCAAGCTGGCCGCCCGGCGACGGCGGCACGCGCGCGGGCAGATCGACCTGCGCCGGACGTTGCGCCGCTCGCTGTCCACCGGCGGTGTCCCGATGCGGCCGTCGTACCGGCGGCACCGGCCGGGAAGGCCGGAAATCGTGCTGCTGTGCGACATGTCGGGTTCGGTGGCCGGGTTCGCGAACTTCACCATGCTGCTCGTCCAGGCGTTGCGAGACCAGTTCAGCAAGGTGCGGGTGTTCGCGTTCATCGACGCGTGCGACGAGATCACGCACCTCGTCGACACCGGCGCCGCCGATCCGGAGGACCTCGGTGCGCGCATCCTCGCCGACGCCGAACTCACCCGCTGGGACGGGCACAGCGACTACGGGAACGCGCTGGGCGAATTCGCCGAGCGCTACGCGGACGCCGTGGGGCCCAAGACGTCCATGCTGATCCTCGGCGACGCGCGGACCAACGGCGGCGACCCGAATCTGGCCGCCGTGCGCGGAATCGCTTCCGCGGCACGGCATACGTACTGGCTCAACCCCGAACGGACGGCGTTGTGGTCCACCGGCGACTCCGAGGCGCACGCCTACGCGGAGGTCGTCGAGATGCACGAATGCCGGAACGTGCACCAGCTGACCAAACTGGTCACCCGGCTGCTGCCCGCTTAGGGCTTCAGAGCCGCTTTCCCGTAGGCGTCGGCGTTGCTGAACACTTCCTGCCCGTACTGGGCGGAGTTGTTGTAGGTCAGCACCGCGGACCACCAGCCGGCGGGCTTGCCGAGGTCGCCGCCCCGCGCGCACATGTACCGCGCCGTCGTCATCGCGGCGTCGTCGATGTTCTGCGGGTCCGGCGCGGCACCGTCACCGCTCGCGCGGACGCCGTACCGCTTCCACGTGGCGGGCAAGAACTGCATCGGCCCGACGGCGCGATCCCACTTCGCGTCGCCGTCGAGAGCGCCCTTGTCGGTGTCGACGACCGCCAGCACACCGGGCGAGCCGTCGAGGGGGATGCCGATGATCGGCGGCGTCACGATGCCGTCCTCGCCGGCACGGGAACCGTCGTGCCGGGCGTGCTGGGACTCGGTCCGCCCGATCCCGGCGATGGTCGCCCAGGTGATGTCGCAGCGTGCGGGCGCTTTTTCGGCCGCGTTCACGTACGCCCGAAGCGGACGTCGGGGGATGTCCGTGTTCTCCGACACCTTCGCGATCCAGGCGTCCTTCGCGGGCTCCGCGGGCAGCGGCCCGGCGTCGCCGGGGATCGCCGACCGCGGTGCGGGCTTGAGCGCGGGGACCACGAACTCCGGCTTCACCGGCACCGGCTCACGGTCGTTGAGGCTGACCACGACCCAGACGGCACCGGCCACCAAGGCACCCACGACCAGGAGCGCGAGCATCACGCAGCCGCGCGGGCCGCGTCTCTTGGGCGGTGGTTGCCACTGGTCCATGAGATCCAGGGTCGAAGGGGACGAAGCGGTCACCGGCTCCACGGTACGTGACGGATGTGGAGATCTTGTGGAGCCCGCCTCCCGGGTGAGCCGGGCCACCCCTCCGGCGTCAGCGGAGCCAGGCGTCGATCTCCTGGTGCATCGCGCGCTTGAGTTCCGCGGTCGCGAAGGACGCGTCGACGGAGGCCCTGGCGAGACCGGCGAGCGCGAGGTCGTCGTAGGCGAACGCCTCCCGCGTACGCAGGAACTCGTCGGTGAGCGTGGTCCTGGTGACCGAGGGGACGTCGGTGCTGAGAGTGACCACGAGCCCGGCGTCGACCAGCCGGGGGAGCGGGTGCTCCTCGAACGACGGCACGAGCCCGAGCGTCACGTTCGAGGACGGGCAGACCTCCAGCGCGATGCCGCGTTCCCGCACTTCGGCGACCAGCGCGACGTCCTCCAGGATCCGGATGCCGTGGCCGATCCGCTCGCTGTGCCCGAGTTCGAGCGCCTCGCGGATGCTGGCCGGTCCGGCGTCCTCCCCTGCGTGGTGGATCAGGCGCAGCCCGGCCTCCGCGGCCTCGTCACAGATTCCCGCGAAGGGCGCGAGCGGGTACTTCTCCTCCCCGGCGAGGCCGATCGCGAACACCCCGTCCTGGGCGTACCGGCGGGCGAGGTCGAGGGTGAGCCGGGCGCGTTCGACGGACCGGCGGCGGGAGTGGTCCAGGAGTACCCGCCAGTGGAGCCCGTGTTCGGCGGCACCGGCCGAGAGTCCTTTGAGGACGGACACCAGCGGCATGTCCGGCTCGCCGAGCCGTTCGCCGTGCGCCGCCGCGGTGAAGGTGACCTCGGCGTAGCGGACGCCGTCCGCGACCTGGTCCTCGCAGAACTCGCGCGCCACCCGATCGAAGTCCTCCGGCCGCCGCAGGCAGGACCGCAGCAGCCCGTTGTAGTCGCCGAACGCGCGGAACCCATCGAAAACGGGTTGTTCGGCGGGTACGGCGATGCCGTTCGCCTCGCCGAGGTCACGGAGCGTGTCCGGCCGGATGGTGCTTTCGAGGTGAACGTGCAGATGCGCCTTGGGCAGCTGCGAAAGATCCCGCATGAGCCCGAACTTAGCGGGCGCCGCCGGGCCGCGCTCGCGGTTTTCCACCACGCTGAGCAGCGCGGGTATCCGAAATGAGTGATTTGGCGCGCTACGGGGAACCCCGTGACCACCACCGGTCGTTGAGCAGGACACAGACGACCCCGAGGAAAGGGACCCATCGTGGCTCTACTGCGGAAGTTGACCGCCCTGGCCGGCACCGCCGGGGCCGTGCGCGCCTACGTGCGGAAAAATCCCGAGAAGGTCTCCAAGGTCGTGAACAAGGCGGCGACCTTCGTCGACGGCAAGACCAAGGGCAAGTACCACAACCAGATCGACGGTGCGGTGCGCAAGGTCGACGGGATGACCGGACGGCCGCCCCGCCGGCCCTACGACCACTAGCTCTCCGCTGAAAGCGTCTCGAGGATCTGCTCGCCGTACTTCGCGAGCTTGTTCTCGCCGACGCCGCTGACCGTCCCGAGTTCTTGCAGCGTGGCGGGCCGTTTGGTGGCGATCTGGCGCAGGGTCGCGTCGTGGAAGATCACGTACGCGGGAACCCCCTGCTCCTTCGCCGTCGCGGCTCGCCACGAGCGCAGCAGTTCGAACACCGGCGCCGCCTCGGCGGGCATGTCGGCGGCCGCCGCCTTCTTCGCACTGGACCGGGCCGACGCCTTCGCCGCGCGCTCCGGCTCCCGCCGCAGCTGGACCTTCCGCTGCCCGTTCAGCACCTCGGAGCTGCCCTCGGTCAGCACGAGCGAGCCGTAGTCGCCCTCGACCGCCGCGAGCCCCTGCGCCAGCAGCTGCCGGACCACGGCCCGCCACTCGGGCTCCTTCAATTCCGTGCCGATCCCGAAGACCTTCAGGGAATCGTGCCGGTGCTGGGTCACCTTCGGCGTCGACTTGCCGAGCAGGATGTCGATGATCTGCCCCGCGCCGAACTTCTGCCGCCGTTCGTTCTGCAGCCGGACGATGGTGGAGAGGAGCTTCTGCGCCGGGATCGTGCCGTCCCAGGTCTCCGGCGGTGCCAGGCAGGTGTCACAGTTGCCGCACGGCTCACTCTTCTGCCCGAAGTAGCTCAAGACCTGCACACGACGGCATTCGACCGTCTCGCACAGCGCCAGCATCGCGTTGAGATGGGCGCTCTGCGATCGTTTGTGCGCCTCGGACCCCTCCGACATGTCGATCATCTTGCGTTGCTGGACGACGTCCTGGAGCCCGTACGCCAGCCACGCCGTCGACGGCAGCCCGTCACGGCCCGCGCGGCCCGTCTCCTGGTAGTAGCCCTCGACGGATTTCGGCAGGTCCAAATGCGCGACGAAGCGCACGTCCGGCTTGTCGATGCCCATGCCGAACGCGATCGTCGCGACGACGGTCAGCCCGTCCTCGCGCAGGAAGCGCGACTGATGCTTCGCGCGTGTCCGCGCGTCCAGCCCGGCGTGATAGGGCACCGCCGGGATCCCGTTCTCCACCAGGAAATCCGCGGTCTTCTCGACCGAGTTCCTGGACAGGCAGTAGACGATCCCCGCGTCACCCTTGTGCTCGGTGCGCAGCAGTTCGAGCAACTGGCGCTGCGGCGAGTTCTTGCCGATGATCCGGTACTGGATGTTCGGCCGGTCGAAGCTCGCGACGAAGTGCCGCGCGTCCTCGAGGTTGAGCCGGGACGCGATCTCGGCGTGTGTCGTGGCGGTGGCGGTGGCGGTGAGCGCGATCCTCGGCACGTCCGGCCAGCGCTCGTGCACCGCGGACAGCATCAGGTAGTCGGGCCGGAAGTCGTGGCCCCACTGGGAGACGCAGTGCGCTTCGTCGATCGCGAACAGCGAGATCTTGCCGCGGTCGAGCAGCCGCACGGTCGCTTCGACCGAAAGCCGTTCCGGCGCCAGATACAGCAGATCCAGCTCACCGGAGAGGAACGCGGCCTCGACCCGGTTGCGCTCGGCGTAATCCTGCGTCGAGTTGAGGAATCCCGCGCGCACGCCGAGGTTCCGCAGCGCGTCGACCTGGTCCTGCATCAGCGCGATCAGGGGTGAGATCACCACGCCGACACCCGGCCGTACCAGGGCGGGGATCTGGTAGCAGAGTGACTTCCCGCCGCCGGTGGGCATGAGAACGAGCGCGTCACCGCCTGCGATGACGTGTTCGACGATGGCGTGCTGGTCACCGCGGAAGTCGTCATAGCCGAAGACGCGGTTCAGCGTTTCGAGGGCTTCCGAGGTACCGATGTCGGGGGCTGCCACCCGGACGATTCTAGGGGCGGGGTCCGACAGTCGACGCGGCCGCGCACCTCAGCGGGGGAAGTCCCAGTCCAGCGCCCGGTTTTCGGTGACGACCGGCCGGTAGCCGCCCACGACCGTCCCGCCGGTTTCGAGTGCTGTCGCGGTCTGCTCCAGCAGTTCGGTCAGGGTGGCGGGCCACCGGTCGAAGTTCACCGATCCCTCGTGGTCCCACTCGCCGAGCCGACCGGTGCCGGCGCGCTGGTCGAGGAACAGCCCGTCGCCGCCGCCGCTGACGGCGACGGGCACGAATCGCCCGTGCCACCAGTGGCCGACGCTCTCGTCCCCGGTCGACTGCAGCACCTCGCACATGACCTTCGCCTGGCCCGCGACGGTTTCCGTGGAAGCGGGGTAGTTGAACGGCGGAAGACTGAAGCTTTCGCCGATGTCCGTGACGCCGTCGTGCCGCAGAAGCGAGGCGATGAGCTCGGCGGGGAGGGTGACGCCGACCCGCTTCTGCGTCTCCGCGATCCGCTCGATCGTCGCGGGCGGGCGGAGGCTCGCTGCCGACGTCGGCGCCTTGGCCCTGAGCCACCGTTCGACACGGTCCCAGGCGGCATCCACCCGGCGGGTGACGGCTTCGGGGACCGGTTCGAGGGCCGGGCCCCGACCGGGACGGCAACCGCTGTCGACGGTCAACGTCGGCCGCGTCGTGGGCGGGGGCGCGGCGGTCGAATAGGACGGCATCGCCGGTGTCGTCGGTGTGATCCACGGGGGCGGCTCCGAGGAGAGCCACAGCGTCGTCGCCTTGCCATGCCCGCTCCGCGCCGTGACCGCGAAAACGAGACTCAGCACGATGACGATGCTCGCGACGGCGATCACCGCCGCGCGCCCCCGGCCCTTGCGCATGGGCGGCAGACTATCCGGTCTCTTCGGCGGCCTTGCGTCGTTCGCGGCGACCGCGCGCGATCTCGGTGGCGAGCGCGTCGAGCGGACCGGTCCAGAATCGCCGGTACTGCTCCAGCCAGCCGTCGATCTCCTTGAGCGGGCCGGGATCCACCGAGTACAGCCGTCGCGCGCCCTCGGCGCGGACGGTGGTGAAGCCGTTCTCGCGCAGGACGCGCAGATGCTGGGAGACCGCGGGTTGCGAGATCCCGAATTCGGCGCGGACCACCGAGGTCACGTCGCCGGAACTCAGTTCCCCGCCCGCCAGCAGTTCCAGGATCCGGCGGCGCACCGGATCCCCCAGGACGTCGAACGCGTGCATCCGGCAACTATCACGGCCTGGGCTTATATAAGTCAAGGTTGCAAGGCTGAGGTCACCTCGCGGTGGCATCGCGGGCCCCAGACGTCGGAAGGGGAATCGATGAAACCGGCCGAAGTGGTGGCCGACGGATTCGGCCGTGTCCAGGAGGTCGTGCACGAGGCGGTCGAGGGCCTGGACGCCGGGCAACTGGTCGCGAGCCGACTCCGCCGGACTGCTGACCGGGTACTACGACGCGGTGCACGAAGCGACGACGTCCTGGGCCGCCGTCCTCGGCGAAGCCGACCTCGACCGGATCGTCGACGACGCGTGGGATCCGCCCGTCACCCTCGGGGTTCGCCTGGTCAGCGTGCTTTCCGGCGACCTCCAGCACGCCGGGCAGGCCGCGTACGTCCGGGGGCTCGTACTCCGCGATACGTAGGCGAGGTGCCGCTCCTCGACGGACGACGGGAGCGCCGCGCGCGGAAACACTGGTCGCATGAGTACTTCCACAGTGCGGCGACCGCCGACGACGCTCACCCCGCGGTGGCGGAAACTCGTCCTCGTCGTCCATGTCGTTTCGTCCCTCGGCTGGCTCGGGATCACCATGGTGAACACGGTGCTGACCTTCACCTCCGTGTTCACCGACGATCCCCGGCGCCAGCACGCGGCCATCCTGATGATGGACCAGGTCGGCGGCTATCTCCTGCTGCCGGTCAGCCTGACCGCCCTGGTCAGCGGGATCGTGCTCGGCGTCGGCACGAAGTGGGGGCTGGTCCGGTACAAGTGGGTCGCGATCAAACTGGTGCTGACCCTGATCGCGGTCGGGCTGACGGTGTTCTCCCTGCTGCCGGGACTCCGGGAACTGGCGGCGGCCGCCGAGTCCACTATGGACGGTGCGTTCGTCGACCTGGGCCGTCGCGTGGACGGGTTCTATCCGATCATCGTGTCCACGACGATGTACCTGACCATGACCGTCCTGTCGGTGTACAAGCCAGGCGGGAAGACGGCTTACGGACGCCGGGTGACCGCCACGCGGGTCCGCGAACGCCAGCCTGTTTAGAACTGTTCGAGGGCCTCGTCGATCCGCGCCGCTTCGCCGCGCAGATCGTCCAGGGTGGTCTGGGCGGCGGCGGTGTCACCGTTCGCCGCCTCTTCCTCGAGTTCGGCGTCGGCGAGCCGCTGCCGGAGATCGTTCGCCTTCTCCGTGACCTTCTCGGCCCGGCGTTCTGCGCGGGCGAGGTCGATTTCGGCCTGCTTGCAGGCCTTCGCGAGATCGGCCGCCTCGCGCCGGAGCCGGTTGAACTCCGCCACCCGCTTCTGCTCGCGTTCGGCCTCCTCTCGAGCCTTGGCGGTGCGCTCTTGCTCGGCCTTTTCGGCGGCCTTCCGTTTCGCCTTCCGCCGATCGTCCAAATGCGACACGGTGGCGGGCTTTTCCCGCTCCGGCGCGGGTTCTCGCCTCGGTTGCGGGGTGAACCCACTGGTCAGCCATTGGTCGCCGGCACTGTCCGCGCCGCTGCTCAACCGCCCGGCCAGCGCGAGCGCGGCCACCTCGGGATCCGCGACGACGGCTTCGAGGGTCGCTTCGACTTCACGGGCGACGGGCTCGCTCATCGCGCGTTCGCCCCGCAGGATCCGGTTCACCAGGTCCTGACGCTGCCGGGTGAGCTTGCGCAGGTCCGCGCCCGCCAGCGCCGAATGCGCGCGCCGCAGATCCTCGCCGAGTCGGGCCAGCTCCTCCAGTTCGGGGGAACCGGCCCGGCGGTTGAGGATGGTGGCCGCGAGCGTGGGCTTCCGGAGCGCGCGGATACGTTCGGCCAAGGCGGCGTCGCCCGCGACCTTGGCCTCCTTCGCCCGCTGATTGCGCACCGACACGAAAACGGCCGGATCGCCCGCGTAGAGCTCGTCCGCGACCTCGTCGAACTCCATCGTCCTCCGCTGGGTCCGTAGCCGAAAACCTCGTCCGACGAGGATCCCACGAAACTTCGGCGCTCTCATCTTTTCGAGGTTGTTTGTCAGGATCCGATGGATCGACGCCGCACGAGCGGAGCCGCCCGCACTCCGGATTACCCGGAGCCGATCGGACCAAGGGTGGATCGGCACTTTGGAGGTGGCGCACCCCCTTCCGCGGAACAACGATGAGCACGAGTCCTGGGGGAGTCCTTCGCTGGAGGTACGAATGTCGATCACCGAACGCGTCCCCGTTTCCCCGCGATCGACCTTTCTCGGCTCCGGACCGTATCCGGAACACCGGTGGCGTGTGGTCTGCTGGTCCGTCCTCGCCGGTTTCGCGCTGACGGTGATCTGGTCGGCACCCTTTGTGGACAGTGTGATCGGTGACAGCGTGGCCAACACTCTCCTGGGGCACAACGCCAAGGAGACCCCGATCGGCGGTGTGCTCGCCGGGACGTTCTTCGCGTTCGTTTCGGGGCTCGCCGGTACGTTCACCGCGTGCAACATCGCCGCGTTCGGTGCGGTCGCCCCGCTTGTCGGCGGAGAGACCTCCGGGCGGCCGAAGTTCGTCGACACCTTGAAGCCGCTGGCCTGGATCGCGGCGGGCATGCTGACCGTTTCCGTGGTGTACGGCGTCATCGTCGCCCTCGTCGGAACCCGGATGCCGCAGTTCTCCACCGCTTCGTCGCCGGGCGGGCTCACACCGCGGAACATCCAGTCGATGATCGTCTACGGCGTGATCGGGATCGTGTTCATCGTGCTGGGCCTCGCTTCCGTCGGCATCGTCCGCAACCCGATCGCCGGCCTCACCCGCCGGTTCCCGCCGGCGCCGCTCGTCCTGATGGGCGTGCTCATCGGCGGATTCCTCATCGGCAGGCCGTTCCCGCTGTTCCGGATGATGTTCCGCAGCGCCGCCGAAAGCCACAACGTCTTCTACGGCGCTGCCGCGTTCGCCCTCCAGTCGGTCGGCAACATCCTGGTGATGGCGCTGTTGTTCCTGCTGCTCACGCACGGCACGGGCGGGCGGCTGCAGCGGTGGATGCTCGCGAAGCCCGCCAGGATCGCCGTGGTGACCGGCGCCGCGCTGCTGGTCGCGGGCACGTTCACGCTGCTGTACTGGGACCTGCGGGTACTGGGCCGGACCGGCGTCATCTGGTACCCGACGATCACGTGGTGAAAAGGCGCGCCAGTACCTGCTCCACCGAATCCTGAAGGCACCTCGCCGCGTCCTCCCGGCCGGCGAGGTGTTTCAGCAGGCCTTGCTGGAACAGGCCGTCGAAGAGCGCGTACGTCGTCGACGGCGTGAGATCCAGCGGCTTGTCCAGTAGCTCCGCGTACCGGGCGACGATCCGCCAGATCATCAGTTCGAGTGTCTCGTCGATGGCGAGCACGTCGGCCCGGAACACCTTCTCGAACAGGCTTTGGTTGCGCAGGTCGTACCAGAGCCGATGCAGCCTGGCGTCTTCGCGCAGGGTGGACGCCGACGCGGCGCCGAAGGCCTGTTTCAGTTCTTCGGCCGTTTCCGCGGTCTCGACTATCCGGTCGTACCGGGTGACGCATTCGGCCTTGTACTGTTTGACGCAGTAGGTGATCAGCTCGACCTTGTTCCGGAAGTAGTAGTGCAGGACCCCGTGGGAGAACTCGGAGTTCTGCGCGATCTCCCGGAGGCTCGTGCGCGCGTAGCCCAGTTCGGACAGCGTGACCAGCGCCGACATCGCCAGCTGCGCGCGCCGTTGATCGAATCTGTCCACCTGGCGGGTGTGGTCACCGCTGCGGTCCGCCACGTCGGTCACAGTTCCCGGTTCCCGTCGTCTCGGGTGCCCGCCGGCCACGAGCACATCGTCGGATTCTAGCCCCGGAAAGGGTTTTCTTGCGTCCGACAGAATTTATTCGAGCCACTCGGTGATGAAATGGTCGCTGGTCATCCCGCCACCTTGACCCCGGTCACGGCCGCCGTGGGCCTATTCGCCGCGGTCGACCACGAACGCCGAAAGACCGATCAGCAGCGCTCGGGCCGGACGGTCGGGGAGGCTGAGCGCGAGGTCCCGTGCTTTGGCGGCGTAACCGTGAGCTTCCGCCAGGGCGCGATCGACACCGGCGGAGCCGCGCAGGAGCCCGAGCGCCTCGTCCCGGAGCGCGGGGTCGGGAACCGGCCCGTGCCCGATGATCTCCCGCAAACGCGCGGCGCCGGGACCCTCGTCGTCGAGCGCGTGGAGCATCGGCAGGGTGACGATGCCCTCGCGGAGGTCGGTGCCCGCCGACTTGCCGAGGTCGGTGGTGGACGCGGAGATGTCGAGGACGTCGTCGGAGATCTGGAACGCGACGCCGATCAGTTCGCCGTACTGGCCCAACGTTTCGATGATCCGCTCGTCGGCGCCCGCCACCTGGCCGCCGAGCCGTCCCGCCATCGCGATCAGCGACGCGGACTTGTCGGCCATCACCTGGATGTGGTGTTCGTAGGGCGCGTGACGGCCGCAGTCCTCGAACGGCCCGGTCGTTTCGAGGAACTGGCCCCGGACGAGCCTGCCGAACGTCTTCGCCTGCGACCGCAACGCGTAATCGCCGAGCCCGGCACCGACCCGCGCCGCGCAAGCGAGCACGTAGTCTCCGATCAAGACGGCCTTCTTGTTGCCCCACAGGGAATTCGCACTCGTCACCCCATGCCGCATCGGCGCCTCGTCCATGACGTCGTCGTGGTAGAGCGTCGCGACGTGGACGAGCTCGACGAGCACCGCCGCCGAGATCGCCTCGTCCCGCCCGTCGCCGAACGACGCTCCGGCCAGCGCCATCAACGGCCGGAGCCGCTTCCCGCCCGCGCGGACGAGATGGGTGGCCGCTTCGGTGAGATACGGATAACCGGGGCTGCGCAACACCTCCTGAAGTCTGTCTTCGACCAGGGACAGGCCGGAGCGGAGCTCGGCGGAGAAGGCCGAGTGCCGCTCGTCGGCCGGATCCAGCCCGAGTTCCGTGATGATCGTGGTCGTGTTCACGACCTCCAGCATCCGAGCCGAGGGCACGGGACCGCATGGCGCGGGCGGGGGAGACCGGTCCCTCCCGAGAGGGAAATCGCCGGTTCAGAAGGGCGGTTCCGGACTCCCGGCGGCCACCGGCGTCCGCTCCCACGCGCCGTCCGCCGGGGTGCCGCCCGAACTGCGGCCCGCCTTGTTCACCTTCGCCGTGGCATAGCGCAGCGACGGGCCGATCTCGTCGACGTCGAGTTCCACCACCGTCCGTTTCTCGCCTTCCTTCGTTTCGAAGGATCGCTGTTTCAACCGGCCCTGCACGATCACCCTGGTGCCGCGGGTGAGTGACTCGGTCAGGTTCTCCGCGGCCTGTTTCCAGAGTGAGCAGCGCAGGAACAGCGGGTCGCCGTCGCGCCATTCCCCGCTCTCGCGGTCCAGCACGCGCGGCGTCGACGCGACCGTGAAGTTCGCGACCGCCGCTCCCGACGGGGTGAACCTCAGCTCCGGGTCGGTCGTCAGGTTTCCGACCACCGTGAGCACCGTTTCTCCGGCCATGGGACTTGCCTCCTCGCTTCCGCGCGCGGGCCCCGGCCGGGGCCCGCTGTCGCCGGGGAAAAGGAGACCACCGGGGTACGACAGTTTCGGGCGTCCCGTGGCGATCGGATGTCATGAAAGGGGCTTTCAAGACGAAAGCTGTCTTGAAAGCCCCTTTCATGACATCCCGTCGGCCGGAAAGCACTCCCCGAGCCGGGAAAGCCCTTCGTCGATCCGATCGGAGCCGACCAGTCCGTAGCCGAGGACCAACCCGCCGCGCGTTCCCCCGTACGTGGAAAGGCTTTCGACGGCCACCCCGGCTCGCGCCGCTTCCGCGACGACACCGTCCACAGTGACCGTCGCATGTGGAGAGAGGAGAGCGCACAGGTGAAGCCCGGCGCTCGAAGGAACGATCTCCAGCTCGTCCCGCAGTTCGTCGCGGACGAAGGCCAGGATCCGGTCCCGCCGCGCCGAGTACTCCCGGGTGGCCTTGCGTACGTGACGGGAGAGCAGGCCCTCGTCGATGAAACTCGCCAACGCCGACTGGGTGACGAGGTCACCGTGCCAGTCCATCAGCTGCTTCGCCTGCCGCAACGCCGGCCGCAGCGAAGCGGGAGCGACGAGGAAACCTAGACGCAGCAAGGGAAGCAAGGTCTTCGAGAACGACCCGACGTAGAGCACCCTGCCGTCGCGGTCCAGGCTTTGGAGCGGCTCGAGCGGCCGGTCCGAGAACCGGTACTCGCTGTCGTAGTCGTCCTCGACGATCACCGCGTCGTGGCGCTCCGCCCACGCCAGCAACGCCGTCCTCCTGGAGAGTGACATCGGCGTGCCGAGCGGGAACTGGTGCGAGGGCGTCGTGTAGATCAGCCGGATGCCCGGCGCGAGGGCGGTGACGTCGAGGCCTTCGGCGTCCACCGGCACCTTCACGACCCGGGCGCCGAGGGCGGCGAAAAGCCGTTCCGCAGGCGGATAGCCGGGGTCTTCGACGGCGACCCGCGTGCCGGGTTCGATCAGGACCCGGCCGATCAGGTCGAGGGCCTGTTGCGCCCCTTGGGTGACGAGGACGTCCTCCCCGCTCGCCCGCACCGACCGGGCGGCGCCGATGTGCCGGGCGATCGCCACCCGCAGGCCTTCGAGCCCGGCCGGGTCGGCGTAGCCCGACGGCGGCAGCAACGAGGGCCGAAGCGCCTGGCTGACCAGCCGCCGCCAGGTGCTCAGCGGGAACAGGGCCGGGTCGGGGACGCCGACGCGGAAGTCGAAGGCGGGCGCGGAGCGGTCGGCGCCGAGCGGGGCCGGAAGCGAACGCCAGTGCGCGGACGGCAACACTCCGGCGCCCGACGGCGCGGCGCGATCCGCCCGGCCCACGGGATCGGCGCTGACGAACGTCCCGCGTCCGACATGGCTGCTCAGGAAGCCCTCCGCGGTGAGGCGTTCGTAGGCGACCGCGACGGTGTTGCGCGAGACATCGAGTTCGCGGGCCAGCTCCCTGGTCGGCGGCAGGCGTTCTCCAGAGCGCAGGCGCCCGTCGAGGATGCCGTCGCGGAGCTGGCGGTAGATCCGCGCGGCCAGGTCGGTATGACCGTCGAGGCTGATGTGGAACGGCACGCTCCGAGCCTATATTGGCCCAATCAGAATGCCGGTTATTGGAACTGGGATGTGGCCAATCCGGCGCTTAGCTTGGCTCCATGGAGTCCACGAAGAGACTGGCGCTGGCCCAGCTGATCAGCTCCGTCGGCGACGGCGCCTACTACGTCAGCTCGGCCCTGTACTTCACCCTGATCGTCGGGCTTTCGCCCGCGCACGTGGGCCTCGGCCTCACCGTCGGCTGGGCGGTCGGCTCGGTGGCCGGGGTCGCGCTGGGGCAGCTGGCCGACCGTCGCGGCCCGAAGGGAACGGCCGTCGTGCTGGGACTCGGCACGGCCGCGTCGGTCACGGCCTTCCTTTTCGTCAACTCGGTGGTCGCGTTCGTGATCGCGGCCTGCGTCTACGCCTGCTTCCAATGCGGTCTCGGCGCGGCGAGGCAGGCGCTGCTCGCCGGCCTGATCGACCCGGCCGGGCGCACGACGTTCCGCGCCCGGCTGCAGGCGATGTCCAACGCGGGGATCGCGCTCGGCGCGGCACTCGGCGGAATCGCGCTGGCGCTCGGGACGCGAGAGGCCTTCCTGACCGTCTTCGTCATCGACGCGCTGAGTTTCGTCACCGCGGCTCTCGTGCTCCGCAAGCTGCCATCGGTGGCCCCGGCGCCGGTGCGGACCGGCGAGCCGTCCGTGGCCGTTCTCCGCGACCGCCCGTACGCGCTGCTGGCGCTGCTCAACATGATCATGTTGCTCTACATGCCGCTGTTCAGCCTGGTCCTGCCGCTGTGGATCTCGACGAGGACCGCGGCCCCCGGCTGGCTGGTGTCGGCGATGCTGGTGCTCAACACGGCGAGCGTCGTGGTCTTCCAGGTGCGGGTGGCGCGGGGCGTGACCGGCCTGCGCAGTGCCTCCCGGTACGCCCGGTACGCGGGTTCGCTGCTGTTCGTCTCCTGTCTGGTCTTCTCGTTCTCCGCGATGAGCGCCTCCGCCTGGACGGCGGCGCTGGTCCTGCTCGCGGGTGCCGCCTTGCAGGTGGTGGGGGAAATGGCTCAGGCGGCGGGCTCGTGGGAGATCGGCTTCGGCCTGGCGCCCGAGGGCAGACAGGGCCAGTACCAAGGGCTCTTCGGTGCCGGGACGGCCATCGCCCGCATGCTCGGCCCGGTGCTGCTCACCAGCCTGATCCTGGTGGGCGGCGAGGCGGGCTGGGTGGTGCTGGGCGGCCTGTTCCTGCTGGCGGGCGCGCTCACCGCGCCAGCGGTCCGCTGGGCGGAGCGGAGCTCACAGCGGTTTGATCCGGAGAACGGCGGCGCCGTCACCGATGCCCAGCAGGTCGATCGCGAGGTCGTTGTAGGTGACGCCGCTGCCCGGCCCGAGCGCGGCCTTGAAGTCGGGGCCCTTGGCTGAGGCTTCACACCTCTTGCCGGTGCAGCTTCCGCCTTGCCTTGGCCCGATACCGCGGGCGACCAGCACGACGGTGTCGCCTTCGACTGATTGAACGGTCACCGATTCGACCCTCGTCCGCTCGGGAAGCGTCATCTTGCCGCCCACCGGCGCGCTGACCTCGCACATCCCGTCGGAGCAGGCGGCGAGATCACCGCCGTCGGCGGGTTTCGGCGGCTCGGGTGAGTCCGGACCGCAGCCCGCCACGAGAAGGAGGGTGGCGAGGGGCACTACAAGGCGTCGAAGCATGCCGGGCAGGGTAGGGAGGCCCACCCGGGACGGGTCCCGGCCTCAGTCCTCGATCGCCCGGCGGAAGTGCTCGGCGAGGTCGAGCCCGGCGGCTTCTTCCCTGGTGTACCAAGTGAAGGCGTCGTGTTCCTCGGGATCGAGCACGACTTCGCGCGGTTCCTCTTCGGCGAGCGAGAACACCGTGGCGTGGATCCGCATCGGCCTGCCCTCGACGTCGTCCCAGCTGTGAGCACCGTTCTCGCCGGTGACCCGCACGGTCAGCCCGGTCTCCTCGGCGAACTCCCGGACCACGGTCTCCGCCTGCCGCTCGCCCGGCTCGACGGTGCCGCCCGGCAGTTCCCAATGACCGCCGAGGAAAGAGCCGGGCCGTCGCCGGATGAACAGGATCTTCCCGTCGCGGATGAGCCTGCCGTAGGCCAAGTACTTGTCCTTCACCCGCGCATCTTCCCGTATCCGTGAACCCTTTTCGATCGAGGACAGAACCTGTCCGCAATGCTCTTTAGCGTAGGAGTCATGGAAAACACCGAGATCCGCCCGTTCCGCCTCGACGTCCCCCAGGCGCAGCTGGACGAACTGCGCGCGAAGCTCGACAGCGCGCGCTGGCCGGCTCCGCTCCCCGGCGACGGCTGGGACACAGGGGTGCCGGTGTCCTGGTTGCGCGGACTCGCCGAGTACTGGCGCGACGGCTACGACTGGCGCGCCGCCGAACGCGAGATCAACCGGTTCCCGCAGTTCACGACGGAGATCGACGGGCAGAACATCCATTTCCTGCACGTCCGCTCGCCCGAAGCCGGCGCGACACCGCTGATCCTCACGCACGGCTGGCCGGGTTCGGTGGTGGAATTCCTCGACGTCATCGGCCCGCTCACCGACCCGAAGGCGCACGGTGGCGAGAGCGGGGACGCGTTCCACCTCGTGATCCCGTCGCTGCCCGGCTTCGGTTTCTCGGGCCCCGTCTCGGATTCCGGCTGGACCATGCCGCGGATCGGCCGGGCCTGGGCCGAGCTGATGCGCAGGCTCGGCTACGAACGCTACGGCGTCCAGGGTGGCGACCTCGGCGCTTCCGTCTCGCCGGAGGTGGGCCGGGTGGCGCCGGACAAGGTGATCGGAGTGCACGTCAACGGCGGACTCAGCCCGATGCCCCCGATGTCGTTGCCGGAGGAGGAACTCGCCTCGCTCACCGACATCGAACGCGATCGCCTCGGGCGGATCGGCGCTTTTATGCAGGAGGAGTTCGGGTACATCTCGATCCAGTCGACGCGTCCGCAGACCTTGGGCTACGGGCTGATCGATTCCCCGGTCGCGCAGCTGGCCTGGATCATGGACAAGTTCCGCGAGTGGACCCATCCGCGCCCGACGCTGCCGGAGGAGATCATCGACAGGGACCGGTTGCTGACCAACGTCATGTTCACCTGGCTCACCGGCACGGCCGCGTCGTCCGCGTACGTCGGGTACGCGCAGGCGGAAACCTGGGGAGCCGTCGAGAAGAACTCCGGGGTGCCGACGGCGGCGCTGATCTTCGCGCACGACGTCGGGATCCGGCGGTACTCGGAGGACGCGCACACGATCGTGCGGTGGACCGACGTCGATCGCGGCGGGCATTTCGCGGCGCTGGAGGCGCCCGAGATCCTGGTCGCGGACGTGCGGGAGTTCTTCCGGTCGCTCAAATGACGAGGACGGCCGCTTCCCCGAGGAAGCGGCCGTAATCGTCCACTTCGGACTCCAACCCGGTGATGGCGGATCGCGAAAGCGCGGCGAAGGGTTCGATGACGACCTTCGTCTGCTTCGCGGTCCGTTTGGTGTGCCAGGTTCCGGCGATCCGGCCGTCGACGAGCACGGTGGGCGCGATCATCCCGCCGCCGGAGTTGACGCGCTTCGCTTCGGCCGGGTCGAGAAGCAGATCGCGGTCGCGGTAGCCCAGCAGATACGTGTCGAAGGCGCCGAGCAGGCGCGGGGGACACGGGGGAGCGGTCAGCTCGGTCTCCGCGAGGGCGAAGCCGCTCCCGGCGGGTACGAGATCCAGCGCGTCGAAAGCCTCGCGGCAGAGCCCGAGCGGGAACCCGGACCAGGCGCCGAAGTCCTCGGCCGTCGCGATGCCGTACGCGGTCAGGTACCGGCGGGCGAGTTCCGCCCGCGGGTCGTCCGGGGTGTCGTCCTCGGTGATCCACTCGTCGAGGAGCACGTACGTCGGTTCCGATCCGACGTCCTGGCCCCGGCAGAGCAACCCGCGGTTGGCCGCGTACGCCAGGAGGTGGGCGGGCGCCTGGGATTTCGCGTCGAGCGCGATGCCGTCGGACGCCAGGCCGTCCAGGATCTCCCGGCGGGTGAGTGCCTTGCCTCGCAAGAGATCCTGGAGGTGTTTCAGCGCGCGTTCGCAGAGTTCTCCGGTGAGGCCCAGTTGCGTTCGGCGTCCCTGGCCGGACTGGGCGTTGCGCGGGCCGAACAGCCGGTTCAGCCAGCGGAGATCCGCCGCCGGGACCAGGTGGAGCGTCTTGCGCATCAGCCAGGTGCGCGCCACTTCGCGGGACGCGTCGACGTCCGGCGCGATCAGGCCCCGGCTGCGGACCCGGACCGCGAGCCTGGCGGCGGGACTCGACTGCGCCTGGATCGCGGCGAGGGACCTGGCCACGGCGAGCAGGTCGCCGGCGGGGGAATCGAGCCGTTGCGCGCGGGCGCGGACGGCGCGGATGTCGTTGTCGGACAGCGTCACCCGCTGACGATCTCATGAGCGTGCGCCGGTTCCGTGTGCACGACCGCTTCCGCGAGCCGCGGCAGCACCTGGCGCAGTCGTCGCTCGACGAGATGGGCGAGGTGATGCGCCTCGGTGACGGTCAGTTCCGCCCCGACCGAAATCGCCAGCTCCGCGCGCAGGCTGTGGCCGATCCAGCGCATCCGCAGGTCGCGCGTGCCGAGTACGCCGGGTACCTCGGCGGCCGCGCGTTCGGCGCGATCGACGTCGGCGGGGTCGACGGCGTCCATCAGGCGGCGGAAGACCTCCTTGGCGGCGTCACGCAGGACGAACAGGATCGCGACCGTGATGGCGAGGCCGATGATCGGGTCGGCCAGCGGGAACCCGAAGCCGACCCCGACGGCGCCGAGCACGACCGCGAGCGAGGTGAAGCCGTCCGTCCGCGCGTGCAGCCCGTCGGCGACCAGCGCGGCGGACCCGATCTCTCGGCCGACGGTGATCCGGTACCTGGCCACCAGTTCGTTGCCCGCGAAGCCGATTACCCCCGCCGCGGCGACCACCCACAGATGCCGGACCGGGCGAGGATCGAGCAGCCGCTCGATCGACTCGTACCCGGCGAGGACGGCCGAGGCGGCGATGAGCAGGACGACGAGCACTCCGGCGAGGTCTTCGGCCCGCCCGAGCCCGTAGGTGTAGCGGCGGGTGGCCGCGCGGCGGCCGAGCAGGAAGGCGATGCCGAGCGGGACCGCGGTCAGCGCGTCGGCGAAGTTGTGGATCGTGTCGCCGAGCAACGCCACCGAACCGGTGACCAGCACGAGCGCGAGCTGGGCGACGGCGGTGACGAACAGGGCGGCGAACGACCAGATCAGCGTCCGGACACCACGTTTGCTGGTCTCCAGCGCGGTGTCGACGCGGTCGGCGCTGTCGTGGCTGTGCGGGGTCAGCAGATGGCGGAGACGGCTCTTCCCCGGCTTGTGGCCATGACTGTGTCCGTGCCCGGTCATTTCCCCGCCTCACTGTCATGCTACCTGCGCAGTCATGCAGATACGCAGGTAGAAGGGTAACGGGTATCCTCCGGGGATGCACGAGTCGGTTCCGGATTTCGAGATGCCCACCGAGGAACAGGTCCACCTGGCCGCGGAGACGTTCCGGCTGCTCGCCGATCCGACTCGGATCAAGGTCCTCTGGGCGCTTCTGCAAGGTGAGTCCTCGGTCGCCTGCCTCGCGGAACTGGCGGGCGCGGCGCCGACGGCGGTCAGCCAGCATCTCGCGAAACTGCGGCTCGCCGGGCTGGTCAAGGGGCGTCGCGAGGGGACGTTCGTCTACTACTCGGCGGCCAACGACCACGTCCGCGGCCTGCTCGCACAGGCGTTGTTCCACGCCGACCACATCGACCGCGACATCCCCGCGCTGCATTCGGCGGGGAAACCCCACCGGCCGGCGGCACGCTGAATCCGGCTACGGTGGGGTCGTGACCCAGTCCTCGTACCCGGCCGCCCTGCGGTGGCTGTTGTTGTGCGTGGTGGCGCTGGGACTGGTCGGCATGCATCACGTCATCGCCGAGACCGGTCACGGCGCGGGGCACTCCGCCGTCGCGATGGCGGATCCCTGTTGCGAGGACACGCCTTCGCACGACGACGGTGGACACAGTGGACTGCACCTGTGTCTCGCGGTGCTCGCCGCGGCCGCGCTGCTGATCGTCACCTGGCTGCTCGTCCGAAGTGGACGGACCATGGCGACGTGGAGTTCGCGGCCGGGTGGCGGTGCGGCGCCGGGGCGTGATCCTCCGCGCTGGAGACCGGTTCCTCAGCGATTGTCCTTCCTCTGCGTGCTGCGGGTGTGACAGGCGAGCACGTCTCGCCCTGCCCGACACTTACTCGAGGAAGAAACCATGACCAGCAGGAAACTGGTCGGGGCGGCGCTCGCCGCCCTGGCCTCCTTTGTCGTGCTCACCGGATGCGCCAGTTCCGACACCGCCTCCAGCGGGCACGCCATGTCCACGATGAATGTGCCGAACCCGCAGCAAGCGGGGCACAACGAGGCCGACGTCACCTTCGCGCAAGGGATGATCCCGCACCACGAACAGGCGCTCTCGATGGCGAAACTCGTCGACGGACGTACTCGCAACGCGAAGATCGTCGATCTCGCCGCGAGGATCCAAAAGGCGCAGGACCCGGAGATCCAGCAGTTGACCGGATTGCTGAAAGGCTGGGGAGTGACGCCGTCGGGCGGGCACTCCGGGCACGGCATGATGGCCGACGACGATCTGGCGGAACTCGGCAAAGCCAAAGATGCCGCCTTCGACAAGCAATGGCTGGAGATGATGGTCAAGCATCACGAGGGTGCGCTCGCGATGGCGAAGACCGCGCTGCAGCAGGGCAGCGACGCCGAGGTCAAAGCCTTGGCGCAGAAGGTGATCGACGGTCAGCAGGCCGAGATCACCGAGATGCGGGCACTGCTCGGCTGAGTAAGACGGTGGCGCGGGTCAGCCGGCCCGCGCCACCGCCGCCCGGAAGTGCGCGCACCGGGTGAAATCCTTGTTCCGCGCGGGCTTGCGGAGGCCGACGGATTCCGTCGTCGGTGTCGACCTTTCTCCCGAGATGGTCGACGAGGCCCGACGGCGGTCTCCTGAGGCGGACTTTCGGGTCGGAGACGCTTACGCGCTGCCCGTGGACGGCGGGGTTCGCGGGGTACCGGGCGGACAAGGTTTCCACGAACTGGCGGAGCCGGAGCTCGCTCTCGCGGAGGCGCGGCGGGTTCTGGTTCCGGGTGGCCGGATCGTGCTGTCCGGGCACGAATGGGAGGCGCTGGTGATCGATTCTGTGCATCCGGCACTGACACGGGAGATCGTGCGTGCCCGCGCTTCGGCGATCACCGCGCCCCGGGCGGCGCGCGGGTTTCGGAGGTTGCTCGCAGGGAGCGGGGTTCGCGAGGTTTCGGTGGAAGGGGTCGTCGGATTCCTTGACAGGGAGGCATATTGGTTGGGGGGAGCAGTTTTCGGGTGAGGCTTCTGTTGCGGTGACGCAGTTCTTGTCTTGGGGTGGTTCGAAGATTTGTTGCTTGGTGCTTCCGGTTTCCGGAAACTGTCGGTGGCTGGTTGTAGGTTCGTCGGGTGGTTACTGCTGAAGCCTTTATGGCTCCCTTGAAGAAATTTCCTGATCCTCGCACGTTGGGTGACGAGGAGTGTGTCGCGTTGGCGCAGGCTGTGTCGGCTGATATCGCGCGGTTGGAGGCGGTGCGGTTTCGGGCGGTCGCGCAGTTGTCTCGGCATCGGGAGGGTGCGCGGAGTGTGGTGCAGGAGGTCGCTTTCGCGTTGTCTGTTGTGGACGGTCATGCGGGTGCGATGGTCGCTGCGGCCGAAGCCTTGACTACCCGTCTTCCGCGGACCTTGGGGTTGATGGATCAGGGGAAGCTGAGTGGGTCCGGGGCGATGAAGGTCGCGGCGGCGACGGCGTGGCTATCGGACGAGAACGCGCTCGCCGCCGATGCGTTGTTGGAGGATCGGCTGCCGGGAAAGAATTCCGATCAGATTCGGAAGGCTGCGGGTCATGCGGCGTTGTCGGTCGATCGTGACGGTGCTGCTCGGCGGGTGGAGCGGCATCGTGAGGGGCGCCGTCTCACCGTGAGGCAGGGTGAGACGGGGGTGGCGTCGATCGAGGTCGAGGACGGCCCGGTGGAGAAGGTCACCGCCGCCTATGTGCGGATTGATCGTGAGGCTCGGGCGTTGAAGACCGGTGGTGAGACTCGCACTCTGGACCAGTTGCGGGCGGATGTGGCGCTCGATCTGCTGTTGGGTGGTCAGGGCGGGAAGAGTGAACGGGCGGAAGTGTTCCTGTACATGGATTTGTTCACGTATCTGGGGGTGAAGGATGATCCGGCGGAGCTGGCTGGGCATGGTCATCTTCCGGCCACGTTGGCGCGGGAGATCGCGACCGGGGCGGGCACGGTGTTGCGCAGGATCATCACCGATCCGTTGTCCGGGCAAGTACTCGACCTCGGCCGCGACCGATACCGTCCCACTGCGGGCCTCGACGAGTTCGTCCGGGTTCGCGACCGTGAGTGCCGAAGACCTGGTTGTCACCGTCCGGCGCAGGCCTGCGATCTCGATCATGCGGTGCCGTGGGAATTCGGGGGCCATACCGATGCCGATGAGCTGATCGATCTGTGCCGTCGTGATCATCGGTTGAAGGATGAGCCTGAGTGGGTCTATCGGCTTGCGGCTGACGGCACCCTGACCATCACCACGCCTACCGGGCAGTCCTACGACAGCACGCCGCCGCCATTGCATGAACCCCGCCCGGCTGACGAACCACCGCCGTTCTGAGCCGTCGCCGCAAAACGGCTACGGCCTGATCGTGGGTTCGGGCTTCTCCATGGGGCCGCCTGGTGGCGACTGGCGTGTGAGCCCGCCGCTGTTCCGAGCCGTTGCCGCTGAGCGGCGATGCCTTGCCCTAGTGGAGCCTTCATCCGAAGCTCCGCAGTGGCGACTGGCGTCGCTGCAACCCGACCCCGCACCCGGGCTTCCCGGCACTCATTACCGCAAAACGGCTACGGCCTGGTTGTGGGGTCGGGCTTCCCCGCGGAGGTCGCGTAGTGGTGACTGCCATCGCGGCGCGCAACTGACAGAGCAGGCCTCACAAGCGGGTGCCGACCACCGACATGCCGAGCACCAGTTCGTTCGCCGGGTCGCAGCCGAGGAGGTCCTCGACCAGTTCGTCGCGCAGTGCCGCGGTGAAGGTGACGTTCAGCCCGAGTGCGGTCGCCAGCAGGTACACGGTCTGGCTGAGATGTCCGACATCCATCAGCAGCACTCGGTAAGTCCGGCTCACCGGGTACTTCCATTGGTTCCGTTCGATGACGCTGGTGTAGATCAGCAGCGCGCCGGCGTTCCCGGTCCAGTGCTGGTCGCCGGCGAGCGCGACGAGTTCGTCGTCGTCGATCTTGCCGTCCAGTGGGGTGAGCCCGTGCCGGAATCCGTCGTAGTGGTAGATCCCCTGATCCAGGCCCTCGACGTTCCTCGCGTAGACGTACACCTCTGTCGGATGCCTCGCGCCGCCTGACGGGCTCGTCTTGAAGACGTTGCCGGTGGCCGGGATGTCGGGATGCGTTTCCGGCCTTGTCGGGCGGGCGGCGGTAAGGAGCGTGCTCAAATCCCTTAGCCGCAAGGGTTCTTCGCCGAACTCGCGGGTGCTTCTGCGCTGGTTCAGCGCGTCGCCGAGCCCGATCGCGTTCAGCGGTTCCGACGACGGCTCGGGTAGCGCTATCGCTTCGTACTCGCCCGATGGCCTCACCGGAGAAGGCGGAGGGCTCGCCTTCGCCTTCTCCAGCAAGGTTTTCGCGGTCATTTCGCTGGTCGTGAACTCGGTCTCACGCAAGGATCGGGTGCCGAAGTGAAACGCCCGCGCGGACGTTCCCCAAGGACCCCAATCCCGAAGGATCTCTTCTTCCCGCTGTTGCCGGGAAGAACCTTTGACCACCAGCACGTCGTACCGGATCATCGCTCGCGCGATTCGGACGAGTCTTTCCCCGGTCTCGGGGTTTTCGCCCGCTTCGCGGATCGATTCCGGTTCTCGCCAAGAACTGAACCATCGCAGGACGCGTTCGGTTCCTTCGGCGAGTTTGAGCTGGCGGTGCCCCAGGTGGTCGTCCCAGACGACGTCACCATCGGACCAATAGAGCGTTCCGCAGGTGGAAACCCTTACCAGCATCGAATGTCTTGCGCCCCAGTCCCCAGTAATACTTTCCGAATACGTCAGGTCATTCAGCGTCGCGAACGGAAAGGAGGCCCGCCGTTCGGCGGCGGCTCGAACCCGCCCCAGGTGCTCTGTGCCTTGTACTCGGCTTCAAGCTCGTACAAGAACTCGTCTTCGTCCTCATCGTGCATGCGCCCAATCCTCTCCGTGAGCGGTTACTCCGGTCAAGCGAATATGCCTACGCCAACAGAGTACCGGAGAGGGGCGACAAATTACGCCGAGTAATCGTCCAAGTGCTGTTTGAGTTCGTGTACCTCGGGGGACTCCGAAACGCCGAGATCGGTGTACAGCCGCAAAGCGAACCGGCGATGACGTTCCGCATTCAGGTGCTTACCGAGAATGTCGAAAGCGGTCGCCATCTCCTTGTGGGCGATGGGGAGCATGCTGCGATTCCCGGTCGATTCGAGCACTTCCACCGCGGTGGTGAACTGGCCGACCGCGAGTGCGGCGTCGCCGAGTTCGCGCGAATTGATCCCGAGCGCCAGAAAGCATTCCGCCTCGAGATCGGGCGATTCGTTCTCGTGTGCCAGCCTCAGTGCCTGGTCGAGTTCCGCGGCGGCTTCCGGATATCGCCTGTTCTCGGTGTGGATCAGTCCGATGCGATGCCGGGCGCGGGCTTCGATGAGCACGCTGCCGTGGGCATGGGCGGTCTCGCGTACCCAGCCGAGATGTTCGATCGCCTCGTCCGACTCG
The DNA here is from genome assembly GCF_046549075.1 of Amycolatopsis sp. lyj-84. Taxonomy (NCBI): domain Bacteria; kingdom Bacillati; phylum Actinomycetota; class Actinomycetes; order Pseudonocardiales; family Pseudonocardiaceae; genus Amycolatopsis; species Amycolatopsis sp. lyj-84. The sequence continues at coordinate 108,384 of NZ_JAJPWO010000013.1, forward strand.
CCCTTGAGCCAGTGAGTGACGCCCGAATTGCCCCTTGCCCGGCACTGCATCCGGACGTCGCCGGTGGTCGAGGCCAGTTCGAACACCTCGTTGAACAGCCGGTTCGCTTCGGTGAACTCGTTGAGCCGCCACAGGGTCAGCGCGTACATGTGCAGGGCCTGGTACTCGAGGACCACGTTCCCGGTCACCCGCGCGGCGGACAGGGCGAGGGTCTCCAGTTCCCTGGCCTGGCGGTAATAGCCGCGGTTGTCGAAGTAGCGCCACACCGCCGAGCAGAAGGGCACGAGGTCCGAGTAGTGCTGGTGGTTGTTCATCGCGACGGCCACCGGCAGGACGTTCTGCCACTGGGCGTCCATCCAGTGCGCGGCCTGGTCGTAGTCCGCGAAGGACTGTCCGAACTCGCTCTTCGGGACTTCGAGGCCGCCCGGCTCCTCTTCGGAATCCGGGTCGATGAAGTCCATCGCGGCCGCGACGGTGCTGCGGTAGTAGTCGAACAGCCGCCGCATCATCGCTTCACGCTGGTGTTCGGGCTCCTCCGCGAGCAGGAGTTCCCGGCCGTAGCTGCGGAGGAGGTCGTGCATCTCGTACCGGTCCATCGACGGCTGCCGCAGCAGGTTCACGTCGACGAGGCGTTCGGCGAGGCGGCGGGCCTCGCCGAGGTCCACTTCCGCCAAGGCCGCCGTCGAATGGAGGTCGAACGCGGCGCCGGGATGATGGCTCAACCGCCGGAACACCCGGCGTTCGGCTTCGGACAAGTTCAGATAGGACACTCGGAACGCGCCCGCGACGTCGCGTTCCCCGGCGGTGAGCTCGCCGAACCTGTTCCGTTCGTCGCGCAGCTGCCGGGCGACGAAGTCGAGCGTCCAGGACGTCCGGGCCCGCAGTCGGCTCGCCGTCACGGCCAGCGCGAGCGGGAGATCACCGCACAGGCTCGCGACCCTGTCGGCCGCGTCGGGGGATTCCCGCTTCAGCCGGGACGGCCCGACGATCCGGCCGAGCAGGTCCACCGCGTCCGCCCGGCTGAACGGTTCCAGGGAGAGCAGTTCGGCGCCGTCGAGGTCCGCGAGCCGGGTCCGGCTGGTGATCAGCACGCAGCAGCTCACCGAACCGGGCAACAGCGGGCCGACCTGAGTGGCCCCGATGGCGTTGTCCAGCACCAGGAGCACGCGTTTGCCCGCGAGGCAGCTGCGGAACAACGCCGCGCGCTGCCCGGTCCCGGCGGGGATGTCCGAACCCTGGATGCCGAGCGACCGCAGCAGCGCCTCCAGCGCGGTCGCCGGGTCGACAGGATCACCCGCCGGCGAGAAGCCTTCGAGGTTCACGAAGAGCTGCCCGTCGGGGAACAGCGGTGCGAGCCGGTGCGCGGCGTGGACGGCCAGCGCGGTCTTGCCGACACCTGGCATGCCGTCGATCGCGATCAGCCTCGGCCCCGCCGAGGATTCGTCCTGGCCGATTTCGAGGACCGTCCGCAGTTCGGCCGCGCGCCCGCCGAACGCGGGCAGGTCGGCGGGAAGCTGTGCGGGGCGGGGGAACAGCGCCTTCTGCGCGTTCGCGTCCTCGCGCCGCCCGCCGGTGTCCATTCCGGCCCGGAGCCCGCCGACGCCGTACCGGACGAGCGCGCCGTCCTGCACCAGTTCGGCGTCGGTGCGCAGGATCTGCTGGTGGAGCGCGCTCAGCTCGGCGCTCGGGTCGACGCCCAGTTCCTCGGCGAGCGCGGTCCTGGTCCGGTCGAACGCGCGGAGCGCGTCGGCGCCGCGGCCTGCCCGGTAGAGCGCCAGCATGGTGAGGACCTGGAGGGTCTCGCGCGTGGGATGCCAGGCGGCGAGATCGAAAGCTTCGCGGGCCGCCGCTTCGGTCTCGCCGAGCCGGAGCCTGGCGCCGATCAGGAGTTCACAGGCGGCGAGGCGTTCTTCGTCGAGCCGTCGAGCCGTCTGCTCGATGGCATCGCCCTCGAGACCGTCGAAGGCCGGGCCCCGCCAGAGCGCGAGCGCTTCCGCGAGTTTGGCCGCGGCCTGGGAGAGCAGCCCGGCGGCCAAGAGTTCGGCGCCCTGGCGATAGTCCGCTTCGAACCGGGCCGAGTCGAGCGAGGCGCTGCTGATCACGACACGGTAGGCGGAGCCGGTGGTGACCACGGCGGACCGCGCCACGCCGAGATCGTGCCGCAGCCGCGCGATCGCGTTGCTGACCTGGCGTACCGCGGTCTTCGGCGGCCTTTCCGGCCACATCGTGCCGATCAGGTACGACACCGGTACCAGCCTGCCCGCGTTGATCAGCAGGGAGGCGAGGAGGCGCTGTTCACGGCGTCCGCCCAGCCGGACGGGGACGCCGTCGACCTCGGCTTCGAGCGGGCCGAGTACGGAGAAACCGAGCTGGGATCGCTGGCCGGGGTGTCTCGGATCGCCGGCCGTCTCGGGCGATCCCGCCGATTCAGATAAACGATCGGCGGTCATATGCGACTATGTCGTCCGAGACCGTGAGCGTGCTCACGCACTACCTCCCAGTCCGTTCGCCAGGTGTCCGGCACCCTAACCCACTCCAGCCGGATCAGCGCGGGTTCGCCTTGCTGCATTCGGCCTAACAGGCGGGCGGGTTCCTGCTTCGAAACCGGTCCGATTCTACGCCCGGCAGCCCCTGAACTGCGCGGATACCAGGCAGTGGCGAGCCGATGTAATTCCGATGCAGGGCCTTGGAAAGCTGAAGACATCAGCTGGCGGGATCGGCGCGACGGGGCAGCGCGCCGAACCGTGTAGGGGCTCCGCGGCGGTTGGCCTTCGAACTGGGGGTGGCCAACCGCCCTGGTAGCCCCCTTTTTTTCTTTCCCCGGTAGCTCCCGGCAAAGCGCGGCACTGGAACGAACGGTCCGCCCGGTGTGAGCCGATGGTGTCGCGTTCAGCCTCTGACCAGGTGTGATCGGCCGTGGTTCCGGGTACCAGCGGGGTGGAGGAGAGGAGTGCGCCCATGCGCCCGGTCTGGAGTGGTTCGCTTTCGCTCGGTCTGGTGACGGTCCCGGTCCGGCTGTACAGCGCGGTCGAGGACCACACGGTGCACTTCCGCCAGTTCCAGCGCGGCACCGAGGACCGCATCCGGTACCGCCGGGTGAACGAGCGCACCGGCAAGGAAGTCGACTACGACGACATCGTCAAGGGTTACGAGCTCGACAGCGGCGAGTACGTGGTCGTCGAATCCGACGAACTCGACGAGATCGCCCCAGGCCGGTCGAAGTCGCTCGACATCGAGAGCTTCGTCGAACTGGACGCCATCGACCCGATGTTCTTCGACAAGACGTACTGGCTCGCGCCCGCGAAAGAGGAGTTCGAACGTCCGTACGCGCTGCTGCTCGAAGCGATGCGCTCGTCGGGCAGGGCCGGGATCGCGAAGTTCGTCATGCGCGGCCGCGAGTACCTGGCGCTCGTCCGGTCGGGTGCGGGCGTCATGGTGCTCAACACCCTGCACTTCGCCGCAGACCTGCGGGATCCCGCCGAACAGCTGCCGGACCTGCCCGCCAAGGCCAAGGCGCGCGGCAAGGAACTCGACATGGCCGTCAACCTGATCGACGCGATGAGCGACGACTGGCGGCCCGAGGAGTACCGCGACACCTACACCGATCGCGTGCGGAAGCTGATCAAGGCCAAGAAGAAGGGCAAGACCATCACGCCCGCCACCGAACCGGGTGAGCCGACGAAGGTCGTCGACCTGTTCGAGGCGCTTTCGAAGAGCGTGGAGAGCGGGAAGGCCAAGAAGAAGGACCTGTCCTCGTTGTCGAAGGCGGACCTGGACAAGCTGGCGCGGGAGCGCGACATCAAGGGACGCTCGAAGATGACGCGCGCCAAGCTGGAAAAGGCGCTCAAGGCTTCGTGAACCCCGCGAGTTCGCCCGCGATCGCCTCGATCAGCAGCCGGACGTCCTCGGCGGCCGTCGCGTGCAGCCCCTCCGAAACGATCAGCACGTCGGACGTCGTGGCGGAGACCGCGGAGTGCCCGCTCTGCCGGTTCGTCCACCGCCGTGCGTGGGCCTGACCGTCTTCGTCGGCGAAGATCACCTCGCCCGGGTTCGGATGCTCGACAGTGCCCGCGAAGGTCACGTATTTCTCGTCGCCCCGTGCGTGGCGGACTTCGAGCGAACCGCTGATCTTCGCGACGTCGAGTACCGCGACCGGGATGGCGTAGGCGACCGAAACCGCGTTGCAGAGGTCGATCACCGGGTGGATCCGGGGGAGCGCGCCCTCTTTCCGCAGCCGGCGCAGCAGCGACTCCGACGCGCAACGGTACTGCGTCGGCTTCAGGCCCATCTTGGCGAACGCCCGGCGCCAGGCCTGGATCTCGGGGAACTCCGATTCCGGGCCGTCCGCGAGCCGTCGCGTCGCCCGCGCGATGAACTTCTCGAGGTCGACGGGTAGTTCCGGGGTGATACCGGTGGCCAGGAGCGTGCCGACGGCGAGGCCGGGGTGCTCGGCGCGGACGTCGGGATGATGCTGGAGTCGCATACGAGACCTGTCTACTGGGTGGTGAACGCGAGCTTGGCGCCGAGCGCGGCGAAGGAACCGGCGAAGATCCGCCGCATCCAGGCGAGGACGCGCGGCCGGGAGATCACGTGGTGGCGCACGCCGGCGGCGAGGACGCCGTACAGGCTGAACACCACGAACGTCGCCAGCATGAACACCCCGCTCAGCAGCAGCATCCGGGGGACGGAACCGGGTTCGCCCGCCGGGACGAACTGGGGGAGGAACGCGAAGAAGAACAGCGTCAGCTTCGGGTTCAGGACGTTGATCAGCACGCCGGAGGTGATCGTCCGCAGCGCCGACTTGGGCTCGGGATCGCCTTCGACGACGATCGCTTCCCGGTCCCGCAGCGTCGCCCACGCCATGTAGAGCAGGTAGGCCACACCGAGGTATTTGATGATTTCGAACGCCACCGCGCTCGCGTGCAGCAGTGCCGCGAGGCCGGTGATCGCGGCGACCATGTGCGGGATGATCCCGAGGGTGCAGGCGGTCGCCGCGATGACGCTCGCCCGTCTCCCTCGGGCCAGCCCGGCGGACAAGGTGTAGACCACGCCGGTGCCGGGCGTGGCGACCACGACCAGCGTGGTGATCAGGAAGGCGATGCTCACGCCGACCACTCTGCGCGCCCTTTGGTCCGATGAACAGGACCAAAGCCGTGTCACTCCACTGGACCAAAGGCTTGTGTGAGGCGCCTGACACCGTCACCGGATGGAGTGGCATGATGCACGCTCGCACGTCGACGAGGAAGGCCTTGGTTTGAGCGCGCGCACCTCCCAGGTGGACGATCTCCGGCTGGTGGCACAACCGAATGCCGTTTTGTGCTCCGAGCTCTTCGTCCGTCTCATCTTGTCGGATTGGTCCTTGCGGCCGTTGCTCGATCAGGCGAAGACCGCCGCCGCCAGACTGGTGGGCGCGCTCGTCGACGCGGCCGATCCGAAGGAACCGCCGTTCCTGACGCTGAGATTGCGGCTGCGGTCGGACGTGCTGGTCATCGAGGTCGACCACGAGCTGGCCGGGCTTCCCGCGCCGACGCCCGCGCCGGGCGAGCGGACCGGGGTGGCGCCGGGCGAGACCGGTGGCGTGACCACCTGGTGCGAGCTGCCGCTGCCCGGCGGCCTGTCCGCCGGACAGGTGCAGTTGCCGCGGCGGGGCGACCGCCGGACCCTGGTGGACGAGCCCGTTTCCGGTGAGCCCGTCGGCGCCGATCCCGAGGTCCTGGAACGGCTTTTGTCGCGGTTGAGCGGCTGGTCCGGCTGATCCTCGTGAAAGGATCCGGGGATGGGGTCGAAACGTGTCACCACACCGGTTCTGGAGATCGAGTACGAACACACCGGTGAGGCGGGCGCGCCGCCGGTGATCCTGCTCCACGGGTTCCCGTACGACGTGCGGGCCTACGACGAGGTGGCCCCGAACCTCTCGGCCGGCGGCGCCTCGGTGTACGTCCCGTACCTCCGCGGGTTCGGCGGGACGCGGTTCCTCGACGACGCCACGCCCCGATCGGGGCAGCAGGCCGCGCTCGCGCAGGATCTGCTCGACTTCATGGACGCGCTGGAGCTCGAGAACGCCGTCGTCGCAGGGTACGACTGGGGCGGCCGCGCGGCGTGCATCGTGGCCGCGCTCCGGCCCGAACGGGTGCGCGGGCTGGTCTCGGTGGACGGCTACAACGTCCAGAACCTCGCCTACGCCGGGGAACCGGCGCCGCCCGAATGGGAACGCACCTACTGGTATCAGTTTTATTTTCATTCCGAGCGCGGCCGCCGCGGGCTGGCGGAGAACCGCGACGAGTTGTGCGCCCTGCTGTGGCGCACCTGGTCGCCGACCTGGACGGGCGCCGAGGCGGCGTTCCCGGCCAGCGCCCCCAGCCTGCACAACCCGGACTTCGTCGACGTCGTCATCCACTCGTACCGGCACCGGTTCGGGCTGGCGCAAGGGGATCCGCGGTATCAGGCGCTCGAAGACCTGATCGCGGAGGAACCGGTCATCACGGTGCCGTCGGTCGTGCTGGAAAGCGGGGACGACGGCATCGGCGGGCCTGGCGCGGAGGGCGACCGCGAGTACTTCGCCGGGGCCTACGACCACCGGGTCCTCCCGGGGGTGGGCCACAACGTTCCCCAGGAGGCCCCGGAAGCGTTCGCCGACGCGGTGGCTTCCCTGCTCAAGGGCACGTGAGCGTGATCACCCGTCCGTGCGCATGACGAATCCCGATCCTGGGTTGTCCTTCCCTTGTACGGCGCACGATCCGGGCGCCACGGACGGAGGAGGACCCGATGTCGTTGGGCGACAAGATCAGCAACAAGGCCGAAGAGCTCGGCGGTAAGGCCAAGGAGACCGCCGGTGACGCCACCGGCAACGAGGACCTGCGCGCGGAAGGCCAGGCGGACCAGGCGAAGGCCGGTCTCAAGGGCGCCGTCGAAAACGTGAAGGACGCCGTCGGCGACGCCGCGGACAAGCTCCGCGACACGTTCAAGAAGTAGCGGACCCTTCCGGGCCGGGGCAGCGGTTTCCGCGCCCCGGCCCGTCTTCATGGGTGTAAGAGCACCGGCAGGCCGGTGAGCCGCGTGCCCTGGATGCCGCCGAGGAACGTCTGCCGGAGTTCGGCGTAGGGCACGGCGAGCCGGGCCCGGGGGAAGTCCGTGCGCAGTACCGTCGCCACCGCCCGCAGTTCGAGCTGCGCGAGCTGGGCGCCGACGCAGAAATGCGGACCCGCGCCGAAAGTCAGGTCCGGGCCCGGTTTCCTGGCCGGATCGGTGTTGATGCCCTGGATGTCGACGAGCACCGGGGCGCCGGAGGGGAGCCGGACCCCGGCGAGGTCGATCTCCGTGGTGGTGAACCGCCAGAGGGTGAACGGCGCGGGCGGATGCACCCGGAGGGTCTCGCGGACCAGGTGGCCCTCGGGGGTGGTGTCGCCGTCGAGGAGCCGCGCGATCAGGAAGCCGATCGACGCGTCGGTGGTCAGCTGCCCGGCGAAGATCAATCCGAACAGGTGATACCGCAGGTCGTTCTCGGACGTCCCGGGCGGGAGGTTGTCGCGCAGTTCCGTCGCGAGCCCGGTCCGGTTCGGTGTCAATCCCGCGGCGGCGAGGTCCGCGAGCGCGGCGATGGTCTTGCCCTGCGCGCCCGGCTCGGGATCGGACATGCGGCGGCAGGCGTCGACGGCCGCGTCGAGCAGGTGAAGCGGGATACCGAGCAGATCGAGCAGCACGGTGAGCGGGAAGCGGGTGGAGAAGCCGTCCATGAGGTCGACGGTTCCGCCGCCGAGGTCCGTCAGCAGGACACGCGCGATGTGGTGGATCCGGTCCGACTGCGCCTGGATCCGTTTGGCACTCAAAAGCGAAGCGTGCGCTCGCCGCAGGCCGGTGTGGTCCGGGCCGTCCAGCGTGGTGAGGGACGGCTGTTCGGCGGCGGTCTGTTCGAGCCCGGTCCAGTTCTCGGGGGCCAGCGCGGGATCTTTGGCGATACGCGGGTCCGACAGGACCTCGCGGGCCAGCTTCTGGTCGGTCACGATCCACGCCTTGCCGCCCGACGGCGCGGCCACTTCGACGAGGGGACCGGCGGCGCGCAGCGCGGGGCGGACGGGGTCGGGCTCGGTGATACCGCGGGTCGTCGCGGCGAACGGGTCGGGGAGCAAGGCAACTCCTTCATGAGAAAGTAGCTTCATGGTGAAGGTATATTCGTGGCCGGTAGGTTGTCAAAGCACTTACTCGAGGAGGTTCGGTGGAGGATCGGGTCACGTCGTTGTTGGACGGCCTCCGGAGCTTCGGGGCGAACTACACCGAGTTCACCCGGCGTTTCGCGGACTGGCTCGGCCTGCACGCCACCGACGCCGCCGCGCTGGTCGAGATCCTCTACGCCGAAGACACCGGCTCGCCGCTTTCCCCGGCCCGCCTCGGTGAACGTATCTCGCTGACCTCCGGCGCGACCACGAACCTGCTGAACCGCCTGGAGAACCTCGGCTACGTGGTGCGGACCCGGGAGAACGCCGACCGGCGGATGGTGACCTTGCGCAGCGGGCCCGACATCCAGGCGCCCGCGCGGGAGTTCTTCGGCCCGTTCAGCGCGGGGCTCGCGGCGCTGGTGGCGCAGTACCCGGCGGAGGAGATCGAGCGGTTCGAGGCCTTCCTGCGGCATCTGCGGTCCACAATGGACGGCGTACTCGAGCAGCAGGGCCGTTAGCCGCCCCGGCCCCGTTCGGGTGGGTTCCGCCACCCGACCAGTCCGTATCGCCACCGGCACCGAATCCCTTCCAGACGCCAGGGCACCGCGTAGCCGGGCGTCGGGTGAGGTGGAGGCAGCTTGATGGTCGAGGGTGTGCGCACGAGTCTGCGCGAAAACGGCGGCACCGGAGCGGAGCCTGCCGAGTCGAGCCTGATGCAACGGGTCGCGGCCGGCGACGAACAGGCGTTCGCCGATCTGTACGACGTCGTGGCGGGACCGGTGTGGGGAGTGGTGAACAGAGTCGTCCGCAACGCCACGTTCGCCGAGGAAGTGACCCAGGAGGTCCTGGTGGAGGTGTGGCGGACGGCGGCCCGGTTCAAACCGGGCAAGGGGACCACACTGGCCTGGGTGCTCACCATCGCGCACCGGCGGGCCGTGGACCGGGTGCGTTCGCATCAGGCCGCGCTCGACCGGGACGACCGCGCGGGCAGGCTCGATTTCCGGCGCCCGTTCGACGAGGTCGCCGAGTCGACGATCGCCAATCTGGAGCAGCAGCGGGTGCGCCAATGCCTGTCCGCGCTGACCGACCTGCAACGGGAATCGGTCGTACTGGCTTATTACAACGGGTACACCTACCCGGAAGTCGCGGAAGTGCTCAAAACCGCGCCCGGCACGGTGAAGACCCGCATCCGCGACGGACTGATCCGGTTGCGCGACTGCTTGGGGGTGGGGCAATGACGGCGGAACTGCACACACTGACCGGGGCTTACGCCGTGGACGCCGTCCCGGAGGAGGAGGCCGCGGCGTTCAAGCGGCATCTCCGGGGCTGCTCCGCGTGCGGCCAGGAGGTCCGGGAACTCCGGGAGACCGCGGCGAGGCTCGGGGCGTCGCTCGCCGTCGTTCCACCGCCGAGGCTGAGGGAAGCGACCCTCACGCAGATCGCCCAGACCCGGCAGTGGCCTCCGCTGGTCGCGGCCGTGCGGCGGGCCCAGCCCGCGAAGAAGCAGCCGGTGCGGATAGCCCTGTGGGGTGCCGCGGCGGCCGCCGTCGGGGCACTGGTGTTCGGCCTGGTCACCACGACCACCGAGCCGGGGGCCGATCCCGCGCAGCAGCAGCTCGCCTCGGTGAACTCCGTGCTCACCGCGCCCGACGCCTCGACGGTGAAGGGCGCCGAACGCGGGACGACCACGGTGGTGACCTCGCTGAGCCAGGGCAAGGTCGTCGTGCTGGCGGGTGATCTCCCGCCGCTGGCGCCGGGCAAGGCGTATCAGGTCTGGCTCATCGGGGCGAGCGGCGTGCATTCGGCCGGGTTGCTGGCGCAGGACGGTCCACATCGGACTCGTCCGGTCCTCGCGGATCTGCCGGGAGGGATCGACCGGGTCGGCATCACCGCGGAACCCGCCGGGGGTTCGCGGACGCCGTCCACCCCGGCCGTCGCGATGATCCCGCTCGCCTAGGAACCGGTCAGCCGCCCGCAGGCCTGCCAGAGTTCCTGGCGCTGCGCGGCGGTTTCCCGGGTCTTGCCGAGATAATGCGTCGGGCGCTGGACGCGGTCGTGCCAGAACATCCCGTTGTACCGGCCCGGTTCCTCGGCCGCGGCGAGCCAGACGAAGGTGTCGGCGCCCTGCTCGGGGGTCCTCAGGATGGGCCGGGTCAGCTTCTGGAACGTCGGCAGGGAGGTCGCGACGCCGGGAGTGTCGGCCCAGCCGGGATGGGCGCCGTGCACGGTGACCGCGGAGCCGTCCAGTTCGTCCGCCCAGAGTTCGGCGAGCACGACCTGCATCCGTTTGGTGCGCGCGTATCCGGCGGCGGGCTTGTACTCGCCCTGGAGGTATTGGAGGTCGTCGGTGCGCAAAGGCTGGCCGTACATCCCGCCCGAACTGACCCAGATCACCCGGGCGCCGTCGGCGAACTTCGGCCGGAGCGACGCGGTGAGAAGGTGCGGGCCGAGCACATGCGTGGCCAGCATGACTTCGTTGCCCTCGGCCGTTTCCGTACGCTCGGCGGGCATCAGGCCGGCGTTGTGGATCAGGACGTCGATCTCACCGTCGAGATCCTTGGCGTAGTCGCGCACGGACGAGATCAGGCTGAGGTCGCACTGGTCGACGATGATCCGCGCGCCGGGTACGGCCCGCTCGATCTCGGCGCGGGCGGCGTCGCCGTCGCCGCGGACCGCGATCCGTACGGTCGCGCCCAGCTTCGCCAGCCCGACGGCGGTCGCCTTGCCCAGGCCCGCCTTCGCGCCGGTCACCACGGCGACCTTGCCCGCGAGCGCGTCCGGTGCCGGGTCCGCCGGCCACCATCGCCTCCGCAGGAAGTGACCGACACTGCTGTAGCCGAGCAGGGTCCGGTCGAGCACGGTGTCGGCGGCCCGGGTCACGGTGGACATGCGGGTACTCCTCATCGCTCGTAGTACATCTGCGCGGGAACCAGCGCCCAGACCGCTTTCCCGGTCCGCTCGGTCCGGAAACCCCAATCGAGGGAAAGCTGACCGACCAGGCGGAGACCGAAGTGGGCCGTGGCGGAGGCGGAGCGCAAGGCATCCAGCCCCGGGTCATCGTCGGAGACCTCGACCAGGAAGCGGCGGACCTGCCGGACGACGCGCAACTCGCCTGGTCCGTCCGTGTGCCGGTAGGCGTTGCTCACCAGCTCGTCGACCACCAGCAGCAAGGCGCCGAGCGGTTCGTCCTCGCCCCTGCCGAAGCCCAGGTGATCGGCGACCACGGAGCGGATCCGGCGCAGTTCCGGGAGGTTTCGCAGGTCGATGGTGACTTCCGCGGCGCAGGCGACCCGGCGGCACAGCCGGTCGAGTTCCGCTTCCAGTTCCGCTTGGCCACCGTTCACCGCACCCAGCTCCCCTCACCGAACACCTCTCACAGGGGTGTTCGGTGCCGACGGAGTCGCGGACGGGTGCTACTGGATGCGGGGACCGGCCTTGGCGGAGAACCGGAACTCGATGGTCACCGGGAGCTCGCCGAGGTCCAGCGCCTGGCGCAGCCGCGGCAGGCCCTCCTCGGCGATCCGCTCGCGGATGGCGGCCAGATCGCCGTCCTGTTCGGCGCTCAGCACCACGGCCAGCACCGGCGCGTCCTGGGTGCCGCCCAGCGTGGCGTGCGCGGCGTGGACGCCGGGATAGGTCGCGACCTCCGCGGCGAAGGGTTCCACCGCGGTGCTCGCGGCCAGCGAGGTCCGGCCCTCGTCCTGCTCGAAGCGCCAGGTGTGGGACTTGGGTTTGCGGACGGGCTGCGCGACGAGCCAGCGCAGCGCCAGCAGTCCGACGATCACCGCGCCCCCGGCGACGGCGTACCAGGCCCAGCCGGGTGGTGTCGCCGTTCCGGGCACGAGCGTGGTGCCGGACTGGAGCAGGGGGATCCTGCCGAAATGGGTGCCGACGGCGAACACGCCACCGGCGAGCAGCACGAGGCCCGTCAGCACCAGAAGGGTGCGGTTCAGGCGGGCGGGGCGGTTGAGATCGGTCATGACGCGCTCCTGGTGGCCTTGACCCGGACACGCACGGCGGGAACGGTCGCGGGGCCGATCTGGGAGAGACGGTGCTCGATGGCGGCGCGGACGGCGTCGGCGAGTCCCTCGGTGTTCGTCCGCCCGGTGGTCACCACCGAGACGATCCCGCGCCGTTTGAGCTTCAGCTTCGCCGCCGAAACACCATCCACAGTGGACGCGGCGGTGCGCAGCGTGGACCGGTAGCTGCGCCGGGAGGCGCCGGAGTCCGGGCCGCCTTCGAGCGGCAGCACGGTCGGCCGCCCCGGGACGATCGCGGTCACGAGGAGCAGCAGGCCGATCAGCGCGACCACCCCACCCGCGATCGCCGGCAGCGGATCACTCCATCGGGTGTCGTGCAGCGCGGACGCGACGGCGTCGTAGCTGACCCACGGTTTCTCCCCGATGATCGTCTGGACCGCGACGGCGGCGGCCAGGACGCATCCGGCGAGCACCACGAGGGCGACCAGCACGGCCGGGGCGCTGCGGCGGGGGCGCCGTTTCATCGGACCCTCCTCGTTTCGGTCTCCGTGGAGTGCAGGGCCGTGACGGTGATGTCGACCCGCGTGACGGTCAGGCCCGAGAGCTCGCCGACGCGGTGGATCAGGTGCTCCCGTGCGGTTTCGGTGGTGGCGCGGACCGAAAGCGGGTACTTCACCGACAGCCGGACGTCCAAGGTGGCCGTCGTGGCGGTGACGTTCGCGCTCACCTTGGCGCCCTGGTCGAGGTCTTCACCGCCGACCGCGATCCCGAGCACCCGGGAGGCCGCGCCGCCGATGCCGTCGAGTTCGGTGATCGCCCGTGCGGCGATCCGTTCGACGGCACCGGCGGCCACGGTCAGCCCGCCGCGCCCGTCCGTTTCCGGCGCGGCGGGTGTCATGGTCGTCATGGCGCTCAGCCCCTGTCGCGGCCGGCCAGGGCCGAAAGGTCGAGCTTGCCGTCGAGGAACCGGCCGACCAGCAGGCCGAGGACGGCGAGGACGAGCACGACGAGGAAGGCGCCGAAGCCGCCGAACGCGCCGGCCACGCCGAGCACGAGACCGGTCAACAGGCCGAGATGGGTGGCGTTCATGAACGTTCTCCTTGCAGTCGGGCGCGGACCGGCGCCGGTGGTCACTGGACGCGGGTGGATTCGGTGCTCTCGTCGGTGTCGTCGTCGCCCGGGATGTACACGTCGGACACGTTGATGTTGACCTCGACGACCTCGAGTCCGGTCATCTGCTCGACGGCGCCGATCACGTTGCGGCGCACCGACTTGGCGAGATCCGCGATCGCGACGCCGTATTCGACGACGATCTGCAGGTCGACCGCGGCCTGGCGTTCGCCGACCTCGACGGAGACACCCTGACCGGCGGACGCGGTGGCGCCCGGGATGCGCTCGCGCAGCACGTTGAACGCCCGCACGGCGCCACCGCCCAGCGCGTGGACGCCGGTGATCTCACGGGTCGCGAGGCCGGCGACCTTCTGCACGACGGTGTCGGCGATGGTGGTCACGCCCTGGGTGGAGACGAGCGCGCTGTTCTCGGTGGGGGCGGTGGAGTTCGAGTTCGGCTTGGCGGCGGTGGTGGCGGTGTTCGTCATCGCGATCTCCTCGGTTCGGATTCCGTTGCCTGTGGCGGAAGTTCTTCACTTCCACACTCCATAGACCCAGCGGAGCCAAGATCGTCACGACCCGATCGTGTGGTCTGGATCTCACCGTTCGTGGGTATGTCTTTCGGTCTAGTCCTCATGGCCGACGAAGGCACGGACTTTCAGCCTGTCGAGGGTCGTGCGAGGAGGCGGTGCCGGGGTTGGATCGTCCGGTGTCCCGAAAGCAGGAGTCCCGCGTGAACTGGAAGTGCGTGATGCTGTCCGTCGCGCTCGTCGCCGGATGCACGACGTCGCAAGGGAGCCCGGCCCCGGTGACCACAGTGGACGAACCGGAGCACCGGGCGGCGCTGGCGTCGTTCTACCGGCAGGCCCTCGACTGGCGGCCGTGCGAGGCCTTCCAGTGCGCGAAGCTGACCGTGCCGATGGACTACCGGCGACCGGACGGGCCGAAGTTCACCCTGCCGTTGATCAAGGCCGCGGCGACCCGGCCGGAAGGACGGCTCGGCACGCTCGTCGCGGGAGCGGGCGGCCCCGGCCAATCCGGGGTCGCCATGGTGAAGGACGTCGCGGGCACCTGGCCCGCCTCGGTCCGGGAACGGTTCGACCTGGTCGGCTTCGATCCCCGGGGCATCGGCGGCAGCGAACCGCGGATCCGGTGCGAAACCGAGGGCGAACCCACGTCGAAGGCGCCCGAGGGGCTGCCGCTGATCGGCGCCGAGGTCCCGAAAACGCGGCAGTACGCCGAGGCGTGCCTGAAGGGGACCGGGGAGGACGTGCTGCGGCACCTGGGCACCGACGACGTCGTCAGCGACCTCGACGTCCTGCGCGTGGTCACCGGCCAGGAAAAGCTGAACTACCTCGGTTACTCCTATGGAACGCGGATCGGGCAGCTGTACGCCGACCGGTTCCCGAAGAAGATTCGCGCCATGGTGCTCGACGGCGTCGACAACACCTATCTCGATTGGCGGGCCGACACCGTCGAGCAGGCGAAGGGCGTCGAGGACACGCTGCTCACTTATGCGAAGCAATGCGCCACCAGGACGGGCAAGCCGTGCCCCGGCCGGGACGAGACCGAAATCCTCGCCACGGTGGACAGGGTGCTGGCCAAAGCGGACAAAGCGGGCGACGGCGGTGCTCTTCGCGAGGAGATCTCCTCGAAGGTCACCTTCCCGGCCGACTGGGCCGAGCTGTCCGTAATCATCCTCGGCGCCGACGCCCCGGCGGACGACTCGCCGGACGACTCCGCCGACTCGCCGGAGCCCACGACCGACACGACGGACGCGCTCACCGTCGTCAACTGCCTGGACCGCGCCCATCCCACCGACCTGGCCGCGTACGAGGACGCCGCGCGGGAGCTGCGCCGGGTTTCCCGGCTCTCGTCCGGCACGGAGGCGCTCGGCTGCGCCTTCCTGCCCACCGCGACGGTCCCGTCCCGGACGATCCGCGCCGACGGCGCCCCGCCCATCCTGCTCGTCGGGACCACGAAGGACGCCGCGACACCGTATGGCTGGGCACGTCAGCTGGCGGGCAGCCTCAAGTCGGCGGTGCTGTTGTCCAATGAGGACGTCGGGCACGCCGTCTACGGCAGTGGTTCGTCCTGTGTGGACGAAGGTGTCAGCCGGTACCTGGTCGACTTGACGACTCCCGCCGCCCCGGCCCGCTGTGCCACCGGGTCCGTGTGATGCTGGGAGCGTGAAGATGGTCGACCGGCGGCTCGTCACCGTGCTCGCCGAGGTGCTCCTCGCCGGATTCGTCGCGGGTGTGACGATCTTCCTCGCCGATCTGCTGCCCGCCTGGGGCTGGCCGGAAGTGTTCTACCCGTCGGCGCCGGTGCTGACCGCGGTGATCGCCTGCGCCGTCGTGCTCATGCTGGCGCGCCGCCGGTTCGCGGTGGTCGCGCTGCTCGCCGCGGTGGTGCTGTTCGGGCTGTTCCCCGCCACCGGTGTCGCTCTCGCGGTCATCGCGTACACGGCGGGAGCGAGGGGGCGGCGGTGGCCGCTGTTCGGCCTCGCGGCACTGCTCCCGGCCGCGGTCGTCCTGCTCACCCAGCCCGCGTTCCGCTGGCAGTACGTCCTCGTGGTGATCGCCGTCTCGACGCTGTCCTGTCTCGTCTTGCCCGCGCTGGTCGGCGCGATGCAGGCGCAGCAGGCCCGGCTGGTGGTGGCGTTGCGGGAGCGCGCGGAGTCCCTCGCAGAGGCCCGGCAGGTGACCAGGGAGCGGGCGCGGCTGGAGGAACGTTCGCGGATCGCCGAGGAGATGCACGACCAGCTCGGGCACCGGCTCAGCCTCATCACGATGTTCTCGGGCGCGCTGGAGGTCGCCGCCGAGGGCAAGGATCCGGAGCTGCGGCAGGCCGCACGGCACGTCCGGACGACGGCGAAGGTCGCGCTCGAAGAACTGCGGCAGTCCCTCGGCGTCCTGCGGCCGGGCGGGGAACCGGCGGAGCCCGCGGAGGCCACCGACGCCGCCGGGACCGAGGCCGACATCGCCGATCTGGTGGCGTCGTCGCGCGATGCCGGTCTCGACGTGACGTTCGACTGGCTCGGGACCGACCTCGACGGGGTCCGGCCGCCGGTCCGCCGGGCCGTGCACCGCGTGGTGCGGGAAGCGCTGACCAACGTCCACAAGCACGCCGCCGCCGCGTCGGTCACCGTCGTCGTCGACCACGGCCCCGAACTGGTGAAGATCGTGGTGCGCAATGGCGCGGAGCCGGTCGAGGGGGAGCGGCTGCCCGGTACCGGCCGCGGGCTGGTCGGCCTGCGCGAACGTGTCCGTCTCCTCGGCGGCACGTTCACGGCAGGGCCCGACCCGGACGGCGGCTTCGCGGTCACGGCCGATCTGCCGAAGCGGGCGGACGCGCCTCTCGCCGAAGAGGCGGGCGAGGAACCGCAGGTCGCGGACACGGAGAGACGACCGGGCCGGATCCTGTCCGGCCTGATGCTGACGACCGGACTGGCCGCCGTCGCCGCGCTGCTGCTGACGACGCTGGCCTTCGTGCCGCCGCTCACGCCCGCCGACCACGAAGATCCACTCGCCAGTGTCAAGATCGGGATGACACCGGAGGAGGTCGAGGCCTGGTTCGGCCCGAACGAACCCTCGGCGCATGCCGCCGCGCGGGACCGGGAGCCGCCGGTCCCCGAGGACACCTACTGCGTCTACACCCCGGCCGACGATCCGCCCGACGCCGAAACCGCCGCGATCTTCCGGTTCTGTTTCGGCGACGGCGGATTGGTGGAGAAGACCTGGTTCGAAGTCCCCGTACCGAAAGAGACGCGATGATCCGGGTCCTGCTCGCCGACGACGAACCGCTGCTCCGCGCCGGTGCGCGGCTCTTGCTGAACCAGGCGGGCGACATCGACGTCGTGGCCGAGGCGTCCGATGGCGCGGAGGCGATCGACGTCGTCCGGCGGATGTCCGTGGACGTCGTGCTGATGGACATCAGGATGCCCAGGGTGGACGGGCTCGCCGCGGTGGAGGAGCTCGGCCGGATCGCGCCGGAGGTGCGGATCATCATGCTCACCACGTTCGGGGACGAGGCCTACGTGGCCAGGGCCCTGCGCGCGGGAGCGGCCGGTTTCCTGCTCAAGGACACCGATCCGGCGCAACTCATCCAGGCCGTGCGGTCCGCGTCCACCGGCGACGCGGTGCTGTCGCCCCGGATCGCGAAGCAGGTCATCGACCGGTTCCGCGACACCGACGCGGCCAACGCGGAAAGCGTCGCGCGGGCCAGGCGGAAGCTCGGCGCGCTGACTGCCCGCGAACGCGACGTCCTGGTGCGGGTGGGGCGGGGGCTCGGCAACGCGGAGATCGCGGCGGACCTGCGGTTGTCGAACGGAACCGTGAAGATCCACGTCAGCCACATTCTCGCGAAGCTCGGCTGCGCGAACCGCGTCCAGGCCGCGATCCTCGCCCACGACGCCGGAATCCTTCGCCGCTGACCCTCGCCTTCCCGCGACTTCTCTGTTAGGAAAGGTTCCTAACTAACGGGAGGCGATGTGCGCGGACGTGGTCTGGCGGCGGCGACGGTTCTGGTGGTCCTGTGCGGCGGCTCGGGCGCCGTCGCGGAGACGACGACGGCGGGATCCGGGGCGCGGGTGGCGCGCAACATCATCTACATCCAGGGCGACGGCCTCGGCCTGGGGCAGCGTGACCTGCTCCGGCTGGCGCTCAAGGGCAAACGCGGTGAACTGGCGATGGACGGGCTCGCGACCACCGGCCTCGTGCGGACGTCGTCGGATGATCCCGACGAGATCGTCACCGACTCGGCCGCGGCGGCCACCGCGCTGGCGACCGGGCACAAGACGCGCAACGGCGCCGTCGGGGTGGACGCCCACGGACGTCCGCTGGAAACCATCCTCGAACGGGCGAAACGGGCGGGGAAGTCGACCGGACTGGTCACCACCGCGCAGGTCACGGGCGCCTCGCCGGCGGCGTTCGCGGCGCACGTGCCGAGCCGGGATTCGCAGAGCGACATCGCGAAGCAGTACATCGAAAGCAGCCGCCCGGACGTCCTGCTCGGCGGCGGTGAGGACTGGTGGTACCCGAAGGGGAATCCCGGTCTGTGGCCGGACAAGCCGGGGGAGGAGAGCCGCAGCCCGTACGGCAACCTGGTCGAACGCGCGCAGCGAACGGGCTACACCTACGTGCGTGACGGCGACGAACTGCGGAACACGCGGGCGAACCGGATCCTCGGCCTGTTCGCGAACGAGGACATGGTCGACTACGGCCCGGACGGCGTCGGGAAGTACGCGCCGCGGGTGCCGCTCCAGCAGATGGCGCGCAAGGCGCTCGACACGCTGTCGAAGAACCCGCGAGGCTTCTTTCTCTTCCTGGAGGAAGAAGGAACCGACGGGATGTCGCACGAGAACAACGCGCACGGCGTGATCGACGCAGGCCGCGCACTCGACGCCACGATCGCCGAGGTCATGCGGTTCGTCCGCGCGCACCCCGACACGCTGGTGATCATCGGCGGCGACCACGAGACCGGCGGGCTGAGCATCGAGAACTACGACGAGTCCGACACCGACCCTGACCAGGACGGTCCGTTCGACGTACCGGGCTCGAAGCTCCAGTTCACTGTGGACTGGACGACGCACGACCACACCGGCGCCGACACCCCCGTCACCGCCGAAGGCCCCGGCTCCGCCCGGTTGGGTGGCACCGTCGAGAACACCGACGTCTACTGGGTGATGCGGACCGCAAGCGGGTCCTGAGCCGAAAAAGGCCACCTCCGGCGACGGAGGTGGCCTTTTCGGGTTCGTCAGCCGATGCTTTCGACGACGGCCTCGGCCACCGCCTTCATCGTGGTCCGGCGGTCCATCGCGGTGCGCTGTATCCAGCGGAACGCGTCCGGCTCGGTGAGACCCTGACGGCTCATCAACAGGCCCTTGGCCCGGTCGATGACCTTGCGCGTCTCGAGCCTGTCGGTGAGTCCCGCGACCTCGGACTCGAGCGCCTGGAGCTCGGCGAACCGGCTCACGGCCAGCTCGATGGCGGGCACCAGGTCGCGTTTGGCGAACGGCTTGACCAGGTACGCCATCGTGCCCGCGTCCCTGGCCCGCTCGACGAGGTCGCGCTGGCTGAACGCGGTCAGGATCACGACCGGCGCGATCCGGTCACCGGTGATCTTGGAAGCGGCCTCGATCCCGTCGAGCTTGGGCATCTTGACGTCGAGAATCACCAGGTCGGGCTTCAATTCGGTGGCCAGGTTGATGGCCTGCTCGCCATCTCCGGCCTCACCGACAACCTCGTAGCCCTCTTCGCGAAGCATCTCGACGAGGTCCAGACGGATGAGGGCCTCATCTTCGGCCACGAGCACCCGCCGCTGGGGTGCGGCGACGGCACCGTTGGCCTCGGCAGCCTGCTCGGTCACCGGGGTCCTCCTGAAGGTCGTCGGGCAGTTCGGCTCGCGGGCTGTCCGCGAACCTGAAGCCTACCGGGAACGATCCAGTCGGCGAGATGGCGTTCACCACGTCAGACAGTCGTCACACTCCCGAGCCCGGCGGAAGCGGCGCTCCTGCGATCCCGTAAAGTTCACCCCGCGACGCCCCCGTAGCCCAACTGGCAGAGGCAACGGATTCAAAACCCGTCCAGTGTGAGTTCGAATCTCACCGGGGGCACCAACAGCAACCCCACAAGCTCAGGCGCGGCTTCGCGCGGGAGTTCGTGGGGATTCATGGGCTCAGTGATCCTCTCCGCTGCCTGAGCTATCTCGGGCAGCTGGTCTGCCGGGAGTTTGATCGTGATTGTCGCATGTTCGCCGTCGTCGTGGACCATGATGGCGAGCTGGACGGCTTCGAACAGTGCCCGGAGGAGCTGATCGGGCGCTTTGGCGAGATTCATCGCGAGGCAGGGGAGTGCGTCGATCAGGGCCAGCTCGTCGACTGTTATCCCTTGAGGGGTCGGCTGTTCCGTTTCCTCCAGTTCTGTGAGTTTGGCGCGCAGTTGCTTCTCGTCCTTGGCCAGGTTGTTGTAGCTGCCGCGAAGTGCTGTGGTGAAGGGATCGTCCGGGTCGCCTTGTTGTGCTTGCTTGAGGATCGAGGCCTGCTGCTTGGCGATCTCGGCAAGCCGTCGTCCTACTCGTTCTCGTTCAGCGTCGTGTTCGACGGCTGCCTGGTCGTCGACGCCGGCGAGGTCGGCTTCGAGGATGGAACGCCGGTCGGGGCCGAAGACGCGGTCGGAGAAGAACTTCGCGACTGCGTCGAGCAAGGCGTCCTCACGGAGGTAGAGGGCTTTCTCGTGTGAGGCGTATCGGTCTGAGCGTGCTCGGTTGTTGTTGCTCGGTCGGCAGAGGTAGTACGCCCGGCCGTGTCTTGGATCCCCGACCATCCTTCGTCCGCAGCCGTGGAAGAGGCGGCCTCGGAACAGGTAGTTTTTGATGGTCGCAGGATGGTTGTTCGGCTCGTGGCTGTCCCGTGAGCCTTGCTTGGTTTTCCAACCAGCGTTGATCGCGTCGTACATCCACTTAGGAATCAACGGTTCGTGGACCGGGGTAGGTGACCAGACCCATTTGATGGGGTCGTTGTGCCTGCCTCCGCGTGAGCGGGTCGCGCGCCTGTTGAACACCTGATAGCCAGTGTATTTGGGGTTACGGAGGATGTCGTACACGCTCGACCTGCTCCACACGCCACGAGCGCGGGCCTTTCCTGGTGGTTCTGGCGGCGGGTACTTGGTGAGGTCTGCGTTCAGGCGGTCTGCGATCGTGTCGCAGCCGATGCGTTCGTAGTACCGCCACATCGCCATCTGGGTGACGGTTTCCCCTTTGAGGCCATCGGGTTCCAGACGTGACTTCGTGTATCCCTTCGCGGCCTTGGACGGGTTCGGGTGCTTGAAGACCTTCGCCTTGTAACCGTGGCATGGCTTGCCGATGTTCCAGCCCTCGCGCACGTGGGTGCAGAGCCCGCCCCATGATTGCTCAAGCGTATTGAGAACCTCGTACTCGGCCACCGACTGGTTGATTCGACGCTGGAGGATGCGCTGTGCGCGGCTCCCTGAAACCGTGATCGGTTCGTTCGAGGCGAAGAGCGGCACATCGTTGCGCTCTAGTTCGCGCTCGACCGACAAGCCCTCGTACGCTCGTCGGGCGACTCGAGCGATGTTCTCGCAGATTACGACGTCGAATCGGCGTTTCGGATTCGCGGACTCGGTGAGTAGGTCGGAGATGCCGCCGTCTCGTGCGATGGGGATGTCGAAGCGCTCGTAGTTCTCGCCGCGTCCGCGAGCGGCGAGATCCATGCGTCCTGACTCGACATCGTAGAAATGCGCGACGATCACCCAGGACTCGGGGATGGCGGCCTTGGAGTTGCCGAGCTGGCGCAGGATGGACTGGCGTGGATCCTGTTGGTCCTCGGTTGACGTTCGCGCGAGGAAGGCGACACGTACTTCATCACGGAGAAGAGCTGTCGGCATCCCGAGCGGAGACACGGCGTAGTCCGACAAGCCCGAGGGGCCGGACACCGGAACCTGCGTCATGCGGCCATCAGGTGTGGACAGCAGAGCTGGAGCCGCCGCGGTCAACTCGTAAGGTGAAATCATGTGGGCTTGCCGTCCTCGGGTAATCCGCGCTGAGCGCTTTCGCGGGCCCAGCGCAAGAGATCGGTGGTGGCGGCGGCAAGTCGTATCCGAGCCAACTCGGCTTCGGTTCCATGGATTCGGTCTATATGACCAGAAAAGGTGCGATCAATGCCGCGCTTGCTCGGTTGAGGGTAGCACCACACAGGTTCCCCGGACGGGAGCGCAGGTTCGGGTTTCTCGTCTTCTGATGCTCGCGCCATCAGCCCTCCGAGACCGTCATCCGGGTACTGGCGCGGTGGCGAGACCTGTATCGAACCTGGTCTCGCCGGTCTCGCGTCCAGTCTCGCCGGACCGAAAAATGCCTCTGGAGACATGCGCGTCGGTAGCATCGAACGATGCAGCCGCGTAGGGATGCCTCTGTTCCCTGCGATGAATTCTCGATGTGACCTCGAGAACGTGGTCTCTACTCGCGCACGGCGTAGGTCTCGGGCTGGAACACGACGCACCCGATCGGGCGAAGGGAAGGTTGCTCTCCGAGACCTGGGTCGTGTCGTCGATTGCGCATTCACGTCGACTGCGGCATCCGGCTACCTGTTGGAGACGGACTTGCAGACGGACCGCGAGCTGCTCGGCGCGAAACTGGGCAGCGAGGCTGAAGCGCGCGCCGTGTTCGAGCAGTTCGTTCGACGCCACCGAGACGAGGCATGGAAAATCGCTTTGAGTGTGACGCGGAGTCCCGAGTTGGCGGCCGACGCGATGCAGGACGCATTCTTGGTGGCCTGGGGTGACCGAGAGCAAGTACCTGCGCACGTGAGCATCTCGACCTGGCTCCACGTGACTGTCAGGAACGCCGCGAGGCGGGTCGACAGACTCGATCGCGTCGCCAAAAGAGCATCGCCCGTCGGCGAGCTCCCGGACCTTCCCAAACCCGATATTGCCAATCAGGTCGCGTCCAGGGTCGACTTCGAAGCAGCTCCGAGACGGCGCCCCGCTGATGAGTGACGAGAAGCCACCACCGTCCCGCGCTGTCCAGATCGCGCGGATGTGGGCACGAGTTCCGGCCGAGCACCTGGAAGTCGCACTCAAGGCGCTGGAACCAGAGCTCCAGCGGGAACACGAGCGTCAGCTCGAAAGCATCCGGAGGGAAGACGCCCGGCGGCTCGAGGTCCTCCGGAACGAGCAGGAGGAGCGGCGTCAGCGCCACTTCCGGCATCTTTGTGGTCTATGGGCGGGCTTCGCCCTGGTGGTCGGCATGCTCGTCGGCGTCAACGGGCAGGCGTGCTTGGCGGCGCTCCTTGCCGGCCCCAGCCTCATCGCGCTGGCGAAGATCTTCGTTCTCCGCCGATCGGATCCCACCGACGCGCGGCAGCTCGAACCACCAGCCGAGCAGCCGCCGGCCTGAGGGTGCCGAGACTGGCCTTGGCTCCGGCGAGACCCTGGTCGCCGCGAGGGAGACAGCAATCCGAATCGTAGGAACCTCCGACGAGCGGGCACAGTTCTGCTCATCGACGGTTAGAGATAGCGAGACCCACACGAACCCCGGTCTCGCTTCGTTCACCAGAGTCGAGACTGCGCTTGGATACCGGTCTCGGGCATAGCGATCCAATCTCGCCTGGTGGCTTGGACTGCCGTCCAGCACTGGCCTTCGTACGTCTGATCGGGTGACCTTTCGACTTGCCCCAGTCCAGGGCAAGCATCTGAGCCAGGGAAGGGGCGAGGGGCGGTTTCGAGCCTCGTGGCGATCTTGTCGCCGCTCGAAAGGCCATCTCGATGTCCGCCTCTGCCTGCAGCCCACTCACCGCACTTCAACGACAGCTTGCTCACCCCAAGGTGCTCGAAAGGTTCGACGCCGCGTTGTGTTCATGGTCAGAGCACGACACGGCGCTGGCCGACGTCGGATCTCATCACCAGCTGACTGACGTGTTGAGCGGCCGCGACTATGCACGTCACGACGAAGTCCTCTACGCGCTGCTGCAGCGGGCCGCGATTGAGCGTGACGAAGGAACCGTTGCCGCTCAACTCGCTCTGAACGCCATGCTGCCCGCCGTACCTGGCATCGTCGGCCGGGTCATTCGTGCGACTCGGGCAGCGCTCGGCGCGTTCGGTGCTCGCCGCGGTGTAACCGGGGGCGGAGTCTCGGCGAATGAGACGAACACCGATGTCCAGGCCGCGGTCATCGGACACCTGTGGGAGCAGATCCGCTGCTATCCACTGCGCCGTCGGCACCATGTCGCCGCCAACCTGGTCCGTGACACCCAACGATCGGCTCTTCGCGCCCTCGGTGTCGATACGAGCCAAGTCGCCGCAGAGGTCGTGAGCATCGACGACGATGCTGTGCACCGTCCACTTGCCGAGGTGCAGACCGAGAGGGATGCGTCGGAACAGTTGTTGGAACTGCTGTCGTGGGCGGTCGAGCAGGAGTGGCTGGACAAGCAGGAGGCAGCCATTCTCACCGCGCGATATTTCGGCGAAGACATGGGGCGTGACGGCGTCGCGACCGACCGGCAGCTCGGTGCGCTGTTCGGCGTGAGCCAACCGACCGCCACGCGTCGGCGGAACCGGGCGCTCGACACGCTGGCGAACGCTGGTCGCGAATGGCAGCGACAGTGCTAGCGCTCCGGGGCCCGAACAGCGGGCGAGGTGCATCAAAGGTCAGCGGTGTGGGGCGTGTCTTGAGCGCCGCAGCCCGCCAGACCTCAGGGAGTCTCCGTGACCGGACCCCGTACAGACCTTGCCCCCGGCGAACTTCTTGTCGCCCACGCCCGCGTCCGAGCAAGGGACCTGGGACGACGGCTCGGATCGGCTCTGGTCGACAGACAGCTGTACGAGGAACTCCGGCGCTTCCTCGACGAGGTCGGGTTCCCGGCGTGCGACGCACTGGACAGGCTGGCCAGTTCCAGTGATCGAGAGCTGCGCAAACGCCTGCATCAGGTGATGGGCATCGAGGCGCAGTGATGGAGCTCCGTAAGAACCGAATCGTGCGAATGATTCCTGATGCCCAGCTGGAGCCAGTTGCCCGCGCGGTCACGCGGCGGTTCGGCCGAGTGCTGGGGTGGTGTGTGATCGTCGCGAGTCCGCTGGCGGTGATCGTCGGCCTGACGGTGCTACGACCGGACGTGCCCTCCGGAGTCCCGCATGCCGATGCGCCGCTCGGTGTGGACCAGCCGCAGGGATGGGCGGAGATGTACATCCGGTCGTGGCTCTCGGCGAGCAGAGACGACTCCGCCGGGCTGGAGGCCTTCTACCCAGCGGGTCAGAAGTCGACCCGCGAGGTCGGTACACAGATCCCGGTCGACACCAGCACGCTGTCGGTGACATCGCCCCGGCAAGGCTCGTGGACGGTAGTCGTCGCGGCCAGCATGCTGGTCCAGCAGTTCGACGGGAAACACCACGCGAGGTTGACCTGCGCTCAGGTCAACCTCGTCGGGAGCGGTGAGGGCTACGTCGCAGCGGCCTTGCCGGCACCGGTCGCCTGCCCGAACACGCTCGCCGCGGTCGAATCCGACTACCCGGAATCCGCGGAACTGAACGGGCCGATCGGGCAGTCCGTGCACGGCTTCTTGCTCGCCTACCTGGTCGGCCGAGGAGAGCTGGACCGCTACATCGCGCCGGGCACACGCATCGGCGTGATCGTCCCGCCCCTGTACGCGGAGGTTCAGCTGCTGGAGTTGCGGACGCATGAGCCGTTCGAGCCAGGTCAGGCAGCTCGGCCACTGGACGGAACCGAGATCCACGTGATGGCGCGTGCTTGGGGATATGACGCCATCGGGCAGGTCACCGCCGTCGACTACGCCCTGACGCTCACAGCACGGGCAGGGCGCTGGGAAGTCGGCCGGATCGACCCGGGTCCGCTCCTTGCCGGGACCCCGGCCACACCATCGACCAAGGCCGGCGAATAGGAGAAGAGATGTCGACCATCGTGCTCGCAGCCGACGTCAAGAGCTGGATCGACGCCAACCTCGCCTGGGGAGACCAAGCTGTCCGTCGCCTGATCCTGCTCGCGGCCGTCGTAGGCGGAATCGGTCTGCTGATCGGGACGCGAGGTAACTTCACCCGCTCGATCAAATACGGCGTGATCGCCGCGATCTTCCTGGGCATCCTGCTCAACCTCGACGGCGTATCCGGCATGTTCGGTGCCTGGTTCACCAAATGAACGCGCAACGCGGCCGCGGCGATGTCCTCATCGGACGGTCGTATACGCGGTCGCGCCGGTTTCCGAGGATGTTCGGACGGATGCCCGGTCGCGACGGCGGCTACCTGCCCGGCGGGCCGTACACGCTCACTCAGGGCGTGGTCTTCTTGGTTCTTCTGCTCGTGGTGTGGAAGCTGCCGCTGCTGGATTGGCTCGGCCCGGCGCGTTGGGGTGTGCCGCTGACCGCGATCGCGATCCGGAGAGCTCGGATCGAGTCACGGACACCGGCGAGTTGGCTGATCGGATTCATGGCGCACCTGTTCGCGCCGTCGTCGGGAACGCTGGCCGGGCGGGCTTACCGACCAGACCGGAAGGTGTTCTGCAGGCAGCGGTTCTATGTACACGGTATGGACGTGGGCGTGGACAGTAAGCCGACGACGATGTCGTCGTTGCAGCGGCTACTGGCCGGGGCGCGGTGATGGAGAACCAGATTCTCGACATCAACGGCAACTTGCTGTTCTGCGCGGATGGATCGACTTGGGCCGTGTGGCGAGCGCTTCCTCGGGAAAGCGCCCGGTCGGCGGGAAAGCAACTGCACGAGCTTTACAGCCGCACCGTCATGTTCATGAAATCCTTGCGTGGTGAGGTGATGCTCGCGTCTCTGTGCGAGCAGGTCCAGCCACACGCCATCATCCGGCGTTGCCTCGACGACATCGACCTCGACAAGAATCCGCACTGGGCGGAAACCGTGCACAACGCATGGGACCAGCTCGACGACCTCGACGTGCTCGGGCGCAGCTACTGGATCGCCAAACCTCTCACCGGCAACGGGTGGCGTGACGGTGGCCGGACCCTGTTGCGAGCCGTGGGAGTCGCGCTGAACGCAGGGCTCGGCATCCCGCCACGGCCGGTGTCTCCTCAAATCGTTGCTGAGGTGCAGGAGCTGGCCAGCGTCACTGAGCAGGAGCTTGGTGGCGCCATTCCGCTTCGGCCCGCTACCGAGGCCGAACTGCTGTGGTGGCTCAGCCGCGCACCGGTCCGCGGAGTGCGTGAGCCTCAGCTCGACCGCACGGCCGCAGTGCACAATTCGGGCGCGACGCTCTCGCACGGGCGTGGGCGGGCGCGACTGGTGAGGCTCCGCGGCACCGTGTTCGACGAAGGTGGCCGCACGGATGAGCCCACGTCGCTGGGGAATCCCTTGCAAGTACTGAACAAGCGGTTCCTCAAATGCGTCACGCCCGACGACGACGGTCTCATCGAGAGTTACCAGGCATATCTGGTGCTTGCCGAGATGCCGCGAGCTTTCACCTTCCCTGGGCACGAGATCTTGTCGCGCCTGGCGGACATCGGGTTCGGCGTCGACTACGTCCTGCGGATCTCGGCCAAGACCAACGACGAAGCTCGCGCGGCCAACCGGCGCCGAACCCGAGACCTGATGGGCCAAGACGACGAGCACGGAGGGGACACTGCCGGCGTCCCCGCCGATGTCCACTCGGCGCAAGAAGAGATCCAGCACAAGAACGCCCGGCTCGGCGCGAGTACCACCGAGATCGAACTCGAAGTCGGTGTCATCGCCTGTGTGTGGGGCACAACCGCCGCGGAGTGCGACGCGCACGCGAAGACGCTGCGGCAGACTTTCCTGGGCGGCGAGTACAAGTGGGAACGACCGCTGGGCGGTCAGAAACAGCTCTACCAGGCACTGCTTCCCGGCTACCGGACTCCGCTGGTTGTGCGGGAGTGCAGCCAGAACCTCCTGGCCAGTGACTGCGCGATGCTGCTGCCGATGTCGTCGACCGAGTTCGGTGACCCCAGTGGAGCGTTGTTCGGCATGGTGCTGGACGGCGGCGCGATCTCGCCCTTCCTGCTCGACCCCACCTACGGCCCCACCCACGACTCGTCCGGAGGTGTCGCGGTCATCGGCGAGCTCGGTTCCGGGAAATCCGTTGTCCTGAAGAACATCGCCGCGGTCGTTCGGCTCATGCTCGACGGTCGGGTGATCGCCATCGACCGCACGAGGAGTCGCGAGTGGGATCCCGTCGCACGGGCCCTCCCCGGGAACTGCCAGGTCGTCGACATCATCGATCCGACCCTCGACAGTGAGCGCGCCGCCGGCACCGAACTCCGGCACTCCTGCGACCCGCTTCGAGTGTTCCGCGGTAAAACCAAGTCCAGCACCGGAATCGCCGAAACCTTCTTCGCCTCGTGGCTGGACCTGGAGTCGAACTCGGCCGAACGTGACGCACTCGGTCGCGGCCTCGACCAGGTCAGCGGCACGCCTGACGTATCGAGCAACGCGCTCATCGACG
Source organism: Amycolatopsis sp. lyj-84 (assembly GCF_046549075.1). Taxonomy (NCBI): domain Bacteria; kingdom Bacillati; phylum Actinomycetota; class Actinomycetes; order Pseudonocardiales; family Pseudonocardiaceae; genus Amycolatopsis; species Amycolatopsis sp. lyj-84. The sequence goes on from NZ_JAJPWO010000013.1 coordinate 136,575, forward strand.
TGCTGGCCGAGCGCGGTATCGCGGACCCGGCCGCACGGAGTCTCGCTGAGCGGCTGCTACGACTCCGGCGCGATCCGATCACCCGGCCGATCTTCGACGCCGATCTCGAACCTGTCGATCTGCTTTCCGCCGACATGGTGGTCTTCTGCACCAATGAAGTCCCGCTGCCCAACACGCTTGAGATGAGCAACGAGCGGATGGCCGCTCGTATCCCGCCGCGGAAGCTGTTCGGGCGCGCGTTCCACTTGCTGATCGCGGCGATCGCCAAGGAGGTCTGCTTCGGGACACAGCGGTGGGGGCAGTTCATCTGCGACGAGGCCTACAACGTCACCGGCACGCCCGAAGGTCAGCAGATCGCGCTGGAGTTCGTCCGGGACGGACGTAAGCACGGTGCTGACGCCGCGTTCGGATCGCACACCGAGCGGGATCTTGGTGACGAAGTCCTTCGTGGCCTGATCGCCGTCCGCATGCTCGGTCGCCATCGTGACAGCGGACTTGCCCGGCACGGTCTCGCGTGGCTCGGCGTCGATCCCGCCGACACCCGCTACCAGGAGATCGTCACCAAGGACCTGTCGCCGCTCAACCCTGCGGGCGGAGAGCCCGAACGCCGAGCTCGGGCCGGTGAGTTCCTGGTGCGCGACCATTCCGGCCGAGTCGGCAAGGTCAAGGTCCTCACTCAGCCCTATCGGACCCTGCCCAAAGCCGTCCTCACCACGCCGATCGTCGCCCGCGGTCCACTCCGGACCTGAATCAAACCCCCAGGTGAGCGCCATGTCTCGGACACAACCGGCGATCTAGGGAGACGTTCATGACGCTCAACGCGCGTGTCGCGAAACCCCTCGCGCTCGCCACCATCCTGCTCGTCCTGCTCCTCTGCAATGCCGCGCCCGCCAGTGCCCAGGTCTTGCCGCTGCCTCCGAACGAACCGCGGCCGTGCCAGCCGTATCCGCTGTGCCTGGTCGTCCCGGATCCCCGCGTGCCGCAGCCGACTCCGCCGAGCCTGGACCGCCCCGATCCGGACAGGCCGACGCTGCCCCTGCAGGACGATCCCGGGCACGCCGCGCACCTCAAGGGCATGTTCACCGTCGACGATGGCTATGGCCGCGACCTGCGCAACTACGACCTCTTCGCGAACTTGCCCTGGCTGGCCACCAATCCGATGCCGACGATCTGGCTCTGGCTGGCGAACATGGGCTTCGCCGTCGGCAAGCACGCGCTCGGCTTCGCTGTCTGGTTCACCGAATGGTCCATGACCGCAGGAGTCGTCGACTGGATCAAAGCGCCCGCCCAGGACCTGGAGAAGATCTGGCAGACCACGATCATCGGTGGGCTTAAACTCCGTGAACTGGCTCTGCTTATCGCCACCGGTTACCTCGGACTGCTGTTCACACGTGGCCTCACTACCCGTGCTTGGCGGGAAACCGTGTCCACGATCGCCATCAACGTCATGGCCATCGCGTTCATCACCCACCCCGTCGACTTCCTCGTCGGTGATGGGGGAGTGCTCAGCCTCAGCCGCGACCTCGGCGCCGACGTCAGCGCCGTGATCATGGGCAAACAACCCGGAGGAACAGGCAACCCCGCGGCGCCGATCGGGCAAGCTCTCATCGACAACCTGCTCATCTCGCCCTGGGAAACCCTCAACTACGGAACACCGGTCTCTGGCAAGCAGGGCACCGGTGCCTGCCAGTACTCGATCAAGCAGATTCTCGACCAGGGCCCGTGGTCTGGCAAGGACAGCACACCGGCCCGCGAGCTGGCGGGCTGCCCGAGCGAGTACGGCAAGTACAACGAGGTCTCCGACGTCGACCGCATGCTGGGAGCATGGGAGTACGCCGTCGCGATGATCTTGTTCGCGATCCTCAGCATCTGCCTCAACGCGATCCAGATCCTTGCCCCGTACTTCCTGCTCTTCGAAGGTCTCCTGCTTTCCCTGGCCCTGATCGCCGCATTGATCCCGGCGCTGCAGCACCAGCTGGCCTACCGGATCAGCTCCATCGCGGGCACCATCGCCAAACTGTTGATGGGCATGTTCTTCATCGCCATGATGACCATGCTCCTGCGGTCGCTCATGCTCGCCGACCTCGGACCGCAACTGGTCAAGTTCGCCGTCATCGACATCGTCGTGTTCTCCGGCTTCCTGTTCCGGAAGCAGCTCATGGCGAACATCCAACGAATCCGCTCCAGCGTCAATTCGGGTGTCCAGCGACTCGGTAGACCGCGGAGCACCCCGAAAGCCTTGCCCCTACCGGTCGTCACGCCGGGGCCGCATCGAATCGGCCGGACCCTCAAAGCCGGCACCAGCGCCTTCACCGAGGCCGTTGCTCCGGCGAACGACCTGAGAAAGAGACTGGTATCCGCGGGAAAGGTCGGCAGCAAAATCGGCAGCAAGGCCATCTCATACACCGCCGGCGCACCAGTGTCCTGGCCTGCCGCGGCGAACCGAGCGCAGACAGCGCTGACTGCGAAAGGCAATGTCGCCAAGGCGGCCCTTGGGAGGAAAGCGACCGCAGCGAAGGCCTACGCCTCTACCTATGCGAGCAACGTCGGGGCAGTCGCCAACCCGCTATGGAGCGCCGCGACTACCGCCGCGGCCGCCCTCTCTGCGCGGACCGCGCGTACGTCGGCCCCGCAGACGACCGTTCGCGAACAGGAAGTCGAGGCCCTTACACCACGCAGAACCTCCAAGGCTCCGGCGTTCACCGGGACAGGTGTGCAAGCCGAGGTGCCAGGCGGCCGACCTATGCGGACAGGGCGTCAGGAACGTCTGGCGTCTGATCCCGCGCCGCTGCCACCCGGGATGCTGCCGCTCACCCCGACCTGGGCGCAACGCCTGCGGAGCCGGTTGGAAGAGCGTCGGCCGTGAACCCGTTGCTCGCTCTCCAGATCGCCGAGCATGTCCGCAACGAGATCCGAGAGCATCCGAAGAAGTGGGGATGCTTGACCCTGTTCCTGCTGTTCGGGCCAGCCATCGCCTGTGTGCTCGTCGGCGTCTTGATCATCATCGTGATCGCCGGGGGAGCGGAAGGCGTCGACGCGGCACCTGGCCACGTCCCTGGAATCCCTGACGTCATGCTGAGCGCCTACCAGCGAGCCGCGCAACGAATCACGAACATCCGGCCAGCGTGCGCCGGGATGCGCTGGTCCGTCTTGGCCGGCATCGCCGAGATCGAATCCCGGCACGCCGGCGGCCGGAACATTGCACCCAACGGCGACATCGCCCCACCGATCCTCGGGCCGCAACTCGACGGCAGTGGCGTCGGCGGCAACCGCACGCCGATCCGCAACCCAGACGGCAGCTTCGCCCGCGCTGTCGGACCCTTCCAGTTCTTGACCACGACCTGGGCAAGCGTCGAACAAGACGGCAACGACGACGGCGTCCGCAACCCGAACAACGCCTTCGACGCCGCGCTCGGTGCTGCGGCCTATCTGTGCGGAACTGGACCTCGAGATCTTCGCGACCAGGGCCAGCTTCGAGCCGCGCTGTTCAGGTACAACGCGAGCCAGACTTACGTGTCGCAGGTCCTCGCCAACGTCGAGCGCTACGACGCCGTCGAACTCCGGCCAGCGGTAGCTGCTACCGGAGACGCCAAGGCGGTGATCGAGGCCGCCATGTCGCAGCTCGGCGTGCCCTATGCCTGGGGTGGCGGAACGGCTGCAGGACCAAGCCGTGGGATCCGCGACGGCGGCGTCGCGGACCGGCACGGTGACTACAACAAGGTCGGCTTCGACTGCAGTGGCCTGGTTCTGTTCGCGTACGCCAAGGTTGGGATCAGCCTGCCGCACAACAGCAGAGCGCAGTTCGCTGCCGGGGCTCGGGTGCCGAAAGAGGCGGGTCTCGGTGCACTGCGGCCAGGCGACCTCGTGTTCTACAGTCCCGGCTTTATCCATCATGTGGGGATCTACATCGGCGAAGGCAAGATGATCAATGCGCCTCACTCCGGGGCTGAAGTCCGAATCGACGTCGTTAACCACGTCGATTACGCCGGTGGGGTCAGGCTGCTGTGAGAATGTTACTCATCATCTAGGCGGCGACGTCGGGTCCCCGTAGCCTCGTTTCCACCGACGGATTGGTGTCTAACTTGTAGGCGCTGCCACCACCTGGTGGATGAAGCTGATCGCCGCTTCGACTCGAGTGCGTATGCTTGCCAGTTCGGTAATCGTGAACCTGCCGGCATGCCCATGTGTTCCGTTGTTGAATGTTCGGAACAGGGTCAGGACGTTCGATACATTCTCATCGACCAGGCTGACGATGTCACGATCGGTGACTCCATGCTTGCGGAGCAGATAATTGATCTTGGCCCTGCGGGTTGGTACTCCCTTGTCGGTGGCCTCGCAGGCGGGGTCGGCGTGCTTGACCTCTGCGTCGGGTGCGGAGGAGTCCAGCATGGTGATGAGGACCTCGCGTGCACTGGTGCAGAAGTGTCGAGCCGCGTCCGGGTTTTGCGGGCTGAGGGAAAAGAGGGCTCCTGCCCAGCGGTTGACGAGGTCTTGCCCGAAAGCGGAGAGCTCGTTGGCTAAGGACGGTGCGCGAAGCTCATCTTCGGTCGGGTCGTCTGCAGGGTCGCCATCTCCGTTCAGGGCGTTGATCAGATAGACGCTATTGGCTGCTTCGTCGCCTGCTAAATCGACGAATCTGCGGGCTGCGGGTGATGCGCTGTTCGAGGTGAGGTTGACCTCGGCCGTGTTGTACCGCTGAACAAGGGTGGCGGTCGATGCCTGGTAAGTAACGAACGTGGTGCTTGCCGGCCGCTGGTTGAGACGCCTGATCTCCTGGTTGAGGCGTTGCCGCTGATTCTCGACCTGACGGTTGTGAGCGCGCGCACTCGAGTTGTAGGCGCGTACCTCTTGGTTGTATCTCGCTACCGCTTTCTTCACCTTCTGGTTATGCGCCGTGATTTCACGCTGAGCCTTCTGAAGAGCGGCTCGGGCCTGGGCGGGAGTCATTCTGCGAACCATGAAACGAGTATGTGTCCTCGGGCCGACAGTTCTGGGATTGGCTGGCACCTCGCGGGCGCTTGTTGCCGACTTTGATTCGCTCCATCTACTGCCCCCGTGTGCACTTGGGTAGTAGGTCCATAACTGAAGGTGATTTCTGCAGCCCGGCTTGCATCGAACGGGCCAGTGGCTACACATGCCTTCCACATGATTCTGTGCAGTGATCTTGCGGATGTCGTCGCGGTTGACCTGTCGCTTGTGAACGGTTGGAGCGCTTGTGCGACGGCTGGTCGGTCCCCATGGGCAAGCCCTTGGGGAAATGCCGACTTGTTCCCCCATGGCCGTCAGGCCATCCAGGGAACCAGCGTGCCGAAGGCACTCGATCCCCACCACGTGCTCGCCGAGCCCGCGTTGTGGTGGGTGACCGCCGCGGTGGTCGCGATCCTGATCGCGGTCTTCGTCCTCCACCGACACTTCCGTTCCCACCACCTCCGCTCCAGAGTTCGCTTCGACCTCCTCCCGACCGCCACGTTCGACCCATCGCTCCAGGGCGTCCTGTCGTTCGCTCACCAGCTCGGCAGGGTCCGGCCAGTACATGGCTGGGTACCGAAGGGCGCGGTCGGCGTCCGGATCCGGTTCAGCACCGACGAGTACCTCGGCAAGATGACCATGAGCGTGGAGGGCCGGGAGTCGATCACCGGCGTGATCAACAAGCTCTCCTATCCAGAGGTGGAGATCCGGCGTAGCCGATCCGAACGGGGTGATGTCTCCCCGGGCATTCACCGGAGAGACGACCTCCCCGCGGCCGGAGGCGCGCGATGAGGGAGACATCGCCGTCCGCTGAGCAGACGAAACCGCAGGTGCACCTTGCTCGCGCGGAGCTGACCTTGGCAAGGCCGGCTCACCTCGCGCTCAAGTCTCTGCCGCTGCGTCCTGACGACCCCCTTCAGACGTTGGCGAACGCGCTGGGCGATGTTCGGCCAGACCTCGGTGAAGGGGTCGACGTATGCCTGGACCTCATTCCGTTGACTCCCGCGAGGATCCGGCACCTCGCGCGCCAGACGGCGAAGCAGCAGGAAACGTCTGGACGCGCGCTGGCCCGCGGAGTTGCCGACGTGGCCAGTGAAGTACTCGGTGAGTTCATGCTGGCGGCGCGCGGAGGCGGACGCCCAGCGCCGCGGCAGCAAACGCCGGTACTGAACAAGTTCGCCACGGACGAACCAGTGTTCGCGGTCCAGCTGTTGATCCGCTGCCGCTCGGAGATCCCCGGCCGCGCCCAGGCGCACCTGCGGAGCGTGATCGGCGCCTTCGACGTCTACCGCGGCGACAACTACTGGCGAGTTCGCGGGATGCGCGTACTGGGCTGGCACTTCGGTGCGGACACGGTCCTGATCCGCCGGCTCTTCGACAGGCGTTTCGAGACCGGCTTGGCCAAGCCACGCAGGAAATCCTTCGTCACGGCCGGCGAGATTGCGGCGCTGCTGAAGCCGCCGTCCGGACGCTGTCAGTCGCCGGTGATCGCGCGCAGCCGTGGTTGGGTCATGCCAGCTCCTCGCGAGATTCCGCGCTACAAGCCAGGCGTGGGGCTGGTCCGGCTCGGCTACGTCACGGACGTCAACGGTGAGGATCGGCTCGTCGGGGTCCCGGTCCGCGAGCTGTTGTTCTCGGCGAGGTTCGGGAAGGCCGGCTTCGGCAAGACCGAAGAAGCTCTCGTGCAGGCGATCGAGATCGCTCGGCTGGGCGGAGGCGTCTGGTTCCTGGATCCGCACGCAGATGGCTGGAAACGGGCGAAACCGTATCTTTCAGATCCAGAACTGCGGAATCGATTGTGGGAGGTCAATCTCGACGTACGTGGCCGCGAGAAGCGGCTGCCCGGCTGGAACCCGCTCAGCATGCAGGGCTTCTCCGAGGAGGACATCGAGGACCGCGTCGACGCCGTTGTCACCTCGTTCGCCACCGCGCTGGGCTGGGGAGATGCCGCCCCTCGCGCGAAGTCGATCCTGACCAAGGCGTGCGAGGCGCTTTGCTACCTCGCGATGCGCCTTCCTCCTGAGTGCGCGCCGACCATCTTCCAGATCCCGACGCTCCTCGACGACGACTCCTGGCGTGACGAGGTGTTGCGCGTTCTCAAGCCAAGCATCCGTCGCTACTGGACGGACTCCTTCCCCAAGCTTGCGCCCGACGCGACCACGGTCGTCACCAACATCATCAACCGTCTGCGCACCAGCCCCACCTTGTCGGCCTTCCTCGGCTCCTCGGTCACCACCTACAACGTCCGCCGGGCCATGGACACCGGGAAGATCGTCTTCGTCTGCACCACCGGTACCGGTGAGACGAACAAGCTGATCACCTCGTTCATGATCTACGACCTGTTCCGCGCCGGCCGGTCGCGCGCGGAGATCCCGGTCGATCAGCGCCGCAGGTGCGACGCCTTCGTCGACGAGCTCGCCGCGGTCGACGGCGCGTCGCGTGGCTATCTCGCCGCGATTCTCGAACAGCTGCGGAAGTACCGGGTCGCGTTGCACGCGATGAACCAGATGCCCGACCGGCTCGCTCCGGAGACCCGCAGGGCGCTGCTGCAGAACCAGTCGCTACTGATGACCAGTGCCGCGGCGATCGACGGCGCCCGGACCGTGGCACGCGAGTACGGCGGCCTCGTCCAGCCCGCGACGATCACCGAACTCGAACAGTTCCATCACGTCGTCACCGTGACGCTCGGCGGCCAGCGCACGACACCGTTCAAGATCCGCGGCCTGCATGTGGATGACGAGTTCGCCGACCATTTCCATCCCGAGTGGAACGACGACGTCGATCGATGCCTCGACCGAAACCTGACCCGCAGGCCGATCGGTGAGGTCCTCGACGAACTCGAGGACCTCGATGACCGCATCCTCGACGCCTTGCGCGGCAACCAGCCTGCTTCTCGCTCGAGGCGAGGGCGACCGCCTTCCCGCGGGAGCGGCGCAGGAATCGGGCTGTCCGCACCCGAGTCGACGGTGGAGTGACCAATGCCAAGTCTCGACCCGTTCAAGCGCGAGGCGCTCGTCGTTCTCTACTGGCACCGCATGGTCTCCACCGAGCAGATGCGCCGGTTGATCGCTCCGACGACACCGATCCGCACCATCCAGCACAAACTCCTTGCTTTACAGGCAGATGGGCTCGCCGACTGCCTACACCGGCACCACGCTTCCCGGACCTGGCACGTCACCGAAACCGGCGCGGAACTGGTCGAAGAGTCCGGACGCGTGGAAGCGCGCCCGTACCGGATCCCGCGGGCAGCGGTGGTGGAACTACTGCAGGAACACTCTCTCGACGTCGTCGAAGTCGGGCTCGCCTTCACAGCTGCTGCCCGCCGGCATAGGGACGAGTGCGGCCCGCTGTCGTGGACTCCGGAGGTCGCGCACCGGTTTCGAGACGGCCGTGGACGGCGCCAGGGCGTTGTCATCGCGGACGCGGTCCTCGACTACGTCCTCGACGAGGACGGGCGGCGGTCGCAGCGCACGTACTTCATCGAGCTGGATCGTGCGACGATGCCCGTGGCCCGGCTGGCACAGAAGCTTCGTTCCTACGTCCAGTACCACGACTACATCCCAGGGAAGCCGAGCTCGGCTGGGCGCCCCGCATGGCGAAGCCGTTACGCGCGCTACCCCCGGCTTCTCATCGTCCTGTCCGGCGCGGCCGAGCACGTTCTCGAGCGCCGGCTCGCGGACCTGCGGGCCTACGCGCAAGCGATGCACGGCCTGGCGCTCGCCGGCGATCGCGTGTGTGCGCTGGGTACGACCTTGCGGAGGCTTCGAGATCCCGGCCCGACGGCGGACATCGCGCTCCCGCTCCTCGCTGAGAGCGCCGCGCCGACGTCCGTTTTCGCCTGGCCCAGGTCCGGTGGATCGTGACAGAGCCGGTGCCGGTCGACCTCGTGGAGCAGCTCGGGCTTTCATCCCGGTTGCGCCAGCGTCGATTCACCTTGCTCCCGCTGCGAGGCGATGGCACTCCGTTCACGGACGTGCAGGGACGAGCGCCAGGCGACAGCACCGCGCCGGAAGAACTCGCTGACCTGATTTCGTCTATCGCGACCGTAGGCGTCCTGCAACCGGTGCTCGTCGAGGAAGTGGACTCTGGCGACAACAAGGCTCCTGTCATGCGGTTGACGGCGGGAGAGCGGCGCTTGAGAGCTTGCCGGTGGGGCGTGGTCCACAAGCCGGATAATCCGCACTTCACCGCACTCCCGGCGGTCGTCTGTCCCGGACCGCTGTCGGATGAGGAACGCCGGATCTGGCAGCTGGTCGAAAACCTTGCTCGTGAGGACCTGCGCCCCGGCGAGCTGGCGGCCGCGCTTGTCCTCGATCGCTGCGCTGTGCTGCTGGGCAAGCTGATCGCGTACGGCTACAAGGTCCCCGCAGACGTCTACGCCATCGATGATCCGATCGCCCGATTCTCCGCCATGGAGCGCATCCGGGGCGCCGACAAGAAATGCGCCGCGCCGTGGTCCCAGGTCCTGACCCGTCTCGGCCTGCAGCTGACTCCTCGGAAGGCGCGCGAGCTGGTGCGCGCGTTCGCCGAGATGCCCCGCGAGATCGCGGAAGAGATGGACGAGGCCAAGATCAGTCTCAACACCCGCATCCGGTTCATCGAGCTCAACCGCGGGCGAGCGCAGGCGGCCCAGGACATCTGGGCCGCGGTGAAGAAGACCAAGCGAACCCGGCTGCTGAGTTCGGCCCTGACCGTCGCGGCCGATCCGGCTGTTACTCCTGACGAAGCGTTGGCCGAAGCCGGGCGCCTGCACGAACAAGCGGACATCGCACGTGCCGACAAACTCCGCGCAGACTCGTCAGCACCCGCCGATGTACCCGTCTCGCTAGTGGAACAACGACTTGTCGACAACACCCTCGACAGTCTTCGACTCCTGGTCGCCGCACTGGCTCGCGGCGCTCGACTCTCTTCGCATGACATGGCGTCACTCCGCCTTCTGGCCGATCAACTCAACGGAACGGAGTGAGCCCCGTGTCCGTCTTCCTCGGCCTACCCACCGGCACCGCGCCGGCCGCGCGGTGCGACTGCAGGCGTTGCCCTTGGTACGCGGGCACTGATGCCGAACCGGGTGCGGTCATCGCGCCGGTGTGCTCGGGGTGCAACTCGGACTGCAGCTACTGCGGCTGCGCACGCGCGGAAACCGGGCAGACGGGAATCGCGTGCTCGAGCTGCCCGATCCGATGCGGCTCCCGAAGCGACATCCAGACGTGGATGGCCGACGTAGGGGAGACCCTGGAATTCGACGACATCGTCCTCCGTGGCCGCTTGCCCGAAGGCTTGCCCTCCTTCATCCCGCAGGTCGACGGATCCAACGCAGGCCACCTCGACGCCGCGTTGGGCTGGCCCGCGTACGCCGTCGGACTTCGTCGAGTGTTCTCTCCGCGGACACACGCAATCTACCCACGGTGGGACCGAGCGGCGACTGCCACGGAAGCGTTGGGTCTTCCGCGCAAAACGTTGATCGTCCTCTCTGGATATGGAGAGGACCCGCTGGTTGAAGCGTTCTGGACGGCCCGGCACCGTGATCGTCTGCTCGACAGGCTGGCGGCGCTCAAGTTCGATCTCGTCTTGGCTCCCAACTACTCGATCTACGGCAACTGGCCCCGCGCCGAACACCTCATCAACATGCGCAGGTCGCTCCTGCTCGCGGAAGAGTTCGCCCGGGCCCGTCTGCCGGCCGTTCCGAACCTCTACTGGTTCCGGCTCGAGGACCTCCAGCGGTACGCCGCGTGGATCGCCGAAACCGCGCCGCCCGCCATCGCGATCAACCTCCAGACCGTGCGCGAGAACAAGAACTGGGAAACCTGGGCACTGCCGGGCCTCAGCTGGCTCGCGGAGAACATCCCGGACGGCCTCCCGGTCGTCATCACCGGCCTGTCCCGCCAAGACCGCATCGCCACCGCCGCCGAGCTGTTCGGCGCCAGGCTGATTCTCGTCAGTCAGAACCCGGCGCAGTACGCGCTTCATGGAGCCGTGATGACTCCGGAAGGGCGCAAGGACCTGCAAGCCCGTATCCCGGACGCCTTCGCCAGCTCGGTGCGCTACCTGGCTTCGCTCTTACCTGAAGGAGGCAACTGATGCAGCGGACTCTCTGGATTCTTCTCGGCTGGTCACCCGAGTATGGGGCCGCCACTACTGTCGTCGCGGTTCTCGGTATCGACCAGGAGGACGACGGCCAGTTCTCCCGGCACATCGAATGGGTCCCGCGGGAGTATCAACGCTGCCTCACCTGGCGGAAGCGCATCGCATCGACACCGGTCGATGACCTCGTTGCCCACATGGAAATCTGGCAGAACTCTCTCACGGCACCCGCCGCACGCGTCGACCTCGTCCCCTCGGCGCCGGATCTCGCTGCCGCCGTTCAGTACCAGCTCGACGACCTGCTCGGTAGCGCCGGCTGAGCGACTCTCCATGGGAACGAATTCCAAGACCACGCACGCGGCCTACGCCGTCGGGCCCTCGACAGCGGAGGAGACGTCACCCGAAGCTGGCCCGAAGTGGACGGACGCTGAAATTGCGTTGTCGGTCGTCGAAGGCTTCGTGCTCAACGGAGTCGACCCAGACAACCCATTCGAGCAAACCTCACTCGACCTACCTGACGACATCGAAGAACGGTATGCGATGTTCGCGGAAGCAGTCCGTGAGGCGCAAGAAGAAATCGCGAAACTCAGCGGTGATCCCACTGAGTTCGAGGACGCGCTGCACATCCACTGCGAGTCGTTCCTGAACGGCCTGACATCGGATGAGCTCAAGGAACTCGCCGCCGCCCGCGGGTTCAAGCACCCAGCTCTGGTGGGGTTGTCCGAGTCCACGGGAAATCCTTTGGTGCACTGGCTCGATCCGTCCTATCCGGACGACGCGGGCACGAAGAAGATGATCCAGAGTGTCGCGTTCGACAGATTTGTGGCTCTGCTCTCCGGTGAAACAGTAGGCGGCAAAACCCTGGAGCAGTGGCAACTGCTCGACGCGAGCCTGGTCGCTACGCCAAGCCATTACGTGCCTCCGGGGTTCCTGTCGTGGACGGCGACCGCCGCCGAGGTTCAGGCAGCGCAGGAAACGATCAACTCCGCCGCCGGCGCTGTCGATACCGCCAAGAGCAACGGCTCGTGGGCCGACCCCGACCTCGTCTCGGCTTTGATCGCGGCGGAGAACAAGCTGGCGACCGCGCACAACCCCGCGCTGGACGACCTGGAGGCGATCCGGTCCTCGGCGAAGCATCAAGTCGATCAAGCTTTCACCGACATTTCACCGCACGAACTTTCCACCGCGATACAAGCCGCGAAGGACCACGATCAGATTGCGCCTTTCCAGGCCAAGGTGCTCAATGCCCAACAGGTTCTGAAGCTCCTCCGTGCGTCGACCGAGAAGCAGGAACGACACGACCTCCAGGCCCTCGCCGTCGAGCGCGCGGCCACGAAAGTGACGTTCGAAGCCAACATCGCCGACCTGCACAACGCACTGGGCCACACTGGCCTGCCTAGCCTCGCGGCCCCAGGTGGCATGACGGCGATGACCAAGTTCCTTGACCACGCGCACCAGGCGGGAGTCACCTACAAGGACATGGGTGGCTGGAAGCCCGTCGAGCCGACACTGGCGCACAACGAGACACTCCAGATCGCGCAAACCGAAGTGGCGCTGTGGACAGACCAGCAAGAACTGAAAGACCTGCGAGCGTTCGTCGTCTCCGCTGGCCTCCTCACGACTGATCAAGCCGCGGCTGCGACGAAGTCTTTCTGCAAGAAGCTCCTCGTTCATCAGGCCTATGGGGCCAGCGCGGCGGTCGCGTCACTGAAACACAGCTTGCAGGAGAAGATCGGTCTCAAGAACAGTACGAAGTCGTTGCCTCCCAAGGCAGGGAAGTCCGCGAAGGCGCCGATTCTGGCTGCGCCCAGGAGCGTGTTCGGCCGCCAGCACGCCGAGATGCTCTCGGCGTTGAAACAGACCAAGGCCGCTCTCTCGGCCTTACCGAAGTCGGTCGATCCAGCTGCTGTCGCGGCCTGGGACTTCGGAACGGGCAAGCCCGCAAAACTTGGCGGGACACATCCGAAGACGCTGCATACCGGGCCGGACGGCAAGCCCTGGCTCGCGAAGGGGGAAGCGACTCCTCGGGGCGGCGCGGTCATCGAAGCCGAGGCCGCTACCTCGAGGGCACTTGAACGTGCAGGTCTGCCGGTGGTCCCCGTATTCGCCACCAAGGTCAACGGGAAGCCGGCCTCCGTGCAACCGATGCTCGTCGGCGCGACCGAGATGTCCAGTAACCCTTCCACCTGGTCGCAAACCGACATCGACGACATCGTCCGCCTGCACGTCGCGAGCTGGGCTCTGGGAAACCACGATCCGCACGCCGGCAACGTCCTCCGGACGGGAGAGGGTGGTCTCGTCCCGATCGACCATGGGCAGTCGTTCAAGTTCTACGGCCAGGACAAGCTGTCGATGTCGTTCCGGCCGAACAACACGACGGCCGTCTACCACCGGGCGTACGACGCCTTTAAGGAGGGCAAGCTCGCCAAAGGCGTACGGATCAACCCCGCGGCCGCGCACTCGGTGATCAAGCACCTCGAAGCGGTTCCTGACGCGGAGTGGCGCGGAATGCTGCGGTCGGCCGCCTACGCCGGAGCCGCGCAGAAGCAGATGAAGTGGGCGCCGACGATGCGGGCGAAGGCGGCCAAGCACCATGGCGTCGCCGAAACCTCGGTGACCACGAAACAGATAGCGGAAGCCTTCCTCGACTACGCGGTCGAGCGTAAGAAGAGCCTGAGGAAGGACTTCACCGAGTTCTTCCTCGGTGAGCTGAAGCTGGAGAACGCCGCGGCCCTTCAGCACGCGGGGAAGACCTGATGGGTACCAACTCCAAGACGGCTCACACGAGCTACTCGATCACGCCGTCGAACCCGTCGACCGAGCCGGCGCCTCTCGACGAGGAGATCGCCCTCGACGTCCAGACACCGTCAAAACCGGACAGCTCTCCAGAACCAGGTGCTCAGCCGCTAACACCCCTCCCGGAGACACCTGACGTCGGCAAGCCCTTCGGCGAGCCGATTCTGGTGGGCGGGACCGACCTGCACGCCTCGAGCGCCACTCTCGTCAGCTACGCCAGCGCCGAAGGCCCACGCACCGTTCTGCACGCACGGGTCAGTGAGGAGGCGGAAGAGAAGCTGCTTGACGCCATCAACGTCTCGAAGGAGACAGCCCCGATCCAGGTCGAGCAGATCGTTCATGGCCGGCTGCCGGTCGACGAGCAGCACGAACTCGCTGAAAAGATCATCGCGGCCGCGAAGAGCGTGAACCACCACCTCAAAGAGGGAGATCTCTCCGTCGGGGAGCTGCCGTCAACAACGGAGCAGAAGATTGTTGACGCGAAGAAGGCGGCGGAGGCCGCGGCCATGGACATCGGCGACAGCCCAGGGCCGGCGGACTCCGCAATGCTCGCGCATTACGCGGCGAAACTGGCCGACGTCGAGTCGGCGGCCGCCGCAGCGAAGGCCGTTGGTCACGTCAACCCGTACCTGCATGAAGGCGTCGCGACCGTCACGGTGACGATGCCCGTGCTCACGAGCGAGACCGGTGACCACCGCGTCGCCGGCCTTCTACGCGACGCGACCCGGATCAGGCCGACCCTGGACACCGAAACCGGTCAGGCCAGTTGGAACGGCGTCGCGCGGTGGGAGAAGGTCGCTGGCAAGGAGTACGTGATCAACCTCGGCGATGGGTTTCAGGCCGTCTACCGGCCCTATGGCATCAACTCGCCGATGACGGCGGAGTTCTCCTTGCGCGGCCGGCTCGAGATCATCGCGCCCGCAGGCGAGGGGCACGGCCCGGACGTGGTCAAACGGCTTGGGCAGCTCAACCTGGCCAACCGCCCCATGACCCAGGCCGAAGGCGAATACGGCTACCTCGCCGCGAACGTCAAAGCCCAGAACCTGGGAGACAAGGACGAGGTGCAGGCAGCCATCGCGACCGGTGATCAACTCGAGGAGATGATGCGACAGGAGCTTTTCCACGAGCGTGCCCACCTCGCTGTCGGCCTGAACGACGCTCAGCTCGCGCGGTTCGCCAAAGACATCCAGCTTGACGCGCACACGCAGGCACTGCCGACGAAGGTGAAGGTCCTGCGCGAAGCTGTTGCGAAGGTGACTGGGCAACACGACGGCGGGGCCCTTTCCGCCACCGCGGGATACGACCCCGCGCCTCGTCCGTCCGGTGGCTGGCTCACCTGGAACCGTTTCGATGTCGGCAACTCGATGACGATGCTGACGGCCGCTTTCAAGGGCAAGGCGCTGGTTCACGCCACCTCGGCGTCGGGGTTGAAGGCGATGCTGGCGAACGGTGTGCTCGCCTCCACCGAGCGGCGGACGCTGATGGGAGTGAGCCGCGGCGTCGGTATGAGCGAAGACCAGGACAAACTCACCGGCGGAGCGAGCTCCGTCTTCCTGCGCGTGCTGGGCAAGCCCTCGTCGCATTCCGGCCCGAAGCTGGTGTGGGATCAGCCCGAGCGGCTGATGCACCGCGCGGACTACTACGGCGCGAACGCGGACACCTACGGCGCCGTCAATCCCTCCAAGACCGGCAAGTACGCGTCGTCCACGCGAGACCCATTCAAGATCGCCCACTTCACGAATCCCTCCAACGAGGTCATGTTCGGTGACGGCATCGACCTGCTGGGGGCCGAAGGACCGTCGAGAATCCTGTGCGAGAGCAAGGCACAGCGCGAGGAGATCCAAGCCATGTTCACGGCCAAAGGCATCACGCACATCGCCGGTAAGCCGATCGACGACGTTCTGAAGGTATGAAGGAGAGATGACCCGTGAATCATGAGATCGACCTCGACGAGGCCGGGCGCATCTTCGAGAACCTGGTCACCGGCCGCGCCCAGAAACGGGCTGACGACCTGCATCCCGGTGCCGAACTCGTCATCGACGGTGACCAGCGGGTCGCGCTGGCCAGGCATGTACGTCGGGATGTGGACGAGCCCGCTCTCTTCTGGATCCGGCCACTCATTGGGGCCTCCCAGGATCCGGAGACGCGGTTGCCCGTCTTCGATCCGGCTGTCATTCGACGTCGGGCGCTGCACGTCGCTTCAGCGCGGTGTGATGGCTCTCGGCTCCAGCTTCAACTCGCCGGCGGCTCGACTGTGACCGTCCAGCGGGCGCGGTCCGGCCGGCTCCAGATCCTGCAGGACTTCGATACGTGGGTGACCACGATCTCAGCCGAAGAACGTGAGGCACTTGAAGTGCTTGAGCACGATTGAGCCGGAGCGCATCAAGTCGACCTTCACCTCGGCTTGTCTAGAGTATGAGCGCGACTTCGGAACCCCAGCTGAGCGACGTCGAATGGGTCGTCGAACATCACGAGGCGCACGGGCAGTTGCTCGTTCGCGGTTCCTCTCTGGGCGAGATCCTCACGAAGGCGAGAGGAGCGCTCGCCGAGCACTTTCCGCCGGTCGGCCACACGGGTTTGCGCGTGCGGCCCGGTTGGTGGTGCGCGACAACCTGCGAGTGCCGTCGAGGGCTTGCGGTATCGAACCATCCAGGTTGGCACTACCGCCGAGCACGTTCGGACGAAGCCGGGTCTTGGTATGGCGCCGAGATCCGGCTAGTGCTCCTGACAGGACGTTCACACGGTCGGGCGACGTGACGGTCGATTCGGCTGGAGCCCATGTGACCATCGCCAGATGGACCACCACCTGAGGGCACCGGCACGTTGATGAGCATCGAATTGCGCATCGTCCTCGGGCTCACTCTCGGCGGCGTATTGGCCACGGTCTCGGCGCTGCTCTTCCGCGCCACTCTCAAGGCGCCGCCGAAGCGCTTCCACTACGTCGCGATCGTCGCCGCGGCAGCCGTGCTTGGTGCGGCTGCCGCGGTTTGGCCACCCAGCCTGATTGCCGCAGGCGCCCTTCTTCTGGTGCTTGGCGTGCCGGCCGCCGCTGTCGACGTGGTCGAACACCGGGTTCCGGACCGGCTCACCGGCCTCTTGGGGGCGGGAATGGCCATCACGCTGGTCACAGTAGCGCTGCTCGCGGATCTAGTGCCGTCGTTGACCATGGCGCTCGTCGGCGCCGTGGTGTGGGGCGGGGTGTTGTTCATGTCGTTCCTCCTCACCGGCGATCCAGGCCCCGGTGACGTCAAGCTGGCGCCGAGCTTGGGGATGCTGCTCGGCTGGCTGGGTTGGAAATGGCTCCTGGCCGGAATCGTCGGCTCCTACCTGCTGGCCGCCTTGCTCGCCGTACTCGGGCTGCTCACGAAACGCTGGGGCCTTCGTCGCAGCCGTATGCCGCTTGCGCCACCGATGCTGGCCGCCACGATGCTGAGCGCGACGATGGCCGCCCTCGGCAGCTGAACGAACGTCCGCGTGAATCGAACGCGAGCAAGAACACCATGTCCTGAGGGCTCGACACACCAGCGAAGGAGCCCGCAGATGTATGAACCTCCGTGGTACGACCAGGACCTCGAACAAGCCGAATCGAACGCCGCTCAGCGGTTCGACCTCGACGATGACGAAGCCCGTGGGCTGGTGGAGATGATCGTCGACGCGCTTGAAGAAGGTGGCGATGCCGTCGGTGACGCGGCTTGGGACGTGGAGAACGAGCACCCCGGTGTCCCGGGCGAAGACTTTGTCGAGGACGTCGCCACCGAGCTCGGTTACGACGACCTCCTCTGAACCGGCGACTCAGTACTCGGCGTCGTCTTGGTCTGGCTTCTGCAGCCATCGTTCCCGGCCGTCACGTGGCTGCCCGCCGATGAACGCCTCCCAGCAAACAACCTCGTGGGCCACGTCCGCGCTGAGAAGCCGCGGGTCCACAGTGGATGAAGTACGGTAGTACGCCAAAACGAGATTGGTGCTGTGCGTGATGGCCTCTGCCATCTGGAGGTGAAAACGAGCCCACTCCATGTAAGTCTGGTATGACCGCTCCAGCCCGTTCACCAGGCGACGGTGAAAGCGGTCCGGTTTTCTCGGGCTGTTCACGGTTTCCTCGTAGATCTCCTTGGCACGAGCGAAGAAGTTCTCCGCCGCGAGACAGTGATGGGCTGCCGACATGACATCTTCCGTCGGGTTCGGGCGCTTGATTGCGATCATGATTCCTGCCTCGCTCAGTCGTGTTCTGGTGGGGGAGTGTCGATCAGGTTGACCTTCTTGCCGATCCGAACCGGTGCGTCGGCTGGGCCGCGCCAATGGCCGGACACGACCTTCCAGCGGCGGAGTGAATGGCTGGGGCCGTATGCCTGCCTCCGAAGGAATGGCGCGACGGGGAAGCGGACACCGACGGTGCGTCCACTCGGTTCCGGGGCTCGCGCCGGTCGAGAGGGAGTCTTCCGGCTGACAGAGAGCACTCGGACCGGGTCCGTGGAGTGCCCGGCACGCTCGGACCGCTTCCGCAACGTCTTCGGGAGATGCTCGTCGGATACCTCCGTGAAGCCGTTTGGCTGGCAGAAGATCCAACCGGCGTGGACCACTCGCAGCCAGTCAATCGTCGTCTTAGCCGCGGCGACCTTGGTGGGATCGAGGGCTCGTCCGCCGGACTCCTCGGGGACAACGGCATGGGTGGCACCCCAGGGCATATAGATCTCGTTGTCCCAGGTCAGCTCGGCATTCTGCGCGTGCGCGAGCCGGGTTGATTCGGCAGTTGGGAAGCCTGCCTCGCGCAACTTGGCGATCACCACGGCGAAGTCGGTCGCGCTCCAGAAGGTCAGCCAGATTCCGCCGCCGGGATGGCTGATGAGGGTCGTTTCTCCCCAGGAAACAGCGACTATGTCGACGTTCTTGCCATCTTCTCTGGTGTATGTGGCCAGCGGTTCGGCGAAGAGCATGAAGCCGGTCAGCGCGGGCAAATCCTGAGGTTCGATGTCCCAGTGGTCGTGAAGATTCCGGGCCGCATGCTGGACGAGGGGTGTGATGTCGCTGGTGACGTAGAACAGCTGTGCCTGGTGAAGCCGCCGGTACTCGTCCGCCAACATCAACTCGGCACCGATGTCTGGATCGCCGATCGGGCGAAGCGTTCCTCGGCCTTCGCGCACCATCGCCGAGGTGAACAGGTGAGCGGCGAAGCTCGTGAGGTACTCGGCCAGGTGCTCACGTAGGGCCGGAAGCTCACGCGCCTCGGGCGGGCTCCAGGACCCGTCAGTGTGCTCGGCCATGGCGAGGGCCCCCGGCTCGTTTCTGAACTGCCCTCGATCTGGTGCTGATATGCCACATCAGGCCTCCCAATAAAACCTTGAACACTAAGTAATCAAGGTTCAGGGTAGGCAAACTTTGATTACTTAGTCAACAAGGTTCACTCGGGCTGGACATGCCGTGTTGCCATAGGTGCAAGTCGGACGTGCAGGTTCCTGTTAACTTCAGCCTGGTGAGCGGCGAAAACCACCGACTAGAAGACGGTCGTCCGGCCGGCGAAGGGTTGACCCTTCGGTACCTCGGGATGGTCGAGATCGGGGAGTGGTTCGGGGTCACGCACCGGACGGTCGCCCTGTGGCGGCGCCGCTACGCCGACGATCACCCTTTCCCGGAGCCGGACGTCATCATCGGTCGGACGCCTGGCTGGTCGCCTGCTCGCGAAGCCGAGATTTGGTCGTGGGAACGAGCGCGGCCAGGGCAGGGCGCCGGCGGCGGTCGTCCGAGGAAGATGGCCTAGGTGTAGCGCGCTGCCTGCCGTCCTGAAATCCGCGTAGTTCGCCATTGGTGATCTTGGCTTGGTTTCCCTTGAGTGCGGTGATCGGCAAGTCTCAATCGATATAGCGTCGAGACGCCTTTTGTGCATAAGGGCATTCGAGTTCCGTGGCTTGCTGCGCGGGATAGCAGGTCAGGCCAGGGCGGGTTGCTGCCTTTCTGCCCAGCCGAGCAGGCTGAATGGGGCGCCGTCGAGGTAGCCGCGGATGCCGGCGAGCGGGTAGGGGATGACGGCGTCGGGCAGGCCGTCGAATGGGAACCATTCGACGGCCGAACACTTGTCTGGCTCGCGGTTGTGCGGTTCACCGGACCAGCGGCGAGCCTCGAAGAACACGCCGAGCCGCGGCACGGGGCCGGAGCCGTCGACGTGCACCGTGTGCGCGTGCCGGAGATCGGCAGGGTCGATGAGCACGCCAACCTCTTCGGAGGCTTCGCGTGCCGCTCCGGCGGGCAGGGACTCGCCGGCGTCGAGCTTGCCGGAGGGTAGGTGCCACATGCCGTCGCCGTAGGTGCCGCGCCGCTGGATGAGCAGCAGTTCATCGCCGCGGACGAGCAAGACGTGCACGTCGATGATGGTGTGTTGGCCGTTGGGCATCCGGCGAAATCCTCACGGGTGGCGGTCCTGAACCTGCGAGCCCAGTGCTTTCGCGGGCTCGCAGGCAGGCTACGCCGTGGCCGCTTCCTCGGTGAGGCGGTCTACGAGGTCGGCGATTCGGTCCGTGAGGTAGGTCGCGATGTCGACCGGGGAGGCCTCGCCGGTGTCCACCGCGACGACGGGATGCTGCCACCGTGTCAGCCGTCGCGCTGCTTCTTCGTAGAGCTCGGTTTCCTGTCGGCCGCTGTCCTCGCCGCTGTGGAACCGGTCGTGTGCCCCACGGGCGGCGACTCGTTTTGCGGTCACGGTAGGTGGCGCCTGCAAGATGATGGAAAGGTCGGGCCGATCAGCCGCACCGTTGATCGCCTCGACGAACGGCAATGGGACTCCGTCCATGCATTGCAGCACGAAGGACGAGGCGACGTAGCGGTCGCACAGGACGATATGCCCGCTCTCGAGGTGCGGCCGCACTTCTGTCTTGAGGTGGTAATACCGGTCTGCGGCGACCAGGCACGCGAGCGTGTACCCGCGGTAGGTCTCGGTGTTGTGTCGAGCGGTCTCGCCGAGCGCACTGTGCGAGGGTTCAGCGGTGGCGTGGACCCGGTATCCGCGGTTGGCGAGGTATTCGTGCAGCAGGCGGGTTGTTGTGGTCTTGCCGACGCCGGCCGGGCCGTCGAGGGTGACGAACACCCCGCGGCGTTTGGTGGTCACGCGGCCGCCCTTCGGTCGTACTGCGCGCGGGAGAGCGTGACGAGGTTGCGGCGGATGTAGTCGATGGGTGCCTCGCTCAACTGGATGTTGACGGAGAAGTTGAACTCGTCGCGCTCGCGCATCGACTCGTCGACACCGTCCGAGGTGAGGTCGACGGCGCTGTAGTTGAGCAGTTGCTCGGCCGTGTACTTCCCGGACTTCATCAACTCGCCCCAGTCGGGCGTACCGGGGTACGGGCGGTACTCGAACGCCGAGGCCCGGAACCGGCCAGGCAAGGGGTCGGTGATGTCCCACAGGTCGTGCACGAGCCGCACGGTGTCGTCGATCTCGGCACGGGTCTCGGTCGGAAAGCCCAGGATGAAATAGCCCTTGACGTTGATCCCGCGCTCGGTGAGCCGGCGCACCACGGAGCGCGCCATGTCCGGGGTGATGCGCTTGTCGATCAGCTCGAGCATCCGCGGGTTGCCGGACTCGACGCCGAGCGCGACCTCGCGTAGGCCGTTCTCGGCGAGGGTGTCGAGCATGGCGTCGCTCGTGCGGTAGAGCACGTTGATGCGGCCGGTGGCGTCCCACTGCGCCCAGTCGCCGACGCGGTCCACGGTAAAGGCGTTCATCATCGTTTTGATGACACGCGGGACGCCGAGGAACAGGTCGTCGACGAACCGGAACGCGTTCACACCGGTACCGCGAAGTTCGTCCATCTCGTTGAGGATGTTGTGCGGCTCGCGGGTGCGGATGGTGATATCCGGGTTCGCCGATACCGCGGCGCCGCAGAATGAGCAGTCGTAGGGACAACCGCGGGCGCCGACCATGTTCGCCTCAAGGCGTCCGTTGTCGCGGTGCGGGTCTTGCGTGAGGTAGCCGCGGTCGACGAACGGCAACGCGTTGATGTCCGGCGCCAGGTAGTGCTTGTTCTTCCCGATTCCGCCTGTGACCGGTTCCCGCATGATCGGGTCGAGCCACATCACCCCTGGCAGCTCGATCCGCCGCTGGTGGTCGTCGAGCAGCGCGGCGACCCGGGTCTCGCCTTCGCCGATCACCAGCGCTTCGCACTGGCTCATCCGCTGGTCGAGCAGGATCTCGGCCGGCATGGCTTTCGCCTGGTGTCCGCCGAGCATGACCATGATGTCGCGGTCGAGCCGGTCGGCGATCCGCGCGCTGATCTCGTACGTCGGGGCTAGCAGGTTGAACCCGACCCACCGCGGCGCGGCCGCGTTCACCAGGCGGGCGGTCTGCTCGATGCCGAGCCCGTGCGCCTCGGCGTCGAGAACACCGACGTTGAACCCCTGCGCGGCCGCGTAGGTGGCGATGTAGGCCATACCGAGCACCGGCAACGTGAAGTCGTTCACCCGCGGGCGCTCGTCGTAGTCGCGCAACGGTGCGTTGACGAACAGGGCGTCGATGTCGCGTGTCAGGTCGGTACCGGCGATCAGGTCAGAGGGCAACTCCGGTTGCATGTCGAACTCCCCAAGCGAGGGTGAGCAGCGTCCACTCGGACAACTGCGCGCCGGCCATCGCTTGCCACAACCGCCCGAACTCAGGTTCGGGTTTCGGCCAGTCGACCGAAGGGGCGAGCTTGCCCGCCCAGGTGCGCACCGCGAGGTCGGCGAAGGGATAGAGGCTGTAGTCGTTGGTGACGTCGGCGACCGTGGCGCCGGCCGTCCACGGGCCGATCCTGCGAACGCTCTGCACCGCGGCGACGAGCTGCTCGCCCGTCATGCCCGCCCAGCCCTCGGCCGCCTTGAGGCTCGCCTCGGCAGCCGAGCGCAGGCCGTCGCGGAAGAACTTCATCCGCAGCACGTCGAACTCGGCGTCGGACAAGGCGAGGACGGTCTCGGGCGAGGGGAATAGCCACGCCGGACCGGCCGCGGTGTTGTACCGCTCGCCGTGGGCTTCGCAGAATCGGTGGTAGTTCTCGCGCGCGGTCGAGGCCTTGATCACCTGGCGGGTAACCGCAGTGCCGAGCGCTTCCCACACATCCGAAGTCCGCACGCGCGCGATCGGTCCGTCTGCCCGCAGCGGCTCGCACACCGTCGCGTCGCCCACCAGTGTTCGCGGGTCGATCGTGTCGACGACCGGGGCGACGTTCGTGTCGCCAGTGAGCCGGACGGCGTCGACCAGATGCCCGACGGCAGGCTCCGGCGTGCAGATCACCGACCACACCGAACCGGCCGACCGGAGCACGCGCCGAACGCGCCCATCATCGCCATGCAGCCATCCGTAGTGGTCAAACATCATGATCGGGTGCGACACGTTCAGCCCTTCTCGCGTTGGTTCCCGGCATTCTCGCGCGGGCGGTGAACGCCCGCCTCCGCGCCGAGTACTTGGCGCGGTCAACACGGATCACCGGTCGGTGGCCAACCAGCTGTCATAGGGCACTCCTCATGGATTGGTCAGCGTGAGGCGTTCGTGAACTACTTCAGCGACTCGGCGCTCGAACGCCGCCGCACTCGAAATGCGGCTACGCAAGCCTCGGCGACTTAGAGAAGGCCTAGCGAGTTGATCTTTTCTATGGATTCCTTCTCGCTCAGGGCGATCTCGCGAATCTCGTTCAGTTTTCGCAGATACGGCAACATTTCTTCGGTTTCTTCCAGCACCAGCATCGCGGTGGCGGTGTGGACTACGACGACAGAGTTGTTGTCGTAGTCCTCGAAGGAGCCGAAAGCTGTTTGAAGGTCCTCATCGAAGCTGTCGGACGGAATAACGTGCACGTTGCAGTGTGGGATGCTCGAGGTAATGAGCAACTGGAGAATTTGGTCCTCTAAGACGTCGTTCATGGCTGGATCGCAAAGCGCGAACTCGTCGATGTAGAAGATGGCATCAAAGCTCTTCTTGACGCCTTTGAGTACCTCCTGTCGGGCGAGGCGTGCCTGGACGGCTTCCTTGATCAGGGGGTCCTTGGGGTTCCGGTTGTGTCGCAGCATCACTTCCGCGTACCTCTCGCTCTGCAGCAGAGAGGGGATACGGCGTGGTTCGTAGAACGTCATCGTTTTGGCACTCGCGTGGAGAAAGTCCAGCGTCGGGAGCAGATCGGGAATGCCCTCAGGGTGACGCTGGAGGTCGTAGCCATTGGCCGGTGACTCGGCCAGCCTCCTGATGCGATCGAATTCTCCCGGCGCGGTCCTGGCTTGGGCCAGGTAGGCGACGATGTCCAACGTTGATCCTTCGCGCTGGCCACTTTCCAACCGGGAGACCTTCGGAGCTCCCCAGCCGAGGGAGCGACAGACGTCGGCGGCGCTGAGGTCGGAAAGTTTCCGCGCTTGCCGCAGCGCGACGCCGATCTCTCGGCTCTTGGCTGTGGACTCTTCGACGCGCTTGAGTTGCGGTGTTGGTTTAGGTGCCGATTTGAACACGGTGAATCACTTTCTCAGGTGGGGCTTGTTGTCGGCCGCGGAGGAGCTTGTGGCCAGAGTCGGTGGTGGAGGTCGAGAGGAATGAGAGCCGCGAGGGAGAGCCGACCGTCGAGGACTTTCCTTGCTGCTACGTCAAACCGTTCGCACGGCCACTGCTTGCCGAAGCAGATGGAGCAGAGAAGCGTCGCGTCGGGATCAGGTAGGTGTGCGGTCAGTTCGCATACCGAGAAAGCGACCTTGCCCAACGGGCTCTCACAGTCGACGATCAGGCAGTTCCACGGCCGGACCGACGACGACTCTTCCAAAGTCAAGTTCACCGCCTCGGTTCGACTGCGGTGCGGGAGCTAGGCGGTTGCCAGCCAATCCGTCCCGCGGCACGTCTGGGTTCGTGCGACATCGGAAGCGGGATTCCAGGTATGGCCGTGGCTGGGGCGGTAGGACGAGTACTTCGGTCGGCTCATCGTCCAGAACGTCGGGCTCGTTTGAAGGCCATCTTGGTTTCTCGTCCTCCCGCTGCCTTCTGACCCTGGCGACGATCGCTAGGGCCGCCCAGTACGGCTGACCGTGAAACAGACGGATTCGGCGACGCTTATTGAACCAGGTGATTCCTGCGGTGATCAGGACGGCGCTGAGCGCGGCAGCGCTAACCATCCAGAACGTCGACATGGTGGCCTCCAGGACGGCATTCGCTCAGAAGCTTTCACGCGGGCGGTAGGCCAGCCGGACGGACACACAAGGCCAGGTCTGGCCGCTTGCACGAGAGCCGGCTGTGGAGTGCGTCGGTGTCGGGAAGCGGTACGTGTACTGCGATATACCACGTCAGCAAGTCGTACAGCTGAACTGGTTCCGGGTGCTGTGCGCGGTTACCTCCGCCTGCTCGTGTCGAGGCACTTCGGGTCAGGCGAGCACGAACAGCCAAGTCTGGTTTGGTCGACCAGAACGTCATAAGGTGCTTCGTGTCTGGGCGCATCGAGTTCTTGCAGACGGTTGTCGTCATTGCCGACCTCCGGCGCGGTTGAGTTTTTTGTGGACTGTCACCACTTTGGCTCGACCGCTATAGTTACGGAACGGGGTAATGACGCTACGCGTGGTATTTACCCCTATTTACCCCCTGACGGAGCCGGAGAAAGACATGGCCGACGAGAGCTTCACCGCTGGGACGGCGCACTCTCGACTCGCGGGAGAGATCAGGCGGCTCAGGAACGCGGCCGACTTGAGTCAGTCGGGTTTAGGCGAGCGAGTCGGTTACACCCGGAACTACGTTTCCATGGCCGAGCGTGTGGGTGGAAACCTGCCTTCGCAGAACCTTGTCGAGGCACTCGATCAGGCCCTTGGTGCCACTGGCCAGCTGTGCGCGCTCTGGCGCGAAGCCAAGAAAGAACGGCAGGCTCGTCGTCGCCAGGGGCGCGTTGCGGCCCTGGCCAGGTCGTCGTCTCCGCTGTCGAGCGAAGGGGTTGAAGATGCAGAGCTCAGCCGGCAGGCGGTTGCCGATGACGCGCGCAACGCTGCTCGGATCGCTCGCATGATCGCGTCTTCCGGGACGACGAACGAGGCCGTCGACCAGTTCGACTCCGAGATCCGCAGGATCGCCGCAGCCTATATCTCCCGGCCTCTTGTCGATGTCTTCGGCGAGATCCGGGAACTGCGTCAAGAGGTCTTCCGGCTGCTCGACAACAACCGGATCCCGAACCAGCTTCGCGACCTCTACCTGCACGCGAGCAGGCTCGGCGGGTTGCAGGCGCACGTGTCGCTCGATCTTGGCGACTACCGCGCTGCCGACATCCACGCTCAGACCGCGTGGCTTTACGCCAAACTGGCCGGACATCAGGACATGCTCGGCTGGATCAAGGCGTTGCAAAGCTTGATCGCCTACTGGGATGATCGGCTTGAGGACGCTGTCGAACGAGCGCGGGAAGGTGCCCTGTTCCATCCGCGAGGAACGACTGGGGCTCGTCTTGCGAGCCTCGAAGCGCGGGCATGCGCAGCGCGCGGCGACGAACAAGGAACGGTGGCCGCGCTCGACGTCGCGGAGAGCGCTCGTGCTGACTCGACGATGGACGAGTACTCCGGTGTCTTTACCTTTCCCGCCGCGAAGCAGTCGGTGTATGCCGGAACTACGTTGCTGACTTTGAAAAGCAGCCCGGCCTTGGCGAAGCAGGCTATCGGGAAGTCGCAGTTCGCGCTTGACGTCTACCAAGTGGCGGCGCCTGCGGATCGTTCCGCGGGCGATATCTTCGCTGCCCGTCTTGATCTGGCTGGAGCGCACATGGTCCTGGATGATCTTGATGCCACGCAGTCGTATCTCCTACCTGTTCTTGCCGCGCCTCAGGTACGGCGAACGGCCAGCATCGTCAAGCGAGCCCGAGACATCGGTGACCGGTTGAGCTCCACGAAGTACCTCACGACGGCCCGCGCGAAGGGCCTGCGCAGCGAGATCCGGGAGTTCTGCGCGCCGCCGCCGGCGCTCCCACCCGGAGCGGGGATAGTGGCGAAGTGACGTCACAGCCCGAGGAAGTGGACACGACGAGCCGCACCAAGCTCGCCGGAAGCGCATATAAGGACGAGGCAGACCTGGCTGCACGGCAGTCGCTGTACGCCTGGCAGCAACCGAGCTACGACCTGCCTGGCATTGTGCTCGAGCACCTGCCGGCTTCGACAACGAGCGTGCTCGACCTGGGCTGCGGAAACGGGAAATTCCTTCACCGAATCCGGCTTGAGCGCACGCACGCGCTCACCATCGGAGCCGACATCTCGCCCGGAATCCTGACGCCCTTGCCGCCGCCGACCGTGGCGGTGGACGCAGCAGCCTTGCCGTTCGCGTCCGGACGATTCGACGTCGTCCTGGCGCTGCACATGCTGTACCACGTCGCCGAGCTGCCTGCGGCGCTCGACGAGATCCGCCGAGTCCTGGTTCCCGGTGGTCTCGTGTTCGTCTCGACGAACGCGCGCACCGACAAAGCCGAACTGGACGACCTCTGGTCAGCGGCCGCCGCCGACGTGCTCGGCGTAACCAAGGGGCCAAGGCGGGTTGCGCTGAGCGAACGGTTCGCGCTCGAAGATGCGCCTCGGCTTCTTGAGCCGTACTTCGAACAGATCACCACGGTCGATCTGCCCGGAGTGATCACCGTTCGCGAGCCGGGACCTGTGCTCGCGCACCTTCGTTCGTATCGGGCCTGGGCCGACGAGGGCGGCGTCCCGTTCGACGCGACGATCGATCGAGCACACGAGCTACTCGTCCGGCACCTCGACCGGCGCGGAGAGTTCACGATCTCCTGCCGGGGCGGCATCATCGTGGCTCGAAAGTCGCTCTGAGCAGGCAATTCATAAGTTGATCACCTGGAGTAGTCACGTACTACAAACGGGCGAAAAGTCGCTGATGGTGGTCATCTTGCGACGCTCCGGGCATACCGTGAGATCCGGGAGAGGGACGAACGACCCGGCATGGTCAGTCCGGCGGGAGCGTGACTGCGCGACCGCCATGCTGAGTTGTCGCCTGGTAGTTGCGTAGGGGGAACGGATATGGCGGAGCGCCGCCGTGCCGGCTTTGCCGTGCCATTGCGGAATCGGGAGTTTCGGGCGCTGTGGGTCGCCGAGTTGCTTTCCATCGGCGGGGATCAGATTGCTCGTGTCGCACTCTCACTACTCGTGTTCAAGGAGACGTCCTCCGCGGCGCTGACCGCGTTGACGTACGCCTTGACCTTCATACCGTCGGTGCTCGGTGGCTTTCTGCTGTCCGGTCTCGCGGATCGGTATCCGCGCCGCGCGATCTTGGTCATCACCGACGTCGCCCGCGCGGTTCTGGCCGCGGGGATGGCACTGCCAGGGCTACCGCTGCCCGCGCTGTGGGCGTGTACGGCATTCCTCAGCGCGGCGGCAGGTCCGTTCAAAGCGGCCCAGTCGGCGCTGCTGCCGCAGGTTCTCGGCCGCGAAGCCTTCCCCGCAGGCCTCGCTCTCCGGCAGTTCACCGGGCAGATCGCCCAGGTCGTCGCCTTCGGATCCGGTGGGCTGGTGCTGACGTTGATCGAGCCACATCTCGGGATGCTGGTGAACGCAGGCACCTTCCTCCTGAGCGCCGTCGTCCTCCTGAAGGGTGTGGCATCGAGGCCGGTCAGCCAAGACGTGCCCGAACAGGAGGGTTCGGGCAGGGTGTTCGCCACCAGGACCGCGGGCGGTACGTGGTTCCTGCTCTACGGCCTGGTCCTGCTGGTCGGCGTCTACGTCGTGCCCGAGGGCCTGGCGGTGCCGTACGGACGTGCACTCGGAGTCTCGGCGTTCGGCATCGGACTGCTGCTCGCAGCTGATCCGCTGGGAAGCGCGATCGGAGCATGGCTCACGACGCGCGTTCAGCTCCCGGCGACGCCCCTCGTGGCGTCGCTGTTCGCGATCTTGGCCGGCGTGCCGCTCATCGTCTGTGCCTTCGAACCGGGCGTCGTCGTCTCGATCATGTTGTGGGCCGCGACCGGCGCTGTCTCGACGGCCTTGCTCATCCAGGTGCAGACCATCGTTGTCGACCTCGTGCCGGATGCCCGGCGCGGAGGAGTGATGGGCCGGATGTCGACGTGCCTGCACTGCTCGCAAGGCATCGCGATCCTGGGCGGCGGACTCGCCACCCAGCAGTTCGGGCCGTTCAAGGCGGTCGCTGCAGCTGGTGCCGGCGCGGTCGGTGTGGCGGCGGCGATCGGTGTGCTGTGGACACTTACTCGCTCCCGGCAGCGGGCCGGGAGCGAGCGTGGTTCAGCGAATGAGGACGCGCGAGATCACCAGTCCTTGTTGGTCATCGATGAACCCTCCTCCCAGCGAACGGACTGCCTGGACGGCCCACCCGCTGAGAACAGCCCGACGACGGCGTCCGCCGGAGGGCCGCCTGGGGACGCAAGCGACTCAAGTATGCAGGTCAGAGCCTCAGTTGTGCCCGGAGATGCCTCTGGTGATACGGAACGTATTTGGAATGTCACACGGTGGAAGCTCTGGTCCTTGCCTTGGCAAGTGATCGTGTTCGTTCTGGCCGTCGAGGGCGCTGCGATCGTGCTCACGCTTCTTCTCGATGGATTCACGCCGGTGAGCCGGTCCGATCTCGTCCGCTTCGGCATCCTTGTCGTGCTTGGCCTGGCCGCGGCTGAAGTGACCCGAGCTGTCGAGCAGATGCGGCGCAGGTTCTCCGATACTCCGCACGTCAACATGAGCTCGGTGTGGACCCTCGCGGCCGCCTTGCTCGTGACGCCGACCTTGGCGGCGGCGACGGCGGTCATCCTCTATGGGCACATGTGGTGGCGCAGCTGGCGTCGCGTGTCCGGCATGTGCCTGTACAGGGTGATGTTCAGCGCGGGCTCGGTTGTCGTTTCCTGTTGTTTGGCCATCGCAGTGGCTCGCTGGCTTCCTGCGGTCCAGACGCTCGAGAACGTCGACGACGGCACACTGGTGGGGCTGGCGCTGGTGCTCGTCTGCTACTGGCTGGTGAACTCGGCCTTGGTCGCCGCGGTGATCGCGCTGTCACCTGGTAGGCGTTCGTTCGGGACGTTGGTCGGCAGCTGGAGCGAGAACAGCCTCGAGTTCGCCACCTTGTGCGTAGGCGTTCTGGTCGCCCTGCTGATGCTCTGGCATCCGCTCGCGTTGGCCTTCGTCATGTTGCCGCTGTATGTGCTGGCGCGCAGCGTTCTGGTCCGCCAGCTCGAAGCCGCGGCGACGACCGACAGGAAGACCGGCCTGCTCAACGCGGAAACATGGAAGACCCTTGCCGAGAACGAGGTAGCCAAAGCTCAGCGCCACCATGCTCCGATCGGCGTGCTGATGATCGATGTCGACAAGTTCAAGTCGGTGAACGACACGTATGGACACCTCGTCGGGGACAAGGTGCTTCGCGAGATCGCGCAGGTGATCGTCGGCAACGTTCGGTCGTACGACATCTCCGCGCGGTTCGGTGGAGAGGAGTTCGTGGTCCTCCTGCCGAATGCCGACACGGCCGCTTCGGTCGATGTTGCCGACCGCGTCTGTGAGGCGGTCCGAAGGATGGAACTCAATGGTGAATTGGGTGGTTTGCGCCTTAGCGTCTCAATTGGCGTCGCAGCCTATCCAGCGGCAGGCGACAGCATCACCGATGTGCTCGTAGCCGCGGACAACGTCTTGTTCGCGGCAAAGGACGCGGGCCGGGACCGGGTCCGTTCGCTGATTCCGCCCGCCCGCCGCACGGCTTCCACCAGGGCGGACTAAGCGCCTCGCCGGTCTACCTCGTCAGTTTGGCGGTCCGCTTGGTAAACCTGAGCCCATTCGGCCAGTGGCCGGACGGCGCAGAGCAGCGAGCGGCCAGTCGGAGTGAGGACGTAAGAGACCGTCGCGAAGTTGCCAGATTCCGCGTGCCGCTCAATGAGCCCGTCTTCGCGCGCACGTTGCAGGGTGTCGGTCAGCACGCGGCCGGACAGCTGGCGATCTCGGTCCGTGCGCTTCTCGACATCGTTGATCGCGGTCAGCAATTCCTTGAATGGCGTTTCGCCCCGCGCGAGCGCGGCCAAGACGGCAACGGTCCACCTGCCTCTCAAGAGATCCAAGGCGGTCTGAACGCTGTGTCGATACGGAATTTCCCACCCCTCCATACCGACCAGCTAACACGATTCGCTACTGCTTGTGCGCGAGCAATTCTACTCATTCCTACACCCGGACGAGTGACAAAACCCCCGCTGAGCCAAGGCTCACCTGGCGTTGACCTTGCACTCACCGGGGCGGCGAGCGGTATTCCTGATTTGCCAGGAACGGACTGCCTGGCGACGCAGGAGAAGAACCGGAGGCCGGCTGAGCAACCTCCCCTCGCCCGAGTAGCCAGCAAGCAACTCGGGAAGCCTCAGCCGGCCTCCGTCTCCGGACAGATCTACGGAGGGAGGCCGGATGTCAGGCGAATACGTTCTCGATTGCGGTGATCGAGTGAAGATCCCCGCGGACGGCGACGACGAGGAACCGCTGAGCCGGTACGTCTGGTGCGACGAGTGCCGGACATGGCGGGGCGTCATCGAACAAGTGGATCCCGCAGATCTGGATGCCGAGGTCGGGGGATGACGGTCACCGACTTCACCGAACGCTTGAGGAAGGCGCGCCAACGCGTGCCCGATCCGGAGCCTTCGCGGAAGAATTCGACGCGCTGGCTGAACCTTGCGACGGTGGTCGTCGCGATGGTGTTGGCGCTGGTAATCGTTCATCTCGTCGTGGTGCTCAGGGACAGAACGGCGCCGGCGCTCGTACTGGCCAGGGACGTCGGCGCGGCGCAGCCGATCACCGAGCAGGACCTGGTCACCGTCGACCTGATCCCCGACCATGGTGTCCGCTTCGTCCACGCGTCCGACCGGGCCGCCATCCTCGGTCGTACCCCTGCCATAGGCCTTCAGAAAGGGACACTCCTCGCTGCGGCCGACCTCCTGCCGGAGGGTGTGCCAGGAGCGGGATTCCGGGTGGTCGGCCTGCGAGTCGAAGCCGGCCATCGCCCTAGCCAGCCCCTTTGGCCGCGTGCGCAGGTCTGCGTGTCCCCCTTGCCAGAAGCACCATCCTGCGACTCGTTCTCGTCGGTCGAGGACGCGTTCCTTGCCGGAGTCGCCGGAGTCGGAACACCTGATGCCGCCGGAACGGTCGTGGTCGACGTGATCATCGATACCGAACACGTTCGGTCCGCGCTGGCGGCGGCGAGCGGTTCCGTGATCATCAGCCTGATCGGAGCATGAGATGAAGTCCAAGTTCTTGATCACTTTGCTCGCTGTGGGCACCGTGGCCGCGTGCAGCGGGGAAAGGGTAGCGCCGCCACCCTCGTCTGCTGCACCGTCGACGCCCTCATCAGTAAGCCGAGTTCCGACAGCGGAAGACCTGGCGAAGCAGAAAGCGCTCGAAGCCTACGAGGGCTACTGGCGAGTCAGCACCGCTGCTGAGAAGGCGCCACGCTCCAAGGACTGGCGCTCGGACTTGGGCGAATACCTCGTCGACCCGGAGCTGACGCGCCACCTCGCGGAGATTCAGAACCTCGCCTCGGTGCCATCGCATATGGAAGGCGAGTACCGGCGTGCCCCGGCTGTGACCGCGGTGTCGTTGCACGAGCAGGACCCTCGGATCAAGATCACCGACTGCCTGGACCGAACCCATCTTCACCTGGTCAGCGACAAGCCGGGGGATCAAGGGCAAGTTCTTGACAATCCGGACCAGCCACGGCGGTACGAGTTCCGCGCCGAGGTCGTTCGGTACGCGAGCCTGAGCGACCGGTGGCTGGTCCAGGTCGTCGAAGTGGCTTTGGACAAGCCATGCTGACGAAGACGGTCGGCTCGGCTTTGCTGGTGGTCGCGATGGCCAACCCGCCGATGGCTTTGCCTGAGCCCGGTCCAGGTGGCTGTCAGTCCTCGGGGGTACGTGGGACCTGCTGGGTCGGTGCGACGGATCCTGGTAGGCCGGGCCGAGACGCCACCTCGCCGAGGCCAGGGCCGGACAACGCCGGAAAGCGTGCCGGACCTGCTCCGCAGTGCGTTCCAATGGAGGTCCCGCAACCGGCGAGCGGTGACCCGATGTGGGCCGGCAAGGACGCCTCCAAGGGCCGCTTGGTCGTGATGATCTGCGGTGTTGGCGGCCCTGGCGGCGGATACCCCGGCGAGGCCCGCGTGGTCTACGTGCCCAACGGAGCAGCCGCCCCCGCCGTGCCGCAGGTTTCGCCTGCCGAGCTCGCCCGGCAGGCGATCGACCAGATGGGGCTGTCCGCGCCCGACATCAGGCTCGCGCCATCTGCGGACTCGCCGCACGGTGCCACGATCGGATTCCCGGTGTGGATGTGGAGCACGCGGAGCGAGGCCACGACAGGACCCGTGACACGGACAGCCAGCGCCGGCGTTATCAGCGTGACGGCGACCGCCAGGCTCGCCCGCATCACCTGGTCGATGGGCGACGGCGCAACGAAGGCTTGCGCTGGACCCGGCACGCCGTTCACCGAAGACCGGGCAGGCTCAGCGTCACCTGATTGCGGGCACGTCTACCTGTCGAAGGCCTCGTCCGGCGCCTTTTCCATCGCCGCGACCGGCCATTGGGAAATTACCTGGTCCGGCGGCGGGATGTCCGCTTCCGAGGCGATGGATCTGACCTCGAACGCGCTGCTGCCTGTTCGCGAGATCCGCACGCTGAACTCCCGGGGTGGGCAGCCGTGAGCACCGTACAAGGGGATCCGGTACACCTCAAGAAGCCGCCGCTCGCGCCGGAGGTCCGGCCGTTTCGGCGGCGACCTTCGAAGCTGCTGATCCTCGCGGGCCTCGTGCTGGCGGCGCTGTGCGCCACCGGGACCGTGTTCATCTACCGGAACGTCGACACGACAGTCGCCGCGGTCGGTGTCACCGCGCCTGTCCGATATGGACAGATTCTGCTCGACAGCTCCATGCTTGAGGTACAGGTCCGTCCCGACCCCGGCCTCAGGCCGGTGTTGTGGAGGGACAGGGCACAGTTCGTCGGACGGAAAGCCACCACGAATCTCTGGCCGGGCACTGTGCTGACAGCGCAAGCGGTCGAAGGAGAACTTCCGCCTCGGCAGGGCGAGCAACTGCTGGGTATCGCCGTCAAACCGGCTCAGCTCCCAGCGACCCCGCTGGAGCCGTTGAAGCCTGTCCTGCTCGTGCCATCGGGTCAGGGCGGTACGGCGGTCGACACCTGGGAGCCAGTGCGGGGGACGGTTGCCCGTGTAGGGGAGCGGGATCAGACCGGCCTCCGCGTCGTCGACGTCGTTGTGGCCGAGGAGCTAGGACCGAAGCTCGCGACCAAAGGGTCCGTGGGCACGGTCGCGATCGTTCTGCTTCCGGGGAGTTGAGCGCCATGCTGATTACGTTCGCCTCCTTGCGCGGAAGCCCCGGAACGTCAGCCGCGACGTTGGCGTTGACGTGGACCTGGCCGCGGCACGCGATCGCCGCGGAATGTGATCCGTCCGGCAGCCAGGCTCTGGCGGTGTTCGATCCCGGTGGCTCGCTCGGTCACCGAGGAGTGTTCGAGGCGATGCTCTCCGCACGGACGATGCCGTTACCGCAAGCGCTGTGGCAGCAGGTGATCACTCTGCCCGACGGCACCGGCCGCCATTTCCTCCTGCCTGGGTCACAGACGCCCCGGGCGTCGGAGAGCCTGCAGTGGCAACGGCTGGCGGGTGTCTTCCGAAGCTGGGGCTCGCTCGACGTGTTGGCTGACTGCGGTCGGCTCCGTGCCCGCGGGACGCCGCATGCCGTCCTGGGAAACGCGGACCTGACCGTCCTCGTCGTCCGCAACGACCGGCATTCGCTTCGATCGCTGTCTTCCGCAGCGGATGTGGTCCGCGAAGAGATCCGCTTGCTCGGCTCTGCGGACGACGGGCTGGTGGTCATGGTCGTCTCAACGACTTCCTCTGGCACGCAACGCTTTCCGGTCAAAGAGATCGAGAGGCAGTTCGCGAAGCTCGGTCTGCCGGTCGTCGGCGAACTGCCGTGGGATCCGCAGGCAGCCACGCAGCTCACGGACACGTTCAATCCGGGCAAGCGCTTCGAGGGTTCGGCCCTGCTCGATCGCGCGCGGCAGCTCGGGCTCGAGATCGGTAAACGAGCGTTCGCCCGGTCGCGAAGGCTCCGGGGACCTGAGCTCACCGAGCACCACCCTGCCAGGAGCGTGAGGCCGCGGCGCCAGCTCGTGAGGCGACAGCAACTGCCACCGATCCCGCGGCCAGTGGCGCCTTCCGGGGAGAGGGATCGTCATGGTGATTAAGGAGCGGCACCTTTCGGACGCGGACTTCGAGGGGGCGGACGAACTCGTCGACCGTGTCCAGCAAACGCTTGCGCAGCGGGTTGAAGAAGAGATGGCGCCTCATCGTGAGGGGCCGCGATCCGAGGGCTTCGAGCGCGCGTTGGCGGGAAAGCTGATCGACGAGGTTCTCTCCACCGCGATCAAGGAGTGGGCGGGCCGAGGAAAGCCGTTCCTGGACCCTGGCAAGGAGTGGTTCGTCAAGCAGGCCGTGATGGCCGAGATGTTCGGGCTGGGCCGGCTGGAGCCGTTGCTCGCGGACGATGGCGTCGAGAACATCGACATCATCGGCAACGACCCCGTCTGGCTGTCCTATTCGGACGGCACGGTGATGCGTGCCCCTCGGATCGCACCGTCCGACGAAGCGCTGTTGCGCTGGCTGCAGCGTCTCGCCGCCCGCCACGGCCGGACCGAGCGCTCCATCAACAGCACGTCACCGCTGCTGAACATGGAACTTCCCGGTGGAGAGCGCCTCGCCGCGGCGATCGAAGTCACCGATCGCCCGCACGTCTCCATTCGACGGCACCGGCTGTCCAAGACCGGCCTGGCAGACCTCCGCAAGCGGGGGATGATCTCGACGGCCCAGCTTGCTCTGCTGCGCGCGGCGGTGCGCGCGGAGAAGAACATCGTTGTTTGCGGAAGGCAGAGGGCCGGGAAGACGACGCTCTTGCGGGCACTCTGCTGGGAGATCCCTCCAGACGAACGGTTCGCGACTCTGGAAACCGAGTTCGAGCTCGGCCTGCACCGGCATCGAGACCGGTTTCCCGCGGTTGTCGCCTTCGAGGAGCGTGTCGGCAATTCGGAGGGGACAGGTGGCAGCGTCGCCGATCTCTCACACCTGGTGTGGCAATCGCTTCGCATGCACACCACCCGCACGATCGTCGGCGAGGTCCGCGGCCCGGAGATCATCCCCATGCTCGACGCGCTTTCGACAGGCGGCTCGGGCTCGCTCTCCACGCTGCACGCCCGAAACGCGGGAGATGCCATCAACCGGATGGCACGCCTGTGCCTCGAGGGGAACTCGGCGTGGACCCCGGAGCTGGCCCACGAAACCGTGGCGCACGCCATCGACCTGATCGTGCACATCGACCTCGTCGCCGACGGAAGCGGCCTTGATCGCTATATCGCGGAGATCGCCTCGGTGGAGACTGGTGAGTACGGGCGGCCCGCGCGAACTTACCTTTTCCAGCGGGCCACGGAACCTGCGGGATTTGCAGGCCGCCGTTCCGTGCCGACCGGGAATCTCCCGACCGACATCGAGGACTACGAGCGTGCCGGATTCGACCGGAACTGGCTGACCTGCGGGAGCGATGGGGACTGGGTGTTCCTTCCCCAGCCATCGAGAGCAGGTGTTCGCGATGCCTGAACTCGTCCTTGTCTTGCTCTGCGTCGGTCTCGTCGCAGGCTTGGCCCTCGTCGTCGGCGGGGTGTACGGCGTCGACCAGCGGCAAAGGGTTGCTTTCCGGTCGAAAACGCGTCGGCGGGGGCATGTCTCCGGCGTGCACTGGCGTGGGCCGCTCGCCTTTTCCGTGGGCGCGTTCATCTGGCTAGTCTCCGGCTGGCCGATCGCGGGCGTGGCCGCCACAGTCGTCATCAGTTTCCTCCCGTGGCTCTTTTCGGCGGGAACGATCGCCAAGCAGCGCATCGAGCGACTGGAAGGCCTTGAAACCTGGCTGCGGCGTCTCGGTGACGTCGTCGCCGCGGGAAGCACGGGGCTCGTCGGTGCCATTCAAAACTCCACCCGCGACACACCTTCGGTCCTCGCCCGCGAGCTGACGACGTTGGCTCACCGCCTGCGGACTTGGGACGTGCAGGACGCTCTGCTCAAGTTCGCCGATGACATCGACGACCAGATCGGGGACGCGGCCGTGGCCGGCCTATGCGTCGCTTACCGCCAAGGCTCGGGGGTCGCGGGGCTGCTGCGCGCTCTTGCACACCAGGTCGCCGATGACATCGTCGCGCGCCGGACCGCGGAATCCGAACGAGCCCGACGACGGTCCACCGCGCGGTTGCTGCTCGGCATCTGGGCCGCGATGTTCCTGGGCGTCGCCCTCTTCGGCAGTTCGATGTACACGTCGGCTTACGCCACCCCGGTGGGGCAGGCTGTCCTGGCCGTGCTCCTCGGTTCTGTCGGTGCGTCCGCTGTATGGCTACGCCGCTTGGGTCTCGAGCCGCCTGCTTCACGATTTCTCTCCACGCAGGATCGGCGGCGGTCATGAACACGCTGAGCCTTCTCGTCTTGCTGGCGCTGGGAACTGCGAGCGGTTCGACACTGGTCGCCGCGGCCTGCGTTCCGGGGCGCCTCCGGCTCAGCGACGTCCTGAACGAGCGTCCGGTCATCACGGACACCTCGTCCGCCAACCCGGCTTTGCGAGCGGTTCTCCACTTCGTCGACCGGTGCGGAGCGAGGACACCGACCAACGATCTTGCTCTCGCCGCCCAGACGCGTGAGTCCTTCGTGCTGAAGCGCTTTGTCTTTGCGTCCGCTGGTGCTATGGCGGTTCCGTTGGTGAGCGTGGTGTTCGTCGTCCTCGGCGCCGGGCCGCCGGTCTTTCTGACCGCGGCTATGTCGTTGA
This sequence comes from Amycolatopsis sp. lyj-84, assembly GCF_046549075.1. Lineage (NCBI taxonomy): Bacteria > Bacillati > Actinomycetota > Actinomycetes > Pseudonocardiales > Pseudonocardiaceae > Amycolatopsis > Amycolatopsis sp. lyj-84. The sequence goes on from NZ_JAJPWO010000013.1 coordinate 174,197, forward strand.
GCGCTGTGGTTTTCGGCTGGGCGCTTCCCCGGCTCCTGCTGCATGCCAAGGCGCAAAAGGCGCGAGCTGCGTTCCGAGGTGCTCTCGTCGCGTACGCGCACCTTGTCGCTCTCGGGAGGCTCGGCGACCGCGGCCCTGTCGAGGCGATGCGCTACCCAGCCTCTCTGGGCGAAGGCTGGTCGTTTCAGCGGATCCGGATGGCGATGAACGAGGCGTCCCTGCGTGGCCGGATGCCGTGGGAAGGCCTCGAACGCCTGGCCGACGAGTTGGGCGTCCGGGAGCTCAGGGATCTCGGCCACATCATCACCAGCGCCGGTGAGGACGGGGCGAGCATCGCGGACACCCTGCGCTCGAAGGCGGCATCGATCGCCCAGCAAAGCCTCGCCGACCAGAAGACCGGTTCATCGATTCGCTCCGACCGGATGGACATGCCGATCGCCGTGATGGGCCTGGCCTTCGTCGCCTTTCTCGCGTTCCCCGGCATCTACACGATGCTCGGCACCTGAAACAGAGGAGAGATCCATGGTCAAGACAGTGGTCGCCCGTCTTCAGCTCGCCGTCCTCACGGTCGGCGGTGTGCTCCGTGAACGCGGAGCACAGTTCGTGCACGAGGGCGAACGCGGAGACGAGAACATCACCAAAGCCTTCTACGCCGTGCTCGGACTCGTGCTCGCCACGGCGATCGCCGGTGCGGTCACAGCATTCGTGGACGGCAAGCTTCCACTGATCGGCGGGCAATGAACCTCCGACGCCGTGTTACAGAGGTAAGCGGCGATCGTGGCGACGAGAACGTGTCGGCGGTTCTCGGTCTTGGAGCGCTGCTCCTGGTCACCTGGGTCGTCTTGCAGCTCGTCGTGCTCTTCTTGGGCCGTAATGTGGCTTTGGAGGCAGCGCGGGACGGCGTCAACGTCGCGCGTCTGCCGCCGGTCGACGTCGCGGCCGCCGAGCAGCGCGCACAGGATTACGTCGGCCGTGTGACTGGCAGTTGGCTGTCCAATGTGAATGCCGAAGCCTCGATCGATGGACGGAACGTCACGGTCGTCGTCACAGCCGATGCCGCTTCACTCTTGCCGTTCGCTCGATTCTCGGTGAGCCAGCGTGCTTCTGCGCCAATCGAACAGTTGGCGCCGTGAAGCGCGCGTTTCGCGGAGACAGCGGCGATGTGAACGTCGAAGTTGCCATCGGCGTATCGGCGTTGATCATCCTCTTCGGACTCGCGCTGATCGGGATGCGGGTCATTACTGCGGAATCCGCGGTCGACGAGGCAGCCCGCTCTGCCGCGCGATCAGCTTCCATAGCCCGTGACGGGGAGGCCGCGGCGGCGGCAGCCGAGACTCGCGCGCAAGCCGTCATCGCCCAGCAGGGCTTGAACTGCGACAACCTCCACATCGCTGTCGACGCTCGAGACTTCGCGAAGCCGCTGGGCGAGACCGGCTACGTGATCGCCACCGTGACCTGCGAGGTCACATTCCGCGACCTCATGATCCCGGGCTCGAGACTCGCTGTTTCCGAGTTCCGGTCACCGATCGATCGCTACGGAGCCCGCCGATGAACTGCCGGAGACTTCTGCGCGGGGAAGGCGGATCCGTCTCCGTGTGGCTGGTGGGGGTGAGCATCGCCGTGATCATCGCGATCGGATGGGCGGTCGACGGCAGCCGCAAAGCCCAAGCGCATTCGGATGCGACAGCGATCGCCGAAGAGGCTGCGCGGGCCGCCGGGCAGGCACTCCGCGTGCAGGCTCTCGCCACAGGCGAACCCGCTGACGTCGACCCGCAGCAAGCCATCGTCCAGGCCGAGAGCTACATCGCGGCAGCGGGTACCACCGGAACCGTTGCCGTGCAAGGAAATCGGATCATCGTCGATACCGTCGTCATCAGGACCACGATCTTCCTCGGCATCGTGGGGATCTCGGAGTTCTCTGTGCGCGGCCATGGCACCGCCGATCTGCTTTCCGACGGATAGGAGCGCCGTGATGAGAAGGCGGGTGCGAATCCTCCTCGGCATCCTTGGCCTGGCGTTGATACTTGTCGGGCCGCCGCTTCTCCTGTGGACGTTCAGGACGGTATTCCTGCCCGACCACGTTTCAGCTCTCCAAGAAGTCGTCGGCTGGTTCACCGAGCGGGACACCGGCGGTGTGTTCCTTCTCGTGATGACGGTTGCAGGGGTAGTCGCGTGGTTTCAACTCGTTGTCGCCGTCGTGCTCGAATGCATCGCCTTCGTGCGTGGCGTGGCCGCGCCGCGGCTGCCTGGATTCCGCTGGGCTCAACGACTCGTGGCTGGGATTCTCTTCGGATTGGTGGTCGGCACGACTGCTGCGGAAGCGTTGCAGCCTGTGGTCGTAGGCTCGGCTTCCATCGCTGCTCCGCAGGTCTCTGATCAGCGAGTTCACCGGCCCGCTTCCAGCGGCGAGAGCGGCGAGACTCCGGCCGCAGGCGGATACACGGTCGTTCCCGGCGACTCGCTGATGAGCATCGCTGCCGGGCAGCTCGGCGACGAGAACCGCTACCAGGAGATCTTCGACCTGAACCACGGTCGGCGCCAGGCTGACGGGGAGGCTCTCCGGAGCGTGGATTTGATCAAGCCGGGCTGGCATCTCGTGTTGCCACCGGGACCGCAGTGTGTCGAAGTCGTCATTGGCGAAGGCGACACGCTCACAAAGATCGCTCAGAAGTACCTCAACTCAGCAGCTCGGTACATCGACATCTATCACCTCAACCAGGGGCGGCAACAACCTGGAGGACGGACCTTGGAGGATCCGAATCTCATCCATCCTGGAGATGTCCTCCAACTGCCGAGGCCGGGCAAGCCTGCCAACGGTGGGGGAGCCGCGCCTGCAGGCGCGGTCTCCGCTCGGGTTTCCACACAGGACTGCAGGCCCGGAACAGGTCCTGCCACGGCGCCCCCTGTCTCCCGGACACCGGAGCCGAACTCGTCCCCGCCCCAGCGAGTTCCGGCCCCAGCTCCAGCGCCCGTCGAGGTTGCTCTCGATAGCGAAGACAGCATCGTGCCCCTTGTCGCTGCCGGGCTTGGCGGGCTTCTCGCCGCTGGCATCCTCACTACACTCGCCCGGCGCAGAATGATCGCTCAACGACGTCGGCGACCAGGACACCGAATCCGGCGACCAGCCACTTCCAGCGATCTGGAAACCTCACTTCGGAAAGTCGAAGAACCGGCAACTGCCGAGATGCTCGATAGCTCCTTACGCGCTCTGGCACAACATGCCAGCCAGGTCGGGCGAGGCCAGCCAGCGATCCGTTCCGCAATCGTCGGCTCGCGGGGAGTTGTACTGCATCCACAGCAGCCGGGAGAAGCGCTTAAACCTTTCGCGACGGTGTCTGAGAACGTCTGGCAGTTGGATACCTCGACCGAACTGGTGAACAACGATGGGCTCGCGCCCTATCCAGCTCTGGTTTCACTGGGCCACGATCTTCGTCGGGACCTGGTGCTGGTGAACCTCCTGGAGATCCGCGCCCTGGCGCTCACGGGTCCGGTCGACGAGGTCGAAGCGGTTCTCCTGGCGATGGCCTGGGAGTTGTCAGCGTCGACCTGGGCAGAGGGCCTCACCGTCATGCTTGTCGGCTTCGGCGAATCCACCGCTGCATACAACTCAGGCCGTCTGCAGTTCGTCGAAACCCTTGACGAAGCAATTGACGGCCTTGAGCACCGCACCAGCTCGGCGTCCGAGATCGTCTTGTCAGCTGCTTCATTAAACACCGAGCAGCAAGAACGGCTTGCAAAGCTGGAGCTTATCGGCGGACGAGGGACCGGCCGGACCGCCGTCGTCTCGTCGGCCCCGCTTCCTGGCGCCTGGCAACTCGACGTCTCCAGGCGCCCGACACCTGTCGACGTGTTGGACCTCGATGTCGACCTCCAGCGCCTCACCTCCGAACAGGCTGAAGAACTCGTCGCCGCGCTCACGGCCGCAGACACCTTCGAGCAGGCACCCGCTGATGACTATCGAAACGTTCCACCCGAATCTGACGAGCTACCGGAACCTGTTGAGCTTGTCGTAGGTGCCTGGGAGGCCTCTGAACACGAGCAGTTCGCTGGCCCCGAACTCCGACTCCTCGGCCCCGTCTGCCTACACGGAGTGGACCTTACGAAGGTCGAAGGCAAGAAAGTCAACCGGTTGACCGAACTCGCAGCCTTCCTCTTGCTTCACCCCGGAGCTACAGCGGACGAGATCTCCCGTCAACTAGGGACAGACACTCAGCCTTGGTCCGCCTCGACTCGGCAGGGCTATATCTCGCGCCTGCGAACTTGGCTCGGCCGCGATCACGACGGCGACCTCTACCTACCGAACGTCGAGGCCAACGGTGGCGGATATCGGCTCTCGGACACGATGGCCAACGACTGGCGAAGTTTCCGGCAGCTCGTTCACTTGGGCTTCGATCAGGATCCTGCAAACCGTCGACGTCATTTACAAGTTGCCCTGGACCTGGTCACAGGTATGCCCTTCGGCAACGTCGCTCAGGGCCGGTATGCCTGGAGTTCATGGTTTCAGCGCGAGATGATCGACACCATCGTCGACGTCGCCCACACGCTGTTCGTTGTCTACCAGGAAGACGGCAACCTGACCGCGTGTCGCCGTGCGATCCTGCGAGGCCTTGCTGTCGAACCGGTCAGCGAACTCCTTTATCGGGATCTCTTGCGTGTGGAGTATCGGGCAGGAAACCTCGCTGCGGTGAAGGATGCTGCGGACAAGCTGAACGGTCTCGCTGCTGCGCTCGACGTCGAGCTAGACGACGAAACCGCCGCACTCCTGGAAAGAGTACTCGTCCCAGTGGACCGTCCCTCTGACTGAGTCCCCGGTCCGGCAGGCTGATTTTCGCGAAACGTGATGCATCTGGGCTGCTATTCGTGCGCCCGGCTGGAGTGGTTAGTGCTTCCTCGAACCGAGCCTGGCGCGACCGGCCTGCGGAAGTGGGTTCGAACTCTCCGACTCTCGTGAATGATCCCCTGCGAAGTGCAGGAACTGAGCCTGGTGAGGAGAGACTCACCGAAGATTTACCTTGTCCTCACTGGGATACGTCGCGCTAGACATGGTTCGTCTTCATTTGGAGGCAGTGGAACGTGAAGGAGAACGACATGTCATTTTCGATAAACGCCAAGGTTGTTGGGATCGTGTGCGGCATCACCGTTGCCCTATGCCTCAGTGGAATTGAAGCATCGGCGGTCGAAATTGTGGATACGCCAGTCATCATCAATGGTGCCGATCTCAAGGACTCCAGCGAGTCAACTCTGCGGGGGCCGGCTTCGATTGCGACACGAGAGGTTGCTGCGAAACAAGAGATCTATCAGTGCATCACGCAGGACAACACGCCATTGTGGTACAACGGCGTGGCTCTCAGGCTGTCGAATAAGGGGCAGGGGTTGTATGACGTGATGGACTTCGGTGGTCAGCGTGTCCATGCAAGGCTTTGGGGAGGCGGTAGCATTTCGTGGCAGATCGATCGATGGAACGTTGGCTGGTGTGGTTGACGATCGGAGATGCGGAGGGGGTGGCCTGCAAGGCTGTGATCGCCGCCGATGACCCGCCGGATCGGCGCCGACGATCACGAGGTCCCACTCGTTCTGCGGCGCGCATCAGTGCGCGAGGTGGTCGTGGCACTCTGCAGGGCGCCGTCGAGTCCAGAGTGGACACTCGCGACGTTGCCGAAAGCGTGGTGCTCCGCAGAGGCCCGCTCGTGCTCGGGCGCTTCTACGAGTGGATAGCCGAGACTCCCGGCTTCACACCACGTGCCGGCGTCTGGGTCATCGCGCTACCTGTTCTTCCGGGGACGTCGCAGACGTGTACCCGGCTTCTTGGTTCTCACACGTTCCGCGGTGAGGTGTGAAGCAGGGAGAAACGGGAACCCATCGGCCACCGAACACCGCACACCGGAGAAGAGGCAAAAACCATGGCCTACAACGAAAACGAAGATGTGATCGCGCTGCTTCACCGCCAGCACGACGAAATCCGGACCTTGTTCGCTGAACTGGAGACCGCCGAGGGGGGCCGGCGCCGGGATCTGTTCCAAGACCTGGTCCGGCTGCTCGCGGTGCACGAGACCGCCGAAGAGGAAGTGGTCCACCCCGAGGTGCGTGATCTCCAAGGTGGGGAGCACGTCGTGGAAGCCCGTATCGGCGAGGAACACCGTGCCAAGCGGTTGCTGGTCACCCTGACCGAGATGGGTCCGGAAGCTGAGGGCTTCGACACCCTGCTGGTCCAACTGCGGGAGGACGTTCTCGCTCACGCCGAACACGAAGAGAAGGAAGAGTTCCCGCTACTGCGGGCGGCGCACGGGTCGGATCGTCTGCGTGCCATGGCCGCGACCGTCCGAGTGGCAGAGGCGATCGCGCCGACCCGCCCCCATCCCGGGGTGGAGAGCGCGACGGCGAACCTCCTGCTCGGCCCGCCTATCGCGATCATGGATCGGGCCCGCGACGCCATTCGTGACGCCCTCGGCCGATGATCCGCGCACCAAGAAAGGTGAACCATGTCCGAGCATGACCAGGCCTACGCCGCCCCTCAGGACACGGGCGCTCCCGATCAGGTCGAGACCGATCCAGCGGCCTTGAGCAGTGCCGAGGATCTCGACGAAGACCGCCTGCACGTCGACCCGCTCGAAGAGGGAATGGATCCGCCGGAGCACTGGAACGGTGTGACGAAACATGGCATGACCCCGTGGGAACAAGCGCACCCCGCTCCACTCGGCGAGCGGCTGGCCGAGGAACGCCCGGACGTCGACGAGGTGGCTGAGGCCACGGACCGTGACCGGGAGGAGAGTGCGGACGAGACACGCCCGGACAGCCTCGACTACGCGGAAGACCTGGGCATCGCGGCCGATTTCCCCGGCGGTTCCATGCCCGACGAGATCCGTACCCCACCACCGCCCGGCTGATCGAGGCCCTCGAGTGAACCCGAGTAAAGACAGAGGAATGACGACAACACGAACAGCCGCCACGGCCGCGATCGGAGGTGCCGGAGTGGTGGCGTTCACTGCGTATTGCGCCCGTGGCGGGACAAGGGCGCCGAGAACGACGTGTCGCGGGGGGATCTGCGTTCCGTCCTCCGCAAGTCGAAGTCACACCTCGGAACGAGATCGTGCTCGAGGCGACGAACGTCTGACAATCGGCTGGGATCGGTTTCTCGCCCGTCCGGCGGCCGCATCTGGTCGACAGCCTGACTACCGCGATGGATGATCGCGATTATCGGAAATCTCGCTCTGGCCGCTGCATGGTCAGAGGTTTCGGGCGGCGGAGGTGGTCCAGCGCCAGGCGTTGCGCAGTGCGGTGATCAGTGCCTCGTCGTCAGAGAAGGTGGGCTCGTCGTCACCGACCGGCAGCCAGGTCTTGTGGACGAGGTACTCGCGATGGAGGCGGGTGAACGTAATGCCGGGGTAGGCCATCGTCCCCAGAGGGGCGCCGCGGCTGTCGTCGATCGCCACCGTCCGGGGCTCCCAGCTCAGCTGAACATCCCGATCAACACTCATCCGGCTCCGCCCCCTTTTCTGTTCTGCCTCGCTATGTCGTTCCAGCGGCCGTTTCTGTAACAGGACGTGTTCGGTGAGTGACATGCTCCCGGGAGATCGCCGACCGGTGTGATCAGGTATCACCGCGCAGCCATAGTTCCTGATGGTGTTCGACGAGCCAGGCGGCGACCTGGTGGAGTTTCATGTTGCTGGCCTGGGAGGTCTCGACGAGCATCTGGAAGGCCCGTAGCGAGTCGATGCCGTGACATTGCATCAGGATTCCTTTGGCCATGCCGATGGTGTCGCGGTGCTCGAGTGCGATGTGCAGTCCGGCTTCGGTCTGGGCGCCGGTCAGGGCGATCGCGGCGTGGGAGGCGAACACGCTGCCGTCGCGTTCGGTTTGGTCGCTGAAGGCGTGGACGGTGCGGGAGTAGAGGTTGAGTGAGCCGAGGGTGGTGTCGCTGACGAACAGCCGGTAGGCCAACATCGACCGCATCCCGGTGTCGGCAGCCGCGGGCGTGAACTTCGGCCAGCGGGTTTCGGCGGTGAGGTCGCCGGTGCGGAAGATCTCGTGCTCGGCGATCGCGTTCACGCACGGGCCCTGGCCGGTCCGGTATTGCATCTCGTCGATGCGGGTGACCACCGCGTCGGTGGGGGCGACGGTCCGGATCTTACCGTGTTCGATCAGGGAAATTCCGGCGTAGTCTGCGCCGGTCACCTGCTTCAAGGCGGCGGCGACAATCGCGGTCAGGGTTGTGGCGACGTCGGGTTCGGCCTGCAGCGTCCGCGCGATCGCGCCCAGCACGGCGCCGAGACCGTCACCGGCAAGTTTGCCGGGACTGGACATCACCACCACCTCCTTACCTCCTCCATGAGGAGGTCCAGACGTCTCACCAGGACATCGAGTCGATACGGGTCGTTGCAGCACTCCATCTGAATACCTCACGGCATGTCACCCTTAAACTCGCCCACCTGGCCCCGCCACGTCGGCCGGTGGACGGCACAAACAGGTGACATCGGTGTATTTGCGGTAACGACGGCCAGCAGGGAAACGACGTAAACAGGCAGATGAGTACCGACTCGGATCTGCGGAACATCCCCACCGCGTCACCGGCGCCCTTGATCGTCTCAGCCGCCGGTGACCTCATCAATGGCCCGGCGGCGCGAGACCTGCTCGCCCCGGTCCTGCGTGCGCCCGGCGGTGTGACGGTGGATCTGTCGAAAGTGACGTACCTGTCGATGGAGGCCGTGGTGCCGCTCCTGGCGCTGGCCGGCCGTTGCGCGGCTGAACACCGGCCCCTGCGAGTCCTAGGCTCCGATCCGGTTCGGCGCAAGCTCACCCTGCTCGGCCTGGCCGCCGTCGTCCCTCTCGACCCGGCCACCGTGCCCTGAGCGGCTGTCGGCTCCTCAGAAGAGCAGGTGGGTGCAGCCCACTTCGCGGTCTCCGAGGTGAACACAGGCCAGCGAGATTCGGCGGTAACCGTCGCCAGTGCGGAAGATCTCGTGTTCGGAGATCGCGTCCATGCACGGGCCCTGCCCGGTGCGGTACCGCACCTCATCGATTCTGCTCTCTACCTCCCCGCTTGGGTGACGATCCGGGCCCGTGCTCGTCGAGCAATGAGATCCCGGCGTGCTCGGCGCCTGCTACCCGCCTCAGGGCGGCGGTGACGATGTAGATCAACCGTTCCATTTGCTCGGCCGTCGATTGCAGTGATCGAAGTGCTCTGCACCGTTACCTCGAGTACCTGTCCATGGCTGGTTCGGGCGGTGACAGGTGGCGTAGACGGCGGCGGTTCGTTAGCACGCGGAGTGTGTGGGACCGGGAGTTGCTGGTTGGTAGCGTGGGGCGTGAGCCATTCCCGGGGTCTGTAGCCGCCCATCGTCCTTGAGGGCACCCGGTTGCGGGTGCTCGAAGAAGCTCTGATGTTGTTCGAGCAGCGCGGTTATCACGCAGACTCTCAACGAAGTCGCCTGGGAACTCGCGGTCGAGCCAGACCTGCAGCGCACTGTCGAGTTCATCGTCACCGTGGCCGCTGCCTCGGTGCCGGGAGTCGAGCAAGCGGGGGTGTCGTTGATCGAGGATGGCCGATTGCGAACGGTTGCCCAGACCGGCCCGGCGGTGACCCGGCTCGACGAGCTGCAGAAGGAGTCCGGTGAGGGACCGTGTCTTGATGCGATTCTCGACGGCCACACCTACCGCACGAACGACTTGGGCGATGATCGCCGCTGGCCGGTCTTCGGCGCGGCGGCCAGCGACCTGGGCGTGCGTTCAGTTCTCGGGTACAGGCTGTTTACCAGCGGCCGTACGGCGGGCGCGTTGAACCGTTACCACGCTGAGAAGGACGCGTTCGACGCGGCCGCCGTGGAGATCGGCGAACTGTTCGCCGCGCACACCGCGATCGCGCTGATTGCCTCCCAGGAACAAGCCCAGCTGCGGACTGCTCTGGGGTCTCGCGACGTGATCGGTACCGCCAAGGGCCTTGTCATGCAGCGTCACCGCTGCACCGATGAGGTTGCGTTCGCGCTGCTGGTCGAGACCTCCCAGCACCAACATGAAACTGCATGACGTGGCCGGCTGGGTCGTCAGCAACGCCAACAAGACCGCGACCTCGGAACAGGGCCTGCGGCCCGCGGGGGTAGGACAGCGCCTCTTCGAATCGGAAGGGTTTGACCCGCACTCGCCTCAGGACGGACGCGAATCTGCTGATCCGGTCAGAAGGGCATGGGGGTCGAGGATGTTCTTGGCCACGTCGCCGGCGACGTCGGAGAGGCGCCGATGGTGGGCATGGGCATAGCCCCGTAGTGCCAGGAAGGCTTGGTGCATGTCCACACCTCCGGATTGTGCAAGGACACCTTTGGCCTGCTCTACGACGGTGCGATGGTGCAGAGCGGCTTGGAGTTGCTCGAAGACGACTTCGTCGTGGCGGATAGCGCGTTGTTGCAGGATCCCGATGGTCGCCACGTCGGCCAATGCCCGGCCCAGGACGATGCTGGCGTCATCGATAGCCACCGGGTTGATGCTCAGTAGTGTCAGAGCTCCGATGACATCGTCGCGCAGCCGCATCGGGACCGCGCACGCCGCGCGGAAACCGGCACTCAACGCCACCGGGGCGAATCGCGCCCACCGGCCGGATTCGGCCGCCAGGTTCGCGCTGGCCACCGGCATACCGGTCCGGACGCAGTCCAGACAAGGTCCTTCCAGGGTCTGCGCAGCGAACACTTCGACCAGCTCGGCGCGTTCGGAGGACCCCGCTGTCGGCCGCCAGCCTCCGCGCTGATCCGACAGGATCACCCCCGCGGCGTCGACATCAAGCAATTCGACGGCCCGTTCGGTGAGCATGATGAGGAAGTCAAGCACGTCGAAGTCGGCGACCAGCGTGTCGGCCAGCGATACGAACGTGCTCGCGAGCCGCTCGTCTCGTCTCGTGCTCATCACGTCGCCCTTTCGTTACTCGTGTCATTGCCGTCGTCGGTCTCGGTGAAGAGCAGCGAACGCTTCACGACCTGCAGCGCGACCTCTGCCAGGGGGACATCGTGGGCGAACGCGTAACTTCGCAGCCGCATAAGCGCTACCTCAGTGGTCGACCCCAGCTGCACCTGAACCATGCCCGCCGCCTGATACACCTCTGTATACGGGTCCGCAAGCCAGCTCACGTCCTCGGCGCTGTGACCCGCCAGGTCGGCGATCACCCCTTGAGTCGCCAGGTCGCTCAAGATCAGTGCATCGGTCAGCTCTTCCTTGCTGAGCGGACCGACCGTGTCGCGATAGAGATCCAGCGAACCCAGCCGGGCCGCTCCGACCTGCAGCGGGAAGGAGAACACAGCCGCTGCGCCCAGTTCGCATGCCGCGGGGGTGAACGCCGGCCATCGGGCGATCGCGGTCGCCAAATTGGGAACCAGCACTGGCCCCCCGGACGCGAAAGCGTCCAGGCAAGGGCCTTCCCCGACGGTGAGTTGCAGGTCTTCCAGGCCGGCGCTCACGCGATTCGTCGCGTGCACTAGTCCACGACTCGGCGCGCCGTCCCCGTTTCCGTTGGCCTCGCGCCCGGACAGAACGCTCAGCACGGTGGCACCTGCCCCGGACACCGACAACTCCAGCACGCAGCGGCCACAGACCAGGCTGACCACCGAACCCGAACGGGCGGTGCGGTCGTCGGCAAGCAAGGCGTTCATCCGCTGACGTCGACTCTCCACCATCCAACCTCCCCGCACCCGTCCTCCGTGACTATCCCTCAGCATAAAAGGCTGGCACCGAACAGCGCCCCACAGTCACCCCGGTGCGACTTGTTCCTGGTGATGAGCGCGACGTGTCATCCATCGACACCGGCGGTAGCCGCAGTGGCGTAGTCCGCTGCCACGGCCGAACTGTGACGTCGTTCAAGAGTGGAGTACATGGTGGACTGCAGCGCGGTGACTTTCGCGGTGTTGTTGCCGCTGGCTCCCGCCCCTACTTGTTCGGCTTCGATGACGACCACGTCCACACCTCGGCGCGCGAGCAGTAAAGCGGTGGTCAGCCTGGCGATACCGGCCTCGATCACGGCCACGTCAGCTTGAAGCCTGTTAGCGAGCACCGGGTGTTCGGGTGCGGTGGGAACGGTGTGCAGCCAGAGCGACTGCTGAGCAGTGGTCGTGGTCATCGGTGACCGCGCAATGCCCATGCGCACGCGGACGGAGCGACCGTTAGTTTTGTGCAACGCTGGTCGATTTCCCAGGTTTTCACCATCTCCACGCCTCCTCGAAACACCAATGGTTCGCACTGTCTCCCAGGTTCCCGCTACTGGCTTGTGCAACCGTGGAGCGACAGCTCATCGCTGACTCTTCAGGTCTTGAACAGCCGAGCGCGTCAGCCACCGCCGGACGACCTGATGCCGCGACGTCGCCGTGATCTGCAGGTCCGATGGGCTGTCGGCTTTAGCTATTCACACTTCTTTTGATAGCCCGGTGTAAGCGGTCGAAGTGGGGGTACTCGACGTCACGTGCGCCCGGTTCCAGGCTGGAGAACACCGTCCCGGAACCTCTGACGGGTGCGCATTCCGTCCGTTTCCACGAATACCGGAGGAAACACCATGACAGCGACACCGACTGCGGTCCGGCGGAGTCCTCGTCAGCTCTTTGCGTTGACCGTAGGTGCGGTCTTCCTGCTTGTCGGCGTACTCGGCTTCATTCCTGGAATCACCTCGAACTACGACCAGATCATGGGTGCCGGGCACGAGTCCGGCGCTTTGCTTCTCGGCGTCTTCCAGGTGTCGATCCTGCACAACATCGTCCACCTGGCGTTCGGCGTGGCCGGCCTGCTCATGGCGCGCAAGCCGGGTGGAGCGAAGACGTTCCTCGTCGCCGGGGGAGTGATCTATCTCGTGCTGTGGGTGTACGGCCTGCTCATCGACCATGGGTCAACGGCGAATTTCGTCCCGGTCAACAGTGCCGACAACTGGCTGCACCTCGGCCTCGGTCTCGGGATGATCGCCTTGGGTCTCATACCGGTGTCCGGCGGCAAGGCTCCCATCGCGGATTCCCGCTGACTATCCCTTTTGGAGGATGCACGTGTTTCGCCATAACAAATTACTTCAGTTCGAAGCCAAACCCGAGAAACCGGACGCGGTGTACGCCCGGAAGCTGCAGGAACTCATCGGTGGCGCCTACGGTGAGATGACCGTGACCATGCAGTATCTGTTCCAGGGCTGGAACTGCCGGATCGAGGGTAAGTACAAGGACCTGATCATGGACACCGCGACCGAGGAGATCGGGCACGTCGAAATGCTCGCCACCATGGTCGCCCGACTGCTGGAAGGCGCCCCCGCCACCGCGACCGCCGAAGCGGCCAAGGACCCGGTGACGGCGGCGATCCTCGGCGGAATGGACCCGCAACAGGCGATCGTCGCCGGTGGCGGCGCGATGCTGGGCAACAGCCAGGGTGTGCCGTGGAACGGTGCTTACATCGTGGCGAGCGGGAACCTGCTCGCCGACTTCCGGGCGAACGCCGCGGCCGAGGCGCAGGGCAGGTTGCAGACGGCGCGGTTGTACAACATGACCGACGATCCCGGTGTGAAGGCGATGCTGCAGTTCAACCTCGCCCGCGACACCGTCCACCAGAAGCAATGGCTCGCCGCCATCGAAGAACTCGAAGCCGACGGCCTCGAGGGTGCGATCGTCCCGGACGCGTTGTTCGACGAAGAGAACCAAGAGCACAACAACACCGTCTGGCGTCTTTCTGACGGTATGGACGGTGCCAACGGTGATTGGAGCTTCCGCGGCGAGGAGATCGAGTACTTGACCGACCCCGCGCCGCTCGGTGGCCCGGGCACCGCTCCCAAGCCCGATCCCGCGCTGTACGGGACGTACTCGCCTGTCCAGGACGCTGTCGGGACGGTCAAGGGCAAGGCCAAATCGGTCAAGAACAAAGCCGCGGCGAAGACGAAAAGTCCCAAGAGCTAGAAACCGGAACGAAGGGCTCTTTCTCGCGGAAACGCGGGGAGGAGCCCTTCGAGAGGTATTGGGGCCGGATACTCGGCGCCCGGGCAGGCGTAGTAAGTGTCGGGCCGCTGCATCAGCTTCGCGTCGTTCGACGACGCCTGATCGGGTCTCGCAAGGTGACTCTGGAGGGCCCTGCCAGCACGCTGCTTGAACCGGCAGGGTCCGGAAGCACAATCAGCTTAATCGTGTTCCGGACAAGAGTGTACCTCGGCAAGTGCACAAACCCCGTCGGCGCATCGAGCAGCGGCACTCACAAAACCCTGTCACGGCCTCTTGCGACGAAGCGGTTTCCCGGTGATCGGCTTGGACGAAGTTGAGACCGGGAAATTCGCAGGAGCCGGCAGTGCGCCGCTGGTGTCGACGACGTGGCGGGCGACTTCGCTGATGCGGCGGCGGTGGCGCCGGGCGTGACCGCGCATCGTCTCGAAAGCCTGGTCCACACTCGTGTCGCTTCGGGCGGCGAGGATCCCCTTTGCCTGTTCGATCAGGATCCGGCTTTGCAGGGCGGTGTGCAGTTGAGTGACGAGATCGACTTGCTGCCGCATGACTCGTTCGTGCAGGATCCCGATCGTCGCGGCGTCGGCGAGCGCCTGCGCCAGCCGGACGTCGCTCGCCGACACCGTCCCGGACTCGACGTTCAGCAGGAGCAGTGCACCCAGGACCTCGTCACGCAGACGCAGCGGGACGGCGCACATCTCCCGGTAGCCTGCCCGCTCGGCGGCCTCGGCGAAATCGGACCACCGCGAGCGCGCCCTGTCCAGGTCGATCGGGCCGACGCTGATCACGTCGCGATGGCTTTGCCAGGCCGGGCCGTCGTGCTGGGCTACGGCCAGCAGATCGGACAGCGGGTGGCCCGAATCCGACGAGGCTATCGGACGGAGCTCGGTCCCGGGGGGCGCGAGCAGTAACGCCGCGGCCGAAACACTCAGCAGTTCCGTGCACCGGATCGCGAGAAGGTCGAGCAGTTCGACGAGATCGAAGTCGCTCACCAGGGTGTCGGCGAGTTCGACGAACGTGGCGGCCAAACGTTCTTCCCGGTTCACCATCTCAAGATCCTCGCTCGGCCCGTGGCCGTTTCTTTGTCCTGGCTTCGTGCCGGTCAAGAATGGTGGAGGTCCCGTGGCAGCTTGAGGCGCCTGGCGACAACGTCTCGTGCCACTTCGACGATCGGTCGTTCCTGACTGAGCGCGTGGGCCCGCAGCCTGGACAGTGCCTCGACCAGCGAAACGTCCAAGTACACGCTGATGAACCCGGCGGCCTGGTGGATCTCGGCACGATGGAGCTGCTGCGACCACACTTCCGCCTCCGAGTCGTCCGGATTGGTCAACAACGCCGGAGTGAGGGAATCGGCCAGCGCCAGTGCCGTGGTCACCGCGGCTTTGTCCATCGACCCGGCCGCACGCCGATGACACATCAGTGCGCCGATGCTGATCGCGCCGAGCATCACCGGGAACGCGAAGACAGCGTGCACGTCCCTTTTCAGGGCGGCGGCGGTGAAACCGGGCCAGCGCCCGGTCACGTCCAAGGAAGAGCACAGTACCGGTGCGCCGGTGTCGATGGCGTCGATCACGGGGCCTTCGCCGAAGGTGAACTGCTCGTCGTCGAGCCGGGCACTGGCCTCGTCGGACGACCATGCCAGCTCCGCTGTCCTGTTCGCCGTCGCCGATACCGTCATCCCGTCCACGCCCAGCAGCGCGATGTGATCATCGGTCAGCCTCATCCCAGCCTCCATGTTCAGGGTGAGACACAGCCAGTCCCTTCCGTCGGCAACGGCAATCCGTTCAGCCTCACACAGAATAGGCACAGAAGGATGGGCGTGAAATAGTCGACAGAGACGGTATTTTCAACCTTGTCACCCCACTTTCCGGCATAGTGAGAAGTTCCGCGCAGAAAGGCTACTTTTCCACGCTTTCCGTCGACTACGGGCGTGTCAAGCGATGATTTTGTCCTCGCTAGTGTCAACGCCGGATCGGGAGCGAGGCACCAGCTCTGCGAGCAGACAATAACCCCTGCCGTTCAGGGCCGTTGTTCGGTCGCGGCGAATGTCGCGAGCCTCGATTTCGCGTGTCACTGGCGAGCACGCGGACGTGCCTGATCTCCGGCGGCGGCAACCAGCCGGCTGCTGCTTAACCGGCCGGTCACCTGTTGTGCTCATACCCAGCTGTGGTGGTGGCTACGCGTCACGTCCGCGGTGGCCGCCGCCGCAACGAGTTCTACAGCTCCTGATAGTGCTCGACGAGCCAGAAGGCGACCTGGTGCAATTTCATGTTGGTGGTCTGAGAGGTTTCGACCAGGAGCTGGAAGGCTTGGAGGGGGTTGAGACCGTGACGGAGCATGAGGATGCCTTTGGCCATGCCGATGATGTCGCGGCTCTCCATGGCGGCGTGGAGGCGGGCTTCGTTCTGGGCGCCGATCAGGGCGATGGCGGCGTGAGCGGCGAACACGCTGCCGTCCTCGACGGTCTGGTCGCTGAAGGCGTCGACCTTGGGGGAGTAGAGGTTCAGCGACCCGAGTGTGGTGTTGATGATGAACAGCCGGTAGGCCAGCATCGACCGGATCCCGGTGGCCGCGGCGTCGAGAGTGAACGCGGGCCAGCGGTTTTCGGCGGTGAGGTCACCGGTGCGGAACACCCGATGTTCGGCGATCGTCCGCACCGGCACCGGCGCCATCAAGCTCGGGCCGACCCTGTCCGGTCTGCAACTGCGCACCGGCAGCGGCTCCGTCGAAGCGTCGTCGGTGAGCGGTTCGGCCACGGTCGCGACCGGCACCGGCGACGTCTGGCTCGGCGAGTGTCGCCTCGACGTCGGTTTCGGCCTGCAGTGTTCGGGCGATCGCGCCGAGGACAGCACTCAGGCTGTCCTCGGGAACTCTGACATCATCGCTCACCAGCGATTCCTTCCTGTTGACGACGAGAGGCCCGGCATTCGCATGCTCGGCTGTCGTGTTCGACATCGCAGCCGCCTGCCGTTAACGGAGGGTAGCGCCCGCTCTTTCTCGTAGTCGAGGCTGGCAACCTCTGCGTCGTTTGTCATCGCTTCACCGGGGACCACGAAGACATAGACCTCAATCACCACGCACAGGAAGCCGGAGACAACGACTCCGAGGGTCGGCACCAGCCCGAACGGCTCCCCACCTTCAGCCGAGACGACATGGACACCTGGCGCGGCCGCGCGGCTACTCGGGATGCCGCCCTCGACCCTGCGCAGCTGGCATCGCCGCTACGGCTCCCGGTCACCGGGGGAGGTCACGGCCGGCATCGCCGTTACAGCAAGGCCGAACTCACCGTCCTCGCGCGGATGCGGCAACTCGTCACCAAAGAGGCATGAGCGTCGCCTCCGCCGCCCAGCAGGTAGGCACCTCCGGCACGCCCGACGCCGACTCGGCAGAACTGGTGGCCGCCGCGTTACGCCTGGACGCCGACACCCTCGTCGCCGTCCTCGAGGCGTATATCGCCCGCGTTGGGGTCGCCGCCACCTGGACCAGTGGTGCCGGCCGCCCCTGGTCGCGCCCGGCGAACTCCGCGAGCGAGCACGTCAAACGCTGCGTCGATGTGGTTCATCTGCTGTCCTCGGCGATCACCATCGCACTGCACCGGATTCGTTCGCCCAGTCCCGCAACACCCTGTAGACCACCGGTTCTGTTGGCCTGCATGCCCGGCGAACGCCACACCCTTCCCCTGGAAGCCCTGCGCGCGGCGCTGGGTGATCGGCACATACCCGTTCACTGCTTTGGCGCCAACCTGCCGATCAGCGCATTGCTCCACGCGCTGCACCGGACCATCCAGCCCGCCGCCGCGCTCATTTTGTGGAGCCACCGGCCGATCGCCCTTCCCGCGGCCATCCGCAAAGCCTGCGCAGTCCGCGGGATCGAACTCTTCGTGCCGGGACCCGGCTGGATCACGCCCTATCCGGGTGTGATCAGTCTGACCAGCATCACTCACGCGCTCTCCATCTTTACCAATTTCGGACTCGGTCCGAATTCAGGTGAAGTGCGCGAATATCCGTGATCGGCGGACGAGAGGAGGCGTCCCCCGCTCGAACCGGCCTGACGGTGTCCTGTGACAACCCTGGGCCCGAGTAACAAGTCGACTTTGAGGTGCTTGTTCTTCTCCGCGGTGGCTACGCTGGTCTCAAGCGACCAGAGTGAGGTGGCTGTGTCACACCTTGACAACCTCGCGGGTGAGGGGCTGGGTGCGGTGCTCGGCGACATCGCGCGCACGCTGCAGGCCGAACCCGACGTCGACACGACTCTCGCGGCGATCGTCAAGACCGCCGTCGACCATGTCACCGGTGCCGAGCACGCCGGTATCTCCCTGGTCGAGCGGCGTCGCCGAATCCGGACGGTGGCGCCCACGGATCCGGTGGTGGTCACCATCGACGAGGTGCAGTATCGGGCCGGGCAGGGCCCGTGCCTGGACGCGATCGCCGAACACCAGGTCTACCGCACCGGCGACCTCACCAATGAGGGCCGGTGGCCCGCTTTCACTCCTGCGGCCGTCGAGACCGGGATACGGTCGATGCTGTCGTACCGGTTGTTCATCAGTGAGACGACCCTTGGTGCGCTCAATCTCTACGCGACCCGGGTGGACGCGTTCAGCGATCAGACCGAGCAGGATGGCAGGGTGTTCGCCTCCCACGCCGCTGTCGCGCTGGCCGGAGCCCAAACCGAAGCCCGGCTGCACTTGGCGCTCGAACGGCACGACGTCATCGGAATGGCCAAAGGTATTTTGATGACCCGGCATGACCTCGACCCCGTGCAAGCGTTCCGGCTGCTCGTCGAGGCCACTCAAGTCACCCGGCTGAAGCTGCACCAGGTCGCCACGTGGCTCGTCGAGCATCGCCACGACCTGCAACCACCGCCCTCGCCGTCAGACTGAGAGCGTGTTTTATGACACGCTCTGTAGTCGAAACCGCTCCGCTCACAGCTGGAAATGAACGCGCATGGTTGTGCCGTGGACACCGGTATGGACGAGGACGAGGTCGGCCATGTGATTGACCAGCAGCAGGCCTCGGTTGCGCAGTTGGCCGGGTGTGGCGGGGCGCCGGCCGGCCAGGGGGTCGGTCAGGGTGCCGCGGTCGTGGACTTCGCAGACGAGATGCTGGTCGGTCGTCCAGATCCGTAGCGTGCCCGACCCGCCGCCGTGGTCGACGCTGTTGGTGATCAGTTCGGTGACGACAAGTTCTAGGTCGTCCGTCTGGCCGTCCGAGAGCTCCGCCCGGTCGGCCTGGGCACGCGCGAGTGCGCGGGCCTGGGCGAGGTTGGTGGCGTCGACGGAGAGTGCGGTGGCGTCCGCGGGTTCGGTCAGTCGCCGGTTGTAGTCGGCGATGACACGCTCGGGGTCGTAGGCCGTGCTTGCTCGCTGGCCGGTGTCGTCGATGAGGAGCGGATGGGTCGCTTCGGCGTCGGCCAGCGCCGCCGCCGGGAGGTTCTGCGTGTCGTAGGGGCAGAGGATCGTGACATCGCATCCGGCGAAGGCGAGGTTGATCAGCGCTTCGTGCTGGACGCAGGCGGGGTACTCCTGATCGGTGCGTCCCGGCCAGATGGGCTCGCCGATGATGCGGACGCGCCGCCCGGTATGGGCGTCGGCGAACGCGCGCAGCACACCAGGGATGATCCGGCCGGGGTTCCGCCCGGCGACGCCCATGTCCAGCAGGTGCACTCGTTCGGCATGGGGGCCCAGTTCGGCACTCAGCAGGGCGAGGTTCTCCCCGGGTACGGCCACGGCGACGGGTTCGTCTGCGGCGAGCCCGGACATGACGAAGGGGACCGTGCCCGCCAGGTATTCCCCGGATCCCCGATAGAACAGGGCGGGATGCACGAACGGTTCGGCACCAGGTGCCTCGGCGAGGACGCTCATGACGTTGCCTGCTCGTCGATGAGGATCTTCGCCGTCTCGGGCGTGCACAGCAGGGGCAGCATCCTGACCAGGATTTTCGGTAGCCGGGTGAGAGTGAGAGATGCCGGGTGGGAACGGCGTCGGGCCGTGTCGAGCAAGAGGGTCGTGCCGTGGGTGTCGATGAACGCCAGGCGGGCCAGGTCCAGCTTGCCGGGTACGGCGTCGACGGCCACCGGCTTCAGCGCGGTGCGCCAAATGTCCCAAGTGTACGGGGCCACCTCTCCGATCACCCGCAGTCCTCTCTGGCCGGGTAGCCGGACCACATGCAACTGGCTGGTGTGCGAGGAACTCACAGACGCAAGCCTAGGCCCCGCCCGCCCCCCGTCACGCCAGATATAGCGCGACCACGCCGCCACTGCCCACTCCGATGCTCAGCCCGATCTTCAACGCCTCCTGTCGCGCTTTTACGAGGTCGGCCCCGTTCAGCCCGGTGGTCGCCGGCCACCACAACACCACCACCGCGCCCGCGGTCAGCACCACGATCACGACCGCGGTCCATCACATCGTCTTCGGCGACAATTTCCGCAACGGCACCACCCGCACTGACACGCCGGGCGGAGGGGCAGGAACCCCGAGGGAAGACGAGGGCGGTGTGGTGTCGTCGGTCATGAACATCAGTGTCGCTCGACCCGACCACGGTGTTGCAAATTGCCTCCGAACTACATGGCCGCGGCCACCGGCAGCGGCGACATCCGAGTCATGGACGAGCTGCTCAAGGAGCCGTACTGGCCTGCCTCATTAACTTACCTCGGTGCGTGGAAATACTTCCCGACCAGCGTCAACGGGGACCCCGCGGCGGTAGGGTACGTTCGTCGGCCCGGCACCCGGATCTACCCGCCACAGGCTCTCGACGTGCTGCGGGTCGAGGATGAAGGTCGCCGAGATCATCACTCTCGAACCGCATCTGTTCACCGCATTCGGTCTGCCGCTGATGATCTCCTGAGGCCCGATAGGTTTCGGTCACCTTCTGCGTCTCAACGGTCGAGCACCACGAACGACCTACGCGGATGGGGCGCCCCATGAGCCTCGAGAACAAGAACGCGCTCATCTACGGCGCCGGTGGATCGATCGGCGGCGGTGTCGCCACGGAGTTCGCCGCGCGCGGCGCCCGCGTCTTCCTCACCGGACGCCACGAGCCTGCGCTGTCGAAGCTCGCCGAAGAGATCCGAGCAGCCGGAGGACAGGCTGACGTCACGGTCGTCGACGCCCTCGACGAAATCGCGGAGCTGGCCCAGATCATGCGGGTGCGGATGGTGTAGCCGCAAGTGTTCCTGGCGTTGGCCAGCGAGCGCCACTTGCCATCGCGAAGGTGGTCGGTTTGGTACAGGTAGACGTAGTTCGGGGCAGTACTGACGCTGGCCGGTGACGTTTAGGAGTGTCCACCATGGGCTGGCGGGAGCGGTGTGCCCGGCAGCTCCCTGATCGCGTTCGCCAGGCGGAGGTAGAGCGGGACGCGTGTTTCCACGGAGAAGAGGTGCAGGACGCGCTGGACCACGTGCGTGCCGGCGACGACGCCGAACCGGCGGCGCTCGGCACGCGCCCGACCGGCGGTCGACTCGATCACCCACAGGCCGGCGGCGCCGAGGAAATTCACGCCGGTGAGGTCGAGCACCGTGGTCGCCGGAAGGTCCTGCCACAGCTCTTTTCCGAGCTGCCCTGCGGTGGCGAGATCGATTTCCCCCGCCGCGGTGACGATCACGACGCCTGGATTTCGGTGGGTTCTCGACACTTGGAGCTGTTGCCCGCTCGGCGGTGTGATCGCGGAAGAGTTCGCGACGCTGGAGGTGTCTTGGGGGCGGCATGCGGCCGCGGACAGGTCGTGCATGGCTATGTCTCCCGGGGGCGGGGGACGAAACGGGCAACGGGTGAACCGCACGGTTCGCGCACTGGTGAACTCGCCGCCGCATCGCCCAAAAAGTAGTGGGCTGCGGGTTTCGCGTCGTTCACGCGAGCTGGCGGTCTCAATCTCACGCAAACTTCAGGCTACGCCGGATCGGTGGCGAGCGATAGGGAAATCGCCCTTCGTCCGATGCCCCCGCATCGGTTGTGCGTCGTTTCCAGCTGATCTGTTCCGTGCCTCAAGGCGCAGGCCCTCAAGGCCGAGGCGGCTTCGTCGAGGCTGTTCACCAGGGGAAGGCCGCTCGGGGCGGGCGAGGTCCAGCCGGGTCCGGCGAGGAACAGGCTTGTTCCGCGTGCCTGGCAGGCCCGCGCGATCGAGAAGGGCGTCGCGCCGGGACGCTGGGACCACAGCACCAGTGCGTCAGCGGGCTCGGCGGTGCGTTTGAGGGCCCGCGAGATTGCGGTGGCGGGAAGACCGGTGCCGAGCAGGCGGGCCGGGATCGCGTTCTCGGCGAGGACGGCGCGCAGCGCCTCGAGCGGCAAGGTGTGATGCTCCCCGGGCACGCAGGCCAACAACACGGTGGGGTTCCCGAGTTCGGAGGCGGAACCACGCACGCTCTGCAACGCGGCAGAGATCGCCCACGCCAGAAGGTGAAGCACATCGATGCACTCGCCGACGTGCTCTCTGCCACTGTCCAAGCGACCGCCGAACACGGCCAGCGCGGGACGGCACCAGCGCTCCCATGTGCCGCTCACGCCATCCTTGGCTATCCGGGCGTCGAGAATGGTCAGCAGGAGGTCGGCGTCCAGGTCCAGTGCCGCGGTGACCAAAGCGTCGACCGCGGGGGAGGTGCCCGTCATGGGGAAGGCCAGGCGGGCCGCGGCG
The DNA here is from genome assembly GCF_046549075.1 of Amycolatopsis sp. lyj-84. Taxonomy (NCBI): domain Bacteria; kingdom Bacillati; phylum Actinomycetota; class Actinomycetes; order Pseudonocardiales; family Pseudonocardiaceae; genus Amycolatopsis; species Amycolatopsis sp. lyj-84. The sequence continues at coordinate 196,746 of NZ_JAJPWO010000013.1, forward strand.
GGGACGCCGACACCGTCGGCGATCAACTCCTGCATGTGCGTCAGCGCGGCGAGGTCGTGCTCGCTGTAACGGCGGTGCGGCCCGGAGCCGCCGGTGGCGGCGGGGACGCCATAGCGGCGATGCCAGCTGCGGAGGGTCGAGGGTGCGATACCGAGTTGTCTGGCCACCGCTCCCGGCGTCCATACCGCGTCGTGTGCGGTGGTGGTGTCCCGAGTCGCGCCAAGGCCGTCCATCACATCAGTGTCCCTTGTCCCATCCGTGGTACCGAGGTCAAACGATGACAAAACGATGCGGGCACTCTAGTTTCGAGATGTCCGCCCGGAGAAATTATCCGATGAGCCGGGAACGGGCACATCGCACAGGGAGCTGACCATGGCCGAATCCGAGCACCGGGCCGATGATGACCTGGGGCGGATCCTCATGGTGATCGCGCGAGCGTTGCAGGCCGCACCGGATGTCGACTCGACTCTGGAGGCGATCGTCAAGTCGGCTGTGGAGCATGTCGATGGTGCCGAACACGCAGGGATCTCACTGGTCGAACCGCGTCAGCGGATCCGCACGGTGGCACCCACTGCGGAGGTGGTCGTCACGATCGACCACATGCAGTACCGCACTGGTCAGGGCCCCTGCGTCGATGCCATCAGCGAGCACCGGATCTACCGCACAGGTGATCTTGCCGTCGAGCGCCGCTGGCCCGAGTTCGCGCCTGCCGCGGCGGCCACCGGTATGCGTTCGATGCTGGCTTACCGGCTGTTCGACACCAGCACGACGCTGGGCTCGCTGAACCTCTATTCCCACGATCTCGACGCGTTCAGCGACCAGACCGAACGTGACGGTCAGCTGTTCGCCACGCACGCGGCGATCGCGCTCGCCGGAGCGCAGACCGAAGCGCGGCTGCACGCCGCACTGGAACACCGGGACGTCATCGGCATGGCGAAAGGCATCCTCATGCAGCGCCACGGTGTCGACGCGATTCACGCTTTCCGCATGCTCGTCGAGTCCTCGCAGGCCAGCAACGTGAAACTTCACCGGGTCGCCTCCTGGCTCATCGAGCATCACAGCGAACTCTGAGCCCGGCGTCGGGGAAGTCCGTCTCCGATCACGACTTTTCCGAGGTCGATGCCGGTTGAAAGAGTATTCGAGGGGGTAAACGAACACGGTGGTGGTCGGTTGAGCAACCAGCCGGCCGCCACCGTTCATCTGCACGGTCGCCCCAGCCCCGGCACCGCAAAGTCCGGGAAGGGCGCCCATGGTCACCTCATCAGCGATACCGTCGATTCGCGACAGCCACGCACGCGATACTTTCCGCGATCTCGCCGGCCTGATCCGGCACGAAGGCTTATTGGACCGCAGATATGGCTACTACGCGGCCAAGATCAGTCTCACCCTGCTCACTCTGGCCGGCGGGTGTGTCACGTTCGTAGCGCTGGGAGATTCGTGGTGGCAGCTCGCCACCGCGGTGTTCTTCGCGGCGCTGTTCGCTCAGATCGCGTTCCTCGGCCACGACGCGGGACACAATCAAATCTTCCGCACCGGACGGGCCAACGACCGGATCGGCACTGCCTTCGGCGCGATCGTCGGCATGAGTTACGGCTGGTGGATGGGCAAGCACACCCGGCATCACGCGAACCCCAACCACGAAGACGACGATCCTGACCTCGACATCCCGCTGCTCGCCTTCACCCGTGCGCAACTGGGCGACAAAAGCGGTTTCGTCCGCTGGACCACCCGGCATCAGGCGGGGCTGTTCTTTCCGCTCCTGACGCTGGAGGGAATCAGCCTGCATTGGGCGGGAATCCAAGCGGTGTGGCGTGGCGAGGTCAAACACCGCAGGGTGGAGGCGGCGCTCATGGCCGCGCACGTCACCGTTTATCTGGGTGCGGTCTTCCTGGTGATGTCGCCGCCTGTGGCACTCGCGTTCATCGCCGTGCACCAGGGTCTCTGGGGTGTCTACATGGGATGTTCGTTCGCTCCGGGGCACAAGGGCATGCCCACCTACACTGATAAGACCAAACTCGACTTCCTCCGCAAGCAAGTCCTCACCAGCCGCAACGTCCGCGGCGGACCGTGGGTCGATTTCGCCCTCGGCGGCCTGAACTACCAGATCGAGCACCACCTGTTCCCGAGCATGCCGCGCGGCAACCTGCGTCGCGCGCAGCCCTTGGTCCGCGATTTCTGCGCTAGGCACGGGATCGACTACGCCCAATGTGGACTGTTCGGTACCTATCGCCATGTCCTGCGGCATCTGCGCGACGTCAGCGCGCCGCTTCGCTCTACGAAGACGAACTCCGGCGCGGAGCCCGGCATCTGACAGCGGCCGAGGAAGAAGCACGGTGATGAAGAAGGTGCTCTCGATAGCGAGAGAGATCGTGAACGTCGTTGCCACGCTGGCGCCGGATACCTCCCGGTTGCCCATCGTGTTCACGCGGGATTACTGGACCGGTTCGATTCTGGAATCGGCCACCGGGCACCACCTTGCCGGCGTCGCCGACGGCATGTTCGGCACGCGGGTGCCGGCGGGTCGCCGCGGGATGACCGTCCGCGTCGAGCGGCGACCGATCGGCCTCGACCGGCGTTCTGTCAGAGCGGCCTTCCCGGAGGCAAGCGGTCGCATGGTGGTGCTCCTGCACGGATTGGTGGAGACCGAACTGTGCTGGTTCCGCGGATCTCCGCCGCAGGGTGATTTCGGGGCCAGGCTGTCAGGTGATCTCGGTAGCACTCCGGTGTATGTGCGGTACAACTCCGGGCGTCACGTCTCGGAGAACGGCGACGACCTCGTGGCACTGCTCTCTGGGCTGATTGCCGCATGGCCGGTACCCGTCACCGACATCGCTCTGGTCGGACACTCGATGGGCGGTCTCGTGGCACGGAGTGCCCTGTATCAGGCGCAAGAGAAGAACGTCTCGTGGCTTTCCACCGTGACGCGGCTGGTTTGTCTGGGCACACCGCACAGCGGCGCGCCGTTGGAACGGCGCGTCGCTCAGCTCGCGGCACTGTCTGGCAAGACTTCGATGACGTCCCCGCTGACCAAACTGTTCGCTCTGCGCAGCGACGGTATTCAAGACCTCGCGCACGGCTATCTGCATCACCGGCAATGGGCCACCTCCACCCAGCCTTCGGTGGAGGCTGAACCCCTTCCTGTCACCGGAATCCGCCGATTGTATGTATCCGCGACGCTGTCACGCCAGGAAGGAAGTACCTGGGGTCGTTTGCTCGGCGATCTGCTCGTCAGGCCCGTCGTGGCCGGGGAACTGACCGAGGAAGCCGAGATCGTCTGGCTCGGCGGGCTCAATCACTTCGCCCTGCTCCACCACGACCTCGTATACGAAACAATCCTTGACTGGCTCTGTGTCGACGAATCCGTTCAGAACGTCACTTGGTAGCGACGAAACCGCCATCGAAGGAGACTCATGACAACTCCCGGACCAGAACCACAAGACGTTCCCGACCTGGAGCCGGGCGGCTCCGTCCAACCCGGGGAAACTCCGCCGGATGCCGGGCAGACGTCCGGCTTGTAGCATTCGCAACCGATTCCGTCGCGGATCCCCGCGATCATCACGATCGTCGTCATCGGAGTCGTCGTTCTGGGCGTGGCCGGCTTCTTCCTCGTGCGTGCACTCGATCTGCTCTGATCATCGCTACCGCGGCGGCACCGTGAGCGTGAGACGGCCGCGAGGGCCGCGCAACAGTACCCGGCCGTCGGCGGCACTTTCGACGTCGTAACCCCTGTCCGAGTACAAGTCCAGGACCTTCCCCGCTTCGTTGGAGACCAGGGTGAGTGGCGTCAGCGGGGACCGCTGCCCGGGAGCGACGTGGATCTGCCAGCTCATGAGGCTTCCCGCGTGAGACGAGCATGGATGCCCGAAGTGGATTCCGTCGTCAGCGAGAGCAGTACCTCGGCGGTGAGAGTGCGTACGCGGTTCGCCATTGCGGAGGCTTCGCTCTGGGTGAACAGTCCGTGGCTGGTGGCATGGTGGATGGCGGTCAGCGCACGACGGCTGAACAGCAGCACCGCGTCGGTCGAGCGGAAGGAACAGGTCTCCGGCGTTACCGGCGCTAAGTCGGTCATCGTACGTCCTCCCGCGGTCGAGACTCGGCTCGCGATGTTGGTGTTGGTGCATTGTCACGAGGTCGACGATTTCGGACCTGCTCGAGCGCGTATCGGCAGGCCATGGTCATCATCAACGTGATCGGGTCGCCGGGGTCGTAGCCGGGCGCTGTGCGCCACAGCTCTGGATACACCTCGCGGGCGACGTCTTCGGCCGATCCCGCGTCGCCCAGGATGCTGTGGACCAGCCTGAACACGTCCTGCGAGGTGCGGTCGTACAGTTCGGCGAACGTGGCGGTGTCACCTTGCCCCGCTCGCTGCACGAGTGCCGGATTGCCGGTGTCGGTCACCATGACGGCTCCCAAGTGGAGGGACAGACTCACACCGCCGGGACTGGGGCAGTCCTTGTGATCAGGAGTTACCCCGGCGGTCGGCCGGTAAACACATCTTGACGCCTGTCAGCGCATTTTTTGCCGTCGGAGCGCTGCCGCGGTGATCATCGCTTTGGCCAAGGGGCTGTCGAGTGTGCCCGCTCCGAGGCCGATTTCGACGAGGCTGTCGAAGGCGTGCCGGTTGTCGCGAGCTGCCGCGGTGGCAATGTCGACCAGCCATGACCGGCGGGTGCACCGGGCGAGCAGATCGGTGTGCCGGAAGTGCCTGCCGAGGCGGTGTCGCAAGGCTCGGCGATACGCGTGCGCAGGCTCGGGTCTCGTGGCGGCGGTGCCTGCCAAAGCGCCTGAGAGGACCGCGTAGTAGATGCCCTCCCCGGTCAGCGGGTTGATCAGTGACGCGGCATCACCCGCCAGCAGAACCCGGCCGTGCGCGACGCGGGGCCGGCCGGGGGACAGGGGAAGGCGGTGCCCGCGCAACGCCAGTGGAGGGAGGTCCGGCAGCAGCGTGTGCAGCCGCGCGGTCAGCTCGGCCCGGGACGGTGGTGTGGCACGGATGAGTTCCCCGTAGCCGACATTCGCGGTGCCGTCACCGATCGGGAACACCCAGGCATAGGCGGGCCAGTGCGCGGCGGCCATGACGAGTCGCTGCTCGCCGGCGGGCCACGGCTCCGAACCGGTGTAACCGCGCAAAGCGATCGCGACGGTGCCTGCCTGTGCGTGGCCGGCACCGCACTGGCGTCGCACGACGGATTCCGCGCCGTCCGCGCCGATGACCGTCCGGGCGCGGATCGTGCCGTCGATGAGGACCTGGTCGTCGTTCTGGACGAGTGCGCGGACACGGTGGCGCCGCAGGACCACGCCCGCGTCCAGGGCGGCGTGCACGAGCCTCGCGTCGAAGAGCGCGCGGGGAATGACAGCCGCCGGTCGCCGGAAGTCCCGTTTCGCCTGGACACCTTCCGGTGACGTGAGGTGTAGCGCGGTGACCGGTTCGGTGTCCGCCGAAAGCCCGGCGACGGCGATACCGAGTCCGGCGAGAACGTCCATCGCGTGTGGTGCGACACCGTCGCCGCAGACCTTGTCGCGGGGGAAGCCGGCGGTGTCCAGCATCAGTACGCGTGCGGCGGGGGCGGCCCGCAAGGCCGCGATCGCCGCCGACGACCCTGCCGGACCGGCGCCGACGATCACGAGGTCCCAGTCCTCCGCGGCGTTCATCAGTGCGCGAGCTGGTCGACGGCGGCGGCGAACAGCCGCGGTGCCCGGGCGGCGATCGGAACGATCCGCGGCGAGAGCGCCGGTCGTCCGCGTGCCCAGAGCAGGGTTTCGGTCAACCACCGTGACCGCCGCGAGGTCCGTTTCCAGGCACGGTCGTAGTCGGCGGGACGATCCGCGCGCAGGCAGCGGACGAGTTCGGCCGCGGTGGCCAGTGCCACCGCGAGACCTTCGCCGGTGAGGGCGTCGACGTACCCGGCCGCGTCCCCGACGAGCAGGACGCGCCCCGCGACCCGGCCCGACGCCCGTTGCCGGAGCGGACCCGCGCCCCGGACCGACGACACCGGTTCCGCCCCGGCCAGTCGTGCCGCGAGGTGGGGGAACGCGGTGAGGTGGTCGGTGAACCCGCCGCGGACCGAGGACAGGATCGCGACGCCGATGGTGTCCGTTCCGACCGGTGTCACGTAGGCCTCGGACCGCGCCGCCCAGGTCACCTCGACCGCGTCGGTGTAGGGGGCGAGGGCGTAGTGGCGGCGCAGCCCCCAGCGAGGGGTGTCCACCGAATTCGTGGTGCCGAGACCGGCGAGAGCCCGGAGCGGGGAGTGCAGACCGTCGGCCGCGACCAGATAGCGCGACCGCAGTCCGCCCGCCCGCACGTGGTCGTCGTACTGCGTCACGTCGGTGACCGCCGTCGGCAGGATCGGTACGCCGTGCCGGTCCACTGCGGTGCGCAAGGCTTGGTGCAGCGCGGTGCGCCGCACGCCTCTTCCGGGCCCCGCACGGAACGAGGCGTGCACGAAAGTGCCCGGGCCCTGGCGGTAGGTGATGCCGTCGATCGGGTGCCCCGGCGGATCTATTCCGAGCGCGGTCAAAGCTCGCACGGCGCCCGGCATCAGTCCTTCCCCGCACGCCTTGTCGATCACCCCGGCGCGTTTCTCGCACACCACCACGTCCAGGCCGACCCGCGCGCACCCGAGTGCGACAGCCAGTCCGGCGGGACCGCCGCCGGCGATGACCACGTCGTGCAGACGCTCAGGCATGTGCTGACTTCAGCGCTTGGTTCTCGGCGCGGATCCGGACCGTCAGCAGTCCGGCGTTGAGCACGGTGAACACCGCGGCCGTGATCCACGCGTCGTGCACGAGCGGCAGGGCGAAGCCCTCCACGACGACGGCGACGTAGTTGGGATGCGGGAACAGGCGGTACGGACCACCGGTGACGCGGGAAAGGCCGGGGACCACCACGATGCGGGTGTTCCATTGACGGCCGAGGACACGGATGCACCACCATCGCAGCGCTTGCGACGCGATCACCAGGGCCAGCATCGGCCAGCCCACCACGGCGGTGAACGGACGGTCGGCGAGCCACACTTCGAGCAGGCAACCGGCCAGGAGCCCGGTGTGCAGCACCACCATGAAGGGGTAGTGCCCGAACCCGGTTTCGCGGCCGCCTCGGGCCAGGCTCCACGCCAGATTGCGTTTCGCGACCACCAGTTCGGCCAGCCGTTCCGCCGAGACCAAGCCGACCAGGACCGTGTACCAGATCTGACTCACCATCGCAGCAACACCAACTCCGCGCAGAAACCCGGGCCCATCGCCATCACCACACCCCAGTCGCCTTCGGATGCGGGCCGGTCGGCGAGCGTGTCGGCGAACACGTGCAGCACCGAGGCCGACGACAGGTTCCCGATCCGGTCCAGGGAGCGCCAGGTCATCGCCAGGTCGTCCTCGTCCAGCCCCAGTTCGGTCTGGATCGCTTCGATCACCTTCGGGCCGCCGGGGTGACAGATCCAGCGGGCGATGTCACCGGTCTTGAGTCCGTGCGGGGCCAGCAACCGCTCGACATCACCCGCCAGGTACTCGTGCACCAGATCCGGGACCTCCGCGCCCAGCACGATCTTCAAACCCGTGCTGCCGATGTCCCAGCCCATCGCGCGTTCGGTGTCCTGGTACAGGTGACTGACCGAATCCACTACCCGGGGCCCCGCCGCGGCGGTCGAGTGACCCTCGCCCACCGCGATCACCGCGGCGGCTCCGTCACCGAAAAGTCCGGACGCGATCATGTTGGCGGCGCTGGCGTCCTTGCGCTGGACGGTGAGTGAGCACAGCTCGATCGACACCAGCATCGCCACCGAATTCGGCCAGCCATGCAGAAAGTCGTGCAGCCGCGCGATGCCCGCGGCGCCGGCGAGGCAGCCGAGACCGACGAGAGGCAGACGTTTGACGTCCGGGCGCATCCCGATCCGTGAGGCGATACGCGCCTCCAAGGAAGGGACCGCGAATCCGGTCACCGTCGTGGACATCACAAGGTCCACATCGGACGGTGTGAGTCCCGCGTCGGCGAGGGCGGCGAGCGCGGCTTCACAGCCGAGATCGACCGCGGCCGACAGGAACGCGTCGTTCGCCGCCGTGAAATCGTCGATCGCTTCGTAGCGTTCGATGGGTAACGCCAGGTGACGGGTGGCGACCCGCGCACTGGCGTGGAACCGGTTCGCCACCGCTCGCGCGGCCTTGTCCGGCAGGCACAGCCGCCCGAACAATTCGGTCAGTTGTGCCTGCGGATAACGGTGTCGCGGAAGTACACCGTGGACCGCTGAAATTGTCGTCACCTCTTTCACGGTACGACCTCCGCCTACACTTGGCAGATGACCGGCTTCCCGACCACACCCGATGGCGCGCCCGGCCGGACGGCGACATCGCCGCGACGGCGAGGAATGCTGCTGGGTCTCGCCGGTGCGTGCCACCCCGTTCCGGGACTGGCGGTGACAGCGGTGGCCGTCCTGCTGGCCGCCGGAACCGGACTCGGCGTGGGCGAGGTGGTCCTGCTCGGTGCCGCGGTGCTGACCGGGCAGTTGTCGATCGGCTGGTCCAACGACTGGATCGACGCGGCCCGCGATCGCGCCGTCGGCCGCACCGACAAACCGGTCGCCGCGGGGACGGTCCCGGTGGTGGTGATCGCGGTCGCCGCGTCGACCGCCCTGGCGGCGACGATCGTCTTGTCCGCGCTGCTCGGATTGTTCGCGGCGGCGGCCCTGCTGATCGGTGTCGCGGCCGGATGGGCGTACAACCTCGGCCTCAAATCCACGATCTGGTCCGGCGCGACGTATCTGCTCGCCTTCGGAGCCCTGCCCATCGCACCGTACGCCGCGCTACCCGGACAACCGTGGCCTCCGTGGTGGATACCGGTCGCCGGAGCACTGCTCGGGCTCGGCGCGCATTTCGCGAATGTACTTCCCGACCTGCGAACGGACGCGGAAACCGGAGTTCGTGGACTTCCGCACCGGCTCGGGGCCACCGCCGGGGTCATCGTGATGGCCGCCGCGTTGGCCGCCGCGTCGGTCATCCTGGGCGTCGCCCCGGCGACCACGTCATCGACGTTCGCGCTGACCGTGTCGGCCGCCGGGATCGCGCTGGCCGCCGCGACCGCGCTGTCGGCCGTCCGCGCACCACGAAGTCCCGTGGCGTTCCGGCTGACGATCGTGATCGCGATCCTCGACGTCGTGCTGCTGATCACGACAACGACTTGAGCCGAGGTTCGCCGCGCCCCACGTGGAGCGTCCGGGAAGGCGGAAATCGAGGTCCTCGTTTCGACCCGAACGGCCGGGGTATGCCAAGTGAGTGACGGTTCGGATGCGCATAGACCAGGAAGAGCTTTCGGAGAATGCCGGCGACGAGCCCGGAATTCTCGACCGCCGGCTCAAAGGAGACAGACAGCGGTTCCAGGATCTCGCCAAGATCCTGGACGGCACCGAGTTCACGACGCTGGGAATCTGCAGGCGAACAACCCCGACGCCGAGAGCGCTTCGGTTCAGTGCCAACGACTGAAGAACCCGTCCAAAGTGCGTGTCCGGTCGTTTTCCGCCTCGACGAGAAGGCGATCGGTTCCGAACGCGCGCTCCAGTATCTCGCCCCGGGTGAATCGGGGCGACCACCGCCGCGCGCGTCCGATGGCTCGAGTGGACCATGCGACACCGGCGAGTTGTTCTTCCCGGATCAGTTCGACCTGTCCGTTGTCGGACACGGTCAGCGCTTCGACCACCCGCCGGACGGCAGATCGGGGCAGTGGTTCGTAGACGTCCACGAGCACCCGTGCCCGTCTGAGCTGATCTTCCGTCCACGGCGCGGATTGGACGACGCCTTCGTAGATCTCCGTCAGGCGGTCGTCCTGCGGCCACAGCCGAACTCGCAGGTCGCGATGGGTCTGTCGCAGCAGTGAGTGCACGGTGCGCACCACGTCACTGAATTTCCCCGCGGAGCGCACCGTGATCAGGGCATCGGAGATGAGTCCGTTCAGCGGGGCTCCGCGAGTGGAAGGCTCAGGGATCACACTGGCCAGCCGTGCGCTTTGGCGGTCGAGGATTTCGCTGTCCTCGTCCCGGCCTGCCCAATCCGGCCCGTCGTGCCACGCGACGGCCTCGTGTTCGTGCACGAAGACCGCGCCCGCGTTCCAAGCGCGGTACGCGAGATCCCAGTCTTCGCCGCCGTAACCCACGAACCGCTCGTCGAAGCCGCCGATATCGAGGAACAGTTCCCGGCGGCAGGCCAGAACCGCTCCGATCATGAACCGGAAGCTACGGCCGTCAGAGTGTAGAAGATTCGCGGTGTCGGCATAAGCGTCCTTCAGCCAGCGGGGTTCATCGAGTGCGTCCGCGGCCCCGGGTTGTTCGTCGTCTCGAAGTCCCGCGAACGAGGTGTGCCGTCGGTGTCCTGTGGCGAGCACGTCGGGACAGCGGGAAATGTGGCGGACCATCTTTTCGAGGTAGCCGTGTTCGGGGACGGTGTCGGCGTCCAGGAAGACCAGCACCTCACCGGTGCTGTTCCGCGCGGCGAGATTCCGGATCGCCGCGGCGCGGAAACCTTCGTCGGGTTGACTCACCACGAGGGTTTCGACGTCTTGGACCTTGAAGTCCGGTTCGGTCGCTGAGCCGTCGTCGGCAAGGATCACCTGGGTGGGGCGCAGTGTCTGGCGCCGAAGCGCCAAAGCCATTCTAGGAAGGAGATGGTGCTGCTCGAAGTGCGTCACGATGACGGTGACGGTCGGCGTGGAGCGTGGATAGGGCGCCAGCAAGTCCCAGCGATTGCGGGGGACCAGGATGTCGGTCAGCATGGCGCCACCGCCGAGTGACGACCGGCCTCGGCGAGCACTTTTCGATACAGCGACACATGCTCAGCACCGGTATCGGTCCACTGCGGACGGGAACTCGACCGCGTCGTCTCGGGCTCGTCCAGCGCTCGGACGACATGCTCGGCCAGCTCGCGTTTCGATCCGCCCAAGAGCACGGTCCCTGGGTGCCGTCGAGCTATTTCCCTGGTGTAGTGGCCTGACCAGGTCACCGGTCGTCGACGGCACGACAACCAGGAAAGCAGGGATCCGCTAGCGCTGACAGTGCGGTTGAGCACCACCGGTACCCGTGCCGAACAGGCCAGATCGGTGAATTCCGCGTCGCTCAGGTGGCCGGTGAGCAGGAACGGGACGCGGCGCCGAGCGGCGTGCCGTCGAACCCGGTCGAGCAAGTCGGCGTGACCGGCGCTCACGGATCCTGCGGCCACGACGAGAGGCGGCCCGCTCGCCCGGTTACGGCCTACGGCGGCGGCGAGATCGATGGCCTCGAGGTGCCCCTTGCCCGGGTAAAGGTAGCCAAGCAGTACGAGCGACGGTACCGGCTCGATGAGCGGGTGATCGTGGACGGAGAACGGTTCAGGAGGCAGGGGAAGGTCGATCCGGTAGATGGGTTTCCCGGTCAACGCGGCGGCCTTGCGGGCCTCGTGCGAGGCGGAGACGACCACCGCGTCACACGCCTCCAGCACGTCCGCGTAACCCCGGCAGCGGGCCTGGTCGCGACGGCTCCGGCCGAACGGGTCCGGTACGTCGTGCACGGTGACCACCAACGGGCGGTGTACGCCTGCCATCCACTTTCGGAAATTGACCGCGGCCTTCTCGATCGTGTCTCCGAAGAGCGCGTCGGTGAAGTGGGCGTGCGTCAGATCCGGCTCGTCCTCCGTGCTGACCGCTCCGTGGATCGTGCAAAGCCCGGCGACCGACCGCGCGTGGCGGACCACACCGTGTCCCGGTGGACCCGGCGCGTAGGTCTGGAACCTCATCTTCCGTTCACCACCGCGCGGTAGACGTCGAAATGCGCGCGGGCGATGGCGATTCGGCCGGTCTCGCGCAGTCCCGGGTCGGCACGCCACCGCGGCCGCTCGGTGTAAGCCTGCCGGACCGCGGCGTCGAGGCTGAGCGGGTCCAGAGAGGTCTCGGTGCGCGAGTAAAGCAGACAGGGAGCCTGTTCCCGGTAGAAACCGAAATCCGGAGCCAGCACGGTGGTCCCCAAGTCGTAACAGGCCTCGAGCCACCCCGAGTGCGTGCCGAAGCGATGAGGCAGCACTGAGACGTCGAGGCTCTCGAGATAGTCGAACAGTTCGGCGTCGGAGAACGGCGGCCGTACCTGGACCGCCACACCGCGCCGTCGAAGCTCGTCGGCGGCTCGCAAACCGTGGGCGTCGTCGTGAGCGAGCACGGACAGTTCGGCACCGGGTAACGACGAGACGGTCTCGGCGAGTTGCTCGGCGATGGCGATCGCGTCGCAGTTGGCCCGCATGCTTTTCGCGTGTACACCGATGACGAAGGGGTTTTCGCCGCCGCGCCCGGCCACGCGACGCATCCGTTCCGGATCGACGACGTGCGGATGCGGGATGACTTCGACAGGGCGTCCCCATATCGCGGTGATCCGGTCGGCCGCGCCCCGGGACAAGGTGATCACGGCGTCCGCCGACGGAACCAGGACGTCCAGAGCCGCACGATGCGGTGCGGGATCGGCCTGATGGGGATTGCGCAGGTCGTGCACGGTCAGGACGAGGGGTTTCCCTCGAGCACGCAGGGTGCCCACCAGTTCTCGCAACTCGTCCGGAGTGCGGTGCTCGTAACCGAAATGCAGATGAAGCAGGTCGAATCGCCGATGCCGTGCTCGCAACCAAGACGGCTCCAGCATCCGATGTGGCCACCATTGACCGGACGGTGCGCCGGGCACGGGCGGATCGGGCAGGACACGGAAGTCTTGCGCCGTGGTCCTGTCGGAGGTGTGCCGGACATAAGAATGCCCGGCCGGGACAGAGGCCACGGCGAGGGGAGTTCGCACCTGCGGAAGATAGCCGGATTCATCGTGCTCAAACATCGAGGCGGGAATGTTCTCCGGTAGCCACTCCGGGCCTTTTCAAACATCAGGGACCGGTGATTTCCGTGGCAGAGTGTTTCGCTAGGCGGAGATAGGCCCTTCGGCGATGATGAGGTCATGGATCACGGCCGGTTCGCGCACTATCGGGCCTTCTACGACGGCCCCGCGTCGAAGGCGCCGATCGCTCTCGTGATGGGGAACTGCCAAGCCGAGTCGGTACGCGTCATGTTGGCGACGTCGAAATCGTTTCCGTGCACCTTGGTGCGGGTACCACCGGTACACGAACTCGTTTCGAACGACATGGACCATCTAGACGCGATGCTGAAAAGAACGGAAATCTTGCTTACTCAGTCGGTACGGTCGGACTATCGCGGTCTTCCGGTGGGCACGGCCCAGCTGGCGGAACGGCTTCCGTCGTCGGCGAGGACGGTGCGATGGCCGGTCGTCCGTTATGGAGGGCTGCATCCCTTCACGGCGATCGTTCGGCATCCCGACAATCGGTCGGTGGTACCTCCTGTCGTGCCGTACCACGATCTGCGGCTGATCTCCCGGCTCGCGGGCCGTCCGTCGGATGTCCACACCGGACCGTCCGCCGACAAGGTGGTCGCCGTGGCCGAGATGTCGAAGGCCGAGATGTGTCGCCGGGAGCGTGCCACGGCCGATGTGGCCGTTTCGGACCTGCTCGTGCGCGCGGGGGCCGACGCGATGCGCACACCGAACCATCCCGGGAACAGCGTCCTGCTCGGTTTGGCGCGCCGATTGCAAAGGGCCCTGGACCTGCCCGGCGACGCCACCGATCCGGGACGTCCGCTACTGAACGACATTCACGCTCCGCTCAGCGAACGAGTGATCACAGCGCTGGGCTTGAAAGCCGCGATTCGCTCGACCTGGTCGATGGCGGGAGAACCGGTCGAGGAGCATTTCCTGTGGAAGGAGCACACGCGGTGGTACGAGCGACACCCACAGTGGGTAGAAGCGGGCATTTCACGACACCGCGACCAGATGGCCTTGCTCGGCCTGTGACCGTCGAAAGCCGCTTTAGTGCGCGACGAGGGCAGACGGCGGGCCGCGATGGCGCGAAACTGTCCCTTGGTCTGGTGGCGTCGGCCCGCTATCCCATTCGCGAGCCTTTCGCCGGTGGCCTGGAAGCCCATACGTGGCAGTTGGCGACAGGCCTGCGTGCGCGTGGGCACGAGGTGACCGTCTTCGGTGGAACCGATTCCGACCCGTCTTTGCGAGTGCAGGCGATGCCCGTCCTGCCGGCGTTGTCCGCGCAAGCCCGGCTGGACGTCAGCATGCCCGCCGACTATTTCATCGCAGAGCACCACGCCTATCTCGGTTTGATGCTCGACCTCGGCGCCGCCGGACGATGCGACCTCGTGCACAACAACTCGTTGCACTACCTGCCCATCGCCATGGCCTCGACGCTGCGGACACCGACGCTCACCACCTTGCACACCCCGCCGACGCCGTGGCTGGAATCCGCGGTCCGGTTACGTTCGCCGCGCCACACCAGTTTCGCCGCGGTCAGCGCCCACACCGCCCGGCAGTGGTCTTCGCTCGTTCCCGGGATCACCGTGGTGCGTAACGGAGTAGACCTCGATCAATGGACGCCCGGTGCCGGATCGGGCGTACCCGTGTGGTTCGGCCGGTTCGTGCCGGAGAAGGGCCCGGAACTGGCCATCCAGGCCGCGATGGAGGCCGGTACCGGGCTCCGGCTGGCGGGACCGCTGCCGGACGCGGACTACTTCCACGACCAGATCGAACCGCTGCTGGGGACGGACATCGAGTACCTGGGGCACCTGGCCCACCACGACCTCGTTCACCTCGTCGGTTCCGCCAGTGTCGCTGTCGTGTCACCACGGTGGGAGGAACCGTACGGGTTGGTGGTCGCCGAAGCCCTGGCTTGCGGTACCCCGGTGGCCGGATTCGCGCGGGGAGCCCTCCCTGAAATCCTCGACGACTCCAGCGGCGTCCTGGCCGCTCCCGACGACGTTCCCGGACTGGCCGCCGCCATCGCACGAGCGGCCACCCTGGACCGGGCAGCGGCGCGCGGCCGCGCCGAATCGGTGTGCTCGGTGGACCGGATGGTGGACGAGTACGTGTGCTTGTACCGGGAACTGCTGTCATGATCGCCTTCTACGTCCATCACCACGGTTCCGGACATCTTCATCGGTCCGTCACCATCGCTCGGGCCCTGGGCGCGAAGGCCATCGGGTTGTCCAGTCTTCCCGCGCCTGCCGAGTGGCCCGGTCGATGGACCGTGCTGCCCGGTGACGCCGACGGAGCCGACGAGCTGCACGACGACGTGACCGCGGGGTCCACTTTGCACTGGGTACCGCGGAACCATCGGGGCCTGCGCGATCGTATGGCGCGGATCAGTTCGCTGTTGCGTGACGAAGACGTCCGGCTCCTGGTCTGCGACGTGTCGGTGGAAGTGGCGCTGCTGGCCCGCCTGCACGGCGTGCCGGTGGCGATCGTGGCGCAGCCGGGCCACCGCGTCGACCGGGCCCATCGCACTGCCTACGACCTCGCCGAAGTGATCATCGTGCCGTGGCCGCGGCGACCCGCCCCGGACTGGCCCCCGTCATGGCTCGACAAGACCGTTCACGTCGGTGCGCTGTCGCGGTTCGACCGGCGCCCCGTGGCACCGGAATCCGCGGTACGGAAAGTCCTGCTGCTGTGGGGCACGGGCGGGCTCACGGTGTCCTCGGCCCAGTTGCGGGCGGCCGCGGCGGCCACTCCGGACTGGAGCTGGGACGTCGCCGGTCTCGGCGACGACACAGGGTGCCGGACGCCGAATCTGCGGCACCACGGCTGGGTGGCCGACCCGTGGCCGCTGCTGGGTGACGCCGGCGTCGTGATCACCCACGCCGGGCAGAACGCGCTGGCCGAGGTGGCGGCGGCCAGGCGTGCCGCGGTCGTCATTCCGCAACGTCGTCCTTTCAGTGAACAGCACGCCACGGCTGCCGCGCTCATCCGCGCCAGGCTGGGTGTGGTCGTGCCGTCCTGGCCCGAACCGCGCCGCTGGCCCGCGCTTTTCGCTCGCGCGCGGGCCCGAGGTGGCGACTGGAAGACCTGGTCGAGCGGGGATGGCGCGACGCGGGCAGCGGCCGTGCTGCGGGAATTGGCGGGCGGGAGATGACCGCCCGCCCGAGTACCGCCGTCGTCACCATCGCGGCCGGTCGCGAAGCCCACTTGTCACGGCAACGGGAAGCGCTGGCCGGGGAAGCGGCCGACCTGCAGGTCGTGGTCGGCATGGCGGGACCTCCGGACCTGGGTGACGTCCCTGGCTCGCCACCGGTCGTGTCGACCCTCGTGACAGCGGGAGACGCAGGTCTTCCGCTGGCCGCAGCCCGCAACGCCGGGGCACGCGTGGCCCTCGAACACGGCATCGAACTGCTGGTGTTCCTCGACGTCGACTGCATTCCGGGCCCTGGGGCACTGGCCCGCTACCAAGCCGCGGCCCGGCGGGTACCCCCCGCCACGGTGCTCTGCGGTCCGGTGGCTTATCTGCCGCCTCCGCCGCCGCGGGGGTATCCCGCGGCAGGAGAACTCGCCCGGCTGGCCGAGCCGCATCCGGGCAGACCCGCACCTCGTCCAGGCGAGATCATGCTAGAGCGCGAGCGGTTCGAGCTCTTCTGGTCGTTGTCCTTCGCGACGTCCCGGGAAGATTGGCTTCGCTTCGGTGGCTTCTGCGAGGAGTTCGCCGGATACGGCGCCGAAGACACCGATTTCGCCCTGCGCGCCGCCGATCGCGGCGCGCTGCTGGCGTGGGTCGGTGGGGCCACGGCCTTCCACCAGTACCACCCGCCCAGCAGGCACGAGCCGCGTCATATCCGCGAACTGGTGGCTAACGCCCTTTTGTTCCATCGGCGCCACGGATTCTGGCCGATGACCGACTGGTTGACCGACCTGGACCTGGCCGGGGCCGTCCACTTCGACCCCGAAAGCGGCACCCTCCGGTTGCTTCCCGGGTTCCGAAACCACAATCCGAAATAAGGATAACAATGTCCTCACCGCGCGTCGTCGTCATCGGAACCGGATACGTCGGGCTCACCACGGGCGCCTGCCTGGCCTCACTGGGACACACCGTGGTGTGCGCCGACACCGACCAGGGCAAGGTCGACCGGCTGACCGGCGGCACGGTCGACATCCTCGAACCAGGGTTGGCCGATCTGGTCACCGCGGGTATCGCGAACGGCCGGTTGAGCTGCGTGAGCACCACCGAGCCCTGGTTCGCGCAGTTCCTGGGGCAGGCGGAGATGGTGTTTCTTTGTGTACCGACGCCCATGGGCGCCGGAGGCCTCGCCGATCTCAGCATCCTCGAGTCGGTCGTGAAACAGATCAGCGACGTGCTTCCGCCCGGCTGCACCTTGGTGACCAAGTCCACCGTGCCGGTCGGCACCGCGACACGGCTGACGTGGATCCTGCGCCGCGACGACGTGGCCGTGGTGTCCAATCCGGAATTCCTCCGTGAGGGCACCGCCGTGCGGGACTTCCTCCATCCGGATCGGATCGTGGTCGGTTCGGCGTGCCGGGAAGCGGCCGGACGGGTCGCGGCACTCTACGCGTCGCTGAGCGCTCCGACCGTGCTGACCGACGCCGCTTCCGCCGAGCTGATCAAGTACGCCGCCAACTGTTTCCTGGCCGTGAAGCTGTCCTACGCCAATGCCATCGCCGAGCTCTGCGACCGAGCCGGCGCCGATGTCGTCGACGTCGCCGAAGGCATGGGATACGACCGCCGGATCGGTCAGGAGTTCCTGGCGCCGGGCCCGGGCTGGGGAGGCTCTTGCCTACCGAAAGACACCTCGGCCCTGCTGCAGCTCGCGGACTCCTTGGATTTCGAGTTCCGTCTGGTCCGGGCCGCCATCGACACCAACATCCGCCAGCACAAGCGGGTGGTGGACAAGATCCGCGACGTCGTGACGGGAACCCGTCTCGGTTCGTTGAGTCAGGTGCGGTTGGCGTTGCTGGGGTTGACCTTCAAAGCTGGAACCAACGACCTGCGGGATTCGCCCGCGCTGGCCGTGGCCGCACTGTTGCGCGAGGCCGGTGCCGAGCTGGTGGCTTTCGATCCTGCCGTGCACCCGGGCGACGGCCAGGCAGCCGGTCTCCCGTTTGCCTTGACGGACAACGCCTATCAGGCCGCACGCGGAGTCGACGCGATCGTCGTCCTCACGGAGTGGCCCGAGTTCCGGGAACTGGATTGGCCACGCCTGGCGGCGGCGGTCCGCATCCCCACCGTTGTCGACACCCGCAATTTGCTCGACGCCGATTCCCTCATCCAGGCGGGCTTCAGCTGGACGGGGCTGGGCCGGCCCCCGCACACCGCTCCGAGGACGACCACTTCGGTACGCATCGACGCGGCGCAGACCGGCGCATCCCCTTTTCGCGAAGCACTATTGTGACGAGGGGTCGTGAGTGCCAATTCGGGTTCTAACCCGCAACGCCACTCACGACCGAAAAGCCGCTGGTCCCGGCCGCCGTGAAGGCTACGCCGAACGGCACCTGCACACCGGCCTGTTCGACCTGACCCGGCACGCCTTCGACCGCCGCCTGCCGGTAGACCTGCCCTCAGCCGCCGATCTGGCGCCCGGCGTCCCCGCCCTCACTCCGGGCTGCGACCTGCTCGCCGAACTTGACGAGACCCGAACGGTGCTCTCTTAGAGCATGCCAACGCCAGCGGGACGCCGGCGAGCTCCCCGGCTACGGCCCAGTCCTCGAACCCGAGACCGCCGAGGACCACTCCGCCCACTCGAAGCGCGCCATGGCCCGGCACATCGTCGCGCTCGTGCGGACACAGCTACAACACGATGAGGTTGACCCCCATATGGGATTGACTACTGATTCAACGCCGACCGGATTCGCGTGCGAGGCGGGATGGCTTCGACGCGATCACAGGCGCCGGGTCGCGAACATCGGTAGTCGGCTTCGGCTCCCGCCAGACTTCTTCCGTTGTTGCCGGTCTTGAGACAAGAAGCCGTCCGCTACCTGTTGACGTGACGCTTGCCCTCGGCGGGGAACGGTTGGTGGCTCGATAAAACGGGCAGTCCGCGCTTGCCGGCGCCGTGGGTGAGCAAGGCGGCTGCCGCTCCCATGACGGCGATCCCGGCGAAGCCGAAGAAGACGGTCGACTGCCAGGCTGCCAGAAGTCCGGTTGCGACAAGCGGTCCCGCGACCCAGCCGAGGTCCGAGATCAGGCCGAACCAGCCGAAGGCTTTGCCTTGGGCGCCTTCGTTGACCATCGCGAGGCCGGTGCGCACGCCAACGAAAACGATGGGTTGCAGGCTCATCAGAATCAGGAAACCCGTGACGTAGGCGGGGAAGGTGCCGAACAGTGGTGGAAGGCCGAGTGCGAGGGCTTGCAGGCCGAGCGCCGTGGCGGCGAGCAGCACCGGGGTCCGTTTCCCTGTCAGGTGCCCGGCCAGTGGGGAGACCACGGCGAACACGCCGAGGCCGCAGAAGAACAGGAGCGAGATCGAACGGTCGCCGATGCCCAGTTCGTCGTGGACGAACAGGGGCAGGACCGGCTCGAGCGCGGAGTAGAGGAAGTTGTTGAGCAGGTCGATCAGCCCCAGGCCCGCGACCATGATCCACAGTGTCCGGCGGGGTAGCCGGAGGCTGCCACCTGAGACGGGCGCCGCGGTGTCCCCGCTGTGCGCTGGAGATTTGTGCCGGACGCAGAGCAGCAGTCCGGCGCTGGCCACGGTCAGGACGGTGCCGAGGATGAAGGCCCCGGAGAAGGTCAAGGCCGGGGACAGCAGCGCGACCAGGCCCGGTCCCGCGGTCATGCCGATGACGGCCGCTGATCCGAACCACCCCATCGCCTGGCCCGGACTGGTGCCGGTGGTGCGGGCCAGGTCGGTCACCAGCCGGTACAGCGCAGGCATGCTGAACCCTTCGCCGAGGCCCCACACCAGCCGGCAGACGACCACGCCGGTCGCGGACGTCGTCGCGGCCAGGGCCCCGGTCGCCACCGCCGCGGTCAGCAGGCCCATGATGGCCACCGCCCGCGGTGAGTACCGGTCGGCGGCCCAGCCGCCGAGGGGCTGGACCAGGGCTTTGACCGCGGTGAAGCCGCTGAAGGCCAGCCCGATCATCAAGGCACTCATCCCGTAGTCGTCGCGCAGCGTGGGGACGAAAGGGATCAGGATGGTGTAGGCGACGTTCTGCAGCGAGGCGGTGGCTAGCAGCGCGGTCATCGCCGCACTCGGGAACCGCCGCATCACTGGGCCAGGAACGCGGTGATACGCCGGTCCATCTCGCGCAGCGGAGTCAGGATGTCGTCCGCGGTGTCTCCGAGTGGGTAGGCCAGTGTCGTCAGGACCGTCGGGGTGAAGCCGTGGCGTGTTTTGAACTCGAAGGTGCCCCTGCCGAGGTCGAGTTCGCGGCAGCCGAGGTGCATGGCCAGGGCGATCGTCTCGCGGAGCAGGAAGACATAGGGGTGGTACACCCGCAGCGCCGAGTAGTCGACACCCGCGGCCCAGACCAGCAGGCAGTCGTCGTGGAGGAAGGCGATCGAGCCGGCGAGGATCCTGTCGTCGTGCTCGGCGGTGAGGAGGACGGCGCCGGGCACCTCAACGATCGCCAGGAGGGTTTCGAGGTCGTAGAGCGGCGGGTTCCCGTGCTCCGTCGCCGACTGTTCGCTCAGCGCCAGGAATTCCGCGAGCTTGCCGCGAGCGTCACGGCCCCACCGCCGGTGGAACGTGACTTTCTGTTCGATGGCGCGCCGGTGACGGCGGCGGATGTCGGACCGCGCGGAGCGGCCCAGCGTGGCCATGAACTCGTCCTCCGAATCGGGCAGTACCGCGCGGCAAGTGGCGTCGAGCCGTATTTCCGCCGGTGACCGGCGCGCCGACCGCAGGTGGTCGAGGACCGGACCGGGTTCGAGGTTGGTGACCAGCAGGAGGGGGCATCCCCACTCCGTCGCCTGGTCGAATGCCTCGTCCACCACTTTGACCGCGTCCGGTTCGGTGAGGCGGTTGAGGGGACTGGAAATCGCGTACACGCTGGAAAGGAACGCGACGTTCCCGGGCAGCACGTCCGCCATGCCGGCGTCGTCTTCGTAGCCTCGCCACAGCGCGGACCCGCCGAGCCGGTACAGCGGGACGCCGGTCACCTCGTCGTGGTCGTCCAGTCCCGTCAGGACGCGGTCCGCGAGAGCGGGCTCGACCGTCGCGTTCTGCCACGCGTCGTGCCAAGACGGATCGGCGAAGACCGCTCCGCAGGACCGGGTGGTGGCGGCTTCGGGCTGCGGAGCGGTCTTCGTCATCGACGTGCCCTTTCTGTTCTGATCAGGCGGTGTGCAGGGGGCATGTGCGGGGAAGGGGATCGTTGCCGTCAGGCAGGGCGTACTGCTTCCATTCCCGCATCTGGGGATCGCCATAGGCGAGGAACTCCAGATCCGGGTGGGGCGGTATGTCGTCCCAGCGGCGCACGCGGTCGTAGATCCGCGTGCGGATGGCTTCACCGCCGGGGTCCTGCCGTTCGACCCCGGCGAAGATGCGCCGTGGCTGGAAGCACAGTGCGAAGTGGCTGCCCACCCCGCGGCTGCGTCGGTGCCGATAGCCGGGGATGCTGGGAAAGACGAACATCGGTTCCCCGGCGAAACAGAACTCCCACGCCGCGTCGTCGGGATCGCGCGGGACGTCCGCGGGCCAGGGTGCCGGATCGTGCTCGTGCAGCCACTGCAGCGTGTTCCAGAACCGCTGCTCGTCGGTGTCCAGGTCCGTCGTCTCGTCGAAGAAGACGGTCAGGACGTGCCGGTTACGCGGTGCTGTCCGGGACACCTCGGCGAAGCGAGCCAGCGTCGACGGCAGGGATGTCAGATCGTCTCCGACGACGAAGCTGTACCGCAGATGCCCCTGGCGCTCGGCCTGCCCGGCGAAGTAGCACGGATATTCGGGATCGAGCAGCACGCCCACGAACTCGGCGTGTGCGTCCTCGACCCAGCGCGGGGCATCGTGGTGCGCGATGTCTTCACCGGTCAACAGCATGTCATCTGCTCACAGCGGCTTCGCGGCTTCGACGAGCAGGTGGTAGCCGAGATGGTTGAACGGCGGGACGTCGGACAGCGTGGCTTCCAGTGTCTGCACGACCGAACGAATGCCCTTGTCCGCGAGCACCTGCTCGGCGAGCCACACGCTGATCGGGGAGTTCCCCTTCAGATGCGTCACACTCATGCCCGCGCGGGCGAACAGCAGGGAGAGCTCGTCCGGCGTGAAGCTGAACCACGGGGCGCGCAGCTCTTCGCCCGCCTGGGTCTGCGTGAAGATCAGTTCCTTGTTCTCGACGTCGGTGACGTCGACTTCGGCGAACCGGTCACCGCTGAACATTCGCTCGAAGACGCCGTTTTTCACGCACAGCAGCATTCGGCCCCCCGGCTTGAGGACACGAGCGATCTCACTGAAGACACTCTGCCGATCGGACAACGGGATATGCATCAGCGCAAGCATGCTGGTGACGACGTCGAACGAATTGTCAGGGAACGGCAACGAGGCCATATCGCCCTGGCGGAAGTCGATGTCGACTCCTGCGGCTTTGGCCTTGGTGCGTGCTTGGTCGAGCATCGCCGCGGTGAGATCGAGCCCGGTCATACGCGCCCCCGCCAGGGCGAGCGGAATGGTGAACCTACCGGTGCCACAGCCCATGTCCAGCACTTTTGTGCCGGAATGAACCTTCGCCATGAGGAAACGCATCTCCGAATCGGTGAACATGTCGTCGGCGTGCCCCACGCCCGGGATGCGCTCGTCGTATTCCGCCGCGAGCTGCTCGTATACGTCCTGCACGGTCTGCTTGCCGATGGCGGCATCGGCGGCATCGCTGCGTTCGTACAAAGTGGTCATCATCGATCTCCTCTGTGTTACATCGGCGACGGCCAGATGCCGCCGCCTACGGTTGGTTTCAGTCCCGGAGAACCGGGCACGACATGCAGTGCGGCCCGCCACGGCCGCGAGCCAGTTCGCCACTGGGCAGGGTCAACACCTCGAAGCCGGCCTTCTCGAGCGCGTCGTTGGAGTAGCGGTTACGGTCGTAGGCCACGACGACGCCCGGGCGGATCGCCAGGACGTTGGCGCCGTCGGCCCACTGTTCCCGGCGTCGCGTGAACAGGTCGCCCGCGGCCGAGACCTGCCGCACAGCCGGCACACCGAGCAGGCCCGCCAATTCGGCGAACAAGTCGTCCACGGCGGTAAGCGCCACGTCACCGTCCCGGTCCAGCCGGACACGAAAGACCGCCAAAGACGCGATGTGCTCACCGCTGACCAGGAACGTGTCCCAGTCCACCATCGTCATTACGGTGTCGAGATGCATGGTGCTGCGGGCCTCCGGCAGCCTGACGAGCAGCGCGGATTCGGCTTGGCCTTGAGTCAGGAGTTCCCGGGCGAGTTCGGTGGCACCGGCGGCCGACGTGCGGCAGCTCACACCGATCAGAACGCAGCCGTTCCCGGCGACCAGTACATCCCCGCCTTCGACTGCCGGGCCTGGCTCCGGCCCGGATCTCAGCGTTCGGGCACCGGCTCGCTGCCATGCATGGGCGACATACTGTGCTTCACGTCGCCGGACGCCAGTCGCGAAACGAGTGCCGACCAACGTGGTGCCTACCCACGTGCCACTGTCGCGTACGAACACCGCGTTCGGCAACGGGTCCACGACGTAGTGCTGGGCGAGGTCGGCTGGTCCGGGCACCGCACCTCTGGCGTTGTCGAACTCCTCCTGAGTGAGGCCTGACAACAGAATCTCGCACATGTCGAAGGGCGAAAGCTGTGTCAAGTACTCGCGGACCTGGCCGACGACCCGTGTCCCGTGGGTTTCGCTGCTGATACAGAGATCAGTCCACGCCTGGATCGTGTCATCATAGGTCAGGCTGTTCTCCAAGAGATCGCGGAGCTCGACAATCTCGACACCTCCGGCTTCGATAATCGAGCGAAAATGGTCATGCTCCGCCTGTGCTGCCGTCAGCCACGGTACATCGTCGAACAGCTGGGAATCACGATTTTCGGGAACTATCCGATCGAGCTCTCTCCCTGGGCGATGCAGAACCACTCGTCGTAATTGTCCCACTTCTGAGTGGATCCCGACCTTGCCGTTCCACGCAACAGTTTCAGTTGTCGTAGATCCACATTGCCGGTCATTCGGAATCCTTTTGTCGATCCACATTCTGCGTCCCCCGATTTTGTCGTGTAGTGCGGGCTACCCGGGGCAAAAGAGGGCAAACTTGCGAAAATGGGCTCTACACGGTTGGCGTAGCCCGAGGCGAACAAGCCACCGTCCGCGGCTTGTTGAAGAGGAAGTCAGAGTTAATGTTCGTAGGCGCGCCGGAGGTGATCTGAAGGCACCCCTCGCCGCGTTTCATGCGGTGGTGGAGGCTTCGGCCTGGTCAGACGTGGTTCAGCACAACTTGCCAGTTGTTCCTGTCTCGGTGTTCACTGCCAGTGAGCAGGAACTGGTGGGCTGCCTTCTGCGGTAGGAGATCGCTGCTCGCGATCGCGCGGAACGTGAGGCGGGCAAGGCGGCCATAGGGCAGGAATGCTCGGGGCGCCGGATTCGCCGGCTACATGGCCCTGCTCTTTCCTGTCGATGACTCTGTGGTTGGGCCTTGCCGACGGACTCGTGGGGACCGTGTGGGGATTGCGAGCGCCGACGCTACTCGGTGTGCCGATTCTGCTCAGGGCCGCGCTGGTCGGCTGCCACGCGGTTGCCGCATTCGACGACGAAGAGGGCTGGTCACCGAACGGAGACACTCGGGCATTCGGTGAGCGAGCGTCGTGCCCGTTTGACAGCGCGCTCACTGCGGCGGTTACGGCGCACGATCGCCTGGTCCTGGGAGCTATCCGTGTTTTCGGGCGGATCAACGTGGGCACTTTCATGGTGCGGCCGTGACCTCGGGGCGAGTGGGACCGCGGGCCAGAGGCGACGTCCAGGCTCGCTACGGTGATCCGATCGCGGTGGATGGAGGAGGCAGCCGGTGAACGAGCAGGAGCAGGCAGTCGGGAGAACCGTGGGCGCCGTGCTTGGCGGGATCGCTCGCACGCTGCAGTCGGAGCCCGATGTCGAGTCCACCCTCGCGGCGATCGTGAAAGGCGCCGTCGACCATGTCGGTGGCGCCGAGTACGCCGGAATCTCCTTGGTCGAGCGCGGGCGCAAGGTCCGCACCGTCGCGCCCACCGACGGCCTCGTCGCCACGATCGACGAGGTGCAATACCGTACCGGTCAAGGCCCGTGTCTCGACGCCATCGCCGAACATCAGGTGTTCCGCATCAGCGACCTGACCACGGAGAAACGCTGGCCCACGTTCACGTCGAAGGCGGCCGCGATCGGGGTCCGTTCGATGCTGTCCTTCCGGCTGTTCGTCAGCGAGACCACACTCGGCTCGCTTAACCTCTACGCCCGCGCACGGGACGTGTTCGACGATCAGGCCGCCGACGACGGCCTGATGTTCGCGACTCACGCCGCGATCGCGCTCGCCGGTGCGCAGACCGAAGAACGCCTGCACGTCGCTCTGGAGCGCCGTGACGTGATCGGAACGGCCAAGGGCATCCTGATGCAACGCCACAATGTCGACGCGGTACAGGCGTTCGCGATGCTTGTCGACGCGTCCCAAGCCACCAACGTGAAGCTCTACGAGGTGGCCCTGTGGCTGGTCGGGCACCGCGGCGAGGTTTGACCGCGGACGCCGCGACTGCCGCAGCCTGCGTCCGGGTGCGTAGTAGCGGTGGTTCGCCCGAGTGCAGGGTGTGGCCAGCGTTGTCCGTGTTTCAGGAGCATGCCGTACCCGCGTAGGTCCGTTGATTTCGGCCGCGCGTGCCTTCTCCGTCTCGGCGCTCGAAGACAGAAACGAACCTCAGCCGTCGCCACTCGGCAACGGGGATGCTTCGTCTTCGAGGTTCACGGGCCAGCCGTTGACCAGCGGACAGTGGATCACTGCCTGGTCCAGAACGCTCTGCCGCCGCGTTTGCGGAATCTCTGGCAGCGACACGGAAAGCCGCGCGTCGACGCTGTAGTCCAGTCCGGTCTCGTGAATCAGCTTGACCTGTCCGCGGACGACGCTGCCTGTGGTGTCAAGATCGCTGGTGGACGCGACCACGACCACCGCTTGATGCAGACACGTGGCCAGCGCCGCGGCATACAGCCGCTCCGGGTTCCAGCCGTCGCCCGAACCGTCCTGATCATCGGCCATCGAAAGCCCGCCCGGCCCGGCACCTGGCCCACTGGCCTCGCCGCCCTGGGAAATCGCTTCCGCGTTCCTGATCGCCATTGCCATCGCTACCCGCCTTTGATCGACTTCGCAACGTTTTGCGGGTACCCGCAGGGGCAGGGTTAAACCTCCTCACGAAGGGCTGCTGAGCGGGGGCTGTCCTGGTGGAACTCCCGGCCGGGCGATGCGGAGACGT
This sequence comes from Amycolatopsis sp. lyj-84, assembly GCF_046549075.1. NCBI lineage: Bacteria > Bacillati > Actinomycetota > Actinomycetes > Pseudonocardiales > Pseudonocardiaceae > Amycolatopsis > Amycolatopsis sp. lyj-84. The sequence continues at coordinate 222,958 of NZ_JAJPWO010000013.1, forward strand.
CGCTGCCCCAGGTTCGGCGTCAACCAGGTTTCAGGGGTCTTGCCTGGGTAAACCGATGCGCAATCAATTCATTCGTCGAAGATTCTCGGTCGCGAGACTGTAAAAAGAAGCCAGGGGAAGCTACGGTGTGAAGGTGCGAGGTTGATCTCAGCTTCGCGCTTGTCACAACAGTCCCGCCCGCGGCACCCTGGTCCCGGCTTCGCGTGCGACCCGTCGATGCGCCCGCGAGTCCCTTCGTCCTAGCGAAGGCTCGCTCGCAGGCTGTGTCAGGGCTGTGCCAACTGTTCCGGCGACTATGTCCAAGCCTTCGTTCCGCTGCCCGCACGAGTCTTCCGGTGCACGTACTCCACCGGCCTGCTGATCCTTGCGGAGCATGCGATTGCCCGTGTATTCGATTCTGTCCGATGCGTACAGAGTGCCCTAGGCGTCGATCGTGTCTGTTTCGCCGGTGATCGTCCGTCTCGGCCACAGGTATGCGGCGGTCAAGACTGAACACGGAGAACCTTGTGGTCACGAGAATCATGATCAACCGCGACAGCGCTGCCATCGAATGCGAGGTATGCGGTTACGTCACTGTACACGTGGCGCGGCTCGTCACCGACACGGGTGTCGAGGTGGGAAAGACTCTCGTCTGCCTGTTCTGTCGCCGTCACCGCGCCCCCGACAACGTACGGTCCCATCAGGTACTCAATGAGACCGGGTGATTGCGCATGCTGCACGCGGAACCAGAAATGACGTCATTCCACCGATAACCGTCAGCCAGGTGGAAGTGGTCCTCGTCTGCTCGGGATCACGGTTGGTGAAGCCGTCGCTGATGGTTCGATGCGTGTGCTCGTATGACCTGCCCCGCGCAGCAGGTGCCAGGACTCCGGCGGTCGTCCGGAAACTCGAAATACGCAACGGTCGCGAATCGGCTTGTCGTGGCCGGGCAAGGGTGTCTCGATATCGGAACAACTTGTGCGCCGTGCCGACAAACTACATTCTCCTGTCCGGGCTGTCCTTGTCGAGGTGTGCACAACCTTTCGGCAGCCTCGACGGGCCCGTGGTGGTCACGCTGTCCCCCCGGCATCGACCGCTACGCAGATCGGCCGGTCCCGTTCCAGAGGAGCGCCTCCTGTCGGGACGGGATCGGCCGAGTCATCGTTGATCAAGCGCGACCACCCCGGCCGCGTCCAGTAACTCGGCGCCGCTGGCCGTTATCGAAGTCGGCTATCTGACCAACGATGAGGATCGCGAACTCCGGGACCTAAACCGCCGACGACATCCTCCGGCACGAAGCGGGCTAAGGGGCGGTTGGGTTTGAGGCCGCCAGGTCTCGGCTACCCCGGACGAGTACAGCCTCAATGGACGCCCCGGACCCGGCGACTCACGCATCCGGGAAGGACCCGTCTCCATGACACGTTCGGCCACCACCCCCGTCCGCCGCGATCCGTCGCTCGCCCCGCCCGTCGCCGATGCCGCAGGGTGGACTGACGCGGATGTCCGCGCGGTGGACACGGTCCGGGTCCTGGCGGCCGACGCGGTCCAACGGGCGGGCAACGGCCACCCCGGCACCGCGATGAGCCTCGCGCCTCTCGCGTACGTGCTCTTCCAGCAGGTCATGCGGCACGACCCAGCCGACGACCAGTGGCTCGGACGGGACCGGTTCGTTCTGTCCTGCGGTCATTCGAGCCTGACGCTCTACCTGCAGCTCTATCTGTGCGGTTACGGCCTGGAACTGTCCGATCTGGCCGCGCTGCGCACCTGGGACTCCGCCACGCCCGGGCACCCCGAGTACCAGCACACCCGCGGCGTGGAGATCACCACCGGCCCGCTCGGACAAGGGTTCGCCAGTGCCGTGGGCATGGCACTCGCCGCGCGCCGGGAGCGTGGACTGCTCGACCCGGACGCGCCGGCGGGGGAAAGCCCGTTCGACCACCACGTGTACGTCGTCGCGTCCGACGGCGACCTGATGGAGGGGGTCACCGCCGAGGCCGCCTCGCTGGCGGGGCACCAGGAACTCGGAAACCTCGTGGCGTTCTACGACGCGAACCACATCTCCATCGAGGACGACATCGACATCTCCTTCAGCGAAGATGTCCCTGCCCGGTACGCCGCCTACGGCTGGCACGTGCAGACCGTGGACTGGACCGGCTCCGGCCGGTACATCGAGGACGTGGACGCGGTCCTCGCCGCCACGCATGCGGCCAGGGCGGAGACGGGCAAACCATCGCTCATCGTGTTGCGCACCATCATCGGCTGGCCCGCGCCGACCAAACAGAACACCGGCGCGGCTCACGGTTCGGCACTCGGCGATGAGGAGATCGCCGCCACCAAGACCCTCCTGGGTTTCGACCCGACGGAGAGTTTCGTGGTGGAGGACGCGGTGCTCGCCCACGCCCGCGAAGTCGGTGATCGTGGCCGGGCCATCCACGAACACTGGCAGGGCCGCTACCTGGAATGGCGTGCCGCCGATCCGGGTCGCGCCGCGCTGCTGGACCGGCTGCGGGAGGAAAAGCTTCCCGACGGCTGGATCGACGCCCTGCCCAGCTTCCCCGCGGACGAGAAGGGAATGGCCACGCGAAAGGCGTCCGGGCAGATCCTCACGGCCCTCGCGCCGGTGCTCCCCGAGCTGTGGGGCGGCTCGGCGGATCTGGCCGTCAGCAACAACACCACGATGGAGGACGAGCCGTCGTTCGTCCCCACGGGCAAACAGACCGCGCAGTGGCGGGGTGGTCCTTACGGCCGCACCCTGCACTTCGGGATCCGCGAGCACGCCATGGCCGCCATCCTCAACGGCATCGCGCTGCAGAGTCTGACCCGGCCTTACGGTGGCACCTTCCTGGTCTTCAGCGACTATCAGCGGCCCGCGATCCGGCTGGCTGCGCTCATGCGGCTCCCTGTCACCTATGTGTGGACCCACGACTCGATCGGTCTGGGGGAGGACGGCCCGACCCACCAGCCCGTCGAACACCTCGCCACGCTCCGCGCTATCCCCGGATTGGACTTGGTGCGCCCTGGCGATGCGAACGAGACGGCCGTCTGCTGGCGCCGGATCCTGGAGAACCGGGACCGCCCCGCAGGGCTTGCCCTTACCCGGCAAAACGTCCCAGTCGTCGAACGCGGTCCCGGTGGCCTCGCTTCGGCCGAGGGCGCCGCCCGCGGAGGTTACATTCTTGCCTGCACCGGAAACCCGGACGTGATACTGGTCGCGACCGGCTCGGAGGTCCAGATCGCCCTCGACGCCCGGAAACTGCTCGCCGACGACGGCGTCAACGCCCGTGTGGTGTCGATGCCTTGCCGCGAGTGGTTCGCCACGCAGGAGCTGTCCTATCAGGACGAAGTGCTGCCACCGACGGTGCGGGCGCGCGTGAGCGTCGAGGCGGCGATCGCCCAAGGCTGGCGTGACGTCGTCGGGGACGCGGGCCGAACCGTCTCACTGGAACACTTCGGGGCTTCTGCCGACTACCAGAGGCTCTACGACGAGTTCGGGATCACGCCCGCGTCCGTCGTGACCGCGGCGCACGACAGCCTGAGCGACGCGGCGGGGCCGACCCGTCCCGGCGGCGCACAGCAGACCTCGGCGCCGGTCACCGGTGGCACCGGCGACCGCCCCGCCTGACCCGCGGCTGAACGAGCCGACGGACCGGCGGGTCGCCCGATACCTCAGATTGTCGCGAATGACACGTCGGCCAGGATTCGGGCCAGCGCGCCGCAGGAATCCTTGGGGGCCTCGTCGAGCAGGGTCGCGGCGGTGAAACCGGCTGCCAGTCCGTCGAAGGTCCGGTGGCGGCGCACCATCGCGTGCCCGCCGTGGTCGACTCGGATCACACCGACCCGAGCGGTTCGGGAGAGCCGTTCCGCTGCGGCCAGTGCCCGGTGCGGGCTCGCGACACGGTCTGCCGGGCCGTGCACGAAGAGAACCCGGCATCCGGAAGCGTCGACGTCACCATCGCGGGGATGGAGCCACGGTGCCAGCGCGACGACGCTGCGCACGTTCGCTTCGCCGGAGCTCAGGATCGCCGCCCGTCCGCCGAGCGAGTGTCCGATCAGGCCTATTGGTGTCGATGGAGGAAGCTGAGCGCGAATCCGTTCCAGTGCCCAGTGGACGTCGTCGAGCGGGGTGTGCGTGCCTCCCCACCCGCGCGTCGAGTTCAGCAAGCGCCACACCGCCAGCCGGCCGCGGCCGGCACGGACGACGCGGTGGGCGATCGGGATCATGCGCACCACCGAAAGCTGGCTCGGGCTCACCGGTACGGCACCGCCTCGGCCGCCGCCACCGTGCAGCACGATGACCGCCGCGGCGGGAGACCGTGGCACACGCGTGGGGAGAAGGCGGGCGGTGGTGGGCAAGTCGAACCTCCGTTGACCTGGGCGCCGCGTCCGAAGTCTGGCTCGCCTGTACGAGAGCAAAGATCAGCATCGTCAGGAGGAGAACGACCACTGTCGCGAATAGCCGTGGGCTTGGTTTCACAAACCGCGTGGCCTGATCAGGAGAACGGGCTGGGGTGGCGCGAGGGCCGTTCCAGCGCCACTTCTCGCATCGCGTCGGCGAGTCGCAAATAGACCGGGGCCCGCACGTCGAGGGCGAACAGGCGCAGTATCCGCAGAACACCGGGGGCGGCGGTGACGAGGCCGAGCCTGCGGCGTTCGGATCGGGCCAGGGCGGCGGCCGCCTCCAGCACCCGCAGCCCTGCGACGCCGAGAAACGTCACCCGGGACAGGTCGATCAAAGTGCAGGCGGGCAAGGGACGATCCAGGTTCCGTCGCAGCAACGGGGCAGCCACCGTGTCCAGCTCGCCGGACACGGTGAGGATGACCAGGTCGGCGGTGTGGGCGTGCTCGGTCACCTGTGTCGGCTGCGAAGGGGTGGGTTGGGCGTAAAAGCCGAGGCGGTCGCCGGGTTTCGTCGCCTTGAGAAGGCGGGTGGCGTGCCGGTTGTCGAGCTCGCGGGGCAGCTGGAACGAAGAAGACATGAGGTTGGACTCCCGGGAAGCGGGACGACACGGGCCTGCAAGCGAAACATGCGTGAAGTGCGCGGAGATACTCGCGGGAGCGCGTCGCTGAGCCGGACTCGACACGGATTCTGCCGATGCGGCCGCGGACAGTTCGTCGGTCGCGCGAAGCTGGGACTGAACCCCGCGTTCCTCGACCGTACGGCAACCAGGGTGTTTTCGCAGTGCCGGTGACCAGGGAATATAGATTTTTGAATCGCTTTGGCATCGTTTCACCCCGATCTTGGCCGGGTATCAGGTGGTACGCCCGTCCAAACCGGCTTAAGGAGAACGATGACGAAGCGTTTTCACCAAGGCGACCGGGTTCGCTGGAGCAGTCACGGCGGGGAAGCCGAAGGAGAGGTTTTGAAGGAGATCACTTCCGACACCGAGGCCGCCGGTCGTACCGTGCGCGCCTCTCGCGATGAACCGCAGTATCTGGTGCGTAGCGATAAGAGCGGTGGCGAAGCGGTGCACAAGCCGGACGCGCTCGAGAAGATCTGAACGACCTGCCCGCCATGGATCAACCCGCGGCGATCCTGACCACAGCGGGTGCTGTTGTGGGTTCGCCTCAAGCACCGTGGCAGGTGCAGGACGCGATTGCGGCCCTGGTGATCAATGGCGGCCGAGGTCGGCGAGCACGGCTCGGGCGGCCCGCTGCCCGGACACGAGCGCGCCTTGGATCGACGGGGTGTCGCGGTGGTCGCCGCAGACGTAACGGCCCCCGCCTACCCGGACGGGACGCCGTAGCGGGGCTCCGGCCGGGAAGACGGGCAAGGCTCGCGGCAAAGCGTACGCGCGTAGTAGTTCCCAGTCGCTCGTGTCGGTCTGGTAGAGGTGGGCCAGGCGCTCGCGGACTCGTGCTTCGAGGTGGACGTCGGCTCGGTCGGGTACCGAGGCGGCGATGAGCGCGGAGCCTTCTGGAGCGTATTCCGGCGCGACCTCGCTGATGACCGCTGTGTTGAGCAGCAGGTCGGTCGTGCCGTCGAGGAGCAGTGTCGGCGAGCGCAGGGGAGTGGTGCCGACGCGGAAGTAGAACGTGGTGACCGCGTGCCATTCCGGCGCTTCGACCTCCGGGAGCAGATGGGAGGCGGCGTCGCCGTCGGTGGCCACGACGACGGCGTTCGCGGTCAAGCGCTCGCCGGAACTCGTGCGGACACCGCCGCCGGTGACTTCCTCGACCGTAATGCCGGTGCGGATCGTTTCGGTCGGCAGAGCGGCCGCCATCGACCGGGGAAGGGCCTGCATTCCTTGGGCGGGCAGGGCACCGCCACCACGGAGGAAGCTCCGCCACAGCAGGTGAAAGAGCCGCGACGAGGTGTTCAGCGCCGGGTCGAGGAACACCCCGGCGAGGAACGGTCGCAAGACCGCCTCGATCGTGCTCGCCGACAGCCCCCAGCGCACGAACTCTTCCGCGGTCGTCCGCTGAGCGTCCTTACGTACGAACGAGTTCGGGGTGAGGGCGTCGCGCAGGACCAGGCCGGTCATGCGGAGGGCGTCGCCCGGGTGATGCGTGGCGAACTGGGCGAGTCCTTTGATCGAGGGCAGGCCGTTCCAGGGGCCTGCCAGCCAGCGGTGGCCGTCGGGGAAAGCGGCGATGGTTCCCCGCGTGAACCTCCGCAGCCGCAGATCGTCCACGGTGATCAGCCGGCGCACGGCCGGGTAGGCGGGAAGCAGCACTTGGAAACCTCGATCGAGGCGGAAGCCGTCGACCTCGTCCGTGCGCACGCGGCCGCCGACGTCGTCGCTCGCTTCGAGGACGGTGACCCGGACGCCTGCTCGGTGAAGCCGGGCCGCCGCGCTCAGCCCGGCGAGCCCCGCTCCCACGACGATGACATCGGACGTTGTGGTCATCTGCCTCTCCCTTCCCTCACCTGGGAGTGCCCGGTTCGCGCGAGATCAACACCATCGCGCGATCGGCGGCACCGATCACACCTTCACTCCGCCGAAATACCGCGACCGGGCGAGGCGGTTCAGCACGCCGATCCGGCCGCGGTTGGGCACCGACCGGATCGGGTGCCCGGTGATGCCCCAGTGCCGCAGGAGGGCGTTGGCCGCCGTCCACCCGGTGGCCGCGGCGCGTTCCATGAGGGCTACGGGCAGGTCGATGCGGATGCCGTCCCCGGCCAGGGCCAGTGCCGGGTCCGGGGTGGTCACCGTGGGGCGTCGCGCGAAGGTGCCGACGCCGAACAACGGACAGTCCTGGCGCCACAGGTTGATCGCGTCGGTCACTCCCGCTTCTCGCGTTTCGGGGTGGTCGTCGATGCCGGCGAGGTCGGCTTCGAGGATGGAACGCCGGTCGGGGCCGAAGACGCGGTCGGAGAAGAACTTCGCGACTGCGTCGAGCAAGGCGTCCTCACGGAGGTAGAGGGCTTTCTCGTGTGAGGCGTATCGGTCTGAGCGTGCTCGGTTGTTGTTGCTCGGTCGGCAGAGGTAGTACGCCCGGCCGTGTCTTGGATCCCCGACCATCCTTCGATCTTCGTACCTTTTCCTGCTTGCGCTGCTGCGGTCCAAAGGGGCAGCTCTTGACCGCGAAGGGCGGCGGGTATCGCCCTTGCTCTTCCAGCGCTGATGCTTCCGGCCGATGTGATGGCTCCGGTGGCCTCTGCCCCTGGCCTTCGGCAGGCCGGTGGTCTTGTGGTGGTGGTGGTCTTGGTCGGTCTTCCGGCGATGGTGCAGAGCTTGCCGCCGTGCGGCCGCCTGCGATCGTGCTCGGTTCGCCGTCGCTGCAGGCCACGTGGGCGATCGATCGGATCTCGGACCGTTTCAGTCGCTGGCGCTCGATTTCGAGCCGACACTCACCGGCCGGTGAGTGTCGAGAGAAAACAAGTCGAGCGCTCGTCGGTGCACGGCCGCGGCTTCAGTAGAGGTCAGTGCGGCGCAGTGCTGCAGGCTGTTGCGGTTTTCCTCAGCGGTAGCAGCGGTGGTGCATGGCGCGCCCCAGTCGCTGCCGTACACGATGTGGTCGGCTCCCAGGGTCGCCACTACCGGCAGGAGCGAACTCGAGAAGGCTGTCGCGGCGGTGTCGACGTAGATGGTTGCCAGTTGGAGCTTGAGATCCTGTGCCGACAGTCCGTGCGGAACCCATGCCTCGTTCCCCAGCAATGACACGCGACCGGCAAGAGCAGGAAATGCGCCGCCACAGTGGGCGAATACGAACGTTATATTGGGGAACTGGGAGAACACTCTGCGGAACATCATGTCGAAGACGGTTCTGGCAGTTTCGAAAGCTACTTCGTACAGTGGTGCCGGATGATCTAGCGTTGGGGTCTGCCGGGCGTCGGGGTGGACGAAGACGACGGAACCCCACTCATTGAGCTGCTCCCACAGCGGAAAGAGGTCATCGGTTCCGAGGTAGGTGCCGTTGTAATTCGCGGTGACGGCGAATCCGTCGGCGCCGAGGGTGTCTCGTCCGCGGACGGCCTCGTCGAGGGCCGCGGCCGGATCGTCGGTCGGCAGTGCGGCGAGCAGGCCGAATCGGTCCGGATGCCGCGCCACGACCGCTGCGCCGTAGTCGTTGGAAGCCTGTAACGCCTCTCGGCTGGCTGGTATGTTGCTCAGGAATTGCATGGCCGTACGTGATAGGTCCATGTACTCCAGTGTTCGGTCCAGAGACCATTCGAACGGTTCGGGAAGATAGATTCCCCGGCCGAGCATCTTCTGCCAGGCGCGCCTTGATTGGTCCTCGATCGCCGGAGTGGTGAAGTGTGCGTGAATGTCGATGTATCCATCGTTTGGGATTTCAGTCATCAAGTCTCCGAGGCTGGGTTCGGATGGCAGTTGTCAGCGCCGAGGTTTGCCGTCAACTAGCGGGAACCGTTCTCGAAAAGCTTCAACCCTTCTTCGATCTCGCAGAGCGGGCTCTCAGCGAGGTAGGGAGCCAGGATGGTGCGGGCTTGCTCGGGGGTGATCAGCGCGGATGCTTCCACTTCGTCGACGCGCCAGCTGTCGGAGTCCTCGTAGATGAACTCCCCGTACAGCCGTCCGTCAAGGTATGGCCATGTGGCGGCGAACTTGTGGGACACCTGGTAGGTGCCTTGCGGGTCGGTGTCCTCGCCGGCGAGAGCGGGGTCATCGCCTCGCAGTATCTGCGCGAAGACGGCTTCAATGAAGATGCCGTAATCAGAGACAGCGACCTCTTCCTCCAAGGCGCCGAAGACGTTCGTTTGCTCGCCGACGATTTTCGAGTAAAAGGTACGAACGTCGTCAAGGCCGTGGCAAACCGTCGTCTTGCCGCGTTCGGTGATCCGGTACAACGGGTTGTCGACGATCATGACAGGAATGAGGATGTCCTCCCAGTAGCCGGAAACCTCCAGCAACGCGTGGCGGCGGTAGTTTTTCAGCATATGTCGATGTCGAGGGTTCTCGACGCGGGCGAGTGCGGCGTCGACTCCGGCTGGAACTCCGCGAACGTCGAACAATTTCATGGCGGCTTGCCTTTCTCTGTATCGGTAGGTCCTCGATGCTGGCACGAAATGCTCACGCGGTCCTCGCTCTGCGCACAACGTCATGTTCATTGAATGATCGACCGATATTTGAGTCTCAACACTGCGGCGCGTCATGTGGCGCGAACCGGATCACGCTGTCGTGTAACGGATCGATCGTGGCTGGGCCAGGTCCTAGCGTTCGTCCATGACGGATATCCGAAACAGCTCGGACAGGCTGTGGTGATGCGCGGTGATACGCCCGCGGAGGTGGAAATGCAGACCACACGCAGGTCTGTGGGCCGCCCGGTCCGTAAGCACGATGGAGCCGAATACTTGACGGCACGCGCGACCTATACCGGCGATATCGTGCTGCCGAACACGGTCTACGTCGCCTTGGTGCGCGCACCGGTCGCGCACGCGCTGATCCGGTCTGTGTCGACGGCGGCGGCGGAAGAGGCGGCCGGAGTGATCGCCGTGGTCACCGGCAGGGACATGATGTCGTGGTGTGACGAGATCCCGCACGGATTGGACGCGGGGCAGCTCGGGGGACATCACAGCGCCGTGTTCCCGCTCGCCGTCGACAAGGTCGTCTACGCCGGCGAACCGGTCGCCGCGGTGGTCGCCACTTCCGAGGCCGACGCCTACGCGGCCTGCCTGATGGTCGAGGTGGGTTACGAACCACTGCCGGTCGTGCTCGATGTCAAGGCGGCGCTCGCGGCGGATGCCCCGATCCTCTACCCGGACTGGGGTGAGAACGTCCTCATCGAGGGCCATGTCGGACGCGACGACTTCACCGAAGCCGCGCGGAACGCACCGCATGTGCTCGATGGCGAGCTGCGGACCCACCGCGGCACGGCGGCACCGATGGAGCCACGCACATACCTGGCCGACTGGGACGCCGACAGGCGATACCTCACGCTCTACGCGTCGACGCAGAACCCGCATGTGCTCCGGACGGTGCTCGCCGCGGCGATGCGCCTGGACGAGGACCAGGTCCGTGTGGTCGCTCCCAAGGTCGGTGGCTCGTTCGGCTTGAAGATGTACGGAAGCCGGGAGGACTTCATCGCGCCTGTTCTCGCGCGCATGGTCGGCCGCCCGGTCAGGTGGGTCGAAGAACGCGCGGCGTCCCTGCTGCCGGCCGCCCGGGAGCAACTGCTGACCTACCGGGTCGCTTTCGATGACGACGGCCGCGTGCTCGCGCTCGACGTCGAGGCCCTGACCGATCACGGCGCCGCCGCCCCCACACACGGCTGGGGAATGGCGTACGTGGGGGCTTTGTCGACGGGGCTTGGCTACGCCATCGAGCACTGCCATGTGCGCTATCGGGTGGTAGTCACCAACAAGGCGCCGTGGAGTGGGACCAAGCCGTTCGGTAAAGACGGTGCGACGCTGCTGCTGGAGCACATCATGGAGCGGGTCGCGACCGACACCGGTGTCGACGCCATCACGGTGCGACGGCGCAACTTCGTCACCCCAGGTGCCTTCCCGTACCGGCACACGTCGGGCTTGGAGCTCGACAGCGGCGACTACGCCGCCGCTCTCGACCGGACGCTGGACATCCTTTCCTACGAACGATTACTCGCCGATCAGGCACGGTTGCGGGAGCAGGGCCGCTACCTCGGTATCGGGATCGGATTCGAGCTGATGCCCGAAAGCGCCGACATCCCGGGTGCGTTCGTCGCGGCGTACGACACGTCGACGGTCCGGATGAGCCCGTCGGGTCGGGTGTCGGTGCTCACCGGAGTCACCAGTCCGGGCACGGGCAGCGACACGGGTATCTGCCAGCTCGTCGCCGACGAACTCGGGGTCGCCCTGGACGCTGTCTCGATAGTGCAAGGTGATACCGACGCCTGCCCCTACGGTTTCGGCAATATCTCGAGTCGTTCGCTGGTCACGGGTGGCAACGCCGCGGTGCTCGCCGCCCGCGATGTGGCGAGCAAGATCCGCGTGGCGGCCCGCGCGTTGCTGCGAGCAGATCCCGACGAGCCGGTACGCCTCGACGACGGGATCGCCCGCCTCGCCCGTGACCCGTCCCGCAGCGTCACCGTCGCGGAGGCCGCCCGTGCCGTGTACACCCGTGCCTACATGCTCGAGCTCGACATCGAGCCGCATCTGGAGTCGACGCGCACGTACCGGCCCTCGAACATCCGCGAGGTGCCTGACGCACTCGGCCGGCTACAGACTTACACGACCTATCCCTACGCGGTGCACGCCTCGGTCGTGGAGGTCGACACCGAAACCGGTGTCGTCACACTGCTGCGGCACGTCGCGACGCATGACTGTGGGACCGTCGTCAACCCGCTGATGGTCGACGGGCAGGTCACCGGGGGCGTCGTGATGGGCCTGGGCGCGGCCTTCAGCGAGGAACTCGTCTTCGACGACGACGGGATCCCGCTCACGACCGGGTTCAAGACCTACCTGCTCCCTCGGGCGGTCGACGTGCCGCGTGTCGAGCTGGGCCACCTCTGCACCCCGGCACCAGGTACCCCGCTGGGCGCGAAGGGCGTCGGCGAGGCGGGCTTTTCCGGGGCGCTCGCGGCGGCGTTCAACGCGGTCAACGACGCCGTCGCGCCGCTCGGTGCCCGGATCGACCACACGCCCCTGAGCCCGATCACCATCATGAGAGCGCTCGGGGAGGCGCGCCGATGATCCCGGCTCGTTTCGAGTATGTCGCGCCGCGGACTGTGGCCGACGTCGTGGCCGCTTTGGACGGGGACAGCAGAGTCCTGGCCGGAGGTACCTGGATGGTGCCGGAGATGGGACGTGCCGAGGCCCGCCCGCGGCGACTGGTCGACCTCCGCCGGGCCGGTCTTGCGACGATCTCGGTCGAGGGCTCCCGCCTGCGCCTCGGAGCCATGTGCACCTACAGCGACCTCCTCGCCAGCAGGGACGTCGCACGCCACGCGCCGCTCCTGCACACGATGGCGAGCGGGGTGACCGGCGGGGTGGCCCTGCGCAACCAGGGCACCGTCGGTGGTTCCGTTGCCGCTGCCCGTCCGCAGTCCGATGTACCCGCGACGCTCGTGGCTCTCCGCGCGGACGCGGTCGTCGCGGGTCCTTCCGGATCACGCCGCCTGCGGGCCGCGGAGTTGTTCCTCGATGCCGGGCGGACCATGCTCGCGGCCGGCGAGGTGATCACCGGTTTCGAAGTGCCGTCCGAGCGCGGGGCCGGGCACGGCTACGTGAAGCTGAAGCGGGGCGGCGGTTCCTGGCCCATCGCCACCGCGGCGGTGCTTCTCCGTCTTGACGACGCCGGTCGTTGCGAGGCCGTTCGTCTGGTCCTCGGCGGAATCGAGGCGGTGCCGCTGACGGTGGACCTCTCGGTCATGGTGGGGCGTCGCGTTGGTGACAAGGAACTGGATGCGGCCGCGGCGCATACGGTGGCCGCGTTGTCCGCGCCGTGGGCCGACGTGCTCGCGCCAGGGGAGTACCGCGCGGCGGTCGCCGGTCCGGTGGCCCGGCGAGCGCTGGCCCTGGCACGGAACAACGCCGGCGTCACGGAGGAGGAGCGGCATGGACGATGACCTGATTGTTCTTGAGATCACCGTGAACGGGGAACGTCGTTCTGCGGCCGTGGATCGGCGTGAGCTTCTGATCGACACGCTCCGGGCCCGCTTGGGCGTCACTGGACCGAAGATCGGATGCCTCACCGGCGACTGCGGGGCCTGCACGGTCCGGCTGGATGGCCTGATCACGAAGTCCTGCCTCAGGATCACCGTCGCCGAATACGGCGCGGTGATCGAGACGCTCGAGTCGATGAGTTCGGACGGTCTCACGAAACTTCAGGAATCCTTTTGGGACAACAACGCTTTCCAGTGTGGCTACTGCCTGTCGGGAATGCTGTTCGCGGCCGAGGAGCTGCTCGGCACCAATCCGGCGCCGACCGAGGACGAGATCCGTCAGGCCATCAGCGGGAACCTGTGCCGCTGTACCGGCTACGACGCGATTGTGACCGCCATCAAGAGCTATGCCGATCGAGTCACTGACAGCGGTCACTGACAGTGCCGGCGCAGACAAGGAGATTCGTAGTGAGCGACAACGTGGGCCGGCTTCCCCTGATCGATCCGGATTCGGCCCCGGACGAAGTCCGGGCGGCGCTGGCGAAGCTTCCGCAGGTCAACTTGTTCCGCGCCATGGCATCGGCAACGACGGTGTATCCGCCGTTCGTCGACCTCCTTGCCACACTCTTTCAGGACATGGAGCTCGACGCGCGCACCGTACGGCTGGCGGTCCTGCTCGTCGGCAAATTGTCGGACTGCCACTACGTCTGGCGCCAGAATGTCGTAACGGCCACGAGCGTCGGCGTCTCCGACGAGCAGATCGCCGCGACCGAACACGGAGACCTCACCGCCCGCTGCTTCAGCGCGAAGCAACGGGCGGCTCTGGCCTTCACCCAGGACTGTGTGCTCAACGTCGAGGTGGGAGATTCGGTCTACGACGCCGCTGCCCGGGAGATGTCCGCCCGGGCGATCGCCGAACTCTTGTTCGTCGTGGGCACGTACATGCTGATCTGCCGGTTCGCCCGCTCCAGCCGGGTGCCCTTGGACAAGGAACCTGGCCCCTCTCCCTATGCGTCATGACAGGGCACTCGTCAGTCCGCGGATCCGCCTGCTGGTGCCAGGCGGGTCCGCGGACTGACGAGCGCCGTCAGTCCGCAGATTCGTCCTCGGGGAGGTTCCCGCCGACAAGCACGAAGGCCATCAGGCAGGGTTCGTCGGAACGATTGGACCAGGCGTGGGACGTGCCGCGTTGCACCAGCACGTCCCCTGCCCGCATGCGGACCTCGGTGGCATCCAGCACCGCCCAAATCTCACCCCGCAGGACGATCGCGTAGTCGATCGAGCGTGTGGTGTGGACGGCCAGCGGCTTGATCTCGTTGCCGTCGCCGTCGAACCGCCACTCCGAATCAGGTGGCATCTCGAGTGTGCGGAACACCGTGCCCGTCACCGTCGGCGCGATGGGAAGCTGTTCGTCGGTGTCCATCGGGTCTCGCAGGGGCCCGGTGTTGTCGGCGGGTGTGGTGTTCGTGCGCCAGAGATCCGTGACGACGTAGGCCGGCACACCATGGCCGGTGCGCGCCCACCGCCCCCTGTCCTCGAGCAGCACCGTCGACTCGCCATCCGGGCCGAGCCCGGTGACGATGCGCCGGACACGGTGGGTGCCGGGCGCGGGCTCCGCGCTGTTGACAAACGGGTCGTAGTCAGACACCCATGCTCCTTTGTGTCAGGCCCTGCGAAACGGTCGAGTGTGAACGAAACGCCATCACGTGCCCGGCTGCTGTGCGGTGAACTGGTCGGCGAACCAGTCCGCGACGTACGCGGTGCGGTCGTGCGCGTGGTTGTAGATCGTGTGCTCACCGTCCTCCCACACCCGCAGCGTGGCGTCGTGTGCGGCGTCCAGGAAAGGCTGCTGCTGATCGAGGTGCACGATGGGGTCCGCGCCGCCGTGCAAGACCAGTAACGGGCACCCGATCCGGTCGACACCGGGCCGGAAAGCGATGCGGTCGAAGTTGACCTGGATAGCGTCCGCGTCGCTCGTGCCCAGCATGGCCGCAGCTTGGTCGACGAACGTGCGGAACGGCTGGAGGCGGGGCTGCGCGGGAGCAGAGTTGACACACACCGCCGACACCCGGCGGTCGGCGGCGGCAGTGGTCGCGGCGTAGAGCCCGCCGAGGCTATTGCCCCACAATCCGGCTCGCGGGGCCACGCTCAGCGCCCGGCTGACGAACGCTGAATAGGCGGCGCGCACGTCAACGTCGAGCAAAATCCGGTGGCGCAGCCTGCTTTCACCCTGGCCAGGCCCTTCTGCCAGCAGGACGGCCATACCGCGCCGCAGCAGCGCGTCCGCCTGAGGCAGGTAGGCGGCACCCCAGCCGCTCTGACCGCCGAACACGATCACCGCACCGATCGGTTCCGTGGCAGGCCGCAGCAGCCAGGCGTTCATCAGCCCGCCGGCGAACGGGATGTATTCGCGTTCCCACGGTGGATCGGCCAGTGCCGCGGCGCGACCGACCGCGTCGGTGAACGCCTCGTACAGTGAGCGTTTGCGGGCGCTGTCGAAGTTGAACGCCATCTGCGCGAACAGCAGGTCCGCGGCCGCCGCCCGATACGCCGCGAACGCGGTCACCGGATGCCCGTCGCGTACTGCGGCGCGGGCACGCTCGAGCTGCGCCGTGGCGAGCCGTTCGGCGGCCTTGTCCCACGCGATGCCGTCAGCCGTGCTCCGCTGCATCGCGAGCACGTCGGCGTAATCAACCCCGTTGTCGAGCATGCGCGTGACCGGCATAGCGCGCCACAACACCTCGATCGGCGCGTTCGAACCACCGTCCGGCCTGTGAATCCCAGTCATGCGTCAGCTCCTGTGGCGAGTGGGGTCCGGGAGCCGGTCCAGCACAGCTGGGCGCGCAACGCCTCCAGCGCCGCGGGCGCATCCTGGGCCTGGCCTGCCCAGTACAGGTGGAAGTCCGGCCGGGAGATCACGGTGTCGGTGGCGGTGTCGGCGAAGTACCGGGTGTAGGTGCCGTCCGAATCGTTCACGCTGTCCGGCGTTCCCGGGATGAACGTGGCGACGGACAGGTCGAGTGCGGTGAGCAACTCCCGTTGTTCGGAGTTGAGCAAAGCTCGGACGTCCTTTTGGCTGATCAGACTGAAGCCGCCTCCGACCACATCGTCGAAGCGGCCGCTGCCGTTGCTCGTGCCGACGATGCCCTGCGGGGCCAGCGTGCCGGCCAAGGGCGACGGCTCGCCGGTGGGCGTGCGGTGCACGACCCCGCCGGTGATCGTCGGGAATGGTGGCAGCGGTGGCAGCTCTCCTCGTCGGAACGCGGCGTCGCGGGCCGCTGCGGCCGTCTTGTCTTTGAGGTTCGCGACCTTGCCGAGTTCGACCGAACACCGTTGGATGCTCTCGGCATGCGGACGGCGCTCAGCCTCGTAGGTGTCAAGGAGCGCCTCACCGGCAAGCCCGCGTAACACCAGGTCCAGCTTCCAGCCCAAGGTGATGCCGTCGCGCATCCCCGAGCAGGCGCCCTGCCCCATGTACGGCGGCATGGTGTGCGCGGCGTCCCCGGCCAGCAGTACCCGGCCGCGCCGCCAGGTGACCGCTGTTCGCGCGGAGAACGTGTAGACGATCTGGCGGAGGATGCGGATGCTTTCCGGGCCGAGGTCGTGTCGCTGCCGGAGCCAGCGCCACGCCCAGTCGGCCGTCTCCATCGCGGCGGCATCGTCCTCAGGGCGGAGTCCTACCTCGAACCGCTGCCTGAACTTGCCGATGGGCATGAACATGTTCGGCTGTTCGGGGTCACAGAATTGACGGGCCACTTGAAATCGCGGCCCGAGCGGCTGGACGCATTCGGTGTCGATGTTGAGCCAGCGGTCGTCGACGCCCAGGTCGATCTGCTCGACGCCCAGCGCGTTGCGGACGAAGCTGTTCGCACCGTCGGCACCGACGACGTACCGTGCGGTGACGGTGCGGTCTTCAGTACCGATCGACCACTGCTCGTCGCGGTCACGCCGCCAGGGCCGGACGGTCAGCCGGACGTGGTCGCGATCCTGGTCCAGTGCCACGACACCGGTTCCCTGGTGCACATTGACGTTCGGGTAGCGGCGAACGCGCTGATCGATCGCGTCTTCGATGTGCGGCTGATACATGGTGTAGTGCGCCGCGTACCCACTCGATCGGCCGGACCAGTCGACGGTCAGCAACAGTTCGCCGGCGCCGTTGCGCCACTCGTACACCTCCGCCACCGACGCTTCGCGCAACGCCTGGTCGAGATCCCCAGTCGCTTGAATGATCCGCGCGGTCTCACCGTCGATGTGGGTCAGCCTCGGCATCCCGTACAGCGACGGCCACCGCTCGAACACCGCCACGCGGTGGCCGGCCTCGCCCAACGCCGAGGCCAGAACCAGCCCGGTCGGTCCATAACCGACGATCGCCACGTCGAAGTCCATCGTCACCACGCTCCTTTGCGCTTGGTACTTGGACCCTACGAAGCCGGCGACGGCCTCACGATCCACTGTGCGACAAGGTGATCCGCGGCGCGACACCGACCCTGCGTGCGCTAGAGGGCGTCGCGAAGAGTCTGCGACGGGGGCGTGCCGTAGCGCTTTCGGTACAAGCCCGCGAAGCGCGGAACGTGGGTGAATCCCCACCGCAGCGCCACTTCGGTGACCGTGACGGTGCCAGGTTCGGCGAGGCGGAGTTCTTCATGGACGCGCGCCAGCCGCACCTGTTGCACGTATTCATGCGGTGACACACCCAGCGCCGAACGGAAATGCCGTTGCAACGAGCGCGGCGTCATCCGCACCGCGCGGGCCAGCCTGTCGACACTCAGATCAGCGGAGGGATCGCACTCGATCACGTCCATCGCGCGCCGGACGGGCGTCGGCTGGCGCAGTCCAGCATCGATGCGTTCCAGTTGAGGGGAGTAGTTGTTGGGCTGCGCGAGCAACAGACCGGTCATCAGCAGATTCGCCCACGGTGCCGCTGCGAGCAGGTGCTCGGCAAGGCCGGCCGGCTGATCGAGGTCCTGGAGGAGTATCCGGACCGTCCGCAACCATCCCCTGGCGGCGGGCCCGGTCAGATCCATGTCGGGTTCGAAGCGGATGACGGCAGGTGCTGACCGGCCGAGCATGGCCTCCAGGTGGTCGGTCAGCGCCTGCCGTTCGATACGCACGTGCAATTGCCGGTAGTCGTCGCTCAGCCGCATATCCACCCGCATCCGGGGTGAGATGACCGCTGCGCGAGAGGCGTCGACGACCACCTCGTCACGGCCGAAGGTCACCCGGTTACGGCCGTGCAAGGCGAGGTTGATGTCGTAGTAGTCCACGTTTTCGGTGAGATGCACGCCGAGCTCGACGCCGCTGTTGCGGCAGTACACCAGCGACACCGGGCCCACCGACGTCTTCGACAGGTCGGTATGCACCCCTGCTGTGTTTCCGGCGAGCGGGGTCAGCCGGTGCGGTGTGAGGAACTGCGACACCGAATGCCGGAACTCGTCGAGATCCGGCGAGCTCAGCACCGCGAAACGCTCCAGCACAGCCATGGCCATGTCCCTTCACCTCTCAGCGTGGGCCGGGACGCGAGTCCGCGACAGGACACCACACAAGGATGGCAGAGTAAGGGCACCGTCCGATGTGGACCAGCTATGGCAGATAGCGTCGTTCGGCAGGCCGCCTTCGGCGAGTTCGTTCCGCGGCCGGGCCGGTTCCTATCCGAGTCCGGACACTTCCTCGGCGGCGCCGGCCCGTGCAGCCGGCCGGTTGCCCGTCGACCGGGACAAGATACGGGGTGCCGTTTCTCGCAGGCCGAGGCTGAGTAGCACCACGATCACCGCGCTCACCGCCGCGATGACCATCGCCGCCTGCAGACCCCACCTGTCCGAAGCCCACCCGGCGACCACGGGGCCGAAGGCACCACCCAGCAGTTCACCCGCACCCATCGTCACACCGACCACGGTCGCCAAGGCGCCCGGCGGGACGGACTCGCCGGGGATGACCGCCATGAACAGCGTGAAACAGCCGACGCCTGTGTAGGTCAGCATCATCACCGCTCCGAGTAGCCACGCGTTGTCCACGAACATCACCGCCAGCGGGCAACAGACGGCCAGGACGGTGAAGCCTGCCAGCGCGGGCTTGCGACCGATCCGGTCCGAGATGGCGGGTGTGACGACACCCCACACCATCCAGGCCACGCCGAGGCACGTCATCACCGTTCCCATCGTTCCCGGTGAGAAACCCTTTACTTTCAGCAAATAGAGCGGCGTGAACGTGACGATCGTGGAAAACCACGTGAGGTAGCAAACAGCGATGAGGATGCAGAGGACCACGTTGCGTGTGCCCAGGATTTGGCGAAGTGGTACCTTCACCGCGGCCGGCTTCTTCTCCGGTTCGGCAGCCGGAGGCAACGGACGTTCTCGGACGATCATCGTCATCGCGGCCGCGATCACCAGACCCGGCAGCAGTGTCACGAAGAACGACCAACGCCAGCCGATGGACTCGGCGAGCCAAATGAAGGCGAACGGCGCCGCGATGCCACCGAGCAATCCCGCCGAAGCGCCCCCGATCAGGCCCGTGTTCAGTCCGCGTCGCTTCGGCCGGGACGCCTGGAACATCAGCGACTGCGACAACGGGATCACGCCGCCCTCGGCCGCGCCCATGAGAGCTCGCGCGATGAGCAGGGCGACGAAGCCCGAAGCCAGCCCGGAGACCGCTGAGATCAGGGAGAAGAGCACCACGGCCGTGATCAGCAGCGGTTTACGCCGCCCGAGCCGATCGGAGAGCATTCCCATCACAATTCCGGAAACGGCCCAGGTAAGGGACAGTGCGCCCGCGGCCAGGCCGAGTTGCGTGGAGGACAACCCGAAGTCGGCGTTGATGTAGGGCGCGAGGAAGGCCAAGGCCTGTCTGTCGAAGAGGACGAACCCGACCCCCAGGAACAGGACGACGAGCAGGCGTCGTTCGTAGCGCCGCGCTTGGGAAGAGGATTCGCCGGTCGTCATCACGCCACCTCCGCACCGGCGAAGAACCGCGACTGCCGGTGATGTTGTGTGGCAACCAAGAGGAACACGAGGTACTCGGGCATCGTTGCCCTGCCTTCCGTTGGGAATCGAATCGGCGTCCGTGAAGTCGGGACCACGAAGGCCGGTGCGTGATTGCGTGGACGTGGCTCGGTGAACGAACTCAACGAGCTTGGTCAATCGACCTTCGGCGAGCGGTTCGGTACATGGGGGTCAGCTCACGGCAGCGGCCGAGACCTTTCGGCCGCTGCCGTGCTGGTGGCCGCTACAACTGGGTGGCCGACCCGCGATCCAAGCGGCGCACGACGTCGCCGCCGACGGCGTTGCTCAGCATGCCGACGTATTTCGCGGGGTCGAGGGTTTCGCCTTCGTGGATCGGGATGGCGACGCGAGGCGAGACCCGCCGCACGTAGTCGATGGACTCGGCGATCTTGAGCCACGGGCCGTCGATCGCCACGGCGAGCACGTCGACGTCCACTGCGGGCTCATGAAACGAGTCCCCGGGGTGGAAGAACGCGCCACCGTCGACCAGGTAGCCGAGGTTGGCGCAGCTGGGAATCGTGTCGTGCACGGTCGCGTGGCGTCCACCGACGACGTCGACGACGGTGTCCCCGAATTTCAGTGTCGCGCCCGGTTCGGCCGAGTGAAGCTCCGGCAGGCCGGACAGCACGTCGCCCATGTCGCCAGGGGCTACCAGCACCGCCCGGGGGCTCCTGGCCAGCACGCCTCGGACCTTCTCCGGGGCCACGTGATCGGGATGCTTGTGCGTGAGCAGTACCGCGTCGATGCCGTCGACGCCGTCGATGTCGGACATGACGCCAGGGTCGATAAGCAGTCGGGCGGAACCGGTGTCGACGAGCACGCAGGCGTGTCCGAGGTGAGTGATCTGCAAGTGTCTCTCCTGCTCGGTCGGGAAGGAAATCGGGAACAGGCGAGGGGTCAGGTGGTGGTGTGGCCGCCGTCGATGTCGAACACCGCGCCGGTGACGAAGGTCGAATCGCGGGAGAGCAGGTATTCGATGAGGCTGGCGATCTCATCCGGTTCGGCCCAGCGTTTGAACAGCTGGCGGCCGGTGAGGATTTCCAGTCCACGTTGTTTGTCCTCGAACGGGTCGAGGGCCGCTTGTCCCAGCGGGGTGTCCACCCCGCCGGGACAGATGGCGTTGCATCGGATGTTGTCGGCGGCGTATTCGGCGGCGACGCCGCGGCTCAGGCCGATCACGGCGACCTTGGACGCGCAGTACACGGTCAGGTTCGGCAGTGCGACCCGGGCGCCCACCGAGGAGATGTTGATGATCGAGCCGTACCGGGCCGCGGCCATGATCGGCAGGACCGCCTGCATCATGAGCATGTGGGTTTTCACGTTGACCGACATGACACGGTCGAAATCCTCGGATGAGGTGTCCCGGAACGACCTGGGCAAGGTGATGCCGGTCGCGTTGACCAGACCATCGATCCGGCCGAAGGCCTCGGTCGCCTTGGCGACCAGTGCCGTCGTCACACTCTGGTCCAAGCCGTCTCCGGCCTCGATGACCGGCTCGGGGCCGGTCTCGGCGACCTGGTCCGCGGTCTCTCGCAGCGCCGACTCGTTCACATCGGTCAAGGCGAGGCGCACGCCATGCCGGCCGAGGCGGACCGCGGTGGCCCGTCCGATGCCCCCGCCGGCTCCGGTCAACACGACCACATCTGAATCAACTTTGTTCGCGGTCACGGGCATTCTCCTGATTCGTAGCGATTCTTTTCTCAATGGGCAGTCCGCCCGTTCGGTGGTGCGGTGACTCTGCCGTTCGATCTGCCCGGCGTGATAAGCCGACAGACGTCTGGGTTACGGGTTGCCGGGTGTGCGCCCGGCCGCGACGGGTGTGGTCACCGTGTCGTGCAGGCCTGTCGAGTGGTGTCGTGGGACGAGGACGGTGAGAACCGCTGCCAGCACCGCCGGAATCGCGAAGGCGTAGAAACTCCAATTGCTGGAGAGAGAGCCCGCGTTGACCTGGGTGAGGATGTAGCCGCCATAGGTGGGTCCGACGATCGCGCCGATTCTGCCGACGCCGAGTGCCCAGCCGAGCGCGGTCGCGCGAGCCTGCGGGGGATAGAGTCCGCCGATGAACGCGTTGACCAGGGTTTGCGTGTTCGAGCCGAATCCGGCGAGCGCGCCGATGAGGAGCATCGGTGCGGTCGCGGGTTTGACGATGAACAGCAGGACCGCGACGGCGGCGACGCAGAACGAGCAGGTGATGACGAGTTTCTCGCCCACGCGGTCCGCTAGCGCGCCGGCGATGATGACGCCGACAACAGCGCCGATGTTGAACACCAGCAGGAACGTCAGGGCCGATCCCATCGAGTAGCCCGCGTTGCGCATGAACTGCGGCAGCCAGGTGTTGAGCCCGTAGACCAGCAGCAGCCCGATGATGGAGATGACCCAGAGCAACAATGTCATCGGCAGGCGACGGCCACCCATGATCGTCTTGCCCGTTTCGACGAGCCCGCGCTTCGCGCCGACGGGCCGGGAATCCGCCGGCGGCTCGTACTCGGTGAGACCGAATCGTCGTGCGTAGGCCGCTGCCTCGTCGTGCCGGCCTTTCGCCGTGAGAAAGGCGATCGATTCGGGCAGCATCCGGATGGCGAGCGGCACGACGACGACCAGGGGGGCGGCTCCGATGACGAACATGATCCGGAACCCGCCGACGGGCAGCAGTACCAGCGCGAGGACCGCGGCGAGCATTCCGCCGATCGAATAGCCGGAGAACATCAGCGCGTTGTTGAGCTGGCGACGCCGGGCGGGGGAGTACTCTGCGGTCAGCGCGATCGCGGTGGGGATCACTCCGCCCAGCCCCAGCCCGGTGATGAAGCGCAGCAAGGTGAAAATCTCCGGGTTGGGTGCCAGCGCGGTCAGCGGCATGGCGATCGAGAACCAGACGAGGCACCCGATCATCACCCGGCGCCGGCCGACGATGTCGGTGAGCGTGCCGACGAAGAGCGCGCCGACCAGCATTCCGACGAGAGCGATGCTTCCGATGTGGCCGACATCAGCCGGAGTCAGCGCCCACGGCCGGTAGGCGAGAAGGTCGGGGACGACGGTCCCGTACACGATCAGGTCGTAGCCGTCGAAGACCACGGTCAGGCAGCAGATCAGCAGGATCCATCGGGTACTCCGCGTGGCCTCACGGCCCGTCGCGACATTGCGAGCGGACATGATTCTTTTCCGTTCTCCTGGGGAAGGCATGACAGTTCCGTGCCGTTTCCGGCCTCAGTTCGCGGACTGCCGGCGTTAGGGGAATCCGCCGTTCCGTGGCTTCGTCGAATGAATGTCCGGCACCAAAGGGCTTCGCTACCCGTAGGCCGGGTCCGCGGCCACCTCGATGTCGAGTACCAGCGGGCTTGTCCGTCCGGCGAGTGCCGGCAGGTGTTCGGCGAGCGTCGCCGCCAGCTCGTCATAGTCACTGATCCGCTGCGCGGGGCAGCCGAGTCCTGACGCGATCCCGGAAATGCTCACCTCGGTGAACGACGGCCACGGCTGCTTGCCCTGCCCGGACTGTTCGGCGAGGCGGTCCATGATGGCGTAGCCGCCGTTGGACAGCACCACGAACAGCGTTCCGATGTGGTAGTGGGCGGCGCTCCACAGGCCCTGGATGCCATAGAGTGAGGAACCGTCTCCGAGGACGGCGACGACGGGGCGACGTGGTGCGCCTAGTTTGAGCCCGATCGCCGCGGGCAGGCCGAATCCCAAGCCGCCCGCGGCCGCGCTCAGGAAACCGAGCGGAGCACGGGCGGGGACGCGACGGTGCAACTCGGGCCGGCTCGACGGCGATTCCTCGACCACGATCGTGTCCCGCGGTAGCCCGCGGGCCAGGATGTCGAAGACGTGCCCGGGCCGAAGCGGCTCCCCGGTTCGCGGCGGAGCCAAGGGAGTCACCGGTGTGCGCGCGGCGTCGGGTTGCCCGTCACGAGCGCGGACACGGCCGACGAGGACCTGACAGGTCAGCGCGACATCGGCGACGAAGGCACGGTCGGCGATGCTGTGATGGGTGTCGTCCGCGTACGGCGTCACCTGCAGGACGGTGCTCGTCCGGGGAACCAGTTCACCCGGCTCCCAGGGATACTGCCGGAACACCGGAGCGCCGAGCACCAGGATCACGTCGTGGCGGCCCAGGACGGACCGCACCGCGGACCGTGCTGGGGGCAGGTGTCCGGTGAAGGCGGGATGATCTTGCGGAAAGCCTGCGCGGGCACCGAACGGTTCCTGCCAGACCGGTGCCCCGAGGCGCTCGGCCAGTGCGGCGACGGCGGTCCAGTTCGCTTGGCCGTCCGAGGCGGATCCGACGACGAACGCTGGCGCCTTGGCCTTGTCGAGGGCGGCCGCGAGCTCGTCGATCTCGGGCCCGAGGGTGGGCCGTCCCCGGCGGATGTCGGTCGCCGCCGCCGCACGGAGTCGCCCGGCTGGTTGGAGCCAGTCGTCCATCGGCACCACGACCAGCGCGGGACCTTCGCCGGTGACTGCTTCATGGTGCGCACGGGCCACCGCAGCGGGGACGTCCCGCGCGCGCGCCGGGTGGCCGGTCCACACCGGATAGTCGCCCACGAGTCCGGACAACCGGCCGGCGAGGAAGGGGTCATGGGCGAGATGGCGGCGGTCCTGCTGCCCGACCACGACCACCAGTGGCACCCGGTTGGTCCGCGCGGTTGCGAGCGCGCCCGCGGCGTTGGCCAGTCCCGCGGTCGTGTGGAGATTGACGAACGCCGGGCGGCCGGTCGCGGTCGCCCAGCCGGTAGCCATGCCCACGACACTGCCCTCGTGCAGCGCGAGTTTGAAGTCGAGATCGTCCGGAAGTCCGGTGAGGAACGTGATCTCCGTCGATCCGGGATTGGCGAAGATCGTGGTCATCCCGTGGCGCCGCAGTACCTCGAAGACCGCCTCCCGCACGGTGTTCTCCAGAACGGCTTCGCCGGCGGCAAGTCCGGGGTCAGCGGTAGTCATCAGGGTCGTCTCCTCGAGCGGGTGATGAAGTGGTCGCATGCTCAGATCGGGTAGTGGCGCTCGCCGGACTGCTGCGTGATCCAGCGCAACTCCGTGAACTCCTCGAGAGCGGCGCGGGATCCGAACCGTCCCCATCCGCTGGCGCCGACGCCGCCGAACGGCATCTGCGGCTCGTCGTGCACGGTCGCGCCGTTGATATGGCAGATTCCCGACCGGATCCGGCGGGCCACGTCGAGCGCTCGCCCGCCGTCACGGCAGAAGACGCTCGCGGACAGCCCGTATTCGGTGTCGTTCGCGGTCGTGACGGCGTGGTCGGCGTCGTCGACTTCGATGATCGACACCACCGGGCCGAAGGTCTCCTCACGGTAGATCCGCATGTCCGGAGTGACGTGCCGCAGCACGGTCGGCCGGACGTAGAGACCGTCGGCGGACCCTCCGGTGAGAACCTCGGCACCGTGGCGCACGGCATCCTCGACGAGCCCCATGACATGGTCGCGGGCACCGGCGTGCACGAGCGGGCCGATCTGGGAGGCGTCGTCATCGGCCGGGCCGACGACGAGCTTCGCTGCCCTGGCGGCCAGTCGCGCACTCAGGTCGTCGGCCACCGGCCGCTCGACGATGACCCGCTCGGTGGACATGCAGACTTCGCCCTGGTTGACGAAGGCGCCGAAAGTGGCGGCTGACGCAGCGGCCTCGAGATCGGCGTCGGCGAGGACCACCAGGGGCGCTTTGCCGCCCAGTTCGAGAACCACCCGGGTGAGGTAGCGTCCGCCCAGCTCGCCGATGATCCGGCCTACCTTGGTCGAGCCGGTGAAGTTGACCCGCGCGGTCGCTGGATGGGCGATCAGTGCCTCGACGATCGCGGGTGCCTCTTCCGCGGCGTTGCTGATCAGGTTGACCACTCCCGGCGGTGCGCCGGCGTCATGGAGGATCTTCACGATGGCGGCCTGCGTGAGCGGGGTCTGCTCGGAGGACTTGAGCACGACCGTGTTGCCGTACACCAGGGGCATCGCCACCGCCCGGACGCCGAGGATCAGCGGCGCGTTCCACGGCGCGATCCCGACGACGATTCCGGCGGGCTGGCGAATCCCGAGTGCCGTCAGGCCCGGTACGTCGGACGGGATGACTTCGCCCACGGCGGAGTAGGCCTGTGCCGCGGCTTCGGTGAGCATGCCCTGTGCGACATGGACGTTGAACCGGCACCATGGCCGGGTGGCGCCCATTTCGCGCCCCATGATCGCCGACAGCTCTGCGGACCGTTCACCGAACAGTTCGGCGGCCCGCTGCAGCACTGTCCGGCGCTGGGCCGGCGGTAGCCCGGCCCAGGCGGGCAGCGCTGCTGCGGCTGCCTCGACGGCACGGTTGGCGTCTTCCACGGTCGCCGCCGCGACCCGGGCGATCCGAGTATTGCTGACGGCCTCGAGGGTCTCCACGTAGCGGCCACCGTGCGCGGGTACGGATTTGCCGTCGATGAACAGGTCGGACGTTGTGACCTGCGGTGTCTCTCTCCGGCTGGCCATGACTTCCGGTGATGGCATCGGCCCACTCCTGCACACTCGACGGGATGCGATAACGGCCATCTGGCCGCGCGGCGAGTATCAGCAGCTGCGGAGGGCAGAACAACGCGCTGGTTCATTGGATGAACATTGCAATCCCGCCGGCGTTCCGCGGAGGAGGTACTTTCTCAGCCTTTTCGGACCTTGACCCCAGGATGCCAGCCCAGCATGCGGGAGATGCCGCGCCCGCTGGTGATGACGGAAGGAAGAGCGGCTTGCCGGTGAACCGAACCGGAGAGGACGACCACGGAGATCGCGGCCACGACTCGCCCTTCGTGGTTCACGATCCGCGTCGCGATCGAGTCGGCGTCCTTGGTCAACTCGCCGCGCACCTGTGCGGTGCCGGTTCGACGGCAATCGGCCAGCTCACTGCGGAGCACATCGGGATCGGTGATCGTCTTCGGCGTGTGACGGCGCAGTTCGCTCCCGAGGATCTTGGTCGTCAGTGCCGATTCGCCGTGGCTGAGCAGCACCTTGCCGACTCCGGAGCAGTGCAGCGGTAATCGGCCACCGACCTGTGAGATCAGCCCGAGGGCACGGGGGGAGGATCGCCTTTCGATGATCACCGCTTCTTCGCCTTCCAGGACGGCGAGCTGCACATGCTGGTGAAGCGCGGTGTACAGGTCGTCCATGAACGGCTGGGCCATCGTCCGCAGTGACTCGGTCATGGGCGCGAGCGTGCCCAGCTGCCACAGCCTGAGTCCGACGGCGAAGCGGCCGTTGGCACGCTGCTCGAGCGCACCCGCGGTGGTCAGTTCCAGGACGAGACGGCGTGCGGTCGCGTGCGGGAGCCCGGTCTTGCGGGCGAGCTCCGCCAAGCTCAACTCGGTCTCGCCCGGTCCGAAGGAGAACAGCAATTCGAGGAGCCTGGAGCTCACGCTCCGCCCGGGCTCACTGGTTCGGGGCATGCGAGCGACCTCCTGCCGGACACGGATCGAATGTTCGTTCAATGACACACGATGCCGCGCCGTTTGTCGCGAGGAGGCAGCATGAGCACAGCGAAGCAACCCACGCCGATCCGCGGATCGCGCCGATAACCGGAGGAGCTCAAGAATGGCGGCAGGCACGATCTCGATGCAGAGGATCGCGATCCTCGGCGGTGGTATCGGCGGGCTCGCGGCCGCGGCTTTCCTGAACTGTCAAGGTCTTCCGGCGAAAGTGTACGAACAAGCGCCGCGTCTGGCCGAGGTCGGCGCCGGTCTGGTGATCGCCCCCAACGCAGGGCGCCAGCTTCGCGAGCTCGGCGCGTTCGAGTACCTGCGGGAGCGTGCGGTCCGGCTCGACACCGGCTGGGAATTCCGCCGATGGGAGGACGGCAGGATTCTCTCCGCGGAGAACCTCGAGACGGCCTGCCTGGACCTGTACGGCGAGCACACCTACACCGCGCACCGAGCCGATCTCCTCGCCGCCATCCGGTCACGAGTACCGGCCGACAGTGTCGAACTCGGCCGGAAGTGCGTCGGGCTCGACAGATGCGGTGACGCGTACCGGATCCATTTCGCCGACGGCCACTCGGTCGAGGCGGACATCGTGATCGGCGCGGACGGAGTGCACTCCATCGTGCGCGGCACCGTCTTCGGATCAGCGCCCGCGACGTACTCCGGCACGTGCGCGTTCCGCGCGCTGGTCCCCGCCGACCGGGCGCCGGACTTCGCCCGGCGTCCTACCCAGACACTGTGGATCGGCCCCGGCCACCATCTGGTGCACTACCCGATCTCCGCGGGCGAGTACGTCAACCTCGTCGCCTTCGCTCCCGCCGGTGACTACACGGTCGAGTCCTGGACCGCGACCGCGACCGAGAGGGAGTTCCTGGCCGAGTTCGACGGCTGGGACCGGCGCCTGACCGACTTGATCCGTGCCGCGGGCACACCAGGACGATGGGCCCTGTTGGATCGTGCACCGCTCACGCGGTGGTCCGATGGCGGCGTGACGCTGCTCGGTGACGCCGCGCACCCGATGTTCCCCTTCTTCGCCCAGGGCGCCGCGCAGGCGATCGAGGACGCCGCCGCACTGGCACGCTGTCTGACCGCGGATCGCGACGACCCCGCCGCCGCGCTGCGCCGGTACGAACAACTCCGCATCCCTCGCACCACCCGCCTGCAGGCCGTCAGCCACAGCCGTTCCCACATCAACCACCTTCCCGACGGCCCGGAGCAGCGCGCCCGGGACGCCGCGTTCGCCGCGGAGGATCCGTTGGTCGCCAACGGATGGATCTACGGCTACGACCTCGACGACGCCGTCGCGCGAGGATGACTGTCCCGTACCGAGCGGTTCGACCGACGTGAGTACAGAGGTGATGTGATGCGTTTCGTTCATGCCACGCTCCCGCAGCGAATCCGGTTCGCCTCGGGTGCCGCGGCTGCTGGTGTCCGGGCGGAGGTCGAGCGCCTCGATGCCCGGCGGGTGATGGTGATCGCCGCCGACGCCGAACGGGTGCTCGCTGATGAGATCGCGGCTGATCTGCCCGTGGCATTGCGCCACGACGAGGTTCTGATGCACGTTCCCGTCGGCGTGGCCGAGCGGGCCCGCGCCGCGGCAGCGGCGCACGAGGCCGATGTGATCGTGTCGATCGGAGGGGGATCGACCACGGGGCTGGCCAAAGCGGTCGCGTTGACGACCGGGCTGCCGATCGTCGCTGTTCCCACCACGTACGCCGGATCCGAGGCGACGGATGTCTGGGGCCTGACGGAGAACGCGGTGAAGACCACGGGCCGCGACCCACGGGTTCTCCCCGCGGCGATCGTCTACGATCCCTCGTTGACTCTCACCTTGCCGGTCGAGTTGAGCGTGGCGTCCGGGCTGAACGCCCTCGCGCACTGCGTCGACAGTCTCTGGGCGCCCCGTGCCGATCCGATCAACGCGGCGCTGGCGATCGAGGGTGTGCGGGCACTGAACCTCGGTCTTCCCGGGGTGGCACGGAACCCGTCCGGATTGGACGGTCGCGAACATGCCCTTTACGGCGCCTACCTGTCGGCAGTGGCGTTCGCTTCGGCCGGTTCGGGACTGCACCACAAGATCTGCCACGTCCTCGGAGGGATGTACAACCTGCCGCACGCGCAGACCCATGCCGTCGTACTGCCCTATGTCCTGGCGTTCAACGCGCCGAACGCGCCCGACGCCGACTGGCGCCTGGCAGAGGCATTCGGCACCAGCGGCGGCTTGGCCGGATTGCAGGCGTTGCGGGCGACCCTGGACGCGCCGATGGCGCTGCGGGACTACGGTCTCGCTGAGACGGACCTGCCCGACGCGGTCGAGGCGATCCTCAAGTCCGTACCCGAAGACAACCCGACGGACGCCACCACAGACAACCTTGCCGCGATGCTCCACGCGGCGTGGGAAGGAAGTGAACCCGCATGACGACCGACCAGGAATCCACGGTGCCCGGCGCACCGACGGTCTCTCCGGAGCAGCAGCAACGCGAGGACGATTTGGTGCAAAGGGTGCTGGCGTCGTTCGACAGCTGCACCGACCAGCGTCTCAAGCAACTGATGCACGCGCTCGTCCGGCACCTCCACGCCTTCCTGCGCGAAGTGAGGCTGACCGAGGACGAATGGGGCAAGGCGATCGAGTTCCTCACCGCCGCCGGTCACATCACCGACGACAAACGGCAGGAGTTCATCCTGCTTTCCGACACCCTCGGTGCCTCGATGCAGACCATCGCCATGAACAACGAGGCCCGTGGTGACGCTACCGAAGCGACGGTGTTCGGCCCGTTCTTCGTCGACGACAGCCCGGAGGTGGAACTCGGCGGCGACATCTCCTTCGGCGCGAGCGGCGAACCGTGCTGGGTCGAGGGAACCGTCACCGACACCGCGGGCAGGCCACTGCCCGGCGCGCTCATCGAAGTGTGGGAGGCAGATGCCGACGGACTCTACGATGTCCAATACGGCGACGACCGAACCGCCGGCCGGGCCCATCTCCACGCCGACAACGAAGGGCACTACCGGTTCTGGGGCATCACACCCACTCCTTACCCCATCCCCGCGGACGGGCCGGTCGGCGCGATGCTGCGGGCGGTGGGCCGGTCACCGATGAGGGCGGCACACCTGCACTTCATGGTTACGCACCCGGACCACCGGACGCTCGTCACCCACATCTTCGTTCGCGGCGATGACTTCCTCGGCTCCGATTCGGTGTTCGGGGTCAAAGACTCGCTTGTCGAGGACTTCCAGCGGCAACAACCCGGGACACCGACGCCCGACGGCCGCGATTTTGAGCAGATGACGTGGTCGAGAGCTCGATTCGACATCGTCCTGGCCCCGGTGAACTCGTAACGCCGCAGTCGGAGGCGTCAGCATGCGGGCTACGGCACCCGAGCCGCGCATCCCACTCGAGCCTTGGACACCAGACCGTGCTGGTCTTCTGTCTTAAGCGAACCTTTGTGGAACCCCGCACGATCATCGATCTCCATCAACGAGGCCTGGTGCCCGCAGTGTTGCCATCCAGCGTCGACCTGAGCGACGCACTGGCCGTGGGGACCGAGTAGTTCGGCGTCGACCATCCCATCCTGCAGTGCCTCGAGCTCGGCGTGGCCATCCACCACGAAGCGCGGCTCCTGCAACAAGGGGTCCTTAAGGTCATGATCGCCTCACCAACCCTTGCCTCGCGTGCCGCTCCTGTTTCAGGGACGGCTGCGAAGGTCGCTACTGCCAAGGAACGACGGGGGTCGGCTGCGAACGGCAGCCGACTGCACTGTAACCGGTCGAGGTTGGCGTCGTTGCCTGATGGTTACCCGCGGAGACGGCAAGACCGTTCGTTCGTGCCGATTCCGGGCGAGCGCCTCGCCCTGTGCCTGCGCCATTCGGGCGTAGGCGCGATGACGTCGGTAACGCTTTCCTGTCCTCTGACTCATCCCCCGATGAGTAGTTGGGCGATTCATATCTGGAGGCAGACGCAATGGGCGGTTTCATCGACGCGACCGAAGGCACGAAAAACGCGGCTTCGGAAAGCGAAGTACGTTGCGGACGCGCTTTGGCGGCGCTGGTGCCCGCCAAGCACACTGTGGTCCTGCAACTGCCGAGCGGACATCGCGGTGCGGTCGGAGGCAGCGGCGCGACCGCTGATTTCATCGTGTACACCGGCGGAACGACGGGCGGCGTCACCGAGTCGCTGCAGGACATCCAGACGGACGAGAACTACTCGGTGACGGTTGACGCCTACACCCCGGACGGTTACAACCCGGCCGGTTCCGTCGCGGCGGTGCGGGACAAGCTGTCGACCCAAGCGAGCGCGGTCATCGTTGATCTGGTTAACCTGACCAACATCGCGCATCGGAACGACGTGGTGGCAAAAATCATCACAATGGTGAACCAGTATCACAGTGGCAAGATGGTCGTCTTTCACTTCGAGGGTAAAAACCGCGTCTACAACCCAACCGCGAGTTTCGCCGTGACAGGGAATCAATTCGTCTGACGACGAGTAGTGCCGAATGCGGATGAGGGACCCGCGCGACAATGCTCCCTGGGGCCGTGGCGTGTCGCCGATGATGGTCCTGCAGACTCAGGCCCTGTCGCTGTCGAAACAAACCCGCGAGACGCTGCGTAGAGTCAGGTGCCAAAGGTGGCGGCCAGAATCGAACGCCGTATACCAGCGACGCGCTGTCGGTCGAGAAATCCTTATGCGGTTCAACGGTCGAATCTCGTTTGACCTGCGGTGGTGAGCCTGCCCGGCACGCGGGCGCCGGCCATGCTCAGGCGCGCGCGTGTCGTTCATTCCCATGGTTGTGGTGCCGGCCCTTCTTCGTGGGGATTGAGGTCCGCGTTGGCGAGTTGCGTGGCGGTGTCGGACAGCCGGACAGCCGGACAGAGTGATGGCGGCAGTAAGTGCGCAGCACGTCGAAGGTCTGGTCCATAGCGAGGTCGCCGGCGTGGAACAGCACGCCTTTGGCTTGTTCGATGATGACCCGGCTGTTCAACGCGGTTTGCAGTTGTTCGGTGAGGACTTCGCCGCGGCGGATGGCGCGTTCTTGAAGGATGCCGATGGTGTCGGCGAGAGCCTGTGCGACCCGGATATCCGAAGGCGAGAGCGGGGTGACGGTGCGGCCGAACAGGTTGAGCGCGCCGATGACCTCGCTGCGCAACCGTAAGGGCATCGCGTGCACGGAAGCGAAGCCCTGGCCGAGGGCTTGAGGCGCGAAAGAGGGCCAGCGCCGGCGGGCGGTGGCGAGGTCGTCGACTAGGATGGGCTCGCCGGTGCGGATCTTGCGGCCGCGTTCGACCAGGAAGATCCCGGCGTACTCGGCGCCGGCGACAGGGTCCAAGGCGGCTTTCACGATCGCCGCGAGCGTGGACTCGACATCCGGATCTACCCGCCTCCCGCGACGGAGAACTATTCGTTCAGGCGGCTGGACTGGTCCAGCGCCACGCTGTGCGCAGCGCGGTGATCAGCACCTCGTCGTCGGCGACGGTCGGTTCCTCTTCGCCGACCGGTAGCCAGACCTCGTCGGCGACGTGCCCGCCGCGGTGGTAGACGACCGCGATACCGGAGTAGATCACCGTCTCGGTGTGGGTGCCGTCGATGTCGTCGAGTCGCACTGTCCGGTGCTCCCAGCGCAGCTGGACCTCATTCTCAGCCTTCATCCGGCCACACCTCTTCTCGTTCTCGCCCTGCCTCGTCGTCCCAGTGACTCTGGGTGTAACGGGCTGTGTGCGGGTGAAGATGGCGGAAGTCGTGGTCGTAGCGCGAGGGGTGCCAAGCAGGTTGGCCGACCCGGTTCGGTGATCTCGGCGGCGTTGGGCCGCAGTCGCTGCACGTGAACCCGCCCGCGATCACCCGGCGCAGCCGCAGACTGGAGGCCGACGCTTCGCCGGTGACAGCGCCGCGCCGGGAGCCCACCCCGGCGCGGTACAGAGCTATCAATACAGCCAGTATCCCGGGTAGCCGTGGTGGTAGTAGTGATGATGGTGGTGGTGGCCGAAACAGAGCAGCAGGCAGCGCGCCTGATCGCTCGTCTCTGCTTGCGGCGCGGCCGAGGCCATGCCCACTGTGGGGCCGGCAACCAGCAGTCCGAGTGCGATGGGCAGGGCGGCCAGCGCGGCCCGACGCTTCGAGTTGCTCATCTGTGTCCCTTTCTTCATATTACGGCACCGGTCGGTGTCATGATCAAGTATTCGCCGAGGTGCGGGGAAATGACAGGATGATCACCCGCGATTAGTTAGTTCGGATGGTGACACCGATTTCGGTCATGTTTGCGTGATACCCGAATGGCCGCTAAAACCGGCCGATCAGGGTTGATCCAAGGGCAGTCGGGTGTCGTCTGTGATTTTTCGTTACCGGTCGGGCTGGGCCCCGGGAACGGCACCGTGTCTCCCTGGGCGGCAAAAACGCGAAGGGATCGGACGGCGGAGGATCTCTGTGGATCGTCCAAGGGGTCGGAATCCGGCGAGCAATGCAGTGTGAGCAAGGGAATCAAGTAGCCGGTAGCCGATATCGAAACGCCGGTGTCAATAGTTTTTCATAGGCAAGTGACAGTACTGTAGAAATTAATCCTGTCGAGTGTAAGACGTTGAGGTCCAAGAGGGTTCCGGTGATCTCGTTCGGCGTAATTTCGATACTTTCATTCGAAAAGTTGAGGACCGCTGGTTCGTTGCAGTGGCAAGGTGCAACTGCCATGGCTGAAGGGCCGGGCTATTCGGTGGGGGCCGGGGCCGTACGACTTCCGGCTGGAGCTCGACGGCGTCCAGGCTCAGTACGGCGCTCGCCAAGAACGACGCCCCGAATCTTTGGCACCCTTGGCAGACCTGCGACCGGCTCGAAGCGATCACCGCGCACACGCACCACGGCTCCGCTCTGTCCACAGCTTCGGCGAGGTGATGCGATCGGTGCGATGCGGCAACGGTGGCGGCGCGAGCTGAACCCCTCTCGCCGTCGCGATGTCAGTACTTCGAAGTCGGGATCGCACTACCTGGACTGGCGGGACGGGGGTCACACGATGGGGTCGTGACGATCTTCTCGAGGCCGGGTCTTAGTGGTGTGGAAGCGAGGATGGAACACCGAGAGCTTCCGGCGAGACCACAGGAACCGATCCGAGGAGACGTCATGACGAATTCGACCGCTACCAAGGCTCCCAGCCAGTCGAGCGCAGTCGAGAAGACCGGCACGGGCGCGTTGGAGTCGAGCAAGGGGGCGACCACCATCGCCGACACGGTGGTGGCGAAGGTCGCGGGCTTGGCCACCCGCGAGATCTCCGGGGTCTACGACCTGGGTGGTGGCGCGGCCCGGGCGTTCAGCGCGATCCGTGAGCGCATTCCCGGTGCCACCGCGTCGGCCAGCCAGGGGGTGTCGGTCGAGGTCGGCGAGAAGCAGGCCGC
Source organism: Amycolatopsis sp. lyj-84 (assembly GCF_046549075.1). Lineage (NCBI taxonomy): Bacteria > Bacillati > Actinomycetota > Actinomycetes > Pseudonocardiales > Pseudonocardiaceae > Amycolatopsis > Amycolatopsis sp. lyj-84. The sequence goes on from NZ_JAJPWO010000013.1 coordinate 257,710, forward strand.
GGTCGATCTGCAGATTCTCGTCGAGTACGGCGTGTCCATCGCCGACCTGTCGCGTGCGGTGCGCAGGAACGTCATCGGCGCGGTCGAGCAGATCACCGGCCTCGAGGTGGTCGAGGTCAACATCAACGTCTCCGACGTGCACATCCCAGGTGACGACGAGGACGAGGACACCAAGACCGACACCGGCCGCGTCCAGTGAGCCTCGGCGTCGAGATCGACGCCGACCGCATCGCCACCGCCGTGCAGGCCCAGCCCCGGATCGCGGGTCTGCACAGCGGCCGGTTCGGCGAGATCGCCACCCTCCTGCGCGGACGCCGGATCCCGGGCATCCGCGTCCGCGACGACGAGATCACCATCGGTGTCGTCGGCCGCTACCCGGCGACCGCCGTCGAGATCAGCGACGACGTCCGCATCGCCGTGGGGCAGGTCGATCGCCCGATCCATGTGCGGATCGGCGATATCGCCTCTCCAGCCGGTGCCACGGTCGAGGATCCGGACACGATCGCCCTTGCCAAGGAGAACCAGTGAATTCCACGCATCTCGGTCTGCTCACCGGTCTCGCCCTCGGCCTCGCGGCCGCCTTTGGCGGGTTCGGCGCCTTCCTGGTCGTTCTGGCCCTCGGCGCCCTCGGGTTGCTGGTCGGCCGTGTCGTCGACGGCAAGCTCGACTTGTCGCAGCTCACCGGCCGTGACAGGGGCTGATCTCCATGACCGCCACCCTGCCGAGCCCGGCGCCCAGGACGGCTCCCGCCGCTTCCGGCGACCGGGGCGTCCTCACCATTTCCGACAGCACCGTGGAACGGATCGCGGCTCACGCGGTGACCGAGGTCGACGGCGTCGGCGGCGCCGCGAGCCGCGTGCTCGGTGTCGCCGTCGGTGGTGAAGACCTCGACAACAGCGCCAAGGTCACCGCGAAGGTCGACGGCGGGACCGCCACCCTCGACGTGAGGATCTCCATCAGCTATCCGATGTCAGTGTCTCGCACCACCGAGAACGCCCGCCGACATCTGATGCGCTGTGTCGAAGAGTTCACCGGGCTCACCGTGTCGCACGTGGACATCACCGTCACCGCGCTGCACACCGCCACCGCCGAGGCCGGGAGGGTCCAGTGAAACGCCGCCCACGTCGCAGCATCCCCGCGACCCTCACCGCGATCGTCCTGCTCGCCGCCTGCGCCCTCGTCGCGGTCATCGCGATCCAGATGCTTCTCGGTGAAACTCCTTGGATTCGCTACGACACCGTCGCCGGTGCCCTGCACGACATGCGCTGGAGCGACGTCGTGACGGCCATCGCCGGTGGCGTCGCGGTGTTGCTCGGGCTGATCCTGGTCTTGGCGGCGATCCTGCCGGGCAAGCCCACCGTCCTGCCGCTGCGGGGCGATCCGGACTCCGGTGCCTCGCGTCGCAGCTACCGCTCCACCCTGCACGCCGCGGCCTCCACAGTGGACGGTGTGTCCGGCGCGACGGTGAAACTCAAACCCCGCACTGTCACCGCGAAGGTGAGTACCGGGCGGACGACCATCGATGGTCTCGCCGACGCCGTTCGTGGTGCGGTCGAACACCGGCTCGACCAGATCGACCCCGTCCTGCGCCCGACCGTCAAGGTCAAGGTTCGTGCCGCCAGGAGCGCGTCATGACCAACCTCAATCGCCCCGCACGCCTCAACCGCACCGTGCTCGCCCTGTTCGGGCTCGTTCTGATCGCGGCAGGCGCTTTCGCGCTGCTGACCCATTTCGGCACGGTCACCGTCTTGCGCCCCGAATCCGCGTTGGTGGCCGGAACGGCGCAGCCGCCTACCTGGACGCTCTACGTCACCGCAGCGGCCGCCGTCGTGCTGGGCCTGCTCTTGCTGCGATGGCTCATCGCGCAGCTGACCCGCAAACCCAAGACTCACACCTGGCACTTCGAGACCGACCCCGCCGCCGGTCGCACCGAACTGGCCGCGAGCACCGCGATCGAACCGTTCGTCACCGAGGTGACGACCTATCCCGGCGTCCACGCCGCACACGCCACACTCGCCGGGACCCGTGACACACCGGCCGTGGCGCTGGTGATCAGCGCCGAGCAGGACGGCGATCTCACCGAGATCCGCCATCGGATCGACACCGACGGCCTTCCTCGGCTGCGTCAAGCACTCGATCTCGACATCCTGCCGGCGACCGTCGAGTTCCGCTTTTCCACCAAGACGGGCGCTCGCGCGAGGTAGGGCGCGAGCACCTGTCCACGATCGATCATGAGGTGAAGAAATGCTCTGGACCATTCTGGGTTGGATCCTGTTCGGACTGATCGCCGGTTTCATCGCGCGAGCACTGGTGCCGGGCAAGGACGACATCGGCCTGCTGCGGACCATCGTCCTGGGCGTCGTCGGCTCGGTCGTGGGTGGCTTCCTGTTCGGCCTGCTCACTGTCGGCTTCCGTGGTTTCCAACCGGCGGGATGGATCGGGTCGGTCATCTGCGCGATCATCGTCCTGGTCATCTACAACAAGGTGACCGGCCGCAAGACCCGTCCGCGAGGGTGAGCAGGGTGTCATTGCTCAAAGGGCGAGAAGGCTCGTGGGGCGAGCGACATCTCAGCGGCAGCGTGGTCGGTGTGGACAGGGAGGACGCGTTCGAGGCGGAGCGCCTTGATGGGTCGCAGGACGGCATGATGGCTCGCGATGACCGCGCAGGCGATGCCATGCGAGTGGGCGGTGGTGACCGCCTCGAGCAGGATCGCCAGCCCGCGGCTGGAGATGAAGGTGACGTCAGTGAGGTCGACGATCAGGGTAGCGGGCCGGCGACGTACTTCATCGGCGAGCTTATCCTGGAAACGCGCGGTGACGGCTAGGTCCAGGTCGCCGGTGGCGGCGACGGTGGTGGTCACCGGGGGACGTGTAGATCGCCGTTCCGGGTTCCGCGTTCGTTGCCGAGGCGGCGTCGGCGCGACGGTGGTGGAAAGCATGTGGTGGCCTCCTCGTCATGCGGGAAGCCACCGGCCTCCCGCAGGTGCCGGACGGCCATGTGCGGGGCCGGACCGGGCAGATGTCGGACGACGGCTGCTGGGCTCAACCGCTACGCCACGGCAGATTTAGCTACGTCTCGCCTGGCGCCGGCCCGGAACCGGGCACAGGTGTACTGCCCAGCCTCGCTCTCTCTCAATCGTCCGGCGGCCTGGCCTGCGAGAGAAGCCGTCCTTGCCGCGGTCGTGGGTCAGACAGATCAGGGCGAGCTGGGTGCGTCCTGGCTCATGATCATGACAGGGCGCAAATACCCGTCAGGCGCTCAGCGAGGGTCACATCGCTTTCCCTGATCCCGGTCGGAGCCGTACTGGGTCGGCCGTCGTCCTCACGCTCACATACTTCACGCGTGAACGCGGCGACGGCTATGCGCCAGCCGTCGGTTCGAGTTGAGCGTGGAAGGCGTCGCCGTGCATCCCGAGCTCTTGGATCACCAACCGGACATAGCGATGAAGTCCACGGATGACCGCTTCTCCGAATCCCGATTCCATCGTGAAAGCCACCTCGCACTGGTCACTCTGCGGGCGACGGCTGCTTGACGCGGGACGCGTGGAAAGTCTCCTCGGCGCACAGAACGACCACTGGGTGACGGCTTCAAACCTCATCGGCGGATCGGCCTGCACCTGCGTGAGTGAGCAGGAGGCGTGCCTCGTCCGGACAGCCCGCGGTTCGACGCCGAAATACGCGGGTGACCGTGGAGTGGCCGGGTAGCAAGTTCGACACGGCGGCTCCGGCAGGCCGGGCGTCAGTTCACTGAACGAAGATCCGCCACGGCGAAGGCGGTGTGCCGGTCGGGGTAGTGATCGAGAACGGCGATCATGCCGGTGGTGACCATCGCGCGATAGGCGACGGAGTGCGGGCCGAGCGCTATCCGGAGCGTGACGCCCTTGGCGGCGGCGCGATCGACGGCGGCATGCAGCGCTTGAACGCCGGTCACACTCAGGAAAGTCAGCTCGGCGAGATCCATCACGATCGCTCGAATTCCCCGGCTTCGGGCGAGTGCCGTCGCGACCGCCATTTCCACGACGACGGCGGTGTGCGAATCCAGTTCACCGGTCAAGGCGATGACGGCCGGACCCTCCGGTGAACACGACATCCGCACAGTTGCCGCGGACGCGAGGCCCGGTATCCAGATTCTTTCCATGCGCACCCGATGACTCTCGCGTTCCCGCGAGGGAACACTGGTGGTAACCCGGGCCGTCACGGTAAAACCGGCTCTCGGGATTTCGCAAGCGGTGGTGAGCCGACTCAGTCTCTTGGGTGCCCGGTGATCCTTGTGCTACAAGAAAAGAGCCGTGCTCGTGCTCCGCGTCGAATTCCTCTGGTGGGCAAGGGGAGCATTACCCGATTGGACCACCGGTTGCGCGGTCAGGGGTCCGCGGTGCCCACACGATGGTGGATCGGCGTGGAAAAGAGCGGGCGACCTCAGTACGTTTCCGTGACACAGGACGAAACACACTTCTATTGCCGTCCTGTTCGATGCAATCGCCTTTCAAGGAGAATCCATGCTGAAGAAGATCGGCTTCGTCGCGGCCGCCATGGCCGCCGGCGCCTTCGTCGGCGGTGGGGTCGCGTCCGCGGACACCCCCGACGACTACTACGACTACGGCCACGACGTGAGCGAGCAGGTCGGCCTGGTCAACCTGAACAACATCGACGCGCTGCACAACGTGAACGGCACGCTGGGTGTGTGCGGCAACGACGTGAACGTGCTCGGGGTCCAGGTCCCGATCCGTGACTCGCTCAACGGCATCGGTGTGCCGATCCTGTCGCCGGGTGCGCACGAGGCCAGTGGCGAGTCCCCGTACAACTGCGCCGCCGGTGGCATCACCGACGGCGGAACTTTTCAAGGCAACTAGTAATTTCTCTGCCGAGGCTGCCCGTTGTGTGTGCGGAAGCCGGCCGAGGCAGGGGATCCGGCGAGGCGCATCGAAGTCGTGAGGCGTTCCCGGAACACGGAGAAGAGATGCACACTTCGCTGCGTGTTCCGGGCCCGCTGCGACGCGAAGCGACGCCGGCACGGGTGGGGCCGGTTCATCCTGCCCAGGAGTTGACCGGCCCCATCCAGCGTGAAATGCACGATAGTCGATATCCCTGGATGCGGCGAATCGAAGTTCGCCGCCAGGGTTCCCCCTCGCCGGGTTCATTCGGCGGGTTCCTCTAGGAGTTTTTCTGTGATCAAGCAGCTTGGGTTCGTCGCTACCGCTCTGGCCGCCGGAATGGCGATCGCCGGCGGGTCCGCCTCGGCGGCCGGTGTCACTGTGGCGGGTCAGCCGGTGGACCACAACGGTCAGCTGGGTCTGGCGAACGTGCAGAACCTCGACGCGGTGCACAACCTCAACGTCGTCGGTGGTGTCTGCGACAACAACGTCAACGTGCTCGGGGTTCAGGTCCCGGTCCGTGACGTCGCCGAAGGTATCGCCGTCCCGGTTCTGTCCCCGGGCGAGACCGAGGCCGAGGGTGCCACCCCGGACAACTGCGCCGGTGGCGGCATCGTCGACGGCGGGACCGTCCAGGAAAACTGACCGATCCCGCGAAACAGCCGCCGCACGGATGCCCCTCCGTGCGGCGGCTTTCTCGTGCGGCGGAAGCTGACTGCCCTCTGCGATGTACCGCGGGTGAGGTCAGGCTCCCGGCACGGCCCGGGCCGCCTGACCTCACCGCTTTTCGCCGCCCCGAACAGCGACTGAGCAAAATTCTGCCCATAGGTCTTCGTCGTCGCGACTCGAGTCATCCGATCCGGGACGGCGTTGTTCCCTGAGTTGCAAAACGGTTCAGCCACACCGCTTCCGTCCGGGGCAACTGCGAAGGAACTTGACGACAGGGCCTCGCGGGAGGACCTCGTGCAGGCCCGGTGCCCCGCCCGGCCATTCGATGGACAGGGCGATGGACGAGGAGTTGTTGCCGTAGTTCGACTCCGCCAGGGTCCGGTCGTCGTTCACGGTGTTCACCAGGTCGTAGGTTCCCGACGGCACATCGGTGATGTCCAGCCACTGGAAGTCGACGTCGTACTTGTAGTCGTCACCGGATCCGACAGAGATTCCTTCGACCACGTCGAGTGCGTCCGGTTCATGATGGCGGCATTTGTTCGCTCGCAGGCGCTGGGCGAGTTCCGCGTCAGGGCCGAATTCGCCAGGGACCCGCCCGAGCTTGTCGATGTCCCTGACACGAAAGCGATCGCCGAGGCAGAAGCCGTTCTTGCGGTCGGTGACGACAGTTTTCCCCTGTGGCGAGACGAGTGCGAAATGCTCGAAGTTCATCAGGTGCCAATGCTGGTGGTCCATGGCCGGTTCGTAGTAGGTGAAGGTGCGGGTGGAGCGTTGCGCTTCGTCGTGATTCGACGGTATCGACCCGTCCGCGGCGTTGCGCAGAGCTTGCCGGACGGTCATGCGGTTCTGCGCCGTGTCACCGCGTCGGCCGTAGAGTAGCAGAGGTCCGTCACCGATGTTCTCTTCCGAGCTGGTGAATCTCAGCCTGACGGCTTGCGCGGCGGCGGGGAGGACGCAGCGGCCGTTCGGTGCCGCCGGATCGATCACCATGCACACGTCCCAGTCGACGCATTTCAGGGCGTCCCTGGAAAACCCTCCGGCGCAGCCCGGGGGAGCCTGGCGGAGATCGGGTAGCAGGACTTGCGGTGACGCGTCAGAGCTGGGAATGGCGGTCGTGACGGCCGTCATGAGTATCACCGCGGCGAGTGAGACGTATTTCTTGAGCAAAGAGATGGACCCGTTCTGTGCTGACATCTTCGACAGGTTGACCCTATTCGAGTAATTACCTTTCTGGTGAAACATGTAACCGGATCACACCATGGATTGATTTTGTCACCATGAACGTGGGTTCGGTGAGTAGCGTGCGTGAAAACCCGCTCCGAAAGGACGTCCGAATGTCGATCGCCGCCGACCTCCGTGCACCGAAGACGGATCACCGAGGTGCGTCGCGCTCACAAACGGCCGGCGGTGTCGTGCTGGTCTGCGGGACCCGGCCGGAACTCATCAAGCTGTCGCCGCTGATGCGTCACTTCGGGGAGAACGGTGCGATCGTCTACACAGGACAGCACTACGACGACTCACTGTACTCACGTATCCGGGCGGACTTGCCTCCCTCGAAACAGTTCCACGAACTGGGGGTGACCTCCGCCGGACGTGGCGCGCAGCTCGGTGAAGCGATCAGCGCAATCGATGAGGTCCTGAACGCCTACTCTCACCCGGTCGTGTTGGTGCAGGGCGACACGACGTCCGCGCTCGCCGGCGCGCTGGCCGCCAACGCGCGCACACTCCCGCTGGTGCACATCGAGGCCGGGCTGCGCAGTCACGACCGTGCGATGCCCGAGGAGCACAACCGGGTCCTGATCGACCATGTCGCCGATCTCTGCTGCGCTCCGACCGATCTCAACCGGCTGAACCTCTTGGCCGAGAACATTCCGTCCGAGCGGATTGCAGTCACGGGCAACACCGTCGTTGAGGCACTGCGGGCGGCGCTCCCATCCGCTGGGGATCGCGCCGACGTCTTGGCCGCTCGCGGACTCCATCGGGACGAGTACGTCCTCGCCACCATCCACCGGCCGGAGAACGTCGACGATCCCGAGCGACTGGCGGAGATCCTGCGCGAGTTCGGTGAGCTGCCGCTCCCGGTCGTGTTCCCGTTGCACCCCCGGACCGGCAAGAGCGTGGAACGGTTCGGGCTGACCAGGCTACTGAAGCCGCTTCTGGTTCTCGAACCCCAGGCATATCCCGCGTTCCTCGCCCTGGCCGCCGAAGCCGCCGTGATCGTCTCGGATTCCGGTGGCATCCAAGAAGAGGTGAGCGTGCTGAAACGCCCGGTGGTCGTGGTGCGGCGGAGCACCGAGCGCCCCGAAATCTCCGGCCTGTTCGGCGTTCTGGTTCCGCCCGGACCGCTTATCGGGGTGGAGACCGCGGTTTGGCTGAACGACGTCGCGGGGCACCGCGAGCGACTCAGCCGCCTCCCCTCGCCGTACGGGGACGGCTCGGCTTGCCGCCGGATCGCGGACGCGATCGAGGCAAGGTTTCCGCTGGTATGAGGTTGTGAGCGGCGATTCGGGTTCTTGAGGGGTAAGTCAAAGTGGCGTGTTCGTGGGAGATGTCGAGCGGCTGTGTCGCGAAAGCCAGGCGGATTCATGTGGTGGTCGCAACGTGCTCTGTTAGGACAGTAGCGTGGTGAGTTTCTCGAGTGGGGTGTGCCAGTCGAGTGTTTTGCGGGGGCGGTTGTTGAGTCGTGCG
>NZ_JAJPWO010000014.1:0-258772 GCF_046549075.1 Amycolatopsis sp. lyj-84
GTTCTCGCTGCTCAGGTTCGCGGAAGAGGAACTGCCGAACATAGGGAGGATTTGAGACGTTGAACGTCTCAAATCCTCCCCACTCGACTGCCAGCCGCGAGGTCTGCGGGGTGGCACGTGCTTGATCAACGGAGGATCGGGGACGTTGAGTGTCCCCGATCCTCCGTTGATCAAGCACCAAGACCGGAGCGACCCCTCGACGATGAAGGAATCGGAACACTCAACGTCCCAAATCCTCCACACTCGAACGTGCCACGGTGAGAGTCCGGTGTCATCGAACTCCGAGACGGGAGCGACCTCTCGACTACCGCACCACACCTTCGCCCTGGTCACGCGTAGGTAGGCAATGACCGGTCCGTTCTAACCATCCTTACCACTCACGAGGCCGGTCTACTGGTCCCGCCGGAAAAGCTTGTTCCCCAGCCACACGATGGGGTCGTACTTCCGGTCCGCGACGCGTTCCTTCATCGGGATCAGCGCGTTGTCGGTGATGTGGATGCCCTCCGGGCACACGTCCGAGCAGCACTTGGTGATGTTGCAGTAGCCGAGCCCGTGTTCTTCCTGCGCCTCGTCACGCCGGTCGGCGACGTCGAGGGGATGCATCTCGAGTTCGGCGATGCGCATCAGGTACCGAGGCCCGGCGAAGGACTCCTTGTTCTCCTCGTGGTCACGCACCACGTGGCAGGTGTTCTGGCACAGGAAGCACTCGATGCACTTGCGGAACTCCTGCGAGCGCTCCACGTCGATCTGCTGCATCCGGTACTCCCCCGGCTTCAGCTCCGGGGGCGGGGTGAACGACGGGATCTCCCGGGCCTTGGTGTAGTTGAACGACACGTCGGTCACCAGGTCGCGGATCACCGGGAACGTCCGCATCGGCGTCACGGTGATGACCTCGTCCTCGGTGAAGGTCGACATCCGGGTCATGCACAGCAGCCGCGGCTTGCCGTTGATCTCGGCCGAGCACGATCCGCATTTGCCCGCCTTGCAGTTCCACCGCACCGCCAGATCCGAGGCCTGGGTGGCCTGCAACCGGTGGATGATGTCGAGGACGACCTCGCCTTCGTTGACCTCGACGGTGTAGTCCTGCAGATCGCCGGAGTCCGCGTCGCCGCGCCAGACCCGGAAACTCGCCTTGTAGCTCATGCCGGACCCCCGGGGTGCGAAGTCAGTTCTTCGTCGGTGTAGTACTTCCCGAGCTCGGACAGTTCGAACAGCTCCAGCAGGTCCTGCCGCAGCGGGGTCTGTGCCTTGACCTCGATGCCGATCTCCGGCACCACCGGGTTGTCACCGGGTGCGGCCGAGCAGACCAGGAGTTTGTTGCGCCACTGGGCGTCCATGCCCGGGTGGTCGTCGCGTGTGTGCCCGCCGCGGCTTTCGGTCCGCAGCAGCGCGGCCCGCGCCACGCATTCGCTGACCATCAGCATGTTCCGCAGGTCGACGGCGAGGTGCCAGCCGGGGTTGAACTGCCGGTGCCCTTCGACGGTGACCCGCTTGATCCGCTCGCGCAGTTCCCCGAGCTTCTCCAGCGCCCGCTCGATCTCCTCCGACTTGCGGATGATGCCGACCAGATCGTTCATCGACTGCTGCAGTTCGGTGTGCAGGCTGTACGGGTTCTCCTCGACGCCGTCGCCCGGCGGGTCGAACGGCGCGAGCGCCATCGCCGCAGCTGCGTCCACATCGGACTGATCGACCTTGGGGCGATCCTTCAGGTCCGCGACGTAGGACGCGGCACCGAGTCCCGCGCGGCGGCCGAAGACGAGCAGATCCGAAAGCGAGTTCCCGCCGAGCCGGTTCGACCCGTGCATCCCGCCCGAGCACTCGCCCGCGGCGAACAGCCCCGGCACGCTCGACGACGCGGTGTCCGGGTCGACCTCGATCCCGCCCATCACGTAGTGACAGGTCGGGCCGACCTCCATCGGTTCCTTCGTGATGTCGACGTCGGCGAGTTCCTTGAACTGGTGGTACATCGACGGCAGCCGTTTGCGGATCTCCTCCGCGGGCAGCCTGCTGGCGATGTCGAGGAAGACCCCGCCGTGCGGCGATCCCCGGCCCGCCTTGACCTCGGAGTTGATCGCGCGCGCCACTTCGTCGCGTGGCAGCAGGTCCGGGGTGCGCCGGTTCTTCTCCTGGTCGGTGTACCAGCGATCGGCTTCGTCCTCGCTGTCCGCGTACTGCCCCTTGAACACGTCGGGGACGTACTCGAACATGAACCGTTTGTCCTCGGTGTTCTTGAGGACACCACCGTCGCCGCGGACGCCTTCGGTGACGAGGATCCCCTTCACACTCGGCGGCCAGACCATGCCCGTCGGGTGGAACTGGACGAACTCCATGTTGATGAGCGTCGCCCCGGCCCGCAGCGCCAGCGCGTGCCCGTCACCGGTGTACTCCCACGAGTTCGAGGTGACCTTGAACGACTTCCCGATACCGCCGGTGGCCAGCACCACCGCCGGCGTCTCGAACAGGATGAACCGGCCGCTCTCGCGCCAGTACCCGAAAGCGCCCGAGATCCGGCCGTCCTCGGTCAACAGCTCGGTGATCGTGCATTCGGCGAAGACCTTGATCCTCGCCTCGTAGTCGCCGGTCTCTTTGAAGTCCTCTTGTTGCAGCGAAACGATCTTCTGCTGCATCGTGCGGATCAGTTCGAGCCCGGTACGGTCGCCGACGTGCGCGAGCCGCGGGTACGTGTGCCCGCCGAAGTTGCGCTGGCTGATCCGGCCGTCGGCGGTGCGGTCGAACAGCGCGCCGTAGGTCTCCAGTTCCCAGACCCGGTCCGGCGCCTCCCTGGCGTGGAGTTCGGCCATCCGCCAGTTGTTGAGGAACTTCCCACCACGCATGGTGTCGCGGAAGTGCACCTGCCAGTTGTCGTTCGAGTTCGCGTTGCCCATCGACGCCGCGCAGCCGCCTTCGGCCATCACCGTGTGCGCCTTGCCGAACAGCGATTTGCACACCACCGCGACGCTGAAGCCGCGTTCACGGGCCTCGATGACCGCGCGGAGACCGGCACCGCCGGCACCGATCACCACCACGTCGTAGTTGAGCCGTTCGACCTCGGTCATAGAAAGAGCCACCTCAAAGCTTGTCGCCGGGGACGGGAGATTCCCTCGCCGCTAGTTGATGAACCGCAGATCCGAGATCGCACCGCTGGCCACGAGCATCACGTAGAGGTCGGTCAGCACGAGCGTGCCGAGCGTCGTCCACGCGAGCGCCATGTGCCGGGTGTTGAGCTTCGTGATCTGCGTCCAGATCCAGTAGCGGACCGGATGTTTCGAGAAGTGCTTGAGCCTGCCGCCGGTCACGTGACGGCACGAGTGACACGACAACGTGTACGCCCACAACAGGATCACGTTGCCGGTCAGCACGATGTTGCCGAGCCCGAAACCGAACCCGCCGTCGGGGCCGTGGAACGCGGTGATCGCGTCGTAGGTGTTGACCAGCGAGACGACCACGGCCACGTAGAAGAAGTAGCGATGGACGTTCTGGATGATCAGCGGCAACCGGGTCTCACCGGTGTATTTCGCGTGCGGTTCGGCGACCGCGCAGGCGGGCGGCGAGAACCAGACGGCCCGGTAGTAGGCCTTGCGGTAGTAGTAGCAGGTCAGCCGGAAGCCGAGCAGGAACGGCAGGACCAGGAAGCCGAGCGGGATGAAGCCCGGCAGTTCGCCGAACCAGGCCCCGAAGTGCCGGGAGCCTTCGACGCAGGATTCCGAGACGCAGGGCGAATAGAACGGCGTCAGGTAGTGGTATTCGGGCACCCAATAGGCGGTGCGCACGAAGGCCCTGATCGTCGCGTAGATGATGAAGGTGGAGAGGCCGAGGACGGTCAGCAGCGGGGAGAGCCACCACCGGTCGGTGCGCAGCGTTCGTTCGGCGATCCGGGCCCGCGACGGCGCGCGGACCCCCGTACCCCGTCCGGCCTCTTTGCCGGCGGGGGCGCTCACCGCTGGTCGCGCTTGTAGCCGCCGACGCCTTCGTCATCGGCGCCGTGCCAGAGCGCCGGGTCGTAGGGCGTGTCGGGTATCTGGACACGGTCGGCGGCCTTCGCTTGCGCGGGTACCGCGTTCGGGGTCGTGTCGAGATCGGTCGCGTCGATGTCGAGTCGCTCCACGTCGTTCGCCAGGCGTTGTACCGCCGACGCGTCGCCGTATCGGGACCGCAGCGCGCCGACGCACTGCCTCAGCTGACCGATGGCTCGCCGAAGCTCGGCGATCTCTGTGGTGGACATCGGTACCTCCCGATGGTCGGTTCGGTTGGCCGCTTGAGCCTGAGAGGGCAAGCGATCCTCGCCATCCCGACTCTGCCGCGCGTTGTGCAATGTGACAAGTAGCACAGTAGAACCCAGTGGCGTGACGGAGGTCACGCGAGTCGATCTTCTGTATCGATTTTGATTCGGGCTTTCCCCTGGGTTACTGTGGCCACTGTCACGACCCAGCGGCGCCAGCGTTGCCGTCCCGCGGACCACCACGACCTGTGATCCGGAGCCGGACAATGAGCACCGCCCCGAACGTCCACCCCATCATCGCCGAAGTCACCGAGCGCGTCGCCGCCCGCAGCGCCGAAACCCGCGCCGCGTATCTCGAGCGCGTCACCGCCGCCCACGAAGAAGGTCCCGTACGGCGCGGACTCGACTGCAGCAACCTCGCCCACGGCTTCGCCGCGATGGAAGGTGTCGACAAGGCGGCACTGCGCGCCGCGCGGGCGCCGGGCGTCGCGATCGTCTCGTCCTACAACGACATGCTTTCGGCGCACCAGCCGATGCAGGAGTACCCCGCCATGCTGAAGGGGTCGGTCCGCCAGGCGGGCGGGGTGGCCCAGTTCGCCGGCGGCGTGCCCGCGATGTGCGACGGCGTCACGCAGGGCCGCCCGGGCATGGAGCTGTCGCTGTTCAGCCGCGAGGTGATCGCGATGTCGACCGCGATCGCGCTGTCCCACGACATGTTCGACGCGGCGCTGCTGCTCGGCGTCTGCGACAAGATCGTGCCGGGCCTGCTCATCGGCGCGCTGTCCTTCGGGCACCTCCCGGCGATCCTGGTGCCCGCCGGGCCGATGAACTCGGGCCTGCCGAACAAGGAGAAGGCGCGCGTGCGCCAGCTCTACGCCGAGGGCAAGGCGACCCGCGAAGACCTGCTGGACGCCGAAGCGGCTTCGTACCACTCGGCGGGCACCTGCACCTTCTACGGCACGGCGAACTCGAACCAGATGGTCGTCGAGGTGATGGGCCTGCACCTGCCGGGCGCCAGCTTCGTGCAGCCGAACTCGCCGCTGCGGCGCGTCCTCACCGAAGAGGCCGGGCGGCGTGTGGTGAAGCTTTCGCGCGGCGAGGAGTACACGCCCGTCTCGCGGGTGATCGACGAGAAGGCCGTCGTCAACGGCGTCATCGCGCTGCTCGCCACGGGCGGCTCGACCAACCACACGATGCACCTCGTCGCGATCGCGGCGGCCGCGGGCATCCAGCTGACCTGGGACGACTTCTCCGACCTGTCGTCGGTGATCCCGCTGCTGGCGCGCGTGTACCCGAACGGAAGCGCGGACATCAACCACTTCCACGCCGCCGGGGGCATCCAGTTCCTGGTCGGCACGCTGCTCGACGCGGGCCTGCTGCACGAAGACGTCCAGACCGTCGCCGGGCCGGGACTGCACCGCTACCGGCAGGAGCCGATCCTGTCCGAGGGCGAGCTCGTCTGGCGCGACGTGCCGACGCGCAGCCTCGACGAAGACGTCCTGCGCCCCGCGTGGCGGCCGTTCGCCGCCGACGGCGGGCTGCGGATGGTCGCGGGCAACCTCGGCCGCGCGGTGATCAAGGTGTCGGCGGTGGCCCCGGAGCACCGGGTCGTCCAGGCCCCGGCGCGGGTGTTCACCGACCAGAAGTCCTTCAAGGACGCTTTCGAGGCCGGCGAGCTGGACCGCGACGTCGTCGTGGTCATCCGGCAGCAGGGCCCGCAGGCCAACGGGATGCCGGAACTGCACGGGCTCACCCCCGCGCTGGGGGTGCTGATGGACCGCGGGCACCAGGTGGCGTTGCTCACCGACGGCCGGATGTCCGGCGCGTCCGGCAAGATCCCGGCGGCGATCCAGGTGACCCCGGAAGCCGCTGTGGGCGGCCCTATCGCGCGCATCGCCGACGGCGACGTCGTCCGTCTCGACGCCAAGGCCGGGACGCTGGACGTCTTCGTGGGTGACGAAGAACTCGCCCGCCGTGAACTGGTGGACTCCCCGCCTTCGGAGGCATCCTGGACCGGCACCGGCCGGGAGCTGTTCGCGGCGCTGCGCCGCGCGGTCGGCCCCGCCGATCAGGGCGCGAGCGTGTTCGGACCGCTCACGCCGGAACACTTCGGCGCTCCGGCGCACACGTTGACCCCTGTGGAGGTAACCCAGTGACCACCGGCGCCGACCTGCTCGGCCTGTCCCCCGTGATGCCCGTCGTCGTCCTCGACGACGCCGCCGACGCGGTCCCCACCGCGCGGGCACTGCTCGCGGGCGGGATCGGCGTGATCGAGCTGACCCTGCGCACCCCGGCGGCACTCGCCTCGATCGAGCGGATCGCCGCGGAGGTCCCGGAGATCGTCATCGGTGCCGGCACGGTCACCGCCCCGGAGCACGCCAAGCAGGCCGCCGACGCCGGTGCGAAGTTCCTGGTGACCCCGGGCTGCACGGACTCGGTCCTGGACGCCGCCTTCGACACCGGCCTGCCGTTCCTGCCGGGCGCGAGCACGGTGTCCGAGGCGATGCGGCTGGCCGAACGCGGGCTGACCGCGCTGAAGTTCTTCCCCGCCGAGGCCAGCGGCGGCGTGGCGTACCTGAAGTCGATCGGCGGGCCCTTGCCCGGGCTGCGCTTCTGCCCGACCGGCGGGATCACCGTGAAGACCGCGCCGGACTACCTCGCACTGTCCAATGTGGGCTGCATCGGTGGTTCGTGGCTGACGCCGAAGGACGCGTTGGCGGCCAAGGACTTCGGGAAGATCGAGGCCTTCGCGGCGGAGGCTTCGAAGCTCTGATGCGTAGGGTGAAGGCCGCTTTCGCGAAGGCGGCCTTCACCGTTCTCAGAGTGGGATCTGGTACTGGATGAAGCCCCGGTTGATCGCGACCTGGTCGTACAGCCGTCGCGCGGTGGCGTTGGATTCCTTGGTGTGCCAGTAAACTCGCTCGCAGTCACGGTCACGGGCCCAGTCCGCGACGGCTTCGATCAAGGCCCGCGCGACCCCTTTGCCACGGGCTTCCGGCGCGGTGAACAGGTCTTGCAGGTAACAGACGTCGGTGAGCGCGGAAGTGCTGGGATGCACCAGAAAGTGCACGATTCCGACGAGCTTCCCGTCCAGGCGGGCACCGAGCGCGTGCATCCGCCGTCCCTCACGGAACTCGTGCCAGGCACGGTCGTAGACCTCTTGGGGCGCAACGCGTTCGTAGAAGGCGATGTAGGCGCGGAAGAGATTCTCCCAGGCTTCGCGGTCTTCGGGTTGCGGCGGCGCGATGGTGATCATGGTGTCCTCCCGGTGATCACCCGAGCCTAGGTGCCGGTCGCCGGGCCGTGAGTGGCCAATCGCGCGGTAAAGCGAGCTGCCACTCACGACCCGGTTCAGCTCACCGCCTGCTTCACCAGGGCCGCGACGCGCTCCTCCACCTCGGCGGTGACCTCGGTCAGCGCGAAGGCTGTCGCCCACATCTCACCGTCGTCCAACCGGGCCTCTTCGTTGAAGCCGAGCGTCGCGTAGCGCGTCTTGAACTTGGACGCTCCCTGGAAGAAACAGACGATCTTGCCGTCCAGCGCGTAGGCGGGCTGGCCGTACCAGAGCTTCGGCGCGAGCATCGGGGCGTTGGCCTTCACGATGGCGTGGACCCGCTCGGCCAGCACGCGGTCTTCGTCGGGCATCTCGGCGATCTTCGCGACCACGTCCTGCTCCGCCGCCGCCGCTTTGTCGGCGCTCGAACCGCGACGCGCGGCCTTCTTCATGTCCTGGGCGTGTTCCTTCATCGCGGCCTTTTCTTCGGCCGTGAATCCTTCGTACGTGGTGCTCATGGCGTTTTCTCCCTGGTAGGCGGCGAGCGGGGGCATCCGGTAGTGGCACATCAGGACTGGGCGGCGAGCGCGGAGGTCTCCCAGGCGAAACCGTCCAGGTCGGTGAACGGAGCGGCGCCGCAGATCGCGATACGGTGCGAGCCGGTGCCTTCGGGAGACACGCCCGCATCCTTGGCCAAGGCCTTGCGCCGGTACAGCGCCAGCTTGACCGGGCTCGCCCCGGATTCGAACTCGACGTACACGCGGCCAAAGCTCTTCCCGACGGTGAAGCCGTTTTCGACGTAGAACTTCTTGCTCGCGGCCACGTCGGCGACGCCCAGCAGCAGCACGATGCCGTCGATCTCCCGGGTGGCCGGACCGGCGTTCTTCTTCGCGGAGGTGGCGATCTTCCAGATCGCGCCGTCCGGGGCCTGGACGACGCCTCCGTAGCCCCACATCGACTTCGTGGCGGGCTTGAGGACGGTCGCTCCGGCCGCGACGGCGGCGTCGATGAGAGCGTCGGCGTTGGCGGGCTGGGAAACCACGAGGGAAAGGGTGTAGCCGCGGAAGCCGATGGTCGGCTCTTGCGCGGCCCGCAGGCGCAGCTGGGTGTCGAGCCCGAAAGCGGCGGTGTAGAAGCGTTCGGCGGCCTCGGTGTCGGCCACTTCGAGGGTCACGGCGTCGATGAAGTTCATGCCGGTAACGCTATTTCTCAGCGGGCGTCCGGTGCTTCTCGATTCCTGATCGGTCGTATCGACGCAGGTCAGAGCTTTCCGCGGACAGCAAAACACCGGCCGGCGGGCAACGGGCCCGCTCGGCCGGTGAGCAGCTCAAGTGTGGGGTGACGCAGGATCTCAGTCGAGGGCGGCGTCGTCCAGGAGTGCCGCTTCGGCGCCGAACTCGCGGAGTTCGTCACGGATCACGGTGTAGGCCAGCCCCTGGGGATAGCCCTTGCGGGCGAGGAAGCCCAGCAGGCGGCGGATCGCCGTCTGCTCGTCGACGTTGCCCAAGGAGCGCATGCGCTTCCGTACCAGCTCTCGGGCGCGCTGCTCCTCTGCCTCTCGGTCCACCTCGTCGGCGGCCTGGACGGCGATATCCCCATCGATTCCTTTGCGTTTGAGTTCGGTCACGAGAGCGTTCCGCGACAGGCCCATGTTGGCATGCCGGGAACGAACCCACATTTCGGCGAACTCGGCGTCGTTGATGAGCCCTGCCTGGTCCAGCTTACCGAGCAGGGTCTCCGTCGTCTCCTCGTCGAAGCCTTTGCGCTTCAACGCCTGACGAAGTTCATCCGTGGAACGCGGGCGCGCGGCCAGGAGATCGAAGCAGATCTCCTTGGCCTTCTTCCTCCGCTCGTCCGGCGGCAGCTCCGCCGGATCCACCTTGGGCGCACGCATTCAGCTCTCACTCCAGTCGCAAGTCATCCACCCGGCACGACCACGGCCGGGGTCCAGGGGCTCCTAGAAGTCGACCGGCGCGGGAGCGGCTTCGGCGTCGACGACGGCGCCGATACCGAGCTTCTCCTTGATGCGCTTCTCGACCTCGTTGGCGATGTCCGGGTTCTCGAGCAGGAACTTGCGCGCGTTCTCCTTGCCCTGGCCCAGCTGATCGCCCTCGTAGGTGTACCAGGCGCCGGACTTGCGCAGGATGCCCTGGTCGACACCCATGTCGATCAGCGAGCCCTCGCGCGAAATGCCCTTGCCGTACAAGATGTCGAACTCGGCCTGCTTGAAGGGCGGCGCGACCTTGTTCTTCACGACCTTGACGCGGGTGCGGTTACCGACGGGCTCGCCGCCGTCCTTCAGCGTCTCGATGCGGCGGACGTCCAGCCGGACCGACGCGTAGAACTTCAGCGCCTTACCACCGGTGGTGGTCTCCGGGGAGCCGAACATGACGCCGATCTTCTCGCGCAGCTGGTTGATGAAGATCGCGGTGGTGCCGGAGTTGCTCATCGCACCGGTCATCTTCCGCAGCGCCTGGCTCATCAGCCGGGCCTGGAGACCGACGTGGCTGTCACCCATCTCGCCCTCGATCTCGGCGCGCGGCACGAGCGCGGCGACCGAGTCGATGACCAGGATGTCGAGCGCGCCGGAGCGGATCAGCATGTCCGCGATCTCGAGCGCCTGCTCACCGGTGTCCGGCTGGGAGACCAGCAGCGCGTCGGTGTCGACGCCGAGCTTCTGGGCGTAATCCGGGTCCAGCGCGTGCTCCGCGTCGATGAACGCGGCGATGCCGCCGTTCCGCTGCGCGTTGGCGACCGCGTGCAGCGCGACGGTGGTCTTACCGGAGGACTCCGGACCATAGATCTCGATGACCCGGCCGCGGGGCAGGCCACCGATCCCGAGCGCGACGTCGAGGGCGATGGCACCGGTGGGGATGACCTCGATCGGCACACGGCCCTCTTCGCCGAGGCGCATGACCGAGCCCTTGCCGTACTGCTTGTCGATCTGGGCGAGGGCCAGTTCGAGCGCCTTGTCCTTGTCGGGTGCTGCTGGTGCCATGGAGTCCACCTCGTTGGTTGAGCCGGTAAGGCTTGTTTCAGTTCTGAGCTGTCGGGTCCGACGCTACGGGCGACCACCGACAATTCCAGGCCTCGCGCCCAAGCTGTGGATCGCTGACCCCGTTGTGGACAACACCCTAGACGAACGTGTGTTCGACCCCGTGGCCGACACGCCGTCGCGCTAGAGTTCTTGCCCTTTCACCGAGGTCAGCGCCGCTCCTGCGGGACCTCGAAGGCGTTGCAGACCGCCCGCCAGACGTCCTTGGCCGAGGTTCCCGCGGCGAGGGCCTGTTCGACGGTCCGGCCCCCGAGTTCACCGAAGACGTGATCCCTGGAAAGGGTTTCCGCACGTCCGGGACCGAATTCGTCGGCCATCAGCCGCCGGAAGACCGTGATACGCATCGGGCGGAGTCTAGCCCGGGCTCCGGCTCGAAACGCGTGAAGCCCCCTTGGTCGCCGGCAGTGGGGCGCTTGGGGTCGTGAGTGGCCAGGACGGTTGGTGGACCCGTGTTTGCCTGCTCACTGGATCCCGATGCCATCTCGGTGGGCTTGTTCTGGTTGCTGACGTGGGCGAGCGGGAAGGATTGGGGACGTTCAACGTCCCCAATCCTCCGTTGATCAAGCCCAAGAGACCGGAACACACCTCGACGATGAAGGATTTGGGACACTCGACGTCCCGATTCCTTCACGCTCGACCGCGCCGCCGCTGCCACTTCGCATGTGCGCTGGTCAGGTGTGGGTAGGCAAATACCGGTCCGTTCTAGCCACTCACGAGCCCCACTACGCTCTGGCACCTTGGTCGCCTGCAGTACGTGAAGGCCCAGCTACTCCCCCGGCTGGACGCTCTTTTCGAAGTAGTCGGCCAGTTCACCCGGCGTCGGGGTCTGTCCTTCGGCCGGGACCTGGTAGATGAAGCCGACCAGCGGCCGGTCGGTCACGGTGAACACCAGGACGGCCGCGTTCCGCCCGGCGGCCGAGGAGTACTGGCCTTCGAGGGCGTTGCCCGCCCACTTGGCCTCGGTGCGGTCGCCGCCCGCCGACTTGAGCAGTCCGTCGGTGTAGGCCTTGAGCTTCTCCGCGGAGTCGCTCTGCAGGTAGGTCACCTGGGTCCCGGCGCGCCCCGGCGCGGAACAGGTCGAGGTCATGCCGAGGTTCTCCGCCGGTTTCGCCGGTCCGTTGCCCATCCCGGGCTTGCAGTCGCCGGTGTCGGCGATCTTCCCGGCGAGCTGGCGCAGGCAGCCGGTGAGGCCCTTGTCGTCGGCCGTGCCGGCTGTCTTGCACTCGTCGGCGGTGTAGGTCGTCGCCGACGAGGCCGTCAGGAAGTACACGAGCCCGGCGGCGATCAGCACGACGACCGCCGCGATGGCGCCGATGACGAGCGGCTTCTTCTTGCTCGCGGGCGCCTTGTCGGCGGGGGTCTGCCCGGCCAGGGAGTACGTCGGGAAGTTCGTCGGCGCGGGCTGCTGCACCTGCTGCGGGCCGCTGTTGGGGTAGCCCGACTGCGGGAAACCGCCGGACTGGCCGGGTCCGTTCTGGTAGCCGGGGATCGACGCGACCTGCTGCGGCGGCGCGTACGGGCCCGAAACGCCGGGGCCGACCTGGTGCGCGCCGGTTCCCGCCGCGACCTGCCCTTCGACGCCCTGCGTACGCGTGCTGATCCCGTCGGAGGCGACGTGCTGTGCGCCGAGCGCGACAGCGGTCTCGGGCTGGTCGAGGCTGCCGGGGACGACGCCGAGTTTCTCCGCGATCAGGCTGCCGACCAGCGGAAGCCTGCTCGAACCGCCGACGAGGTAGATGCCGGCGAGCCGGTCCGGGGTCATCCCGGCGGAGCGGACCACCCGCGCCATCAGCTCGACACTGCGCAGCATCGACGGCCGCACCAGCGCTTCGAGTTCGCCTCGCGTCACGAGGACGTCCTCGAACGGCTCCGGCATCGGGACCTCGGTCTGCGGGTGCCGTGAGAGGGCCTCCTTCGCCGCCTTCACGTCCTCCTGCAGCGCGCGTCGCGTACGACGGTCCGGAGTGGACTCGGGCCGCAGGACCCGCTGCCAGCGCTGGGGATCCTTGTGCGAGACCTCACGACCGACGTGCACCAGGAGCGCCTGGTCGACGTCGAGGCCGCCGAGGTCGGGAAGGCCGTCTTCGGCGACGACGGTGAAGCCGCCGTTGGGGGTCGCGCCGACGATGGCGACGTCGAAGGTGCCGGCGCCGAGGTCGTACACGGCGAGCGCCTGCCCCGGCGCGAGCGTCTTGCCGGGGAACGACGCGAAGTGCGCGGCCGCGGCGACCGGCTCGGGGACGAGCACCAGGTTGCCGCCCATCCCGGCCAGCCGGGCGGCGGACAGGAGCACGTTGCGGCGGGTCTGGCCCCACTGCGCGGGGTGGGTGAGCCGGACCTCGTCGGGCAGTTCGCCGCCGAGCTGGCGGGTGGTCTCGTCGAGGACGCGGCGCAGGATCGCGGCCAGCACCTCGGTGACGGGGATGACGTCGGTGCCCAGCAGGAGCGTCTGCTCGTCGATGCGGCGCTTGGGGTTGGGCTCGAAGCGGGTCGGGTCGAGGCGGGCGCGGCGTTCGGCGTCGCGGCCGACCATGATCGTGCCGTCTTCGGTGGCGAACACCGCGGACGGCATGTTGGCCGAGCCGTCGACCTCGACCACCCGCGGCGGCCTCCCGTGCGCCGAAAGCACGGCCACGGTGTTGGACGTCCCGAGGTCCACCGACAGGATCCGCACAGCTCATACCCCTTCAACAGACGAACGGCGGCCGCCCCAGTACCGATCCGGCCGCGCTGGCCGTGATGCTCCCATGAGCGAGGTCACCGTACGTGCGGAACCCGCCGAACTCGTCCCCGTCCGGGTGCCGTGTCACAGCCCTCGGAGCGAAACTGTCGGTGGTCCGGCGCACTATGGAGGGCGTGGCAGACGTACTCGACCTCTTCTCCCCCGCGACCAGGGACTGGTTCACCGGGGCCTTCGCCGCGCCCACCCGCGCGCAGGAAGGGGCGTGGCGGGCCGCGCACGCGAGGGAACACGCGCTGGTCGTGGCCCCGACAGGGTCCGGTAAAACACTGTCCGCGTTCCTCTGGGCGCTGGACAGGCTGTCGGTCGAGCCGCCGCCGTCCGAGCCGCGGAAACGCTGCCGTGTCCTCTACGTCTCGCCGTTGAAGGCGCTGGCGGTCGACGTCCAGCGCAACCTGCGGGCGCCACTGGCCGGTATCTCGCAGGCGTCGCGGCGGCTGGGGCTGCCGGTGCCGGACATCGGCGTCGGCATGCGCACCGGCGACACCACCGCAGCCGAGCGGCGCTCCTTCGGCAAAACGCCGCCGGACGTGCTGGTCACCACGCCGGAGTCGCTGTTCCTCATCCTCACCTCGTCCGCGCGAGACTCGCTGCGCGGCGTGGAGACGGTGATCATCGACGAGGTGCACGCGGTCGCGGGCGGCAAACGCGGCGCACATCTGGCCCTTTCACTCGAACGGCTCGACGCCCTCCTGGAGAAGCCCGCGCAGCGGATCGGGCTGTCGGCGACGGTCCGGCCGATCGACGAGGTCGCTTCGTTCCTGGCGGGCGGCAGGCCGGTCACCGTCGTCCAGCCGAAGCTCGCGAAGACGATCGAGGTCCGCGTCGAGGTCCCTGTCGAGGACATGTCCACTCTCGACAGTCCACAGGGGCCGAAGCAGAACGAAGACCTCGATGCCGGTCTCGCCCAGCTCCCCGGCGCGCTGGAGGAGATCGACGGCACCCCGCGGCGGCCGTCGATCTGGCCCGCGGTGGAGGAGCGGGTACTCGAACTGATCCAGGCGCACCGGTCGACGATCGTGTTCGCCAACTCGCGGCGGCTCACCGAGCGGATGACGGCCCGGCTCAACGAGCTCGTCGCCGAACAGACCGAGCTGGAGCCCGACCAGCGGTATCCGGCCGAGGCGATCGGCCAGTCCGGGCTCACCACCGGTGCGGCGCCGGTGATCGCGCGGGCACACCACGGTTCGATGTCGCGGGAGCAGCGCACCCACGTCGAAGAGGAACTCAAGACGGGCCGCCTCGCCTGCGTCGTCGCGACGTCCTCGCTGGAGCTGGGCATCGACATGGGCGCGGTCGATCTCGTCGTGCAGATCGAGGCACCGCCGACGGTCGCTTCGGGGCTGCAGCGGGTCGGCCGGGCCGGGCACCAGGTCGGCGCGGTGTCGAGCGGGGTGATGTTCCCGAAGTTCCGGGGTGACCTCGTCTCCTGCGCGGTGGTCGCGGAACGGATGGCGTCCGGCGCGATCGAGGCGGTGCGGTACCCGCGAAACCCGCTGGACGTGCTCGCGCAGCAGATCGTGGCGATGGTGGCGCTCGAATCGTGGACGGTCGACGAACTGGCCGCCCTCGCCCGCCGCGCGGCGCCCTTCGCTTCTCTGCCGGACGACGCGCTGTCCGCGGTGCTCGACATGCTCGCCGGGCGGTATCCCAGTGAGGAGTTCGGTGAACTGCGGGCGCGGATCACCTGGGACAGGGTCAGCGGTGAACTGCACGGCCGCCCGGGTTCGCAGCGGCTGGCGGTGACCTCGGGCGGCACGATCCCCGACCGCGGCCTGTTCACCGTGATGACGCCGGGCGGGGACGGCAAACCCGGGTCGCGCGTGGGTGAGCTCGACGAGGAGATGGTCTACGAGTCCCGCGTCGGGGACACGATCCTGCTCGGCACCTCCTCCTGGCGGGTCACCGACATCACCCACGACAGGGTGATCGTGGTGCCCGCGCCGGGTGAGCCCGCGCGGATGCCGTTCTGGAAGGGTGACGCTCCCGGGCGTCCGCTGGAACTGGGGCGCGCGCTCGGCGCGTTCGTCCGCGAACTGTCCACTTCGGAGCCTTCGGCGGCCAGGGAACGCGCCGCCGTCGCCGGGCTGGACGAGTACGCGTGCGACAACCTGCTCGGCTACTTGGAAGAGCAGAAGGCCGCCACACGGCATGTGCCGAACGACAAAACCGTGCTGCTGGAACGCTTCCGCGACGAACTCGGGGACTGGCGGGTCATCCTGCACTCCCCGTTCGGCGCCCAGGTCAACGCGCCGTGGGCGCTCGCGATCGCGGCCAGGCTGAGAGAGAACCGCGGGGTCGACGCGCAGGTGGCGCATTCCGACGACGGCATCGTGCTGCGGCTGCCGGAGGCCTTGGACTCCGAGGGCTCGGAAATCACCATCGGCGTCGAAGACGTACTGCTCGATCCGGAGGAGGTCGAGCAGCTGATCGTCGCCGAGGTCGGCGGTTCGGCGGTGTTCGCCGCGCGGTTCCGGGAATGCGCGGCGCGGTCGCTGCTGCTCCCCCGCCGGGATCCACGCCGCCGCACGCCGCTGTGGCAGCAGCGGCAGCGCGCGTCGCAGCTGCTTTCGGTCGCGGCCAAGTACGAGCGGTTTCCCGTGGTGCTGGAAGCGATGCGGGAAGTCCTGCAGGACGTGTACGACGTCGGCGGGCTGCGTGAGCTGATGGCCGACGTCCGGTCGCGGAAGGTCAAGCTGGTCGAGGTCGAGACGCCGTCGGCGTCGCCGTTCGCGCGAAGCCTGCTCTTCGGCTACGTCGGGATGTTCCTGTACGAGACCGACGCCCCGCTCGCGGAACGGCGCGCGGCGGCGCTGGCGCTGGATTCGACGCTGCTGGCCGAACTGCTCGGCACCGAAGCGATCCGGGAACTGCTGGACGCCGAGGTCGTCGCCGAAGTCGAGCGCTCCCTGCAGCGGCTCGATCCCGACAGGCACGCCCGCAACGCCGAAGAAACCGCGGATCTGTTGCGGTTCCTCGGAGATCTCTCGATCGAGGAGGCCGCCGCACGGGGCATCCAGCGGGAATGGCTGGAGGAACTGGAATCCGCGCGGCGGGTGATCCGGGTCCGCATCGGCGGCGGCGAACGCTTCATCGCCATCGAGGACGCGGGCCGGGTGCGGGACGCGCTGGGCACCGCGTTGCCGGTCGGCGTGCCGGAGGCGTTCACCGAACCGGTCGAGGATCCCGTCGGCGACCTGCTGTCGCGCTACTCCCGTAGCCGTGGCCCGTTCAGTGCCCGGCAAGCCGCCGAGCGGTTCGGGCTGGGGACGGCCGTCGTCACCGGCGTGCTGGACAGGCTGACCGCGCAGGGCAGGCTGGTCCGGGGTGAGCTGAGCCCGGTCGGACATCCGGAGACCCACGGCGTCGGCATGGAATTCTGCGACTCGTCGGTGCTGCGCAGGCTCCGGCGGGCGTCGCTGGCTCGGCTGCGAGCCGAGGTGGAGCCGGTCGAACCGGCGGCACTGGGCAGGTTCCTGCCGTCGTGGCACGGTATCGGCGCGAGAGTGCGTTCGGCGCCGACGGCGGACGACGTGCTGTCCGTGGTCGAGCAACTGGCAGGCGCCCCGCTCCCGGCGAGCGCGGTCGAGTCGCTGATCCTGCCGAGCAGGCTGCCCGGCTACACCCCCTCGCTGCTCGACGAACTCACCACGGCGGGCGAGGTCACCTGGTGTGGCTGCGGTTCCCTGTCCGGCGGGGACGGCTGGCTCGCGCTCGCGCCGACGGACGTCGCCGATCTGTTGCTGCCCGACCTCGACGACGATCTGCCTTCCAGTCCGCTCCACGCGGCGATCCTGTCCACTTTGGAGGGTGGGGCGCAGTTCTTCCGCCAGCTCGTGGACCGGGCGTCACCGTTGGTCGAAACCCCGCCGAACGACGGCGAAGTCGTCGACGCGCTGTGGGATCTGGTGTGGGCCGGGATGGTCACCGGGGACACGCTGGGGCCGCTGCGGGCGCGCGTCTCCGGTTCCGGCGCGGCCCACAAACCCCGGCGTCAGGCACCTCGAGGCCGTTACGCGCGGCTTCGCGCCGGGCGACCGGCGATGCCGTCGCGTTCCGGGCCGCCGATGGTGGCCGGCCGCTGGGCGCTGACCCCGGAGCGCGAACCGGATCCGACCAGGCGTGCCCACGCGCGGACCGAGGCCTTCCTGGAACGGCACGGCGTGCTCACCAGGGGCGCGCTCGACACCGAGCGGGTGACGGGCGGTTTTTCCGGGATCTACAAGGTTTTGCGCGGGATGGAAGACTCGGGTCAGGTCGTCCGGGGTTACGTCGTCGAAGGGCTCGGCGCCGCGCAGTTCGCGGCGAAGGGCGCCGTCGACAGGCTGCGCGCGCAGTCCGGGAACCAGCGCACCACCCAGGAAGGGGCGGTCGTGCTCGCCGCCGCCGACCCGGCCCAGCCCTACGGCGCCGCGTTGTCGTGGCCCGCCGCGACGGGCGACACGAAGCACCGTCCGGCCAGGAAAGCGGGTGCCTTGGCGGTGCTCGTGGACGGCGTCCCGGCGATGTACGTCGAACGCGGCGGCCGGTCGCTGCTGAGTTTCACCGAGGATCAGGACACCTTGCGTTCGGCCGCGCGGGCCCTGTCCACAGCGGTCCGGGAAGGCTGGCTGGGGCAGCTCGCGGTGCAGAAGGCCGACGGCGAGGTGGCGCTCACCTCCGAGCTTTCGGCCGTCCTTCAGGAGGCGGGATTCCGGGCGACTCCCAAGGGGCTGCGCCTGCGGGCCTAGACTTGCCGCCCAGACCTGCGGAGAAGGACGTTCGAACATGGTGATGCGCGACCTGCGCTACTTCGGGGATCCCGTGCTCAAGACCGTATGCGATCCGGTCACGACATTCGACAAGAAGATCGAGTCGCTGGTGACCGATCTGATGGACGGTGTGAAACCGGCGGGGCGCGCGGGTCTCGCGGCACCGCAGATCGGGGTCGGCCTGCGGGTGTTCAGCTACGACGTCGGCGGGCTGACCGGCTACGTGATCAACCCGGAGATCGCCGAGCTCTCCGAGGAGACCCACGAAATCGGCGAGGGCTGCCTTTCCGTGCCGGAACTGTGGTTCCCGGTCGTCCGCGCGAAACGGGCCGTCGTGCGCGGTGTCAACCTGCGCAACGAACCGATCGAGGTCGAAGGCTTCGACGTCCTCGCGCAGTGCCTGCAGCACGAGACCGATCACCTCGACGGCAAGCTCTACCTGGACCGGCTCACCGCCGAGCGCAAGAAGCGGGCGCTGGGCGAGGCCCGCGGCAAAGACTGGTTCTGGAACCGCAAGTAGCCGAACTACCGCAACCAGAGGACTAAACGCGGGCCTCTGGGACGCGCGGGTCGGGGAGGCGGAAGCGCAGGGTGCCGGAGTCCCCGGGGGTGCGTTCGGGGCGCAGGCCGATCCGGGCGGCGGTGCGGTAGAGGGAGTCGTCGCCGGGCAGGCAGACGGCGGCGAGTTCGCGTTCTCCCGTGGCCTTGGCGAGGACGGCGAGCCTGCTCAGCAGGGCCGTGCCGATGCCCTGGCGCTGCCAGGAATCCTCGACCAGGAGCGAGACTTCGGCCGCGCCGCCGTCGGCCGACGGGATCAGCTGGCCGAGACCGATCACGTCACGACCGCAGACCGCGAGCAGGCTGCTTCCGCGCGGCGGCATCAGCAGCCGGTGCAGCCAGCGGCGCGGCACCGCGCGCATCCCGGTGTGATAGCGGTGGAAAAGCGTGGTCATCGAGCATCTCTGGTGCAGCGCGGACACCGCCTCCGCGTCACCGGGGACGCCCTTCCGCAGGACTATCGCGGCGCCATCGGGCCGGTCGAGCACGATCGGCCCGGTCACGTTGTCGCGGACGGCGGTCATCAGGCCGGTCAGCGCGACGGCCCGGCTCAGCTCCAGTTCGACGAACGGTGACCACCGGCGGCGCGCGACGAACGCGGTGCCGTCCCCCGCCGGGAACACCGCCCGGTGCCCGCCCTCCGTGCGGGCCGGGTTCGCCTCGATCGACGGGACCTTCGTGACGACGTCGGCCGCGAGAACGCCGCGAAGCACCTCCGCGAGGCCACCGGGCTCCTCGACGGCTCTCCTGGCCGCGGTGAGCGTCGCGGTGGCCGGATCGACCAGTTCGGCCAGATCCGCGTCGATGACGGCGGAGCATTCGCACCCTTCGTCACGGATCGCGTCGACGAGCAGTTGCCGGGGCAGGCCGGTGGCCGGCCGCAGCACGATTTCGTCGAGCACGCCGCCGGGCACCGGGAGCACCGACAGCCCGAGGATGTTGCACTCGAGGTCGGCGAGCCGGATCGCGATCCTGGCCAGGGTGCCCGGCCGGTCGTCCACGCGGATCCGGACCCGCCAGGCGGACGCGGCCGTGGTCTCTTCTCCGGGGTGGATCTGGGCCGGCAGGACTCGATAGGTCTCCATGACCTCAACGTTCCCGGCCGGTTGTTGCCTGCCCACGGCGCGGGTGTTTCGCTCAGGTCAGCGTTCGGCCCCGCCACGCAACTCCGATGAAACAACCGGGCTGAACAACTCAGCGCCGCGTGAGCACGCTGAATTCGTTGCCCTCCGGGTCCACCATCGCCTGACCGAACTGCCCTGTCGCGCCGAGCTCCCGCAGGCGCCGTACCTCGGCCACGCGGCTGCTGCCTCGCCGTGGCGCGACCTCGAACCGCAGCCGGTTCCGGTGCCGTTTCCTCTCGTCCGTGGCGAGGAACTCGATCCACGGGCCGCGGCCGTCCGGCGGCCGCAGACCCACGACCGACTCTTCCCGGACGCCGATCCGCCAGCCCAGCGCGGCCGACCAGAACCGCGCGAGCCGCTCCGGATCGAGGGCGTCGGTGACGACCGACGCGAGCGCGCCGGTGCCCGCGTACTGCTCGCGGGGTTCGAGGACGCAGAACTCGTTGCCCTCGGGATCCGCCAGCACCACCCACGGCACCCGTTTCTCCTCCGGCGGACCCTGGCCGATGTCGATGTGCCGCGCGCCGAGGGACAGCGCGCGGTCCACCACTTCGGCCTGGTGCTCCGGAGAACGGCTCGCCAGATCCAGATGCAGCCGGTTCTTGCCCCGTTTGGGGCCCGCCTCGGAGCGGAAGGCCGGTTGGAACGGGGCGTCCCAGCTGAACAGCCCTTCCCAGAAACCCGCCAGATCTCTGGGAAGGGCCGAGTCGAAGACCAGATTCACCAGCTGTACCGCCACACCGGTGAATCTAGACGGCACCACCGACATTTCTGACCGGTTTGGCTTCCCCACCGACCGGTCATCGGGTCGCGAGCCGCAAAAGGGCCCAGAGTTGTCCCGCCATGTCCTGGTCTCCGCTGACCGTCACCGCCGTCGGACCCGCCCGGCCCCAGAGCCAGCGGTAGATCTTGTCCGGCTGCCCGGTGACCAGATCGTCCGCGCGCCGGGCCTCCTCGGCCGAGCATCGCCAGGCGATCGTTTCCGTGGGCCCGGCCCTGGCGATCCAGTGGTGGCCCGCGGTGCGCACGCCGACCGATCCGGTCTTGGTGCCGGACAGTCCCAGCAACGGCAGCCGCTGGCCGAACCAGAGCGTCAGCGCCTCGTCGATCCCGTCGAGTGCCACGTCTTCGGGGATCTCCGACACGTCCCGTCCGGCCGCGCTCTCCGCGTCGATCCGGTGGATCGTCGCCTCGTGCGCCATCCGCCGCCGCCAGAACCCGTAGCTGCGGTCCGCCGGCCACCAGGTCGGCGCCAGTTCGTCCGCGTCGTGCGCGGACAGTTCGGCGACGAGTTCGTCCCGGCCCTCGCGGAAGTACTCCTCCAGGGTCTGTCCCGGCCCCGGTTTGCGCTGCCAGTGCTCGGGACGCCGCCCGTCGGCGATCCAGCGGCGGGTGACCCGGTACACGCTGCCCACGTGCCGGAGCACCTCACCGAGGGTCCATCCGGGGCAGGTCGGGACCGGCGCGTCCGCGGACGCGGTGTGCGCCACCTGAGCCATCAGCTCGGTCTCGGCGCCGATCACCTCCAGGAACCTGCCCTGGTCGATCATGGCCTGCCCGGCCATCGGGCACCCCCTCTCCGCGGTGGCCTAGGCCACATGCGCCGAATCACCCATCGGCAGCCCGTGCACCACCCGTCGCACCAATTCCAGGAACACGGTGGCGGCACGCACCAGCTCGTCCGCCATGTCGACGGTGACCTTCCCGGTGATGCCCGCCTGCGCGGCGGCCCGCGTCGCGGAGTTGGCCGCGAAGAACGCCGCCCACTCCTTCAGCTCGGGCGCGACGGAGTCGAGCAGCACCCAGCCGCTCGCGGGGCGGGCCCGGCCCCGGTGCGGGCGGCCGCGTGCCTCCAGCACCGCCGCGGCGCCCCGCAGCGCGGCGAGGTACGCCACGATGAACCGCTCCGCGGGATCGGTCTCCCGCTCTGCTTCGCCAAGGCCACGCCTTGCCTGCGCGTACAAGGAGACCGCCGCGGGTGGTGCCGGCGGGCGCAACGACATCGGCAGGGCGGGCTGCGCGGTGCCCCCCGGCCTCTCGGCTTCGTCGGGGGACACGACCGAAACGGACATGACGACCCTCCTCCTGTACGTGAGCGCCGGCCGGTGCCCGGTGCCGAGGCGCTTCCCCCGCCCCCGCTCCGGGCACCTACCGGTGCGCGCTCACCGAATGTCGAACGTCTGTTCGAACAAGACCAATGTAACCCTGACGTGCCCCTTTCTTCAACCCCGTAGCGGGGTGATCGCCGCATGTGGCGCGGGACACGGGATCGGCCACGTGATCTCATAGGCTCATGAGCACCATCGACCAGTCCGGCCACCCCTCGGTGGCCAAGGTCGCGGCCGCGCTCGCCGAGGCGGGTCAGCAGGCCGCCGCGGACGGGATCCGGATCCTCCCCGCCGAAGTCCGCACGGCCGCGCAGGCGGCCGAAGCGCTCGGTGTCGAGGTCGGCGCGATCGCGAACAGCCTCGTGTTCCGCAGCCGCACCGGTGACGCGGAGACGGCCCTGCTCGCGCTGACGTCGGGCGCGCACCGCGCCGACACCGGAATCCTCGCGGCGTCGACCGGAGCCGACGAGATCGGCAAGGCGGACGCGGATTTCGTCCGTGCGCACACCGGGCAGCCCATCGGCGGCGTCGCCCCGGTCGGTCACCCGAAGGCGTTGTCCACTCTCGTCGACACCGCGTTACGCGCTCACGACGTCGTCTGGGCCGCCGCCGGGCATCCGAAGTCGGTCTACCCCACGACGTTCGACGGGCTCGTCGCGCTGACCGGGGGTACTCCCACGGACGTCGCGGGCGACGGGCAGGATGGGCGCCCGTGACCGCGATGTCCTCGGAATGCACCCGTTACGTCCAGCTGTCCGCGGACGAGTTCCGCGCCCGGCTCCCCGAGGCGCTGACCATCTACGTCGACGCCATGCGCTACCCCGAAGGCACGGCGGAACAACGCGCGCCGATGTGGCTCACGCACGCGCTGCGCGAAGGATGGCGCTGTATGGCCGCGCTCGACGCGAACGGCGTCCTGCTCGGCCTCGCCTACGGCTACAAGGGCCGCGGCGGCCAGTGGTGGCACGAACAGGTCCGCCACGGCCTGACCCGCCGTGAGGGCCAGGCCGCCGCCGAGCAGTGGATGTCCGACTACTTCGAGCTCACCGAGATCCACGTCAGCCCGGCGAGCCAGGGGAAGCGGATCGGCGAGGACCTCCTGCGACGGCTGCTCGACGGCGTGCCCAGCGCCCACGTTCTCCTTTCCACGCCGGAAGGCACCAGCCGGGCCTGGAACCTTTACCGGCGCGTCGGTTTCGTCGACGTGCTGCGGGACTACCACTTCGCCGGGGATCCGCGGGCGTTCGCGATCCTCGGCCGGACGCTGCCGCTCTAAGGCTTCGAATAGGCGACGGCGAGCGCGGCGATGAGCACCGCCGCGCCGCACCAGCCGACGGCGCCGAGCCGTTCCCCGAGCACCACCATGGACAGCAGCGCGGCCGTGAGCGGTTCGAGCAGGGCGGACAACGCGGCCAGGACGGGGTGCGCGCCCTCGAGGCCGCGGAAGTAGGCGGCGTAGGCCAGCGCCGTGGGCACGACGCCGAAGTAGACGACGAGCGCGAGCACGTCCACCTGCGGCGGCACGGCCATCCCGAACCACAACGCGGCGGGAGTGAGCGCGGCACCGCCGATCAGGCAGCCGAAAGCCGTGGTGGGCAAGGGATCCAGGCCGTCGACGCGGGTCGCGGTCACCAGGGTCAGCGCGGCGAACCCGGCCGCGGCGAGCAAGGCGAACAGCACTCCGGCGACATCGGCTTCTTCCCCGGGCGTCCACTGCAGCAGCGCGAGCCCGATCAGGGACCCGGCCAGGGACACCGTCGTCCATGCCGAGGGAAGCCTCCGGGACTTGACGGCCGTCGCGACGGCGAGCAGCACGGGCGCGCTGCCGATGGTGGTCATGGTCGCGACGCTCACGGAACTCAGCGAGACCGCGACGAAGTAGCTGGTCTGGAAGAGGGCGAACAGGCCACCGACCGTCAGGAGGCGACGGCGGGCCTCCGGTGTGCGGGGAAGGCCGCGGAGGCCGCCGGTGAGCCACAGACAGCCGGTGGCGATCACGCCGCCGATGAGCAGCCGGTACGCGGCGACGCTCAGCGGATGGAGTCCCGTGCGGGAGGCGAGCAGGGAGCCGGCGAGGCCGCCGGTCCCCCAGAGGACGCCGGCGAGGACGAGCGCGGCCGACGATCGGGCGCGCGTGGGTACGGCAACGGACATGGGGAAACGCTCCTGCGTCTGGTGTCGGTGTCTGAGGACGGCGACGACGCGGGGTGCTTCTTCAGCGCATCAGGAAGAGGCCGGGCGGCGGGAACGCCGCGCGGCCGCACACACCCCGCTCAGAGGGCGGGAGGTGGGGTGACGAGAAAGATCCGGTGCACGGGGGGAACGTATCAAGGCTCCGGCCGGTGCCGCACGTGAATTGCGCGCGGCCGGTGCAGCCCGCTGATCGCAGGTCCGTGAAGGCCTCCTTCCCTACCCTGAAAGTAGTTAAGGGGGCCTTCACGTACTTCAACCGGACATTCGACCGCCAGAGAGTGTCCCCGGTGAACACTCAGGGAACGACTGGCGCCCGCTGGCCGGTCCAGAACCGTGCCGCGAAGGCCACCTCTCAGCCTTGAAGCCAGCGAAGGGGTCCTTCATCGCAGAGGCTCGGTCACGCCACATTTGACTTACCCCGCAATAGAACTCGAATCACCACTCACGACCCAAGGGACCCATAGCGCGCTTTTGGACCGCGAAAAGCGAGAGAGGGCGGCTCAGTCCAGCGCGGCCAGCATCTCCCGCAGCGTGTCCAGCCCCATCCCGCCGAGCGCCAGCGCCCGCGTGTGGAACTGCCTGATGTCGAAAGCGTCGCCCTGCCGGGCACGGGCCTCGTCGCGCGCGGTGAGCCAGAGGCGTTCGCCGAGCTTGTAGGACGGCGCCTGCCCCGGCCAGCCCAGGTAGCGGTCGATCTCGTCGTGCACGTGGGCCGGGTCGGTGACGGTCCGGGTGAGCATGAACTCCAGGCCCAGCTCGGGCGTCCAGCGCTCGCCCTCGTGGAAGCCGGTGCCCGCCGGGATCTCCAGTTCCAGGTGCATGCCGATGTCGACGATCACGCGCGCGGCGCGGAACAGCTGCTCGGACAGCATGCCGAGCAGTTCGCCGTCGTCGGCGAGGAATCCGAGGTCCTCCATCAGCCGCTCGGAGTACAGCGCCCAGCCCTCGGCGTGCCCGGAGGTGAACGCGAGCAGCCGCTGGTACTTGTTCAACGACTCCGACTGGTCGACGGCGGTCGCGATCTGCAGGTGGTGACCCGGCGCGCCCTCGTGGTAGACGGTGCTGACCTCACGCCAGGTGATGAACTCCTCCCGGCCCTGCGGCAGCGACCACCACATGCGGCCGGGGCGGGAGAAGTCCTCGCTCGGGCCGGTGTAGTACGCGCCGACGGTGCCGCCGGGCGGGGCGATCTTGCACTCCAGCTCCATGACCTGGTCGGAGATGTCGAAGTGCTTGCCGCGCAACGACTTCAGCGCGTTGTCGGACAGGTTCTGCATCCAGGCCTGGAATTCCGACCGGCCGCGCACGACGTACTTCGGATCGGCGTCGAGGACGGCGGCCGCCTCGGCGAGGGTGGCACCCGGTTTGATCCGGTTCGCGACCTCGCGCATCTCCGTTTCGATGCGGGTGAACTCGGCCCAGCCCCAGGCGTAGGCCTCGTCCAGGTCGAGGGTGGCTCCGGTGAACAGCCGGGACCACAGCCGGTAGACCTCGGCGCCGACGGCGTCCTTGACCGGGGCCCGCGGGGCGAGCTCGGCGCGGAGGAAACCGGCGAACTCCGCGTACGCCTCCTGCGCGGCGCGGGCGGCGTGCTCGAGTTCGGTGCGCAGGTCCGCGCTCACGCCCTTCGCGCCGGAGATCAGCGTGGTGAAGAACCCGGTCTCTTCCTTGAGCCCCGCCCAGGTCTCGGCCTGCTCGGCGACCTTGCTGACCTGGCGGAGCGCCGAGACGCGGCCCGCGTCGGCGGCGGCGAGCAGCGACGCGCGGTACTGGTCGAGCGCCTCGGGAACCCTGGCCATGCGGGCGGCGATGTTCGCCCAGTCCCGCTCGGTCTCGGCGGGCATGAGGTCGAAGACCATCCGCAGGTTCTGCGCGGGGCTCTCGATCACGTTCAACTCGGCGATGTCGAGACCCGCCTCGTGGATCTCCAGGATCAGCCCGGTCCGCTCGGTGAAGACCGCCTTGGCCGCGCGTTCGCCGTCGTCGCGCGGCTCGGCCGCTTCGATGTCGGCCAGTGCCCGGGAGGCGATCGCCGCCCGCGCCGCGTACCCGGCGGGCGAGTAGTCGGTCAGCTGGTCGTCGTATCCGGAGATGCCGTACGTCGTCGCGGTGACCGGGTCGGCCGCCGCGTACTCGTCGACGTACCGGTCACAGATCTGGTGCACACTTTGCGCGGTCGAAGCCATGCCAGGCACGCTACCGGGACGACGGGCGACTTCGGTACGGAGTTACGCGCGGGCCGGCACCAGCCCGAGCCTGCTGACCACCTCACGCGTGGCCTTGGACCGGTTGAACGTGTAGAAGTGCAGGTCAGGAACGCCTTCGGCGATGAGCCGCTCGCACAGTTCGGTCACCGCGTCGATCCCCGCCGCCCGGAACGACTTCGGGTCGTCGGCCAGCGGTTCGAGCCGGTCGAGCAGCCGCCGCGGCGCGGGCGCGCCGGACAGCTTGATCGACGTGTGCAGCGTCCGCAGCGTGGTCAGCGGCATGATGCCGGGGATGACCAGCGCCTCGCAGCCGGTCGCCGCCACCCGGTCCCGCAGGCGGAGGAAGTCCTCGGGTTCGAAGAACAGCTGCGCGATCGCGAAATCCGCGCCCGCGCGCAGCTTGCGCACCAGGTATTCGGTGTCGGCCTCGAGGTTCGCCGACCTCGGGTGGCCGTACGGGAAGGCCGAGACGCCGACGCAGAAGTCGCCGAGCGAACGCACCAGTTCGACGAGTTCCTCGGCGTAGTTGAGCCCGTCCGGATGCGGCACCCAGTCGCCGTAGACGTCGCCCGGCGGGTCGCCCCGCAGCGCGAGGATGTTCCGCACGCCGACGGCGGCGTACCAGCCGATGACGTTGCGCAGTTCCGCGACCGAGTGGTTCACGGCGGTGAGGTGCGCCATCGGCACCAGCGTGGTCTCGGTGGCGACGCGGGCGATGCTGCGGATGGTGCCGTCGCGGCTGGAGCCGCCCGCGCCGTAGGTGATCGACATGTACGCCGGGTCCAGTGGCTCGAGTTCCCGGATCGACTTCCACAGCACGGCCTCGTCCGCCGTGTCCCTTGGCGGGAAGAACTCGATGGAGAAAACGGGTCCATCACCCTGCAACCGCTCGACCACCGACGTCATACCGTCATGTTAGGGGGGAAAGTCCGCTGGCTGGGAGCCCCCTCTCAGGCATTGGACTTGCGACTTCAGCCACTGCCAACGGTTGCCGAGCGGCGTCCACCTGGGGAGACTCTGGAGCCATGAGTGCCGAAGACGACACCAGCTGGGACGAAGACGTCCGCGTCGCGGTCTACCGGGCGTTCGCCGAGCACGGGAGGCGGCCCACGGCGCCGGAGCTGGCCGACGCCGCCCACGGGTCGCTGGCGGTGGCGAAACAGGCGTTGCACCGGCTCGCGGAGCAACGCCACGTGGTGCTCGACGCCCGCGAGCACGTCGTGATGGCGCATCCGTTCGCGGCGATCCCGCTGGGGTTCTCCGTGATGGGCGAACGGACGCTGTGGTGGGGCGGGTGCGCGTGGGACGCGTTCGCGATCCCGCATCTGGTCAAGGGCGAACCCGAGGTGCTCGTGTCCACCCGCTGCCGCGGCTGCGGCGAGCCGCAGGCCCTGATGGTGAACGACCGGACCCCGCCGAAGGGTGAACTCGTCGCGCACTTCCTGGTCCCGGCGGCGCGGATGTGGGACGACGTCGTGCACACCTGCGGCAACCAGCGCCTGTTCTGCGGCGAGTCCTGTGTGGACGGATGGCTCACGGAAACGGGCCAGGACAAGGGTTACGTCCTGGACCTGGCGACCTTGTGGCGGCTCGCGGCAGGCTGGTACGAAGGCAGGCTCGACCACGGCTACACCCGCCGCGAGCCGAAGGACGCGGCCGCGTATTTCGCCAAGGCCGGGCTCTCCGGGCCGTTCTGGAGCTAGATCAGGAACCGCAGCGCGGCGGTGACGACGACGCCGCACAGGATCGCGGCGAGCACCGGCACGCGCAGCACGTAGGTGACGGCGATCGCGGCCAGGCCCGCGCAGAGCGTCCAGTCGACGCCGGACCAGGCCGGGCCGGTCACGTCGGTGAGCACCAGCCCGGCCAGCAGGGCGGGCGCCAGCAGCGCGATCACCCCGGCCAGGCGCGGCGGCAGGTCCCGGTCGCCGAGCAGGACCGGGCCCACCGCCTTGAACCCGATGCTGACCAGCGCGACGACGACGATGGCGATCCAGAGCGTCATCGCCGCACCCCCAGGCCCACCAGCGCGGCGGCCGAGGCCCCGATCAGCGCGAGCCCGACCGGGACGAACAGCACCAGGGCCCCGGCGAGGCAGGCGGCGAGGGCCGCGGTCAGGACGGCCTCGCGTGAGCGGCGCAGCTCGTCGATGAGCAGGACCAGGAAGAAGCCGGGGAAGACGACGTCGAGCCCGAAGCGCGCGACGACGTCCGGAGAGGGCGCTGCCACGACACCGAGCACCGTGCCCAGCACCCACGCGGGCAACTGGACGAGCGTGCAGCCGATGAGTTTCTCGCGGTCGAAGCGCCCGCCGCCGAGGTGGGCGGCCACCCACGAACCGTCGACGACGGCCTGGCCCTCCCATGCCCGGCGCAGCCGCCCGCCGCGCAGGTCCTTGGCGACGGCGGCGCCCATCGGCAGGAACCGGGCGTTGATCAGGGCCGCGGCGCCGACCGCGACGGCGAGGTTGCCGCCGCCCGCGAGCGCGGTGGCCATCGCGAACTGGGCAGAGCCGGAGAACACGACGATCGACGCGACGATCGGGGCCGCGATCCCCCAGTTCAGAGTCTGGCTGTAGGCGCCGAAGGTGACACCGAGGACGAAGGTCGCGACACCCAGCCCGAGGCCGACGCGGGCGCCGGCCAGATAGTGCTGCCGGAGCGTTGTCATACGACCGACCCTAACAAGCTAAAATGAGTTTGACCATTAGGAGGGCGCGTGGACGACCACTGGGACGGGTACGACAGCATCGGCGGGAGCGTGCCGTTGGACCTGGTCAACACCGTTTCCTGGCGGCGCGATCCGGCCAGGCGGGACGATCGGCTTTCGGATCCCGCGCGGCTGTCCGAGTGGGTCGTCCTGGTCGGCGCGGGCACCGAACGACTGGAGATCTCCGAGGCCGTCTTCGACACGGTGAAGTCGTTCCGCGAGACGCTCTACCGGGTGCTCGTTTCGGACCCTCCGGACGTCACGGCGTTGCGGAAGACCCTGGTCGCGGCGTACCGGCATGCCGAACTCGCGCCGTCCTTGCCGCTGCGGTGGACGGTGCCGTTGACCGGCGACGCCGCGCTGCCGCACTTCCTCGCGCTCTCGGCCGAGGAGCTGCTGCGGTCCGGCGAACTCGCGCGGATCCGGGAGTGCGAGGGGCCGGGGTGCGGCTGGATCTTCACCGACCAGACCCGCAACCGGTCGCGGCGATGGTGCAGTTCGTCGGACTGCGGGAACCGGGCGCGCGCGAAGCGGCATTACGACAAGGGCCGCGGCTGACATCCCTCGCATTTGGTCCTCTGGTCGCGGTCCATGCGCGTGCAACTACCGCAACCAGAGGACCAAACGCGGGGAGGGGCGCGTCTGTTTCGCCACATTCCGCGGCACCCGACTGGGTCACGGCGGTGTCCTTCCCGGAGGATGTGCTCATGGACACGTCCGCCTACGACGCCGATCTGCCCGCCCACGTCGAGCGGGCACTGGCCGGGTTCCTCGAGCGCGCCGGTGCCGAAATCCGCCGCACCGAACCGACCGTCGGGGCCGGGATCGACGCGCTGGCCGGATTCGTGCTGGGCGGCGGCAAACGCCTGCGCCCGACGTTCGCCTGGTGGGGCTGGCGCGGCGCGGGCGGCGATCCGGCGGGGCCGGACGTCGAAGGCGTGCTGCAGGCTGTCGCGAGCCTGGAGCTGATCCAGGCGTGCGCGCTGATCCACGACGACCTCATCGACTCCTCCGATTCGCGCCGCGGTTCGCCGACGGTGCACATCGCGGGCGCGAAACTGCACGCCGACAGCGGCTGGATGGGTTCGCCGAGCACGTTCGGGCTCGCGACCGCCGTCCTGGTCGGCGACCTCGCGCTGGCCTGGGCCGACGACATGTTCGGCGAGGCCCCGCTTCCGCCCGCCGCGCTGGCCGCCGCGCGGCCCGCCTGGCGCGCGATGCGCACCGAGGTGCTCGCCGGGCAGTACCTCGACGTCCGCACGCAGGCCACCGGAGACGCCTCCCCCGAGGCCGCGCTGCACATCTGCAAGCTCAAGACGGCCGCGTACACCGTCATGCGCCCGCTTCACCTCGGTGCCGCGCTCGGCGGCGCCGACGACGCCCTGATCGCGACGCTGCGCGAGTTCGGCGACGAGGTCGGCGTGGCGTTCCAGTTGCGCGACGACCTCCTCGGCGTCTTCGGCGACCCGTCGGTCACCGGGAAGCCCGCGGGCGACGACCTGCGTGAGGGCAAGCGGACGCTGCTGGTCGCGCTGGGTCTCCAGCGCGCGGCCGAGCAGGGCAAGGACGCCGCGGCGCGGGTCATCTCCGACGCCATCGGCGACGCGCACCTGTCCGAAGACGCCGTCGAGACCGTGCGCGAGGCACTGCAGGACGTCGGCGCGGTCGACGCGGTGGAACGCCGTATCGACGAGCTCACCGAGTCCGCGATGGCGGCGCTGGACCGCGCCCACCTGGCCGAGCCCGCTCCCGCCGCGCTGACCGGGCTGGTCGTCAAGGCGACCCAGCGGACGTACTGATGCGCACCGTCACCGGTCCGAGTGACCACGTGGTGGTGATCGGTGGCGGGCTCGCCGGATTGTCGGCGACGCTGCACCTGCTCGGCGCCGGACGCCGGGTGACCCTGCTGGAGCAGGACAAGAGCCCCGGCGGACGAGCCGGGCAGGCGGATTTCGGCGGCAACACCGTCGACACCGGCGCCAGCGTGCTGACCATGCCGGAGCTGCTCGACGAGGCCTTCTCCGCGGTCGGCGAATCGCTGGCGGACAACCTGACGCTGACCCGGCTCGACCCGGCCTACCGCGCGAGGTTCGCCGACGGCAGCACCATCGCCGTGCACACCGAAGCGTCGGCGATGGAGGCCGAGATCCGTGCGACCGCCGGTCCGGCCGAAGCCGAGGGCTACCGTCGTCTGCGGCGCTGGCTGACCGAGTTGTACGCGGTCCAGAAGGACCACTTCATCGGCGCGAACTTCGATTCCCCGCTCGATCTCGTCCGCCCGGAGCTGGCGAAACTGGCCGCGCTGGGCGGTTTCGGACGGCTCGGCCCGAAGATCGGCGGCTTCCTGCGCGACGACCGGGTGCGCCGCCTGTTCTCGTTCCAGGCGCTCTACGCGGGACTCGATCCGGCCCGCGCGATCGGCGCGTACGGCGTCATCTCCTTCATGGACACCGTCGGCGGGGTCTACTACCCGTCGGGCGGGATGGGCGAGATCGCCCGGACGATGGCGAACGCGGCCGAACGGGCCGGCGCCGAAGTGCGCTTCGGCACCGAAGCCGCTTGGCTGGAAAGGGTTTCCTCGCGGGTGCGCGCGGTGCGGACCCGCTCGGGCGAGCGGATCCCTTGCGACACCGTGGTTCTCGCGACCGAGCTCGGTACCGCGTACCGGCTGCTCGGCGCCCGCCCTCGTCGCCCGCTGCCGTTGCGGTACTCGCCGTCGGCCGTCGTCCTGCACGGGCACGCGCCGAAGTCGTGGCCGGATTTGGGCCACCACACCATCTACTTCGGTCACGCCTGGGAAAAGACGTTCTCGGAGATCATCCGCGAGGGCAGACTGATGAGCGATCCGTCGCTGCTGGTGACCCGGCCGACCGCGACCGAACCCGGGCTCGCCCCCGGTGGCGACCAGGTGATCTCGGTGCTGGCCCCGGCGCCGAACCTGCGCCGCGGCAAGATCGACTGGGGCCGGGTCGGTCCCGCCTATCGCACGGAACTCCTGCGGACACTGGAAAACCGCGGCCTCACCGGCTTCGCGGACGACTTCGCCGTCGACGAGACGATCACCCCGGCGGGCTGGGCGGAGCGCGGGCTCACCGCGGGCACCCCGTTCTCCCTCGCGCACACTTTCGCCCAGACCGGCCCGTTCCGGCCGGGAAACCTGGTGCGGGCGGCGGAAAACGTCGTGCTGGCGGGCTGCGGGACCACACCGGGCGTCGGCATCCCGCCGGTGGTGATCTCCGGCAGGCTCGCGGCGGGAAGGGTCACCGGCCGATGAACGAACTCGACGCCGCGGGCATCACCGGACCGGCGTTGCGGGCGGCGTACACCGAATGCCGCCGCATCAACGCGCACTACGGCCGCACGTTCTTCCTCGCGACCCGGCTGCTGCCGTCGCGGACGCGGCCGTTCGCGCACGCGCTGTACGGCTTCGCGCGGATGGCCGACGAGCTGGTCGACAACCCCGCACCCGGTACCGATCCCGCGGTCGCGCTGGACGAGGTCGCCGTCCTGGTCGCACGGGTCTTCGACGGCGCCACGCCCCGCGATCCGGTGCTGGCCGCGCTCGCCGACACCGTGCGGCGCCACGATCTGGACCGCGAACTGTTCGACGCCTTCCTGCGGTCGATGGCGATGGACCTCAAGATCACCGAGTACGCGACCTACGCCGATCTCAAGGAGTACGTCCACGGTTCGGCCGAGGTGATCGGCCTGCAGATGCTGCCGGTCTTCGGCACCGTCGTCCCGGTCGCGGAGGCGGCCGCCGGCGCGGCCGCGCTGGGCGAGGCGTTCCAGCTGACCAACTTCCTGCGTGACGTCGGCGAGGACCTCGACCGGGGGAGGCTGTACCTGCCCACCGAGGAACTGGCCGCGTTCGGCGTCGACCGCGAACTGCTCGCATGGTCCCGCGCCCGCGGGCTGCCGGACCGGCGGGTGCGGCGCGCGCTCGCCGTGACGGTGGCGCGCAACCGGGCGGTGTACCGCCGCGCCGAAGCGGGAATCCCGTTGCTGCGCGAGGAATCCCGGGACTGCGTGCGGACCGCGCTCGTACTCTACGAAAGCATTCTCGACGAAATCGTGGCCCTCGGTTACGACGTGCTGAACACGCGCGCCGTCGTGCCCCGCCGTCGTCGCGCGGCCGTCGCCCTGCCGAGGTTACTGGCGAGCGCGTGGAGCAACTCCAGGCTTAAGGTGCGATCATGACCTCTGCTGCGAACAGGAAGATCCGGATCGGCGTGCAGCTGCAGCCGCAGCACGCCGAGTACAAGGCGATCCGCCGGGCGGCTTCGGAAGCCGAAGACCTCGGTGTGGACATCGTGTTCAACTGGGACCACTTCTATCCGCTGTACGGCGAGCCCGAGGGCCTGCACTACGAGTGCTGGACCATGCTGGGCGCCTGGGCGGAGTCCACGTCACGGGTCGAGATCGGCGCGCTGGTGACGTGCAACAGCTACCGCAACCCCGAACTGCTGGCCGACATGGCCCGCACCGTCGACAACATCTCCGACGGGCGGCTGATCCTCGGCATCGGCTCCGGCTGGTTCGAGAAGGACTACGACGAGTACGGCTACGAGTTCGGCACCGCGGGCGGGCGGCTCGACAACCTCGCCGAGGCGCTCCCCCGGATCGAGAGCAGGCTCGGGAAGCTGAACCCGCAGCCGGTCCGCAAGATCCCGGTGCTGATCGGCGGCGGCGGCGAGAAGAAGACGCTGCGCCTGGTCGCGAAGCACGCCGACATCTGGCACGGCTTCGGCGACCCGGAGGTCGTCGAGCGCAAGGTCAGGATCCTCGACCAGCACTGCGCCGACGTCGGCCGGGACCCGAAGGAGATCGAGCGTTCGGTCGCCGTCGAGGGCGAGCCCGAGGAACTGGGCCCGAAGCTGCTGGAGCAGGGCGTCTCGCTGTTCACCGTGGCCACCGGCGGACCGGACTACAACCTCGACAAGCTCCGGTCCTGGATCGCTTGGCGCGACAAGCAGGGCTGATTTCCCCGTCGCGCGCGCTATGAAAGGCCCGTTACTTGCAAAATTTGCAAGTAACGGGCCTTTCATAGCGTCCCGGCACCCCACTCACGACCGCGACCGACGGTGAGCCGCGACCCGCTCCCGGGTCGCGCACCGCGTCGAGCAGTACCGCCGCGGACTCCCCCCACCCAAGTGCGCGAAGGGCTTCCCGCAGCCCGAAGCGGCGCACAGCCCGCCCGGCGGCGCCTGACGGTCCGCCAGCAGGACCGCCAGCGCCAGCGCGGACGACGTC
The DNA here is from genome assembly GCF_046549075.1 of Amycolatopsis sp. lyj-84. Taxonomy (NCBI): domain Bacteria; kingdom Bacillati; phylum Actinomycetota; class Actinomycetes; order Pseudonocardiales; family Pseudonocardiaceae; genus Amycolatopsis; species Amycolatopsis sp. lyj-84. The sequence continues at coordinate 34,192 of NZ_JAJPWO010000014.1, forward strand.
ACCAGCCACGCGCCCCACGGGCCGTCGTCGTCGGCGTCCACATGCAGGTGCCAGCCGAAGCCGTCGGAGTGATCGGTCAGCCGGGGCGGATGCGCGTAGCGGGCCAACAGGCGATTGAGCACGTCGGCCGCCTCCGCGGCATCCCGCGCCGCGAAGACCTCACGCAGTTCCAGGGCCGCCTCGCGCAGCGAAGCCACATCCGAAGGTCCCAGCTCGACGGAAGTCTCACCGTGCGCCTCCAGGACCGCCTGGACACCCGAAACCGTAGGCGCCCCGAGCAAGACCTCCAGCAGATCCACCGCACGCTGCGCCGCCGCCCGCGCGGACCGGCCGGGCAGGAAATCCCGCTGCGTCGAAGCCATGCCCCACTGTAACGTCTTTCTCATGAGAGGCCGTTACAGACTCGCCGTCTATCTCGTCGGCGCGACGGTCGCCAGGACCGGCGACGAACTCTCCGGGCCAGCGTTGCTCCTGCTCGGCCTCGGTGTCGACGGCTCGGCGGCGACCGGTTCCGCCCTGCTCGCGGGCCTGACGATTTCCGCGGCGGCGGGCGGGCCGCTGCTCGGCGCGCTGCTCGACCGCAGCGCCCGGCCGGGGCGGCTGCTGGCGTGGGCGCTGCTCGCCTACGCGGGCGGGCTCGGCGCGGTGCTCGCGCTCGTCGAAATCCCCGCGGCGATCGCGGTGGCCGTCGCGGCCGGGCTGCTCAATCCGGCGCTGGCCGGAGGCTGGACGGCGCAACTTCCCCACGTCCGCGGCACGACACCACTGGCCAGGGCCAGCACGCTCGACGCGATGACGTTCACCGCCGCGAGCCTCGCCGGGCCGGGGCTCGCCGGGCTCGTCGCCGCTTACGCCGGCGCCCCGGCAGCCGTGGCCGTCGCGATCACGCTGGTCGCGGTGGCCTTCCCCGCGGCCTGGTCGCTTCCCGCCGTCGAGGCGAAGCCCGCGAAACCGATCCGGCGACGGCTCGCCGACGGGTTCGCGGTCCTCTTCCGGAACCGCGCGCTGCTCCGGGCCACCGCGACGTCGACGGTGTCCTTCGCCGGAATCGGGACCGCCGTCGTCTGCTATCCGCTGCTCGGCGCCCAACGACTGGAAAACCCGGGCTTCGGCGCGCTCCTGCTCACCGTGCTGGCTGCCGCGTCACTGGTCGCGAACGCCGTGCTGGCCCGCAGGCCGCCGCCACCGGACCGCACCGTGCTCGCCACCACCGGTTTGCTGGGCGCGAGCTTCCTGCTCGCGGCGGCGGGCCACGACGTGGTGACCCTGCTGGCCGCGGCCGTCCTCGCCGGACTCGCCGAAGGACCGCAACTTTCGGCGCTTTTCGCCATCCGTCATCGCGAGGCACCCCCGGAGGTGCGAGCTCAGGTTTTCACGACGGCGGCGAGCGTGAAGATCACCGGACTCGCAGTGGGCGCCGCGGCCGCGGGACCGTTGAGCGCACTCTCCGTAACCGCCGCGCTGGGCTTCGCGGCGGGCTGTCAGCTGCTCGCCGCCGCGACGTATGTCCTGGTCAGAACGCCTAGAACGCCATCGCCTGCGCGCGCCGCTTGACCTCGGTGCCGTGGCTGGTGCGGAGCGCGTTGACCGGGGTGGCGCCCGGCAGGGTCTCGTCTTCGGCGAAGAGCCAGCGCAGCATCTCCGTCCGGCTGAACCCGGAGTCCGCGAGCACGGTGATGGTGCCCGCCAGGCCCTTGACCACGCCGTCCTTCACCAGGAACGCGCCCGGCACGTACAGGTCGCCCTTGCGCCGGACGGCGATCAGGTGACCGTCGCGCAGCATCTGGCGGACCTTGTTGGCCGAAACGTTCAGCGCGGTCGCGACCTCCGGAATCGGGAGAACGGCCACATCTGCATCGAGAACGTCGTCGGCGACGGGAATACCACTCACAGGTGACACTGTGCCACATTCCGTCTCCGGCTCCGTTAGTACGCTTGGGTGACGGCCTGGACATAACGGAGAGTGCCGGAGTGATCACGCATACCGCCGATTCGACGAAATGACGGAAATCGTGATCCCCGGCGAGCCAGGTCCCGTACACCAGAACATGGGTACTTCCGTACGATCCATAGCCGTGACACGCACGGATCCCACTCTGGTGGGCACTCTGCTCGAGGGCCGCTACCGGGTGGACAAGCTGCTCGCACGCGGTGGGATGTCGTCGGTGTACCGCGGCGTCGACACCCGCTTGGACCGCCAGGTCGCCATCAAGATCATGGACCCGCGGTTCGCCGACGACCGGTCCTTCGTCGAGCGCTTCGAACGGGAAGCCCGTTCGGCGGCCCGGCTGCACCATCCCCACGTGGTCGCGGTGCACGACCAGGGCTTCGACACCCCCGGCGGGGAGGAGTCCGGCCGCGCGTTCCTGGTGATGGAACTCGTCGACGGCGGGACCCTGCGCGAACTGCTGGCCGAACGCGGCCCACTGGACATCGCGCTCGCGCTGAGCATCACCGAACCGGTGCTGTCCGCGCTGGCCGCGGCGCACGCCGCCGGACTGGTGCACCGCGACGTCAAACCGGAGAACGTGCTCATCGGCCGCGGCGGCACGGCGCTTTCGGGCGGCGTGGTCAAGGTGGGCGACTTCGGCCTGGTCCGCGCGATCGCGAGCGCGGGCACCACGAGTTCGAGCGTCATCCTCGGCACCGTCGCCTACGTCTCGCCCGAGCAGGTCGCCACCGGCGAGACCACCTCGAGCGGCGACGTCTACTCGGCCGGGATCCTGCTGTACGAGATGCTCACCGGGCGCGCGCCGTACACCGGCGACACCGCGATCTCGGTGGCGTACCGGCACGTCAACGACGACGTCCCGCGCCCGAGCGAACTGCGCCCGGACCTCCCGCCGATGCTGGACGAGCTGATCCTGCGCGCCACCCGGCGCGACCCCGCGCAGCGCCCGGCCGACGCCGCGGCGTTCCTCGCCGAGCTGAACCACCTGCGCACCGCCCTCGGTGTCCCGCCGGTCCCGGTCCCCGTGCCGCTGCCCGCGGACTCCGACCGGGAGACCGACGCCGAGCGCACCACCCCCGGCATCCCCGCCGTCCCCGCGATGAACCCCGCCATGGCGACGACGGTGCTGACCCCGGTCGCCGAGGCGACCATGCCGGTCACCGGTCCGCGCGGAACGCAGGCGCTGCACCGGGAGCCGCAGTTCCCCGCCGCCCAGCCGCCCCGGACGCCTCCCCCGCGTCCCAAGCCGCCCGCGGACGACGACGAACCGCAGTCGCGCAAACGCCTCTACCTGATGATCGCGGCCGCGGTGGTGATCCTCGGTGGCCTGATCGGCGCCTTCGCCTTCATCCTCAACGACTCCGGCCCGACCTCGTCGTCGGTGCCGAAGCTGGCCGGGATGAACCAGGCCGCCGCCGGTGACGCGCTCAGGTCGGCGAAGCTGACCCCGGCCTACACCGAGGAGTACAGCGACACCGCCGCGCAGCACACGGTGATCCGGTCCGATCCGGGAGCGGGCACGTCGCTCGCGCCGGGCGCCACGGTCAACGTCGTGCTGTCCAAGGGCCGCCCGATCGTGCCGGACATCCAGGCCGGGACGAGCCAGCAGGACGCGGAGACGGCGATCAAGGCCGCGCAGCTGACCCCGGTGCCGGGCGAGCAGGAGTACAGCGACGTCGCCAAGGGCAAGGTGATCCGCGTCGACCCGAGCGCCGGTTCCCAGCTGAACATCGGCGGGCAGGTCACGCTCATCCTGTCGAAGGGCCCCGAACCGCTGCCGCCGGTCCCGGACGTCACGGGCCAGGCCAAGGACGCCGCCTTCCAGATCCTGCAGCAGGCCGGCTTCCAGCCGTTCCAGGCGGGCGAGGAGTTCTCCGACCAGCTCGCCGCCGGCCAGGTGACCCGCACCGACCCCAAGGGCGGTGGCAAGGCGAGCAACCGCCGGATCGGCGTGTTCGTTTCGAACGCCGTCGAAGTACCCAACGTGACCTTCAAGCGGATGGAGGAGGCGGTCCAGATCCTGCGCCAGGCGGGGCTGGACGCCGACCGTGAGGGTCGAGGAAACGGCAACGGTCACGGCGGCGGAAACGGTGGTTTCGACTTCGTCCTGCAGCAGGATCCGCAGCCGGGCACCAAGGTGCCGAAGGGGACGAAAGTGCGGCTCAGGGGCTTCGGGTGACGCGAAAGGTGCGTTGAAACCGTTCAGTACCGGCATGGTCATCGGATACCGTGAACCGCATGGTGGTCATTGACTGCGTGAACGGCGTGTCAGCCAGGTTCGCCCCACCCGGTCCGCGATGAGCTTCTTCGCGGACGGTCCGCGCAGCCGTCCCTTGTTCCCGGTGCCGGAGCAAGAGCTCTTCGGCTACAACGGCCGCCCCTGGGTGGACTCGCCGCACGAGTACATCGTCCCGGCGATCCTGCCCTGGTCGATGCCGCTGGGCCGCGCCGAACGGACCATCGTGGCGTTGCGCGGCATCGAGGTGTGGCCGGAGGCGGTGACCTTCCAGCTGTCGGTGTACTCGCGGGATCTCCTGCTGGACGAACCCGGCGAGGGCCTGATCGACCACCGCCGGGTCCCGGACTACAACGCGCTGCTGGTCGGAGTGCTCTTCCCCGACGGACGCCGGGCCAGTTCGGAGACCATCTCCGTGCCGTCCGCCACCAAACCGGACCAGCCGGTGCTGCGTGCCCAAGGGCTGGGCGGTTCGGCGTTCCACGTCGACCACGAGATCTTCCTGTGGCCGCTGCCGCCCGCAGGCCCGCTGGAGTTCGTCGTCCAGTGGCTCGACCGCGACATCGAGGAGACGCGTACCTCGCTCGACGGCACCGCGATCCACGACGCCGCCAAGGAGGCGAGCGAGATCTGGCCCGGCCTGCCCGCCCGCGAGACGCACGGGCTGCCGGTCCGCCGGGTCGGGGCGCAGGCGATGATCACCCCCACCTGGCCCCGCGAGTCGCAGGGCCCGCCCCCGCTGCCCCAGCCGAAACGGTCTGCCCCGCCACCCGTTCAGGCGACGACGGAGCAGCCGCGACGAGGCGCGCCACTGCCGACGCGCCTCCCCCGCCGGGCGCGCTGAGAGCCCACCACCCGCGTTTCGTCAGCGGAACGCTTCGACGTTCGCCACGGCCCACTCCGCATAGGAGACACCGGGCCGTCCGGTGAGCTCCTGGACGACGCCGGTGGGCGTGTCGGGGTTCTCGGTGAAGTACGCGAAGCCGTCGAGCAGCCACTCCGCGATCTCCACCGGTATCCCGGCGGCCGCCCACTGCTGGTTCGCCTCGTCCCGGGTGAGCTCTTGGAAGACCACTTCTTCGCCGAGCGCGGCCGAAATGGCGGCGACCTGTTCGCGCTGGCTGATCGCCGTCGGCCCGCTCAGCGTGTGCTTCTTGCCGTCGTGCCCCTCGGTCAGGATGACGTGCGCCGCGACGGCGGCGATGTCCCCGAGGTCGATCGGCGTCATCCGCGCTTCGGCGTAGGCCTCGCGGACCACTCGCTCGGCCTTGATCGTCTCCGCCCAGCCGAGCGTGTTGTTCATGAACGCGCCCGGCCGCAGGAACGTCCAGTCGAACCCTCCCTCCCGGACGGCCTTCTCGACGATCGCGTAGGCCACACCACTCGAGCCCTCCGACGGGTCGTCGGCGTTGCTGCCCGACAGAGCCACCACCCGGCGCACCCCGGCCTCCTTCGCCAGCTTCACGAAGTCGTCCACCGTGTCCGCCAGCGGCGCCAGGTACACGGTGTCGATGCCCTTCAAGGCCTCGGGCAGTGTCTCCGGCTTGCCCAGGTAGCCCTTGGCGACCTCCACCTGTTCCGGCAGCGCCGCCTTCACCGGGTTGACGGTCAGCGCCCGTACCGGCGCCCCGGCCTTCACCAGCTCGTCGACCAGCAGCCTGCCGACGCTTCCGGTCGCACCGGTCACCAGGATCGTCACGATTCCCCACTCCTTTTCGTACGTCCTACGGTAATAGTTTAACCGTACCGCATACGAGAATGTAGAATCCAGCTTCACGGCCGAGTGGAGTGTGGATGGACGTCGAGCGCAGCCTCGATCTGTTGTGGCGTGACCGCGGCGACGCCCGGCAGCCGACCAGGGGTCGGAAGCCGAAACTGACCCTCGACCAGGTGATCTCCACCGCCATCGCGCTCGCCGACGGCGCGGGCGAGGCGACCGTGTCGATGAGCCAGATCGCCAAGGAACTCGACGTCGGCACGATGACGCTCTACACCTACGTCCCCGGCAAGACCGAACTGCTCGACCTCATGGTGGACTCGGTGTTCGCCGGACGGGACCTCCCCGGCCCCGGCGAGCCCCGGCCGGACGGCTGGCGTGAGCAGGTGCGGCTCTACGCGGAGCGCACCCTGACCGTGTTCCGGGCGCATCCGTGGCTGCGCTCGACGTCGATGGTGCGGCCGGTGCTCGGACCCGGGCTGATGGCGGGTCAGGAGTACCTGATCGCGGCGGTGTCGGACATCGGGCTGCCGCCGCGCAAGGCCGCGGCCGCGGCGAACAGCATCGAGATCTACGTCCAGGCGAACGCGGCGCTATCGGCCGAGACAGCGCAGGTCGAGCAGGAGACCGGGCAGTCGACCGACGCCTGGTGGGGGCAGCGGTCGGTGTTCTGGGAGAAGTACTTCGACGTCGAGCGGCATCCGGCGATGACAAGGATGTGGGAAAGCGGCGGGTACGACGCCGAGACCTGCGAAGCCGCCGACGAAAGCTTCACGTTCGGCCTGGAGCGCATGCTGGACGGCATCGAAGCCCTGGTCAACCCTCGCGTTTAGCCCTCTGGTTGCGGTAGTCGGCGAAACGCGTCAGGAAACGGTGGGCAGGTCCGGGGCCGAGACGTCGAAGACCTTCCCCTCGCGCGTGAGCAGCGCGGCGAGGACCTTCGCCTTGCGTTCGGTGTCGGCCGGGGTCCCCCACCGCACGGTCTTCCCGTCGGCCAGCGCGAACTCGACGCTGCCGGGAGTCTTCGCCGTCGCGGTGGTGACCTGCTTGAGCAACTGCAGCGGGATCACGCCGAGGACGCCGGTCACCGCACGGGTCACCGGGTCGTCGGCCGAGACCGACGGCAGCTTGAGCTCGGGCAGCCCCGCGGGCCGTTCCTTGACCGTCTTGAACACCACTCCCCCGCCGTCGACGAGGTGCACCCCGTCGCCGCCGGGCCCGCTGTCGAAGAACGCGATCGCGGCACGTTCGGTCACGGTGATCTCGAGGGTGCTCGGCCAGGACCGGGAGACGTCGACGGTGGCGATACCGGGCATCTGTGCCACCCGGTCGCGGATCTCGTCGGTGTCCAGGCGCAGCATCGGCTTCTGGTCCGGCACCGCCGCCGTGCCGCGGATCTGGTCCGCGGGCACGGAACTCGCGCCGACGACGTCCACCTGTTGCACGCCCAGCATCGAGCTGAACCACAGCAGGTAGACGAGCGCGACGACGGTCAGCACCGAAAGCAGCGCGACCCAGCGCCGCCGGATCTCCCTGCGCTTGACCGGCCGGGTGGTGCGGCGGCGGTCCTGGACGGACCGCTTGCCGCGCCGGGCCTTCGCCCGTCGAGCCCGGTCGGCCCCGGTCCGGTCCCTGCTCGGACGCCGACCGGGTTCGGCCGGGCGGCGGCGTTCCCCGGTCTGCGTCATGGCTGCCCGCCGGCCGATGTCATCGCTAGCCCGCCCGCCGGTCCAGCTCGGCCAGGATCTCCGGGCCGAGCTGCGTGACGTCGCCGGCGCCCATGGTCACCAGCAGGTCGCCGGGTTCGACCAGGTCCGCCGCGAGCTTCGCCGCGACGTCGAACGCGGGCTGGTAGTGCACGGGAGTGCCGGAGATCTGGTCGGCGATGAGCGCGCCGCTCACCCCGGGTTCCGGTTTCTCGCGCGCGCCGAAGACGTCCAGCACGACGACCTCGTCGGCCAGCGACAGCGCGGCCGCGAACTCCTTCGAGAACGTCTTCGTGCGCGAGTACAGATGCGGCTGGAAGACCACGATGACCCGGCCCGTGCCCGCGGCCGTCCGCACCGCGCGCAGCTGCGCGTCGACCTCGGTCGGGTGGTGCGCGTAGTCGTCGTACACCCGGACGTCGCCCGAGCGGCCCTTGAACTCGAACCGCCGCCGGACACCGCCGAACGCGGCGAGCCCTTCGGCCAGTCCTTCGACGGGCGCGCCCAGCTCGATCCCGGCCAGCAGGGCCGCGATCGCGTTCAGCGCCATGTGCTCGCCCGGCACCGCGACCCGGAGGGTGATCTCCTCGCCCTGCAAGGAGATCCGCACGACACCGCCGTCCGGTGCGGGCGCGAAGTCCAGGATCCGGGCGTCGTCCGCGCCGGTGACCGAACGCCCGTAGCGGCGGACGCGGATGCCCCGCGCCGAGGCCCGCGCACCCAGCGCGTCGGCCCCCTCGTCGTCACCGCAGACGATGAGCAGCCCGCCCGGCGCGATCCGGCCGAGGAAGTCGGTGAACACCGAGACGTACGCCTCGGCGGTGCCGTGGTGGTCCAGGTGGTCCGGCTCGACGTTGGTCACCACGGCGACCGACGGCGAGTAGGCCAGGAACGACCCGTCGCTCTCGTCGGCCTCGGCGACGAAGACACCGCCCTCGCCGTGGTGCGCGTTCGCGCCCGACTCGTTGAGGTCGCCGCCGATGGCGAACGAGGGATCGAGATGGCAGTGCTGCAGCGCGACGGTCAGCATCGACGTCGTCGACGTCTTGCCGTGCGTCCCGGCGATGCACGCGACGCGGTGGCCCTCCATCAGCCCGGCCAGCGCCTGCGCGCGGTGCAGCACGGTGATCCCGCGTTCCCGCGCGGCCACCAGTTCCGGGTTGGTCTCCTTGATCGCGGTCGACACGATCACCGAGGACGGGCCTTCGGGGAACGCGTCGAGGTTCTCGGGTGCCTGGCCGACGGCGATCTCGGCGCCCTGGGCCCGCAGCGACAGGAACGCGCGCGACTCCTTGGCGTCGGAACCGGAGACCTGGGCACCGCGGGCCAGCAGGATGCGGGCGATGCCGCTCATCCCGGCGCCGCCGATCCCGATCAGGTGGGCACGCGTCAGCGTGTCGGGCAGCTCTTGATCAAACCCAGTGTCAGGCACCGGCGGCCTCCAGCACGATCTTGGCAAGGGTCTCGTCGGCTTCACGGTGGCCGAGGCCGACCGCGGCCGCACTCATCTTCGCGACCCTGTCGGCGTCGGTCACCAGGGGGATCACCAGCTCCGCGACCTTGGCGGGGCTGAGGTCGGCGTCGTCGAGCATCAGCCCGGCACCCGCGTCGACCGCGGGACGGGCGTTGCCCGCCTGTTCGCCGTTGCCGTAGGGCAGCGGGACGAACACCGCGGGCAGGCCGACGGCGGAGACCTCGGCGACGGTCATCGCGCCGGAGCGGCACAGCACCGCGTCGGCGGCGGCGTAGGCCAGGTCCATGCGCTCCAGGTACGGCACCGGGACGTAGGCGGGCCTTCCGGGGAACTCCTGGACGACCAGCGTGTTCTTCGGCCCGTGGGCGTGCAGGACGCCGACGCCGGCGTCCGCGAACTCCTTGGCCGCGCCGGAGACGGCGCCGTTGATCGACACCGCGCCCTGCGAGCCGCCGAAGACCAGCAGCGTGGGGGCATCGGGGTCGAGCCCGAAGAATTCACGGGCCTCGGCGCGCAGCGCGGCCCGGTCGAGCGAGGTGATGGAGCGCCGCAGCGGGATGCCGATGACCTCGGCCTTCGCCAGCGGCGTCCCCGGGACGGCGACCGCGACGCGGACGGCGAACCGCGCGCCGACCTTGTTCGCCAGGCCCGGCTTCTCGTTGGCCTCGTGCACCACGATCGGCGTGCGCCCGCGCGCGGCGAGATACGCCGGGAGCGCGACGTAACCACCGAAGCCGACGACGACGTCCGCGCCGACCCGCTCCAGGATCTCCCGGGTGCGTTTGACCGAGTCGCGGACCTTCATCGGCATCTTCAGCAGCTCGGGAGTCGGCTTGCGCGGCATCGGCACCGGGGGGATCAGCTCGAGCGGGTAGCCACGTGCCGGGACCAGCTTGTTCTCCAGCCCGCGCTCGGTCCCCAGCGCGATCACCTTCGCGTCGGGGCGCAGGCGCATCACCGCGTCGGCGAGGGCGAGAGCGGGTTCGATGTGTCCTGCGGTGCCGCCGCCGGCGACCACGACCACCGGCGCCTTGCCCGCGACCTCGGCTGCAGCGTCGGCTCTAACGGGGTTGTTCACCTATGACCTCTCCGGTTTGCGGTACCCCGTTTCGCGGTACCGCGGTTCACTGCCGTTCGCGCGGCCGTCCGCCTGCCGGGTTCCCGCACCGAACGGCGCCGTTCCTGGGCGGGCGAAGGCCTCGCCGTCCTCGGCGCGGGCCTCGCCGCCTTGGCGGCGACGCTCCTGGCCGCGCTGCCCTTGCGCTTGGCGGGCGGGCGGTACGGCTCGGGCGCGGGAAGCCTCAGCAGGCGTCCGAATTTACCCGGCCCCTGCGAGCGCAGTGCGGCCACCGCCTCCGGCTCGTGCCGGGCGGCGTTGGCGAGGATCCCCATGATGAGCATGGTGATCACCAGCGACGTCCCCCCGTAGGAGATCAACGGCAGCGTGACCCCGGTGACCGGCAGCAGCCCGACGACGTACCCGATGTTGATACCCGCCTGCGCGACCAGGAAAACGGTCAGCGTGCCGGCGACGATGCGGATCCACGGGTCGAGGTTCCGGGTGGCGATCCGCAGGCCGACGACGGCGACCCCGGCGAACAGCCCCAGCACCACCACGCAGCCGATGAAGCCGAGTTCCTCACCGATCAGGGCGAAGATGAAGTCGTTCTGCACGTTCGGCAGGTAGCCCCAGTTGGACTGGCCCTGGCCGAGGCCCTTGCCGAACATCCCGCCGTCGGCGAGCGCGAGTTTCGCCTGGTTGGCCTGGAAGCCGTCCGCGCTGGTGTCCGGGTCGCCGGAGACGAACGACATGACCCGCGCGAGCCGGTACGGCGCGATGATGGCCAGCACCAGGATCCCGGCGAGACCACCCGCGAGGATGACGCCGAACAGCCGTTTCGGCGCGCCCGCGAACCACAGCAGGGCCAGCAGCACCACCGCGAGGGTGATCGTGCCGCCGAGGTCGGGCTGCATCATGACCAGCGCGAACATCAGCAGCGCGATCGGCACGACCGGGACGAGCAGATGCCGCCATTGGTTGATGATGTTGTACTTGATCACCAGGATGTGCGCGCCCCAGAAGGCGAGCGCGACCTTGGCCGCCTCGACCGGCTGGAAGGCGAATCCACCGAGCCGGAACCAGCCCTGCGAGCCGTTGACCTCGGACCCGAGCGGGGTCAGCACCAGCACGAGCAGCCCGAGGCAGACCACGGTCGCCGTCGCCGACAGCCGCCGGACGCGTTCCAGCGGGATCCGCAGCCCGACCCAGAACACCACCGCGCCGATCGCGACGAACATGATGTGCTTGCTGAACTGGGCGTACACGCCGGTGCCGGTCTTCGGGTTGTAGGAAGCGACCGAGGACGCGGACAGCACCATCACGGCGCCGATCACGGTCAGCACGCCGGTGAGCGCCAGTACCAGATGGAACGAGGCGAGCGGCCGCGAAAGCCACGCCGTCAGCGCGGTGCGGAAGGCGACGAACGGGCTTTCCTTGCGCTCACGCCCGTCACGAGACTTGCGCTGCCGTGGGGCAGGCTGACCCTTTCTTTCCTCAACCGCCGTCACTGGTCTCCCCCGCACCGTCGCGCAGGACACGGACCGCGCTCGCGAACGCGTCGCCGCGTGCGCCGTAGCTCGAGTACATGTCCAACGACGCCGCGGCGGGGGCCAGCAGCACCACATCTCCAGGGCGCGCCAGGGCGCGGGCCGCCTTCACCGCCGCAGTCATGGTGTCATCGTCACCCGAAGGGAGGCTGTTGACCGGGACATCCGGCGCGTGTCGCGCAACAGCGGCGGCGATCACGGGTGAATCCACGCCGAACAGCACGACCCCGCGGAGCCTGCCGGCGATCGAGCCGACGAGCTCGTCCACGGAAGCGCCCTTGAGCTGGCCACCGGCGATCCAGACGACGTTCAGATGCGCGCGCAGTGATCCACTCGCCGCGTGCGGGTTGGTCGCCTTGGAGTCGTTGATGTACCGGACGCCGTCGATCTCGCCGATCTCCTCGGCGCGGTGCGGGGCGGGGCGGTACTCGCGCAGGCCCTTGGCGACGTCCTCGCCGCTGACGCCGTACGCGCGGGCCAGCGCGGCCGCGGCGAGCGCGTTGGAGACGTTGTGCGGACCGGCGGGACGGACGTCGGCCAGGGTGCCGAGTTCGTCGGCGCTGGTCGCCGGTTCGGCGACGAAAGCGCGGTCGACCAGCAGGTCTTCCACGATCCCGAGTTCACCCGGCCGCGGGGTGTCCATGCCGAAGGCGACCCGGCGGGCGTCCGCGGGCGAGTGCTCGTCCGCGAGCCGGATGGACCATTCCTCGTGGAGGTTGTGCACCACGTTCCGGGAGTGGGTGTGGACCCGCCCCTTCGCGGCCGCGTACTCCTCCATCGAGCCGTGCCAGTCGAGGTGGTCCTCGGCCAGGTTCAGCACCACCGAGGCGAGCGGGGCCAGCGTGGACGACCAGTGCAGTTGGAAGCTCGACAGCTCCACGGCGAGCACCTCGTGCCCGGCGCGCACCGCGTCGAGTACCGCGAAGCCGACGTTCCCGCAGGCCACGGCGTCGACCCCGGCGGAACGCAGGATCGACTCCAGCATCCCGACCGTGGTGGTCTTGCCGTTGGTGCCGGTGATCGCGAGCCACACCGGCGGCTTGTCGCGCAGTTGCCCGACGCGCCACGCCAGCTCGACGTCGCCGATCACTTCGATCCCCGCCCCGGCCGCCGCCACCAGCAACGGCGACGTCGGCTTCCAGCCAGGGCTGGTCACGACCAGCTCGACACCTTCGGGCGGCTCCGTCAGGCCGGGCACCAGCTCGGCGCCGAGGCCTTCGAGCTCCGCCAGCCGTTCGGCGTTGCCGTCGGTGACGGTGATCCGCGCGCCCAGCTCCCGCAGGACGGGGACGATCGACTTGCCGGTGACCCCGGCACCGGCGACGAGGACGTGGCGGCCATCAAGCGACACTGACGGCACCGCTTAACCCCCGAGACCGAGCTGTTCGCTGTAGAACAGGCCGAGACCGAACATGCAGCAGATGGCCGAGAGCAGCCAGAACCGGATGATGACCGTGGTCTCCGCCCAGCCCGCGAGTTCGAAGTGGTGATGGAACGGGGCCATCCGGAACAGCCGCCGCCGGGTCGTGCGGAAGACCGCGATCTGCGCGACCACCGAGATCATCTCGACCATGAACAGACCGCCGATGACGATGGCGAGCAGTTCGGTGCGGGTGGTCATCGACAGACCGGCGACGAGGCCACCGAGGGCCAGCGAACCGGTGTCGCCCATGAAGATCTTCGCCGGTGCCGCGTTCCACCAGAGGAACCCGACACAGGCACCGGTCGCCGCCGCGGCCACCACGGCCAGGTCCAGCGGGTCACGGACGTCGTAGCAGGCGGCCTGCGGGGTGACCGCGCACGAGAGGCGGGTCTGCCAGAAGGCGATGACGACGTAGGTCGCCAGCACCATCGCCGCGGTGCCGCCCGCGAGACCGTCGAGGCCGTCGGTGAAGTTCACCGCGTTCGACCAGCCCGAGATGACGATGTAGCAGAAGATCACGAAGAACACCGACGGGAAGGTGATCAGCGCGAGGTCCCGCACGTAGGACAGGCTCTCCGACGCCGGGGTCAGCCCGCGCTCGTCGGCGAACTGCAGCGCCAGGATCGCGAATCCGATCGTGACCACCAGCTGGCCGACCAGTTTCGCGGTCTTGTTCAGCCCGAGGTTGCGCTGCTTGCGGATCTTGATGAAGTCGTCGAGGAATCCGACGATCCCGAGACCCACCGCCAGCGCGAGGACCAGCAGGCCCGAAGCGGACGGGCCGCCGGTGCCGTTGCCGCCGCTGAGCGAGCTGATCAGATGAGCCACGAAATACCCGACGACCATCGCGACGATGATCGCGACACCACCCATCGTCGGGGTACCGCGCTTGGATTTGTGTCCCTGCGGTCCTTCCTCCCGGATCTCCTGGCCGAAGCCCTGCCGGGAGAAGACCCGGATCAGATAGGGAGTGAGGAGGATGGAGACCAGCAGGCCCGCCGCGGCCGCGATCAGGATGCTGATCACGCGTCACCACCGTTCGAGCGTTCTTGAGAGGGGGAAGGGGCTACTTCAGGGGTTTCAACGTTCGTTGCGGGAGAGGCGAGCACGGCGTCGGCCACCCTCCACAGCGCGGCGGCCTTGGACGCCTTCACCAGCACCACGTCGCCCGCGCGGAGCTGATCATGCAGCAGGGCGATGGCGGCCTCGACGTCGGGTACCAGTACCGACTCCTCGCCCCAGGAACCCTCCTGCTGCGCGCCCTGGTGCGTGGCCGCGGCGGCCTGTCCGATGACCACGAGCTTGTCGATGTTGAGCCGGACGACGAGCCTGCCGATGCCGTCGTGCGCCGCGACCGAGTCCTCGCCGAGGTCGCCCATCACACCGAGCACCGCCCAGGAACGGCGCTGCTCGCTCATCGACGCGAGTGCCTTGAGGGCGGCCCGCATCGACTCGGGGCTGGCGTTGAACGAGTCGTTGAGCACCGTGACGCCGTCGGCCCGGGTGCTGACCTCCATGCGGCGGTCCGAGCGCCGCTCGAGGCCCGACAGACGCGCCGCGATCTCCTCGGTCGTCGAGCCCATTTCCAGTGCCACGGCGGCGGCGCTGAGCGCGTTGCCGACCTGGTGCTCGCCGTAGAGCGGGAGCTTCACCGGCGCCTCGCCCTCCGGAGTGACCAGGCGGAACGACGGTCGTGCTTCGCCGTCGAGGGTGATGTCCACGGCACGGACCTGCGCGGACTCGCTTTCGCCGACGAACACCACCCGCGCGCTCGTGCGGCTCGCCATCGCCGCGACGTACGGGTCATCGAGGTTCAGGACGGCGACGCCGCCGTCTTCAGCGCTCGGCAGTGCCTCCACGAGCTCGCCCTTGCCCTTGGCGATGCCTTCGCGCGAGCCGAACTCGCCGACGTGCGCGGTGCCGACGTTGAGCACGACCCCGATCCGCGGCGGCGCGATGGCCGCCAGCTCGGCGATGTGGCCGGGCCCGCGGGCGGACAGCTCCAGCACCAGCTGCCGGGTCGAGGCGTCGGCCCGCAGCGCCGTCCAGGGGTGGCCCAGCTCGTTGTTGAACGATCCCGGCGGCGCCACCGTCGGGCCGAGCGGCTCCAGCAGCTGGGCGATGATGTCCTTGGTCGAGGTCTTGCCCGCCGAACCGGTGACCCCGACGACGGTCAGGTGGTCACTGGAAAGCTTCTGGATCACGTGCCGGGCGAGCTTCGCCAGCGCGGCCAGCACCGCGGCGCCCGCCCCGTCCTTGTCCGAGACCAGCGCGAACGCCCGATCATGGGCGACACCGGCGTCGAGCGGCGGCACGATCACGGCCGGGGCGTCGACCTCGCGGGCCGCGAGTACCGCGACGGCGCCGGACTCGACGGCCCTCGCGGCGAAGTCATGGCCGTCGACCTTGGCGCCCGGCAGCGCGACGAACAGGCCACCTGGCGTGATCTCGCGGGTGTCGAATTCGACGCTTCCGGTGACCTCGGCGGTGCCGTCGGTCCGATGCAGCCTGCCGCCGACGATGCCGGCGATCTCGGCGAGGCTGAGCACGATCACACTGTCTCCAGACGTCTGCGGATGGCGGAGGCGAGTTCGTCCCGGTCGGAGAACGGGTGCACGACACCCTGGACCTCCTGGCCGGTCTCGTGGCCCTTGCCCGCGATGAGCACGATGTCCCCGGGGCGGGCGAGCTCGACCGCGTGGACGATGGCTTCCCGGCGGTCGGCGATCTCGAGGATCTCGCCGCCCAGCGCCGGTCCGGCGTTGCGGGCACCGGCCAGCATGGCCGCCCGGATCGCGGCCGGATCCTCCGAGCGCGGGTTGTCGTCGGTCACGATCAGCACCTCGCTGCGCCGGACCGCCGCCTCGCCCATCACCGGGCGCTTCGCGGTGTCACGGTCGCCGCCGCAGCCGAGGACGGTGATGATCCGGCCCTCGGTGCGGGCGCGCAGCGCGTCGAGCCCCTGCGCGACCGCGGCGGGCTTGTGCGCGTAGTCGACCACCGCGGTGAACGGCTGGCCGAGGTAGACCCGCTCCATCCGGCCCGGCACCTCGACCGAGGCGAGCCCGGCGACGATGGCTTCGAGCGGGACACCGGCGGTGTCGAGGATCGCGGCCGCGAGGACGGCGTTCGCCACGTTGAACTCACCCGGCAGCGGGATCTTCGCCGAAGCGGCGAGGCCGCCGGGGCCGTGGAGGGTGAAGGTCTGCTCGCCCGCCGGGGTGGGCGTCAGGTCGGTGGCGTGCCACAGCGCGTCCGTTCCCGGCTCGGTGGAGACGGTCACCGTGTGCGGGGTGAGGAGTGCGTGGCCCCAGGCACTGTCGACGACGACCACCTCGGCGGTGGAGCGGCCGTCGAACAACAGCGACTTGGCGGCGAAGTACTCCTCCATGTCCTTGTGGAAGTCCAGGTGATCCTGGGAGAGGTTGGTGAAGGCACCGACCGCGAAGCGCGTGCCGTTGACCCGGCCCAGCGACAGCGCGTGGCTGGAGACCTCCATCGGGACGTGCGTGACCCCGCGCTCCACCATCACCGCCAGGAGCGCCTGCAGATCCGGCGCCTCGGGGGTGGTGAACCCGCTGGCCAGCCGCTCGCCCGCGATCCGGGTCTCGACCGTGCCGATCAGCCCGGTGGTGAGCCCGGCCGCCTTGAGCCCGGCGTCGACCAGGTACGAGGTCGTGGTCTTGCCGGACGTCCCGGTGATACCGAGGACGGACAGCTCCAGCGACGGCTCGCCGTAGATCCAGGCGGCGATCTCGCCGAGCGCGGCCCGCGGGTCCGGGTGCACCAGGATCGGCACGCCGGCGTCACGGAGCACCGGACGCCCGGCGCCCGCCTCGTCGGTGAGCACCGCGGCCGCGCCGGAGGCGATGGCCTGGTCGCTGAAGTCCGCGCCGTGGGCGCGGGCACCGGGAAGCGCGGCGAAGAGGTCTCCGGGGAGGACGTGCTGCGCGCGAAGCGTGCTTCCCGTGACCGTCAGCTCGGCCGCGGACGGGTAGTCGTCACCGCCCACCACGAGCCGCGCGCCCGCCCTGGCGAGCAGCGTGCCCAGCGGCATCGGCTCGATCCTGGCCGGACGCGGGGGTGCGGCGACGGCCTTGACCGGGCTGTCCGGGACCTGGGCAGCCGTCGCGCCGGACCCGCTTTCGACGGCGGGACCGCTGCGGGGATCTGAAGTAGGCACCGACACAGCAAAGGAGGTTACCGGCGCGGCATTCGGGTGACGGAAGCGGTGCGGGGTGTGAGCGCGGTGATCATGCTCGTGGTAATGGGTTTCATGAGCTCTCCTTGGCACGCAACGGCTTCCGACTGTCGCTTGAGGACTTCGGCGGTGAGCGGTGCCGGCGTTTCGGGCGGTGCTCGGTGCGGGGACCCGTTCACGCACAGCGACGACCGCGCTCTCTGACGCCGTGCCGACCGGGCATGACGCGAAAGCCACTTTCGCAACGTTGAAGATTGCGAAAGTGGCTTTCGCAACGCGGGTGCCTGGCCGCTCAGCCGGGGTGACCGAAGCCGGCTCTCACGTGTTCGGAGCCGGATCTCGTGTGACTGAAGCCGGATCTCACGTGTCTCCAGACGGATGAGCGAGTCCCGGCTCCCATCACGCGTGGTCCGTCAGGAAAGCACCAGCGGCACCTGAGGCGTGGGACCGTCCGAAAGCGGGATCTGGAACCGCTGCGCCAGGTAGGCGGCCACCGAGTGGAACAGCGGCGCGGACGAGCCACCGCCTGGCAGCGAGGTGTCCGGCGCGTCGAGCCGGATACCGACCACGAACCGCGGGTTGTCGGCGGGCAGGATCCCGGCGAAGGTGATGTTGTACAGATGGTTGCTGTACGTCTTCGTCTGCGGGTCGACCTGCTGGCCGGTGCCCGTCTTGCCCGAGATCTGGTAGCCCTCCAGCGCCGCCTTCGGCCCGGTGCCGCTCTGCTGCCCGCGGCCGCTCTGCGTCACGGCACGCATCATGTCGCGCACGGTCTTCGCCGCCTGCGGGCTGATGACCTGCACGGTCTTCGGCGCCGGTTCGGGGACGACGGTCCCGTCCGGGTTGACCTTCGCCTTGACCACGCGGGGTTCCACGCGCAGCCCGTCGTTGGCGATGGCCTGGTACATCGCGGCCATCTGCACGACGGTCATCGAGAGCCCCTGCCCGATCGGCAGGTTCCCGAAAGTCGTGGCGTACCACTGGTTGCGCGGCGGGACGACGCCCGGGCTCTCGCCGGGGAGGCCGAGACCGGTGCGCTGGCCGAGACCGAACTTCTTGAGCAGGTCCGCGTAACGGTCCTCGCCGAGCTTCTGCGCCAGCAACAGGGTGCCGACGTTCGAGGACTTCGCGAAGATGCCGGTGGTGGTGAACTGCTGCGCCCCGTGGTGCCAGGCGTCCTTGACGATCTTGTCCGCGACCTGCAGCGAACCCGGCACCGACATCGACGACTCCGGCGTGGTGACGCCCTGGTCGATCGCGCCCGCGGCGGTGACGATCTTGTTCACCGAACCGGGTTCGAACGGCGTGGTCACCGCGCGGTTGTTCAGGTTCTCCGTCTCACTGCGCGAAGCCGGGTCGTTGAGGTTGACCGTCTTGTCGTTGGCCAGCGCGTAGACCTCGCCGGTCTTCGAATCCATGATGACCGCTTGGCCGCCCTTGGCCTTCGACTTGACGACGTACTCGCTCAGCTGCCGCTGCAGTTCGTACTGCAGGTCGGTGTCGATCGTCAGCTGCAGATCCGAACCGGGGACGGCGTTCTGGATGTCCCGCTCGGTACCGGGGATGACAAGGTTGTCGTTGCCGTTCCGGGTGTTGACGATCTTGCGGCCCGGCGTCCCGGCGAGGTCGTAGTCCCGCGAGGCTTCGAGTCCGTAGCCACCGTGCAGGTTGTGCTTGGAGATGTCCTTGTCGTCGGTCCGCCAGTTCGCGAAACCGATGATGTTCGCCCCGACCGAGTCTCCGGGGTACTCCCGCTTCGAGCGCTTCTCGACGCTGATCCACGGGTATTCCTTGACGATCGAGTCGGCGACCGACGGTTCGATGTCGTGGACCAGGTAGGTGAACGCATCCGGCTTGTGGAACTTGTCCAGCAGGTCCTTCTCGGTGATCACCCCGGGCAGCTTGGCCGCGATCAGCTTCGCCGCGCCCGCCACCTCGGTCTCGAAGTTCTTGCCCTTGGCCGGGTTCTTCGCGGCGAAGTCGTCCATGGTCTTGTGGAGCCAGTTCAGGCTCACCGCGAGTGTCCGCACCTCGATGCTGAACGCGATCTTCGTCCCGTTGCGGTCCATGATGGACCCACGCTGCGCGGGACTTTCGATCACGGACGTGCGCTGCCGTTCCGCCGCTTCGGACAGCGCACCGGCCTCGAACCACTGCACCTGCACCAGTTTGAGGCCGGCGAGCACCATCATGATGATCAGCAGGATCCGGACGCCGGTGAACCGGCTCGGATTCCCTCCGTTGCCCCGCCGGGCGGTGGCGCGGCGGGTCCCGGCGGCGTAGGTCCGCCTCGCGCTCCCCACCGACCGGGCCCGTGCTTGCGCCGGGCGGCCGGGTGACATCACTGACCTCCCTGCGCCGGGGTCGCCGCGTTCTCCTGCGGGACCGCGGGCTGGTCGCCCTCGATCGGCGCGCCTTGCTGCGTCCCCTCGGCGGGCGGCGGCACCGGATCGGCCTGCGCCGCGGGCGTGTCGGCTTCCGCCTTCTTCGGCTCACCGACCACAGTGGACTGTCCGTCCGTACCGACCACGAGGTGCGCGGGGTCGCCGCCGGGCACCATGCCCTGCTCCCTGGCCTTGGGCGCGAGAGAAGCGGGCGACTCGGCCTTCGCGACCTCGCGCTGCAGCCGTTCCTTCGCCTCGGCCAGCCCGGCGTTGGTCGTGCGGAGCTGTTCGAGCCGGTACGAGTCGGCGATGGCCTGCGTGGTCAGCCACAGCGTGCACGCCACGCCGACGGCCAGCATGCCCATCATCATCAGCACGAACGACGCGCGCGAACGCGGCCAGCGCAGCTTGAGCTTCTTCCTCGGCTCGGCCTTGCCCGCGCCGCCTTCGGCGTCGGGACGGTTGCGCTGCTGGTCGCGCTGCAGCAGATCCGCGCGCTGGGCGCGACGGGCGTAGGCGCGCTCGGCCGCCGACGTCCGGCCGCGGGAGGCACGGCTGGACTTCGTGGTCTCGGTGGTGTCCGGCGTCTCGTCGACCGTGCTGGTCGCGCGGGCACCTCGTCCGGGCGCCGGTGTCCGGCGGCCGCGGGACTTCGCGGGAGCGGTCATCGTGCTCGGTCTCCGATCCGTTCGGCGGCTCGCAGCCGCACGGAGGCGGCCCGTGTGTTCTGCTCGGTCTCCGCCTCGCCGGCCTTCTCGGCCCCTCTGGTGAGCAGTTTCAGTTCCGGGCCGTGGCCCGGCAGTTCCACCGGAAGCCCTTCCGGGGTCCGGGATTTCGCCAGTTCCGCGAGTGCCTGTTTGACCAGGCGGTCCTCGAGGGACTGATAGGACTCGACGACGATGCGGCCGCCGACGGCCAGCACCGACAGCGCCCGCGGCATCGCCCGCCGCAGCACTTCCAGCTCGCCGTTGACCTCGATCCGCAACGCCTGGAAGGTGCGCTTCGCCGGATGCCCGCCGGTGCGCCTGCTCGCCGCGGGGACCGCGTCGTACAGCAGTTCCACCAGCCGTCCGCTGCGCGTGAAAGGTTCCTTCTCCCGTGCCGCCACAACGGCTTTGACGATCCGCTGGGCGAACCGTTCCTCGCCGTAGTCGCGCAGGATCCGGATCAGCTCGCCCGGCGTGTAGGTGTTGAGCACGTCGGCCGCGGTGATCCCGGTGGTCGGGTCCATCCGCATGTCGAGCGGGGAATCCTTGGAGTAGGCGAAACCACGCTCGGCGCGGTCCAGCTGCATCGAAGAGACACCGAGGTCGAACAGGATCCCGTCCACTCTGGACAGTCCGAGACCTTGGAGCGCCGACGGCATCTCGTCGTAGACGGCGTGCACGAAGTCGACGCGATCCCCGTGCGGCGCAAGCCGTTTCGCGGAGAGTTCCAGCGCGTTGGGGTCCCGGTCGAGCGCGACCAGGCGCAGTGCGGGGAACGCGGTGAGCAGCGCGTCGGAATGACCGCCGAGTCCGACGGTCGCGTCGACCAGCACGGCCTCGCGGTCGGAGAAGACCGGCTCGAACAGTTCGACGATGCGCTTCAGCAGCACCGGAACGTGCTCGTGTTCGTCTGCCATGTCTTCCCCCCTTTCCTGTAGTGCCGGGGAAGATGCCGGATGCCGTCAGGTCCCTGTCCGCCCGCTTACTGACCTGGTACCGGGGAAGGTGTACCAGGGCCACTGAGCGGACAGAGGCCTCACGGCATCCGTGTGGGCGGTTTCCGGCGTGTCCGAAGCAGGAACCCGCGCCCCCCGACGGCGTGGGTGCTTCCTCGGTCACGTCTAGAAGACGCCCGGCAGAACTTCCTCTCGAGCCTTCGCGTAGCTGTCCTCGTGTTCGTCCAGGTAGCCCTGCCACGCTTGGGCATCCCAGATCTCCAACCTGGTGATCGCCCCGATCACCACGCACTCCTTGTTCAACCCGGCGTAGCGCCGGAGCTCGGACGCGATCGCGACACGTCCTTGCCCGTCCGGGCGTTGTTCGTCCGTCCCGGCGAAGAGATAACGCTGGTAGGCCCGGACCGCCTCGTTCGTGAACGGGGCGTCGGCGACCTTCCTCGCCATCTGCTCGAACTCGGCCCGGGGAAAGACGAAGAGACAGTGATCCTGACCCTTGGTGACCATCAGCCCACCGGCGAGTGCGTCGCGGAACTTCGCGGGCAGCGTGAGCCGCCCTTTGTCGTCCAATTTCGGGGTGTGGGTGCCGAGGAACATCGGCTCCACCTCCCTACCGACTTCGGCTGTGAACAACCAATGCCGGTCACGGGGCTCCCTACTGCCCCACTGCGCACCACCGTACCCCACTTTTCACCACAGTCAACGCGTCAAAAGCCGCGACCACTCCGTCGTGTCAGACGTTTTCGCTGGTCAGCCAGGTGGGGCCAGGTGGGGGCGTGGTGGGGGACGGTGGCCAAGATCCCCCTGGGCGGGTATCGAAGCAACCTCACCGATGCCTGATGCGTCCGGTTATCGGCAGCCGGAACCCTGCTGTGGGGCGAAGTGGGGGCGAAAGTGGGGAATCCGGTGGGGAGCGGTGGGGACACTGTGGAGGGTGACGTCGGTTCATCCCATGAAATGTCGACAAAGGACTGCTGACGTCGAAGGTCCGTGAAGGCCTCCTTCCCTACCCTCACGGTAGGGAAGGAGGCCTTCACGGACTTCGAAAGTTCTAGCGGTCCGGGTCCAGCAGCGAAGCCAGCCGCGCGGCCAGCCGGGGACCGTCCACAGGGGACACGGTGACCCAGGCCTGCCCGCCGCGCCCCTCGGTCCGCGCGGCGCAGTACGCGCCGACGTCGGTGTCGAACCAGGTCAGCCCGCCCGCCCGGTGCGCCCGGCCGTCGCGGTCCCGGGTCCGCACGGTGAACTGGCCCGCGCTGTAGACCGGCCGCGCCTGGATCGCGAGCACCTCGCGCAGCTGATCGTCCGAAGCCGACGATCGTCCGCCGTCGCCGAACACCGGATCTTCCAGGTCACCGTCGAAGCGCGCCGCGGGCAGGCTGATCCCGTAGCCGGGGCCGGGCCGCAGCTCCGGCAGGACGTCGACGATCGCGGCGAACACCCCGCCGTCGCCGATCCCGGACAGCGCGATGGTCTGTTCGGGCTGGGTGGCCAGCACGCCGTGCCGCCCGCGCGCGGCCGCGACGGCGCGGAACGGCGCTTCGGCCGTCATGTCGGCCAGAGCCTCACATTCGACATAGACGTCGGCGCGCGCGAGAAGGTCCAGTCGCGCTTCCAACGCGGCATCGAGCCGATCTCCGTCATAGAGGCCGCGTTCTACAAGGTTTTCGTAGACCGCGCCGCGGATCTCCGCGCGTTCCGCTTCCGTGCCGCCGACACTGCGGACGGACAGCGGCCACGGCGGGGCCGCGTGGCCGAGATCGGACCAGAGAACGTCGAACGCCGACGCGGAAACCCGGATCAAGACCGCCCCAGCTCGGGCGGCTTCCCGAACGAGATCTGCGGGGTCAGCAAATGCAATGAGGCGTCGCGGGTGTTCATGACGTCGACGGCCTTGCGCCTAGCCGCCTCGGCCTCCGCGTGCTTGGCCTCCATCTCGTCGGCGAGCGCGGCGAGAAGCGCGAGGTTCCCGCCCGCCGCGGCGCCGCGGATCATCGCGCCGGGGTCGTAGTCCACCGGCGGCGGCATGTCCGCGCGGGCGCGCGCGGCCGCCTCGGCCTGTCCGGAGACGGCCTGCCCCAACGCGGACGAGAGATCGGCGGACCAGGTCAGCCAGCCGGACGCCGTGGACAGCACGCCGCGGAGAGCGTCACCCGCCTCACCGCGCCAGTTCTCCTCACTACTGCTGACCAGCCCGGCCAGTTCCGACGTCGCGTCGTGCATTCGCCGCGCGAGCGCGTCCCAGGCGGCACCGATGCCGCCGGCCGCCTCGGGGTCGTTGCCCGCTTCGACTTCGGCGGCCAGTGCCTCGTGGCTGTAGGCCTCGTACCGCGTGGCCGCGACCGGGACCTCGCGGCCCGGCGTCTCTCCTTCAGGCACCGATTCTCCTAAGGCAGTTTGGGTTCGGCCAGTCCCGCCACCGTCACCGCGCGCTCGCAGGCGAGCGGGGTGTCGGTGAAGTTCGTGTTGCTCACGTCGATCTGGACGCTCGCCTTGTCCCCCATACCGAGCAGGACCGCGCAGGTCCCGTCGGCGGCCTTCTTGTCCGCGACCTTGAGCGCCTCCCGGTCACCGACCTTGGTCCTGGTGGCGGTCTTGCGCGCGATCTCGAGGTCCGCCAGCCCGTTCTTCTCGTCCACGGTGATGGTGACGCCGAAGGTGGCGGGCACCGTCCAGTCGCAGGCGCGGGCGCCGTTGATCTCCTTCGGGACACCGAGCACGTTCAGCCCGGCACTCGACCGGTCCCGCGGGCCGAGCAGCGCGCAGGGATCCAGCACGGCGGGCGGCAGCGTGCCCTGGACCGAAGCTCCGGCGACCACCTTCTCGGTGCTCGGAACCTGCGCCTGGCCTGCGGCTCCTTGCCCACAGGCGGACACTGTGAGGACGGTGAGCGCGCCACAAAGGGCGAGAAGGGGGACACGGGACGCCATGGGTTCAGCCGCCGACACAGTCCACATCCGCCGCCGCTTGTTCATCCTGACGGGTGTACCGGGCCAACGCCTTCTCGATCCGGTTCTTGAGCGCCTCGAGCTCCTTGCCGAACGCGGTGAGCGCCTCGACCGCGGAGCCGTCGGCACCGATCCCGTACTGCGCCATGAACCGGCCGACCTCGTCCGCGTATCCCCCGCCAAGGGGAACCGTGCGACCGAGCACCTTGGCCTCGCGGACCATCTGGCCGACCACGTCCTGCAGGGCGGAGATCTTCACGTGGGCGTCGGCCGCCAGCTCCGGGGCGACCGCGAACCCGCTCAGATCGAACCGGGGTTTGGCGGTACTCACCTCGCTCATATGCGATTACGCCTCTCCGTAGTCGAGCGACCTCGCAACGGAGCATACGACAAAACCGCGTGTCAGCGGGAGCACCTGAAAACGCGCTCACCTCACCCGATCGAGGTAATGTCTCCGGTTGCACAGAGTCATCGGCCGGGGTTGGCGGGGTTCCCCCCACGAGTTCGCCCGAGTTTGACACACTTCGTGGGAGGCTGACCGCTGCCCGGGGGACCACCCGGGTGAGAAAAGCTGGCCCTCAGCAGACCAAGCGGACATCCAGCCACGCGGCATCAGGAGGTCGAGTGACGTCGAGAATCCAGTCTGCGACGCCCGGCGAACAGCAGGGCGAGCAGGCAACCGGGCAAGCGCCGTACCCCACGGCCGCGGGCTCGGTGAGCGGCCGTCAGAACGGCCGTGCGAGCAGAGCGTCCCTCGACGAACTGCACGAGACGGCGCGGCGGATCGCCGCCAACGTGGAGCGGGTACTGGTCGGCAAACCCGACGTCATCCGCATCGCGCTCGTGACCCTGCTCGCCGAAGGCCACCTCCTGGTCGAAGACGTCCCCGGGGTCGGCAAGACCTCGCTGGCGAAGGCGCTGGCCCGCTCGATCGACTGCACCGTCAGCCGGATCCAGTTCACCCCCGACCTGTTGCCCAGCGACGTCACCGGGGTGTCCATCTACAACCGGCAGAGCGGCGGGTTCGAGTTCCGGCCCGGCCCGGTGTTCGCGAACATCGTCGTCGGCGACGAGATCAACCGCGCCTCGCCGAAGACGCAGTCGGCCCTGCTCGAATGCATGGAAGAGCACCAGGTCACCGTCGACACCTCGACGTACCACCTCGAAGAGCCGTTCATGGTGATCGCCACCCAGAACCCGATCGAGATGGAGGGCACCTACGCGCTGCCCGAGGCCCAGCGGGACCGGTTCACCGCGCGGGTGTCCATCGGCTACCCCGACCAGCAGGCCGAACTGGCCATGGTCGACGAGCACGCCGGGCACAACCCGCTCGCCGATCTCGAGCCCGTGTCCGACCGCGACTCGGTGCAGCGGCTGATCGAGACGGTGCGCTCGGTGCACATGTCGCCGGAGATCCGCCGGTACGCCGTCGAGCTGGTGTCCGCGACCCGTCAGGTGCCGGAGATCCGCCTCGGCGCTTCCCCGCGCGCCACCCTGCAGCTGGTCCGCGCCGCTCGGGCGCAGGCCGCGCTTTCGGGCCGAGAGTTCGTCGTCCCGGACGACCTGCACACGGTCGCGGTCCCGGTGCTGGCGCACCGCATGGTGCTCACCACCGAAGCGCACGCCGCCCGTCGTTCGGCCACCGACGTGGTCCGCGCGATCCTGCACCGCGTTCCCGTCCCGCAGGGCTCCCCGGGCACGAACCACCGCTGATAAATAGAAGGAAAACGGAGCCATGCTGCGTGCTCTGTCCGGCCTGACCACACGCGGCCGCTGCCTCCTCGCCGCCGGCGTCGCCGCGGCGGTGTGCTCGTTCGTGCTCAACGAACGGGACCTGCTGCGCGTCGCGATCTTCGTCGTCGCCCTGCCGTTGCTGGTCGCCTTCTTCATCTCGGCGACCCGGCTGCGGCTGGGCGCGGCGCGCGCGCTGCGCCCGGACCGGGTCTCCGTCGGCTCGCCCGGCGAGGTCCAGCTCGAACTCTGGCGTGACGGCAGGCTCCCGGCGGGTGAGGTGCTGCTCGAAGACGGCGTGCCCTACGCGCTCGGTTCGCGGCCGCGGTTCGTCGTCGAGCGGCTGCCGCACGACCGGCGGGTCGCGCTGCGGTACCCGCTGCAGCCGGTGCTGCGCGGGGTCCAGCAGGTCGGCCCGCTGCGGGCGACGATCACCGACCCGTTCGGGCTGTGCGAGTTCGAACGCGAGCTGATCGGGCATTCGCGGCTGGTCGTCGTGCCGAAGGTGGTCGGCTTGTGGGGTCTGCCCAGCGGCGCCGGGATCGGCGCCGGTGACGACGGCAGCATCCGCCTGCACGCCGGACAGGGCGAGGCGGACGTGATCGTCCGGCAGTACCGCCAGGGCGACGACCTGCGGAAGGTCCACTGGCGCTCGACCGCCCGCCGCGACGAGATCATGGTCCGCGTCGAGGAGCGGCCGTGGCGAGGCGGCACCACGGTGCTGCTGGACCACCGCGCGGCCGCGCACCACGGCACCGGTCCCGCCGCGAGCCTCGAATGGGCCGTTTCGTTCGCCGCTTCGGTCGGGCTGCACCTGCGCCGCTCCGGTCACCGCGTCCGGCTGATCACCGAACACGGCCAGACCCTGGCCGACACCCCCGGTGAGGGTGGCGAGCACTACGACAACGTCGTGCTCGACGTCCTCGCCGCGCTCCAGCCCGCGCACCAGCGCGACATCACCCTCGGCCACGATCCGGCCGAAGGACAGGAACTCATCGCCGTGCTCGGCACCGTCAGCAACGAATCCGTGCACGAGCTGTCCCGGTACCGCCCGCGCGGGATCCGGAGCCTCGCCGTGCTGCTCGACACCCCCGGCTGGTCCTCGGGCGTCAACCGGCCCGAAACCCGCGCCGCCGCCACCGAAGAGTCGGTGGCGCTGCTGCGCGCCGCGGGCTGGGGCGTCGTCGTCGCCGGCCCCGGGTCGCCCATGCAGCAGGTCTGGGCCGAACTGTGCCAGACCGCCATGCGCCGGGGCACGCTGATCGGAGGCGGCCTGTGACCGCGACCGCGCCACCCCTGCCGCACACCCCCAAGCCGCGTCCCGAGGCGCCACCGCCGGTCTGGACGAGCAGCGTGCTCGCGCCGATCGCCGCCGGGCTCGCCACGCTCTTCGCCTCCACCTCGCTGACCGGGGTCGTCAACGGCTGGGCCTGGTTCGGCTATCTGCTGGTCGCGGTGGTCCTGATCGCCTCCACCGGGCTCGCCCTGCGCTCGCTGCGCGCGCCGACCATCGTCGTCGGCCTGGCGCAGCTGCTGGTGCTGCTGTTCCTGATCACCGGGGCGTTCACCACCAGCGGGATCCTGAAGATCATCCCCGGCCCGGACGCGCTCGAAGAACTGCGCGGCGTGCTCGCCGCGGCGGCCGAGCAGATCCGCGTCGGGCTGCCGCCGATCGAGGGCACACCGCCGATCCTCTGCCTCGTCACCATCGCGATCGGCCTGGTCGCGGTGCTGGTCGACACGCTGGCCGTGGCCGCCGCCGCGCCCGCCGCGACCGGTCTGGTGCTGCTGTGCGTGTACGCCGTGCCCGCCGCGCTGGCCGAAGAAATGCTGCCGTGGTGGACGTTCCTGCTCGGTGCCGCCGCGTTCGCCGCGCTGCTCGCCGTCGACGGCAACCACCGGCATCGCCGCTGGCGCAACCGCGAAGCGCCCGGACTGGGCAACTCGGCGAGCACACTGTCCGCCCCCGTCGGCGTGGTGAGCGCCGCGATCGCGCTGGGCCTGGTCATCGGCGCGGCCGCCACCGGTGTCGGCACGGTCGGCAGCCTTCCCGGTGGGACCGGTTCGGGCCGCGGAGGCGCGGGCGGGTTCGGCGTCGAGCCGTTCACGCAGCTGCGCGGCCTGCTCGACCAAGGCGAGAAGGTGGAACTGTTCAAGGTCTACGGGATGGGCGCGGACAAGCGGCTGCTGCGCGCGTTCACCCTCGACACGTACACGCCGAACAAGGGCTGGGGGCTCGCGCAGAACGGCCGCGCCCAGCAGGGAGTGCAGGCCAACCAGCCGCTCCCGGCCGTCAAGGGCGACGACGGCGCCGGTCCCGGGCGCGAGATCCGGATCGAACCGACGAACTGGGTCGACAACTGGCTGCCGATCTACGGTGTGCCGCGCACGCTCAACGGGCTGGCCGACAACTGGCTGTACGACCCCGTCGGCGGCGCCGTGTTCACCACGACCAAGCAGAACGCGCCCGCCTACACCGAGACCGCGGCGATCAGGGAACCGTCGAAGGACGAACTCCGGCTCGACGACGCCCGGCTGGCCGAGGTGCCGCCGCAGTTCACCCTGGTCGAGAACGTCGACCCCCGGGTGGTCGCGAAGGCCAAGCAGCTCACGGAGAACGAGTCCAACAACTTCGACAAGGCCCAGGCGATCTGGTCGTTCTTCACCGCGCAGAACGGCTTCGTCTACGACACCAAGACCGCCGACGCCACCGACTCCGACGCGCTCGCCGACTTCATCCTCAACGGCAAACGCGGGTTCTGCGAGCAGTTCGCGTCCGCGATGGCCGTGATGCTGCGGGCGGTCGGCATCCCGTCGCGGGTCGCCATCGGCTTCACCTCCGGGACACCGAAGGGCGATCACCTCTCGATCAGCTCCGAGGACGCCCACGCGTGGGTCGAGGTCTACTTCCAGACGAAGGGCTGGGTCAGCTTCGACCCGACCCCGCTGGTCGACGGCCGCGCGGTCGTCCCGCCGTACCTGCAGACGGACACGAGCAGCTCCGCGACCAACGACACCCAGGAAGTGCCGAGCGCGCCGGCGTCGAGCGCCCCCGCGACCGGCACTCCCCGCGACCCGGGCGCGGATCCCGGCGCGGACGGCGGCGCGGACCAGCAGGAGGAAGAGCCGCTGTGGCCCGCCATCCTCGCCGGTCTTCTCGGCGGCTTGGCGGCCGCGCTGTCCGTGGTCGTGATCGTGCGGTCGCGGTTGAGATACCGGGCGCTCCTGCGCTCGTCGCCTTCGCCGTCCCGCGAACCGGACTCGCCCACCGCGGTCCGTGAAGACAGCGGGTTCCTGGACAACCCGAACGTGGCGAACTGGCTGCCACTGATCGCGATCGGGTTGTGGGTGGGGGCGTTCGCGTTCCTGGCGGCGTGGGTGTCGTGGTGGTTCGCGCTGATCCTGGTGGTCGTTCTCGGCGGGCTCGGCACGCCGACCACGATCCGGGAGATCAAGCGGCGGCTGCGACTGCAGAAGATCGCGTCCCACTCCCCCGCCGCGGCCGACGCGGCCTGGCGCGAACTGATGGACGAGTGCGCGGACCGCGGCCTGCCGCTCTCCGACGGCGACACGGTGCGCGTGGCAGGCCGGAAGGTCGTCGAGAAGCACCGTCTGGACGAAGAAGGCCGCTCCGGTCTGCGGACGGTCATCGGCGTCGTGGAGAAGTCCTGGTACTCGGACCAGCCCCCGGACGACCAGGAGCTGGGCCCGGCCTTCGACGAGGTCCGCAAGAGCCTGAAGCGGAACGCGCCCATGTCCTGGAAGGGCCGCCTGTTCCCGCGGTCGCTGCGGCGAGGCAAGTAGACGGCGGGTGAAGGGCGCTTTCCCCGCATGGGATGCGGGGAAAGCGCCCTTCACCGCGTCCTATGCGGGTATGGGCCCCTTCAGCTCCAGCTCATGAAGACGCGAACATGCCGACGGGGCACAGCCCCGTCGGCATGTTCGCGTGTGTGAGAGCTACTGCTCCTCGAAGCGCTGGCGGAAACGCTCTTCCATGCGCTGGGTGAAGGAGCTGCGGCGCGGAGACGACTTACCGCCGCCACCTCCGCCTGCCCCCTGGCCAGCGCTGTCCTTACCGCCTTCCGCTTCGGCTCCTTGCCGAATCGACGTGACGGCCAACATGACTCCGAAGAACATCACGAGGAACCCGAGCACGCTGATCACTGGGATCTCGGCCACCCGGATGTTGACCACCACGCCGAGCACCAGAAGTGCGACGCCCACTACGAACAGGGCGATGCCCTGCAAACGCCGTCGGCGGGCGGGGCGGCGCAACCGGGTGCCTCGCACCGTGGATGCGAACTTGGGGTCCTCGGCATAGAGCTCGCGCTCGATCTGATCGAGCAGCCGCTGCTCATGCTCGGAGAGTGGCATCTTTCCTCCTCCGGCACAGCTGTCGCGGGCGCCGGGCCGCGCAACGTCATGGACCCAACAGACAACCCCAGGCGGGGTGTCTCTGTCCAGGATACGAGCCCCGCGCTCGTCCGACTACCCGATCCCGTATCCAGAAGGGATCGAATTGGGCGAAACCACCCGACTCGGCTCTCTGGAAGACGGCCGAACAGGCAATGTCACTGGTCACGGGGGGTCAGCAGTGACGCGGGCCGCACCGCCGCGGCGCCGAACTTCGACCGCGCGACGTCGGCGGCGACTTCCGCATCCCGCCAACGGGGTTCGGGTGAGTCGAAAAGTAGCTGTTCTCCACTACTCTCCGTGTCCAATCCCTCGACTCTTACGCCGATCAGGCGGACTGCGCCCGACGGCGCGTGCTCGGCGAGGAGTTCGACGGCGGTGCGGTGGATGTCGCGGGCCACATCCACCGGGACGGCGGTCGTCCTGGCGCGCGTGATGGTCTTGAAATCCGCGAACCGGACTTTGATCGACACCGTCCGCCCGCGCAGCCCCCGGCGGCGCAGGGTGGCCGCGACGCGTTCCGAGAGCCGGAGCAGTTCCAGCCCGAGCGCCGAGCGGTCGTGGAGGTCGACGTCGAAGGTCACTTCGGCGCCGATCGACTTGTCCGGCGTCTCCGGGACCACCTCGCGCTCGTCGTGCCCGTTCGCGAGCGCGTAGAGGTGATCCCCCAGCGCCCGCCCGAGCGACCGCCTCAGCCTGGACAGCGGCGCGGCGGCGAGGTCGGCGATCGTGTCGAGGCCCTGCTGCCGCAGCTGCTCCTCGGTGCGCTTGCCGACGCCCCACAGCGCCGACACCGGCAGCGGATGCAGGAACGCGAGCGTCTCGGCCGCCGGGACGACGACCATGCCGTCCGGTTTCGCCATCCCGGACGCCAGCTTCGCGACGAACTTGATCTTCGCGACGCCGACCGAGCAGCTGATCCCGAACTCGGCGGCGACCCGCTCCCGGATCACCGCGCCGAGCCGCGCCGGCGACGAGTCCAGCCGTTTGAGCGCCCCGCTGACGTCCAGGAACGCCTCGTCCAGGCTCAGCGGCTCCACGAGCGGCGTCAGCTCGCGGAAGATCCCCATGACGCCCTTGGACACCTCGCCGTAGAGCCCGGGCGTCGGGGTGATGCAGATCAACTGCGGGCAGAGCCGCTTGGCCGTCGAGAACGGCATGGCCGACCGGACGCCGAACTCACGCGCCACGTAGCTCGCGGCCGCCACGACCGACCTCGGACCGCCACCGGAGACGACCACCGGCTTGTCCGCCAGCTCCGGGCGCGTACGCAGCTCGCAGGACACGAAGAAGGCGTCCATGTCGACGTGCAGCAAGCCGCATCCGGTGTCGTCCGGCCAGGTGGTGGCCCCGGTGGTGACCCGGTAGCGGCTCATCCCACCAGGCAGTTCGGCATTTCGTCCCACGGGTGGACGCTAGCCGGGACCACCGACAGTTTCCGCCGCCGTGTGACAGGAAAGGCCCGTTACTTGCAAAATTTGCAAGTAACGGGCCTTTCCTAGCAGCGCTCAGGCGGGACGGCGGGCCAGGACGTGCAGCCGGCTGGAGATGTCCCGCAGCGGCGAAACGGACGCCGCGGCCAGCTCGAATTCCGCCAGGTCCTCTTCCCGCACCCCGCCGGGCACGAAGTCCGCCACGACGCCGTCGCCCTGCAGAGAGGTCACCTCGAGCCCCACCGCGACCAGCTGCGCGCTGAGGGCCTCGGCGTCGAAGCGCCGCAGCACGGTCTCCCGGCCGCCTCCCAGCACGCCGCTCTCGGCCGCGAGCAGTTCCCGCGCCTCGCCGAGCCGTCCGGCCAGCGCGCGCTGCAGGATCGCGGCGTGGCGGTTCGCCACCAGCACCGAGACCGCGCCCCCGGGCTTGACCGCGGTGGCCAGCGCCGCGAGCACCGCCGCCGGGTCGTCGACGACTTCGAGCAGGCCGTGCGCGAGTACGAGGTCGGCCGATCCGGCCGTGACGTGGGCGCCGAGGGCGTCGGAGTCGTCGGCGATCACCGTGATGCTGCCGGAGACGCCCTCCTCCTCGGCGCGGCGCCGCAGGGTCGCCAGCGCGTTGGGGTTCGGCTCGACCACGGTCACCAGGCAGCCCGCCGAGGCGAGCGGCACCGCCCAGCCGCCGCTGC
The DNA here is from genome assembly GCF_046549075.1 of Amycolatopsis sp. lyj-84. NCBI lineage: Bacteria > Bacillati > Actinomycetota > Actinomycetes > Pseudonocardiales > Pseudonocardiaceae > Amycolatopsis > Amycolatopsis sp. lyj-84. The sequence continues at coordinate 66,768 of NZ_JAJPWO010000014.1, forward strand.
CGCCTCCGACGTCGACGACGTGCGGCTGTTGTGCGCCTCGCGCGCGTACGGCCCGGAGTTCTGCTTCGAGAACCCGGCGAACCGCCCCCGATCCCCGCGTGGCCACGGTGTCCGTCTTCATAAACGCACAGCGTAATGCCCGCCGCTGAGCGACCTGCGGGTGTAGTCCGATGCGGTGTTCGACACCTTGCCAAGGAGCCACCCCGCCGACTGCCCGTAGGCTGTGTCGAGTGCACACGGTCGCTGTTCTCAGCCTGAAGGGTGGCGTCGGTAAAACGACGGTCGCCCTCGGTGTCGCGTCCGCCGCCCTGCGCAGGGGCACCAGGACCCTCGTGGCCGACCTCGACCCGCAGGGCAACGCCACCACCTCGCTGGACCCGCCCCTCACCGATCGCACGCTGGCGGACGTCCTGGAGACGCCGGTGCGCTCGGTGCTCGAACGCGCGATCGCGCCCAGCGTGTGGAGCGACCAGATCGACGTCCTCGTCGGCGCCGAAGAGCTCGAGATGCTCAACGAGCCCGACGCCGACATCCGCCGTCTGGAGAACCTCTCCCGCGCGCTCGACGAACTGCACACGAACCCGCTGCGCGAGGAACCCTACGAACTGGTGATCCTCGACTGCCCGCCGTCACTGGGCAGGCTGACCCGCTCGGCGCTGGTGGCCGCGGACAGCGCCCTCATCGTCACCGAGCCGACGATGTACGCCGTCTCCGGCGCCCGCCGCGCGCTCGAAGCGATCGAGAAGATCCGTGAGGAGCAGAACCCGGGACTCCGGCCGATCGGCGTCGTGGTCAACAAGCTCCGCGTGCGCTCCTACGAGCACCAGTTCCGCGTCGCCGAACTGCGGGAGAACTTCGGCCCGCTGGTGATGCCGACGGCCATCCCGGACCGGCTCGCCGTGCAGCAGGCGCAGGGCGCGTGCAGCCCGATCCACGAGTGGCACTCCCCCGGCGCCCAGGAGATCGCGCTCACCTTCAACATGGTGCTGGCGAAGGTCCTCCGTTCGAGCCGGGCGGGACGGCATCGCGTCCGCGGCGACGAGGACGCTCCGGAGCCCGAGACCACCGAAGCGCCCGCCAAGCTGAGCGACACCGGCACGGGTTAGCGCCGATGCCCGAAGGCGACACCGTCTTCCTCGCAGGCAAGGTCCTCGACAAGGCGCTGGCAGGGAAGACCCTCGTACGAGGCGAGTTCAGGGTCCCTCAGCTGGCCACGACGGATCTCGCCGGACGCGACGTGCTCGGCGTCGGCACGGTCGGCAAGCATCTGCTGACGCGCTTCTCGGGCGACCTCACGCTGCACAGCCACCTCCGGATGGACGGCAAGTGGGACGTCTCCCCGGCGGGTGCGCGCTGGCGCCGTCCGGCCCATCACGCGCGCGTCATCTTGGCGACCGAAGGCGTGCAGGCGGTCGGTTTCCGTGTCCACGACCTCGAACTCGTGCCCACGGACGAAGAACACCGCCTGGTCGGGCATCTCGGCCCGGATCTGCTCGATCCACAATGGACGGACGAGCTCGCGGAACGGGCAGCGGCCGCGCTGGCCGCGGGCCCGGATCGCGAACTGGGCGACGCCCTGCTGGATCAGCGGATCATGGCCGGGATCGGGAACATGTACAAGGTCGAGATGTGCTTCCTGCTCGGCGTCACGCCGTGGACGCCGGTGTCCGCGGTCGACCCGGCGAAGGCCGTCGCGCTCGGCCGCAAACTGTTGAAGGCCAACGCCTGGCGCACCTCGCAGACGACCACCGGTGAGCTGCGCCGCGGTCGTGAGCACTGGGTCTACGAGCGGACCAAACCGGGCTGTTTCCGCTGCGGCGGACGGCTCCGGGTCGCCCCGCAGGGCGCCGGGCACCAGGCGAGGCCGACCTGGTTCTGCCCGAAATGCCAGACCGGACCCGCTCCGGGCGGCTAAGCTGACTTCGTGACGCTGTTCAAGCTCCCGCTCTACGGGGCCGACACCGAACGCGGCGACCTCGCTCCCTGAGCCGCCCGCTCCCTTCGCACGTCACCCTTCACTTCTTTCCCAGGGAGCTTTGTCATGTCCGGATTCCTCACGGGTGAGACGCTGCGCGCGTTCGTGCACGCCCTGCCCAAGGTCGAACTCCACGTCCACCTCGTCGGTTCGGCGAGCCTGCCCACGGTGCTGGAACTGGCCCGCCGCCGCCCCACCGCGGGAGTGCCGACGGACGCCGGAGCACTCGCGGACTTCTTCACCTTCCGCGATTTCCCGCATTTCCTCCGCAACTACCTGGCGGTGACGTCGCTGGTGCGCGACGCCCGCGACATCCACACCCTCGTCACCGGGCTGGCGGCCGACCTGGCCGCGCAGAACGCCCGCTACGCCGAAGTGACGGTGACGCCGTACAACCACCTTCTCGACGGTATGCCGGGCGACGATCTCCTCACCGGTCTCGCCACCGGCCGGGCGGCGGCGCGGGCGGACCACGGCGTGGAACTGGCCTGGTGCTTCGACATTCCCGGCGAGAAGGGGGTCGTCGCCGGGCGTGAAACCCTCGTGTTCGCGCTCCGCGAACGCCCCGAGGGCCTGGTGTCCTTCGGGCTCGGCGGACCCGAGGTCGGCGTCGGCCGCGCGCAGTTCGCCCCCTTCTTCACCGCGGCCAGGGAAGCGGGGCTGCACAGCGTCCCGCACGCGGGTGAGACAACCGGGCCGGCCACCGTCTGGTCGGCGGTGCACGATCTCGGCGCCGAGCGGATCGGCCACGGCGTCGGCGCGTACACCGATCCGGCACTCCTGGAATACCTTGTCGTACAAGGAATCCCACTGGAGGTGTGCCCGACCTCGAATATCCGGACAGGACAGTTCCCGTCGCTCGAGGCGCATCCCGTGCGACGGCTGCTCGACCACGGCGTGACGGTCACGCTCAACACCGACGACCCGCCGATGTTCGGCGCCACGCTCGACGGCGAGTACCTGGCGGTCGCCCGAACACTGGGCCTGACCGCGGCCGAAATCGCCCGATTCGCGCAGAACGCCGTGAAGGCGTCTTTCCTGGCACCGGCGGCCAAAACCGTCCTGCTGGCAGAGATCGGCGAAATCTTGTTGCAGGACCTCGAACCCCTCGCATAGCGTGGCGGTACACGAGAGAGGAGGTGGTCCAAAGTTGTATTCCAACAGGACTCGTGAGGTGACTGTCCGCTAGCGGACGGCACGCGTAGGACTTTTGAGCAGCGATACAACGCAAGTTGGAGCCACCTTCGGCTCGTCGTCTCTGCTTCGCGTGGTGCCTGATAGCGAATACCAGGCAGTCACCGGGCCCCCGAGGTTCCCGAGCACCGGTCCGGCTCGGGCCCGGCCGCCGATTCCGGCGTCCGGGAGCCACCTCGGGGGTACCCTCATTTCCGGGTTGTTCCCCCTTTTGCGCAGCAGTGAAGGACCACCCGCCGCGCCGGAGAACCGTCCGTCGCCGTTCCGCCCCGGCGGCACCGCAGAGTGGATAGCCTGACGTCATGTTGAGGCCCGACTTCCCGATCATCACCCAGCGCCTTACCCTCCGCGCCTTCACCCCGGCGGATCTCGACGAACTCAACTCCTTCCAGTCCCGTGCCGACGTCGCCCGGTACCTCTACTGGGGTCCGCGCAGCCGGGCCGAATCCGCCGCCGCGCTCGCCAAACGGGTGCACAGCAGCAGCCTCTCGCAGGAGGGTCAGTTCCTGGCGGTGGCCGTGGAACTGACGGAGACCGGGCAGCTCATCGGCGATCTGAACCTCGAGTACCTCAGCAGCGAACACCGTCAGGGCGAGGTCGGTTTCGTGTTCCACCCCGATCACCACGGCAAGGGGTACGCCGCGGAGGCGGCCGTCGAACTGCTCCGGCTCGGCTTCGAAGACCTCGGACTGCACCGCATCATCGGCCGCTGCGATGGCCGCAACACCGCTTCCGCCACCCTGATGGAACGCCTCGGCATGCACAAAGAGGCTCATCTGCGCGAGAACGAGATCGTCAAGGGCGAGTGGTGTGACGAACTCGTCTTCGCGATGCTCGAAGGCGACTGGAAGGCGAGCCGCTAGAGCTCACCAGGCATGATGGGCGCGTGTTCTTCGACAAGATCGTCCGCCCCGCGCTGTACCGGGTCTCCGGCGGCGACCCCGAAACCGTGCACGAACGCACCATCGGCACGCTCGCCGGGCTGAGCCGGGTCTCCCCCGCGCTCGGCGCGCTCGGCCGCGTCTACCGGACGGACGATCCGGTCACCTTCCTCGGTCTCCGCTTCCCGAACCGGGTCGGCCTCGCCGCCGGGATGGACAAGAATGGCCGCGCCCTGCACGCCTGGCCCGCGCTCGGCTTCGGCTTCGTCGAGGTCGGCACGGTCACCCGGCATCCGCAGCCGGGCAACGACAGGCCGCGGTTGTTCACCCTCGCCGGGACCGACGCGGTGATCAACCGGATGGGCTTCAACAACGAAGGCGCGGAAGCGCTCGCCGCCCGCCTCGCCGCGAGCGGGAAACCGCCGGTCCCGCTCGGCGTCAGCATCGGCAAGTCCAAGGTGACGCCGCTCGGCGAAGCCGTCGAGGACTACCGGTTCTCGCTGCGGGCGCTGTACCCGTACGCCGACTACTTCGCGATCAACGTCAGCTCGCCCAACACACCGGGACTGCGGGCGCTGCAGGACAAGTCCGCGCTGGCCGAGCTGCTCTCCGAACTCCGCACGACCTCGGCCGAGCTCGCCGGTGCCGCCGCGCCGACGCCGGTGCTGGTCAAGGTCGCCCCCGACCTCACCGACGAGGCCCTCGCGGAACTGCTGGAGGTCTGCCTCGAACACGGCGTCGCCGGGCTGATCGCGACCAACACGACGCTGTCCCGCGAAGGGATCGCGCCCGCCGAAGCCGCCGTCGGCGAGCAGGCGGGCGGGCTTTCCGGCCGCCCGCTCACCGCGCGCTCGGTCGAAGTGGTGCGGTTCGTGCACGACGAAACCGGCGGCGAGCTGCCGATCATCGGTGTCGGCGGCATCTTCGACGCCGGCGCCGCCGCGCGGATGCTCGACGCCGGCGCCGGTCTCGTCCAGCTCTACACCGGTTTCGCCTTGCACGGTCCCGGTCTGGTCAAGCGGGTCGCCCGAGGTCTCGCGGCCCGGCCGTACTGACGAACCTCAGGTACGCCCGCCAGCACTGGTAGCGCGTCAGCTCTGGCGCCGTCGCTGCCGCCGCCTGGTCACAAAGGACGGCCAGCGGTGTCTGCCCGTTCTCCAGCCGGATACGGCCGAGGACGAACGGAGCGGGCAGCGTGGCCGCGAAGGCACCGAGGGCCGCGGGCGAGAGCCGCCAGCGTTCGCCCGACAGCATGGTGTGCTCACCCGCGGCGCTCACCGGTACCACTCCCGGCTGGGGTGGCTCGGTCGGCAGCAGCACCATCCGATAGCCCTCGGCGCTCTGCACCGGCCCGGTGAACCGCGCCCCCGCGGTCACCAAAAGCCCGTTCAACGGCTGCCCGCGCAGATGCGCGCCGAACACCACGAGATCCGCGCCCGGTGCGGGATAAGGGAAATCGGCCTGTTCGTCGGTGAGCACGGCGGCGAGGTCGATGGCGATCTGGTCGTCGAACGGCCGCACCACCACCGACACCCCGTACGGCCCGAGATCCGACGGCGACGATGGCACCGTGACCGCGGCGAGGTCGAGCAGGTTGACGAACGCCGTGAACCGTCCCAGCCGTTTCGCGACACCATCCGGATCGGACAGCGCCTCGGACAGCTCAGGATGGTCGGCGACGGTCGGGAGGACCAGGGCGTCGTACTCGGACAGCATCCGGAGCGCGAGCATCCCGGCCTCGGCGACGCGCTGCCTGTCGGTGAGGAAGCCGTCGTCGTGGATCAGGTCGCCCACCGACAACAGTGCCGTGACCTCCACCGTCTCCACGATGGCCCCGGACGCCCGCAACGCCGAAACCGCGCCGAGGAAGGCGGACCGGGACTGCAACGAGAGACCGGTGAGCGTTGCGGAGCCAGGGATCGCCACTCTCGGCCGGTCTCCCGCGGAGAGCCGGACGTCCGGGGGCCAGTCACGGGCGAGCGGGTCGATCCCGTCGGGGCCGGTCATCAGTCCGAGCGCGCGCTGGCCCAGCGTGAGACTGCGCGCGAACAGGGCGATCCCGCCGCACGGCAGGGCACCGGTCTTGGGCACGAGGCCCAGCGTCGGTTTCATCCCGACGATCCCGTTGAGCGACGCGGGCACCCGGCCCGCACCCGCCGTGTCCGTGCCGACGGCCAGATCGACCAGGCCGAGCGCGACCGCGACGGCCGCGCCGCTGCTCGCGCTCCCGGAGACCCGGGCGGTGTTCAGAGCCGCGCTCACGGCGCCGTACGGGCTGTGCGTGTGCTCGAGATCGCTGCCGAACCGGTCGCAGTTGGTCTTGCCGATCACCACCGCCCCGGCGGCGGTCAGCCGGGAAACGGAAGTGGCGTCGGCACAGCAGACGTCTTCCCCCGCCGTGGGAAGGCCGGCGACGTCGATGACGTCGGAGACCGCCACCAGGGTTCCGGCGAGCGGGAGATCCGTCCCCGCGCGCAAGCGTTCGTCGACAGCCTTCGCGTCCACAAGGGCGTCTTCGAGGGGACGGAGGGTGATCCAGACGTCGGGCCGGTCGACCTCGGCGATCCGGTCGTAGGCCGCGATGACGCGTTGGTAGGAGCTGGGAGGAGGGGCGGGGATCGGCTCTGGTTCCGGGGGGAGCGTCGTCACTGGGCGTCCTTTCCTCGGCGGGGACGAGAAAGACCACTGCGCGAGATCCACTGTGTCCGGTCCACCACCCTGGGACGCCCGCTCACGCGGGCTGGGTTCAGGCCCGAGCTGGGAAAAGCACTGCGTGCATGAGAGAAACGTTAGGCATCGCGAGGGGCCGTCACCAGCGGTTTCGGGTTACGCGAGCGTTTCGGTATCGCACAGTGAGCGAGTCGTTACTCAATGGAGTATTAGCGACGACGAATGAGACGATTGTCCAGGAAGATGACTTTACACCCGTTCAGTGGCCATCCCGCCGCATCGAGATGTTCTCCTTGGCCAGCCTCAGCAGCGCGAGGAGCAGGCGGTCATAAAGGACCGCTCCGATGACCGCTCTCGCCGCGAACTCTTCCCTTCGGGCAGGGTCGGGCAACAACGGCAGCTGATGCCCGGCCATTTCGAGCGCGGCCCGGGTGTACGGGGCGAGCTGCGCGGCGTCGGCGGGCAGCCCGACCAGGCGCAGCGCACCGAGCGCGGCCGCGAGCTGATCGGGCGCGGTGGACCCGGGACTCACTTGCCAGCCCTGCCCGGCGATCAAGGACTCGGCCCCGGTGCGGTCGCCCGCCGGGGCGGCGTCGGACGACGGCCCGGCACCCAGTGCGCTCAGCGCCGTCGCGAGCAATACCGTGGCCGGCACCGTCTCGTCGTCGACGGCGGCGAGGATCTGCCGGATCACCGCGATGGGCACCTCGCCGATCTCGACCAGGGAGCGGATGATCCGCAATCGGTCCAGGTGATGGTCCCCGTAGTCCGCTTTGGTCTCACCGAGCGGATCGCCCTTCGGCAACAGGCCCTCGCGCAGGTAGTACTTGATGGTCGGGATGGGCACACCCCCGCGCTGACTCAGTTCCTTGAGCTTCACAGATCTCTCCTGCAGTTGGGATAGTGGGACTATCCTTTAGTGGGATACCTCCGCTATCCTATATTGGATAGTGAAGGTATCCCATCTAGGAGGCACCATGCGGAACCGAAGAATCCTGATTTCCGGGGCGGGTATCGCCGGCCCCGCGCTGGCCTACTGGCTGCGGCGGCACGGCTTCGACCCCACGGTGGTGGAGCGCGCGCCCACGCCGAGACGCGGCGGCCAAGCGGTGGACGTCCGCGGAGTGGCGATCGACCTCGTCGAGCGGATGGGGATCATCGACCAGGTCCGGGCTGCTCAGGTCGGCACCAAGGGGATGTCCCTGGTCAACGCGACGGGCAAGCCGGTGGCGAGCCTCGAAGGCGGCTTCGGGGTGATCGACGACCGAGACGTCGAGATCCTGCGCGAGGACCTCGGCGGCATCCTTCGCGAGGCGGGCGGATCGGACGTCGAGTACCTCTTCGGCGACTCGATCACCGCGCTCACCCAAGACGAGATCGGGGTCGAGGTCACGTTCGAACGCGCCGGATCGCGCACCTTCGATCTGGTGATCGGGGCGGACGGACTGCACTCAGGGGTGCGCGCACTGGCCTTCGGCGAGGAATCCCGGTTCGTCCACCAGCTCGACGACCTGTACCTGGCCATCTTCACCACCCCCAATCACCTCGGCCTCGACCACTGGCAACTGGGCCACAGCGCGCCCGGCCTGACGGCGAGCATCACCAGCGTGCGTGACGACACCGAGGCGAGGGCGGTCTTCTTCTTCACCGCGAAAGACCCGCGCCTCGGCGACAGGGACCCCCACGGGCAGATGCGGATCCTCAAGGACACCTTCGCCGGGATGGGCTGGGAAGTGCCCCGGCTGATGGACTTCATGCCGGACGCGCCCGACTTCTACTTCGACACGATGTCCCAGGTCCGCATGGACTCCTGGTCGGCGGGCCGCGTGGCGCTGGTCGGCGACGCCGGCTACGGCGCGTCCCCGCTTTCGGGCCAGGGCACCAGTCTCGCCCTGGTGGGTGCGTACGTCCTGGCCGGAGAACTGGCCGCCGCCGACGGCGACCATCCGGTGGCGTTCGCCCGTTACGCGGAGCGGATGCGGAATTTCGTGGAGCTGAACCAGAAACTGGCGCTGGGAGCCGCGAAACACCTGGCGCCGAAGACCCGCGCGGGCGTCTGGCTGCAGCGCGCGAATCTGCGGATGCTGCGCCACCTCCCCTGGAAGGACGCCATGATCCGCGCCATCACCAAGGAGGTCCGGGAGGCCTCGGTCGCGATCGAACTGAAGGACTACCGGCGTGTGCCCGCCTGAGCGGGCTCAGGAAAGCTCGCGCAGGGCCATGGCCAGTCCGGCGAGCTTGTCCGTCGCGTCGGAGAGCGATTCCTTGGACGACGTCATGCCGTCCGAGCTCGCGGCGACGGTGTGCCCGGCGGCCGCGACGAGACCGCCGTAGCCATCGACGCCGTCGTCGAGCTGATCCCGCAGCTGCGTGATGGCGGCGTCGAGGGCGCCTCGTTCCCGCTCGGGCGCGGAGTCACGTCCGCGTTCGATGGCCTGGATCCGGCCGGCCAGCCCGCGAAGGGCCTGCGCGGCCTCCGTGGCGGTGGTCCGGGCGTCCGCCACGGCGATCTCCGACACCGGCATGGTGCCGAGCGACGTCGGCTGCGAAAGCTGGCGAAGCAGCTCCGTCAGCGAAGCCTCGCTCTCGACGAGGCGCTCCATCGGCGCCCGCGCGATGGACCGTGCCGAGGGCAGCGGCGGCGGAGCGGCGGGCGCGGCGGGCAGCACCGTGCGGTTGAGCGCGCGCAGCCGCAGTCCCGATCGGACACTGAAAGTGCCGAAGACGATGGTGAACGCGCTGGCCGCGATGGCCTGGAGGACGTCGGCCTGGCCCGCCTTCAACAGACCGGTGGCGGCGACCACGGCGAACAGTCCACAAAGGATGGTGAGGAGGATCCAGAAAGTCATCGCGCGCGACGTCCGGCGCTTGCGTCTCTCCAGCTTGGCGGCGGGCTCGTTCCAGCGGGCCCACTTGGCCTTCGCGTCGGCCACGACCGGGATCTGGCCCGCCGCCATCGACGTCAGCTGCTGCGAGATCTTCGGCATGGCGGGCATCGGCGGCATCTGCGGCCGCGGCTTCGGCGGCCGCGGTGGCTGCGACGCCGTCGGTGAGGAGGGCCGGGAACCCTGCTCGGAGGGCGGGATGTAGCGCTGCAGCTTCTCCTGCGCGCGCTGGGCGTAATCGGGCAGCTTCTCGATGTGCTTCTCAAGCTTGGCGGTGAACTCCCCGAAGTCCTTGCGCCTGCCCTGGCCCATTTGCCCTCGCCCCTGTCGTCTGGTGAGACCGGTCCCGCACCCGCGCGGGGTGCGGGACCGGCTCTAGGTGGTGTGTCAGGCGGGGTTCTTGCCCTGTTCGGCCTGAACCCGTGCCTGGATCTCACGCTGGATGTCCGCACCGCTCGACGCCTTCGGCGCGGCGGCGGCGGTCTTGCCGTCGGTCACCTGCGCGACGGAGTCGCCCTTCATGGACGCGCGGATCTGCTCCAGTCGCGAGTGTCCCGCGAGCTGCGTCGTGGAGGCCTGGACCTCCATCATCCGGCCCTGTACGGAGTTCTGTGCGAGTTCGGCCGAGCCGAGCGCGGTGGTGTAGCGCTTCTCGATCTTGTCGCGAACGTCTTCCAGGGACGGGGTGTTGCCCGGCGCGGCAAGCTGGCTCATCTGGTTCAGCGAAGCGGAGACCTGCTCCTGCATCTTCGCCTGCTCCAGCTGAGAAAGCAGCTTGGTGCGCTCGGCCAGCTTCTGCTGCAGCATGGTCGCGTTGCGCTCGACGGCCTTCTTCGCCTGCTCCGCAGCCTGAAGCGACTGGTCGTGCAGGGTCTTCAGGTCCTCGATGCTCTGCTCGGCGGTGACGAGCTGCGCGGCGAAGCTCTCCGCCGCGTTCTCGAACTCGGTCGCCTTCTGCTCGTCGCCCTTGGCGCGCGCCTCGTCGGCGAGCACCAGCGCCTGGCGGGTCGAAGCCTGAAGCTTCTCCACGTCGCCGAGCTGGCGGTTCAGCTTCATCTCCAGCTGACGCTGGTTACCGATCACCGAGGCGGCCTGCTGGGTCAGCGCCTGGTGATTGCGCTGCGCCTCCTCGATGGCCTGCTGGATCTGTACCTTCGGGTCGGCGTGCTCGTCGATCTTCGACGAGAACGCCGCCATCATGTACTTCCAGAACTTCACGAACGGGTTGGCCATCTCCTCCGCCTGCCTTCTCGCATCCCACGGGCTGTTACCTCGAGGTGGGGCGTCCCCTCTGTGATGTTGCAACGTCCCGACCCCGGCGTTGAGTTCCATCGTGTCAGGTCGGCGTCCCGCGTTCCAGGCGACCCCGACGGAATTCAGGGATACCCCTGACTGTGATGTCCACGACCTTTCGGGTTCACCGGGTGGTGACCCTGGGTGAAAACGGGCCGTTTCCGGCTCCCCTGGAGCGCCGGGGCCGTCGGCCAACGCGAAAAGCCCCAGGTGCGATACCTGGGGCTTCTCACGTCACGACTGCTAGGCGGCGACCATCTTCGGAGCGGAAATGGTCGTCCGCAGGGCCGGGCTCATCCGCGGCGGCGGCGAGATCCGCAGGTCGGCAAGGTCGTTGCCGATCAACTCGGATACCAGGCGGCCGCCTTCGAGGCCCGCTTCGGCGCTCTCTCGCTCCGGAGCACGCCGCTTGCCCGCCTCGACCTTCTCGTCCACCGGAGCGACCTCGACGTTGTCGATCGCCGAAACGTCCGCCGCGACCTTGTGCAGGAGCTCGCCCAGCGGAAGGTCCAGGGCATCGCAAATGGACGCCAGCAGCTCGCTGGACGCCTCCTTCTGCCCACGCTCGACCTCGGACAGGTAGCCGAGGCTCACCCTGGCGGCACGGGAGATGTCCCGCAGCGTTCGACGCTGGTTCGTGCGGGCGTGTCGGAGCCGGTCGCCGATCGCCTCGCGCAACAGCACGGTCATCACGCGCCTCCCTTCCAGGACTGACTGCCCCCTACGTTACCCAGTGCGGTGCCCCGGGCGCAGGTGTTGACACGGCAATACGCCAAGGGCGAACGCGGCGATCATGCGAGATGTTCCCCCAGCAGGGCGAACGCGCCGCTGACGGCACCGGCCCTGACCGAGGCTCGATCGCCGCTCAAGGCCAGTGTGCGGACGGTGAGCGTGCTCACGCCCGCGAGACCGACATGGACGGTGCCGGGCGCGACGCCGTCCTGCCCCGCCGGACCCGCGACACCGGTCAGGCCGAGGCCCCAGGTCGCGCCGCAGCGGTCCCGCGCGCCGACGGCCAACTGAGCCGCGACCTCGGGATGGACCGCGCCATGGGTGGCGAGGAGGTCTTCGTCGACCCCGGCGAGCGAAGCCTTGAGGTCGGTGGCGTAGACGATCAGGCCGCCCCGGACGACGGCGCTCGCTCCGGGGACCTCGGTCAGCGTCGCGCACACCAGTCCGGCGGTCAGCGACTCGGCGGTCGCCACCGTCTCCCTACGCTCGATCAGGTGAGTGATCAAGGTCTCAACTGTAGTGCCGGTCATGTGCCCGCTGCGCGCCGTCCGGCGGCGCGCAGCCGCACCGCGCGCACGACGTAGTCGAGGCCGGTCACGACGGTGAGCACGAGCGCGAGGCCCATCAGCACCCATCGCACCGGCTCGGCGGCCACCGGCAGGGGCAGCAGGTACGCGGTGATGGCCGCGACCTGCGCGAGCGTCTTGGCCTTGCCGCCCCGGCTGGCCGGGATGACGCCGTGCCGGATCACCCAGAACCGCAGCAGCGTCACGCCGATCTCGCGGATCGCGATGACGACGGTGACCCACCAGCCCAGTTCGCCGAGCACGCTCAGCCCGATCAGCGCGGCACCGATCAGCGCCTTGTCCGCGATCGGGTCGGCGATCTTGCCGAAGTCGGTGATCAGCCCGTACTTGCGCGCGACCCAGCCGTCGACCTGGTCGGTGAACGACGCGATGGCGAACAGCGCGGTGGCGATCGCCCGCCAGAAGGTGTCCGTCCCGTCGCCGGTGAACAGCGCCATCACGAACAGCGGCACGAGCACCAGCCGCGACATCGTGAGCAGGTTCGCCAGGTTCAGCGTCGGGACCGGGGTGGCCTCGGGCACCCGGGCATGCTCACCGCCCGTCCCCTCACCGGCCCCGGCGTCGCTCGGGGCGGCATTCACCGGTCGGCCTCGGGCGGCGCGGGCCGCACGATCAGGTCGACACCCTCGGAGTCGACGACCTCACAGCGCACGAAGTCACCCACCGCCAGCGAGGGAAGGTCGTCCGTTTCGATCAGGACGCATTCACCGTCGACCTCGGGAGCCTGGTGCGCGGCGCGGCCGATCGGGTCTTCGCCGTCCTCGGCCTGCTCGATCAGGACGTCGACGAAGTCGCCGATGCGGTCCTCGGCCCGCTGCGAGGTCAGCTCCTCGACCAGCGCGGAAATCCGCGCGACCCGCGCGGTCACCACGGACTCGTCGAGTTTGCCGTCGAAGGTCTCGGCCTCGGTGCCGTCCTCGTCCGAGTAGCCGAAGACGCCCACCGCGTCGAGCCGTGCGCCGTTCAGGAAGCGCTCCAGCTCGGCGACGTCCTCTTCGGTCTCGCCGGGGAACCCGACGATGACGTTCGTGCGGATGCCGGCGTTGGGCGAGTACTCGCGGATCTGGTCGCACAGCGCGAGGAACGAGTCCGTGGAGCCGAAGCGGCGCATGCGGCGCAACACGGTCTCGCTGGAGTGCTGGAAGGACAGGTCGAAGTAGTCGGCGACGCCCGGGGTGGTCGCGATGGCCTTGACCAGGCCGGGGCGCGTCTCGGCGGGCTGCAGGTAGGAGACGCGGACACGCTCGATACCGGGCACCGCGGCCAGGCGCGGGACCAGCAGTTCCAGCGCGCGGGCGCCGTCACGGCCGAAGTCCTTGCCGTAGGAGGTGGAGTTCTCCGAGACGAGAAAGACCTCCTTGACCCCGTTCTCCGCGAGCCACATGGCCTCGGCGACGATCTCGTCCGGCTGCCGGGAGACGAAGGAGCCACGGAACGACGGGATCGCGCAGAACGAGCAGCGGCGGTCGCAGCCGGAGGCGATCTTCAGCGCGGCCACCGGGGAGGTGTCGAGCCGGGTCCGCAGCACGCGCGGGCCCCAGCCGTGCTGCGCGTGCCCCGGCACCTCGACCGTCTCGGCGGCCGTCGGGCGCTGGACCGGGCTGATCGGCAGCAGCTTGCGGCGGTCGGAAGGCGTGTGGGACTCGACCTTGCGGCCCGCCACGACGTCGTCGAGACGGTCGGCGAGGTCGGCGTAGTGGTCGAAGCCCAGGACCGCGTGGGCCTCGGGCAGGTTCTCGGCCAGCTCGTTGCCGTAGCGCTCGGCCATGCAGCCGACGGCGACGACCTTCTTGCCGGTGTCGGCCGCGGCGAGCAGGGTGTCGACCGAATCCTTCTTGGCGGACTCGACGAAGCCGCAGGTGTTGACGACCACGACGTCGGAGTCCTCGGGCTCGGCGGCGAGCTCCCAGCCGCCCGCCGCCAGCCGTCCGGCGAGTTCCTCGGAATCGACCTCGTTGCGGGCGCAACCGAGGGTCAGCAAGGACACGCGGCGGGTGGCGACAGGATCAGTGGTGGGAGAAGGCACGTGCCTTAGGGTAGCTGGCCTGTTCTCGGGGTCGGCGATCGCTCGCTCGGGCGAGCCTTCGGCCTGCCATCGCGTCGAAGATGGCTTAATGGTGGATGTGCCGTCAGACCCCCTCGAACCGCCCCTCGACCGCCGCCCGAAAGTTCGCCGGGCGCGGATCGCGGACGTCCGCAAGATCAAGGCACTGGTCGACTCCGACGCGGGGACGGTGCTGCTGGAGAAGGAACTCGTCACCCTCTACGAGAGCGTCCAGGAGTTCTGGGTGGTCGAAGACGGCGACGACGTGCTCGGCTGCGGCGCCCTCCACGTGCTGTGGGAGGACATCGGCGAGCTGCGCACCATCGCGGTCGACAAGGCCACCCGGGGTCGCGGCATCGGGCACGCGCTGGTGGGGCAGCTGATCGACTTCGCCCGCGAGATCGGGCTGAAGCGGTTGTTCGTGCTGACCTTCGAGACCCGTTTCTTCGCGGGCCACGGGTTCGTCGAGATCGACGGCACGCCGGTGACCCAGGAGGTCTACGAGGAGATGCGGCGCTCGGCCGATCCGGGCGTCGCGGAGTTCCTGGACCTGCCGTACGTGAAGCCGAACACCTTGGGCAACAGCCGGATGCTGCTGGAGCTTTAGCTGAAGGGGACTTTCCCCGCATAGGACGCGGCGAAGGGCGCTTTCCCCGCATCGCATGCGGGGATGGGCCCCTTCAGCCCTTCTTCGCGTGGCGGGCGACCCGGACCCGGTTGCCGCACAGCGACGGCGTGCACCACACCCGCCTGCTGTTGGCCGCCACGAACAGCATCGAGCAGTCGTGCGCGCCGCATCGCCGCAGCTGGGCGGCGCGCGGCCCCGACACGAGGTCGATCGCGGCCACCGCGACGGCGGCGAGTGCGATCTCGCCGCCGTCCTCGCCGTGCCAGATCGTCTCGGCGCCCCGGGCGGTGAGCCGCGGGCTCGCCGGGACCGCCGCCGCGGCCGCGTTGACCCGCTCGACCGCCCACGCCTCGGGCTCCCGCGCGGCCACGGCCGCTTCCAGCAGCTCACGCACCGCTGACCGCAGCCGTCTCGTCTGCTCGGCCGACGGCGGCCGAGCACCCTCGGGCAGCCGCGGCGCCTGCGCCGACCAGAACCGGGCGTGGCCGTCGTCGAGCAGATCGATCGACGGCGAGGTGGCCAGCAAGACGGTGTCGGCGAGGTTCACCGCGAGATCGTCACCGGGAAGCGAGTCCAGATCGAGCATGCCTTGACAATATCAGGTACTAATGGTTAAAAACAGTTCTAACCATTAGGGAGTGTTCATGGCGACCATCCGGCACCGTTCGGTCCAGCTCGGCGACGTCGAGGTCTTCTACCGCGAGGCGGGCGATCCCGACGCGCCCGTCTTGCTCCTGCTGCACGGCTTCCCGACGTCGTCGCACCAGTTCGTCCGGCTGATGCGACGGCTCGCCGGGAAATGGCGGCTCATCGCGCCGGATCTGCCCGGCTTCGGCCGGACCGTGACTCCCGAAGGGTTCACGTTCACCTTCGACCGGCTCGCGGAGGTGCTCGGCGAGTTCACCGACGCGCTGGAGCTGCGCCGCTACGCGCTCTACGTCTTCGATTTCGGGGCTCCGGCGGGCCTGCGGCTGGCCGTCTCGCGGCCGTCCGCGGTCACGGCGCTGATCACGCAGAACGGCAACGCCTACGTCGAAGGGCTCGGGCCCGCGATGCCGGACTTCGCGACCCTTACCGACGAAACCGAGGCGAAGCGCGAATTCGCGAAGAACCTCGAACCGGCGCAGATCGAGTACCAGTACACCGGCGCCCGCGATCCGGAGACCATCGATCCCGCGAACTACCTGCTGGACCAGTACTTCCTCGAGCGTCCTGGCCGCGCGGAAGCGATGCTCGACCTGTTCTGGGACTACCGGAACAACCCTCCCGCGTACCCGAAGTTCCAGGCGTGGCTGCGGGAAGCCCAGCCACCCGTGCTCGCCGTGTGGGGCCGCAACGACCCGTTCTTCGTCCCGGCGGGAGCCGAAGCCTTCCGGAACGATGTTCCCTCGGCGGAGGTCCATTTCTTCGACACCGGGCATTTCGCGTTGGAGGAGGACGTCGAACCGATCAGCGAGCTGATCGACCGCTTCCTGACGGCGCGTCTCTGAAAGGCGGCACAGGGACACCTCGGTCACCGACCACCTGCTCAGCACGACACGGTCGGTCCGCCTCAAATCTGATCGACGTGATCGACCGGGTGCCGGTGTACGTCATCCCTGACCGGCAGGCCGAGCGGCGACAACGCGACCGACGCCGCCTTCTACGGCGGGATCTTCCCGGCGGTGTGGAACTTCCAGCCGGTGCTGCGCTCGCGCGGCCTCGGGCTGCTGCCGGTCACCTACACGACAGTGCCGGACTTCAAGCCCGCGTCGCGCGTGCCGCTGTCGGACGTCGCGTATCTCGACGGCTGGGGCGACGCGCTCTAAGCCTTGGACACCCGCAGGGTGACCTGGTCGCCCCCCGAGCTCACGGCGACCAGGTCCACCCGGCAGGCGGCGAACTCGACGGACTGCCTGCCACCGCGTGCGGTGGAGGCGACCTCCGCCGTCGTCCGCTCACCGCGTCCGGGTTCGGCGAGGGTCAGTTCGACCACGGCCTCCCCTTCCCAGACGCAGACCATGCCCTCGGCGCAGCGGGAATCGGACACCAGCCGCGCGAAGCGGATGCTGACGTCCTTCGACGCGACCTCGGTCGTGTCACCGGCCTTGAGGACGACGGTTTCCCCCAGCTCCACGGTGCCCTGCGGCTTCTCTTGAGGCTTGGGAGCAGGTTGAGGCTGCTGGTGCGCCGGCGCGGGCTGGACCAGCGTGGGCTGGACGGCCGCGGGTTGTTCGCGCGCGGCGGAGCTGCCTGCCCCGCACGCGAGGCCGACCAAGGCGCAGAGCACGACGAGCAGCTTCTTGGGGTCCACGGGCTAGGGACGTAACGGAGCCGCCGGTCCGTTGCATCGGTCCCTCAAGTCGTCCTGCCCCCGTGCAATGAAAGGCCCGTTACTGGCAAATTTTGCCAGTAACGGGCCTTTCATTGCACGCCTCGGGACGGAAGTCAGAACCCCAGGCCCGGCTCAGTCGTCGTCGGAGACGTCCCCGCCGTTCGCGTCCCCGCCACCGCGGATCATGAACAGCACCGACTCCAGCTCCTCCGGCTTGATCAGCACGTCCCGCGCCTTCGAGCCCTCCGAGGGACCGACGACACCCCGGCTTTCCAGCAGGTCCATCAGGCGCCCGGCCTTGGCGAACCCGACGCGCAGCTTCCGCTGCAGCATCGACGTCGAGCCGAACTGCGAGGTGACGATCAGCTCGGCGGCCTGCAGGAGGACATCGAGGTCGTCGCCGATGTCGGAGTCGATCTCCTTCTTCTCGCCAGCCTTCGCCGCGGTGACGCCGTCCTGGTAGTCCGGCTGCGCCTGCTCCTTCGCGAAGTTGACGACGGACGCGATCTCCTCGTCGCCGACGAAGGCGCCCTGGATGCGGACCGGTTTCCCGGCACCCATCGGCAGGTACAGCGCGTCACCCATACCGATGAGCTTCTCCGCGCCCGGCTGGTCGAGGATGACTCGCGAGTCGGTGAGCGAGGACGTCGCGAACGCCAGCCGCGAAGGCACGTTGGTCTTGATCAGGCCGGTCACGACGTCGACCGACGGGCGCTGGGTCGCCAGGACCAGGTGGATACCGGCCGCACGCGCCTTCTGGGTGATCCGGACGATCGCGTCCTCGACGTCGCGCGGGGCGGTCATCATCAGGTCGGCGAGCTCGTCGACGATCGCCATGATGTACGGGTACGGCGCGTAGACGCGCTCGCTGCCGGGCGGCGCGGTGATCTCGCCCGAGCGCACCTTCTTGTTGTAGTCGTCGATGTGCCGGACCTTGTTGACCTGCATGTCCTGATACCGCTGCTCCATCTCCTCCACCAGCCAGGCCAGCGCCGCGGCGGCCTTCTTCGGCTGGGTGATGATGGGCGTGATCAGGTGCGGGATGCCCTCGTACGGGGTCAGCTCGACCATCTTCGGGTCGATCAGGATCATCCGGCACTCGTCCGGCGTCGCCCGCGCGAGCAGCGACACCAGCATCGAGTTCACGAAGCTCGACTTACCGGAACCGGTGGATCCCGCCACCAGGAGGTGCGGCATCTTGGTCAGGTTCGCGGTGACGAAATGGCCTTCGATGTCCTTGCCGAGCCCGATGACCATCGGGTGGTTGTCCTTGACCGTCGACGGCGCGCGCAGCACGTCGCCGAGGCGCACCATCTCGCGGTCGGAGTTCGGCACTTCGATGCCGACCGCGGATTTGCCGGGGATCGGTGCCAGCAGCCGGACGTTGTCGGTCGCCACCGCGTAGGCGATGTTCTTGGTCAGCGCGGTGATCTTCTCGACCTTCACGCCGGGGCCGAGTTCGACCTCGTACCGGGTGACCGTCGGGCCCCGCGTGAAGCCGGTGACCTGCGCGTCGACGTTGAACTGGTCCAGCACGCCGGTGATCGCCTCGATCATGGCGTCGTTGGCCTTGCTGCGGGACTTCGGCGCGTCGCCGAGCTTCAGCAGGTCCGGCGGCGGGAGCTTGTAGTCGCCCTCGACGGTCCTGGTGACCGCCATCGGCGGCTCGGCCTTCTTCGGCTTCTTCTCTTCGACGGCGTTTTTGGATGAACTCTGCGGGGCGGGTTTCGGCGGGCGCATCGGCGTCGGCGGTTCGGCCAGCGCGGCTTCGATGTCGAGCTGCTCGCCCGCGTTGTCACCGGCGCCCTGGCGCCGCCGCGACGGCTTCCGCAGGCGGACCGACTTCGGGTCGGCTTCGGTGACGGCGTCGCGTTCGTCGTGGATGGCCTTGCGCTCGGCTTCGGCCTCTTCGATCTCTTCGGGGTCGAGACCCCAGTTGCGCAAGCGATGCGGGATCTCCCGGACCGGGGTCCCGGTGAACACGAGCGTGCCGAACAGCAGCACCAGCACCAGCAGCGGCACGGCGACCCAGGTGGTGACCCCCATCGTCAGCAGGCCGCCGGAGAACGCGCCGATCACCCCACCGGCGTACATCCGGCCGTCGTTGCTCTCGGGCAGCGCGGTGAAGATGTGCAGCAGGCCGAGCACGGACAGCACGACCAGCAGCGTGCCGATGACCATCCGCGGCCGGGCCTCCGGCACCGGTTCCGAGCGCATCAGCGCGACGGCGACCACGGTGAGCACCAGCGGCAGCGTCACCGCCCCCGCACCGAGGAGCGAACGGGCGCCGACCTCCACCCAGCCACCGATCGGGCCCGCGGCCCGCCACCAGACACCGAACGCGATCACCAGCGCCAGCGCGATCAGGCCCAGCGCGAGCCCGTCGCGGCGGTGTTCGGGTTCGAGTTCACGACTGCGGCCGACCGTCCTCGCGAGGGTTCCCAGCCCCTTCGCGAGCAGGTTCCAGGTGCCGCGCACGCCTTTGGCGAACGTGCCGGAAGACTTCTTCCTGGCCGCCGGACGCCGTGGCGCGGGCTTCCTCGCCGCCGTTGACCTGGGCTTCGCCGGGGTACGCGGCTTTCGCGCCGGCCCCTTGCTGCCGCCGCTTCGCGCCGTACTCCGCTTTCTGGTCGTCGACCCGCTAGCCATGCCACCACGGTAACCGCCTCGACCCTCCAGCCCCGGCTGCCACTCGGGGCACATCCGGAACATTCGTCTCAGGTCACAGCTTGAGCGGCCATCCGGGTGAAAGGGGGCTCATGACATGCTCTGCCCCATGTTCGCGCTGCATCAGGATGAGAATTCGGCTCGCCGCGCCCCAGCGATCTGGCGCACGATGCTGAACATCGACCGGGGGCTGGTCAACTTCGTCGGCAAACTCACCGTGACCGGCGGTGTGCCCGCGGAACTGCGCCGGAAGCCCTTGCTCATGACGGCCAACCACATCGGCGTGTTCGACGCGTTCGTGCTGATGGCGGCCTGCAAACGGATCGGCATCAACCCGCGGTTCATGCTGGCGGGCGGCATCCTCGACGCGCCGGTCATCGGCCCGGCGCTGCGGGTCAGCGGTCACCTGCGGGTCGACCGCAAGGAGGCCTCGACGGCCATCGGCCAGTTCGCCGAGGCGGCCGAGGCCCTGCGCACCACGCGCGACCCGCTCATCGTCTACCCCGAGGGCCGGATCAGTCACGATCCCGGCCTGTGGCCGGAGCGCGGCAAGACCGGCGCCGCGCGGCTCGCGCTGGCCGCCGGGGTGCCGGTGATCCCGATCAGCCAGTGGGGCGCGCACGAAGCCGTCTTCTGGGGGACGGAGACCGTCAACGGCCCCGCCGACCTGGTACCGCTCGCCAAGTCCGGGCTGAGCGCGCCCATGCGGCGTCCCCGGTTCAAGGTGCATTTCGGTGACCCGGTGGACCTGTCGGAGGTCGAGCCGGAGCGGCCGGGCGCCGGGGTCCGCGCGCACGCCAAGATCATGCAGGCGATCACGGACGGCATGGTGCCGCTGCGCCGCGACGAGCTGGACAAGCCGCGGTTCCACGACCCGACCAGGCCGACCGACACCGTCAGTCCCTGGAAGAAGTACTGAGTTCCGGATCCTGAGACGGGTGCTCGCGCTCGCCTAAGGTCGGCGGACGTGAGCACCCGCATCCTCGTCGTCTACTACAGCGCGACCGGAAACACCGCGAAACTGGCGTCGGCGCTGGCCGACGGCGCCCGTGAGACCGAAGCCGACGTCCGCGTCCGCACGGTTCCCGAGACCGCCCCGCCCGGTGCCGTGGCGAGCAATCCGCGCTGGCAGGCGTGGGTCGACGCGGGCCCGCACCACGAGACGGCGACGCTGGAAGACCTGGAGTGGGCCGACGGTTTCGCGGCCGGGAGCCCGACCCGGTTCGGCGGCCCCGCCGCCCAGCTGAAGTCCTATTTGGACAGTACCGGCGGCCTGTGGGCCAAGGGAAAGCTGGTCAACAAGGTCGCGACGTCGTTCACCACCGCGTCCACCGCGCACGGCGGCCTCGAATCGACGGTGCTGGCGACGAACAACATCTTCTATCACTGGGGCGCCATCGTCCTGCCGCTCGGCTACACCGATCCGCGGCTGCTCGAATCGGGCAATCCCTACGGCGGCTCGTTCGTCTCGCGCAAGTCCTCCGAACCCGACGACCTCGCCCTGGACGCCCTCCGCCTGCAGGGGCGGCGGCTCGCCACCGTCTCGCGCTACGTCGCCGACGGCCTGTTCAAGGACGGCTGACGGGAACCGCCAGGCCGTCTCCCGCGTCGTAGGGTGGTCACACAGCGTCACGCTACGGGAGGAAGCGGGATGACCGGCGGATACGAGGTGGTCCTGGAAGCGATCGGCGCCGCGTCAAGCGCGGCGGAACGGGCTTCGGGCGACGTCGGGCAGGTGAACCTCGCGGCCACGCTCGACGGTGTGGCGGCGGGCCTGCCGGGCGGCGTGTCCGGTGAAGCGGCGGGACTGCTCGCGGACGCGTGGGGCCGCACGGTGCCCGGCTGGGCGGCGAACACCTCGGAGTACGCCGACCAACTCGGCGAAGCCGCTGCCCGCTACCGCTCGAACGAGCTGACGGCGTCCCGGGAACTCCCCGTCTGATGCTCACCTGGGGCGACGTGCGCCGATGGGATCCGGCCGCGATCGGCGCGGTCGCCGACGCGCTCAACGACGGCTGCACGCGGATCATCGCCGCGAACGACGACGTCGAGTCCATGACCCGGTTCCCCGGCTGGCTCGGCGAGGCCGCCATAGCCGCGTCGACGCGGGGCGAATCGCTGACCTCCACCCTGGAACAACTCGTGGCCGAAGCGGCCGCGGTCCGGCGGGGCGCGCACGAGGTGCAGATCGCGCTGGACCGGATCGTCGCGTTCGTGCGGGAGACCGACGAACTCGCCTCCCGGAACGGCCTGCGCATCGGCTCCGGCGGGGAGATCACTTCTTCCGGTGGGCCTTCGGAGCCTCGCGTGATGACGGAACTGGCCGACCGGATCGAACAGATCCTGCGCCGCGCCACCGACGTCGACGCCGATTTCGCCGCCATCCTGCACCGGGCCCTGCGCGGCGAGATCACCGAACAGGGTGGCGGCACCCTCGCCCAGGCCGCGGACACCGGCGCTGCGCAAAGCGGCCTGTCGATCATCGGGCCGCCCGAGAACGGCTCCCCCGGAGACAACAAGGCCTGGTGGGACAGCCTGTCGGATACGGCGAAAGTCGCTCTGCTGCAAGGAAATCCGGGTCTCGTCGGGAATCTCGACGGCATCCCGGCCACCGACCGCGACGCCGCCAACCGCGCCGTCCTCGCCAGTGAGATCGCGCGGCTCCAAGGCGATCCGAAGGTGAAAGGCCTGGAAGCCATCGCGCAGCGGCTGGACCAGCCGGAACCGCGGGCGTTCCTGCTGGGACTGAACACCGGCGGCGACGGGAAGGCGATCGTGTCGGTGGGAAACCCGGACACGGCGACGAACGTGGCGACGTACGTGCCGGGAACCGGGTCGGAACTGGCGAGGATCGGCGGCGACCTCAACCGCTCCGACAAGATGTGGGCCGTGGCGACCACCGCGGGCTCACCGTCGACGGCGGTGATCACCTGGCTCGGCTACGACGCGCCGAATGAGATCACCGACGCCGCGAGCGAAAAGTACGCCGACGGCGGTAAAGCCGCCCTCGCCGGATTCCAGGACGGACTACGGGAAACGCATCAGGGACCGCCGTCGCACAACACGGTGCTGGGCCACAGCTACGGCACGACGGTCGTCGGTCATGCCGCCCGCGACGGCGGCCTCGCCGCGGACGAACTCGTCTTCGTGGCGAGCCCGGGCGTCGGCGCGCACGACGTGAGCGAACTGCACCTCGATGGAGTGGATCAGGGCGAAGTCGGCAAGCATGTGCACGCGACGGTGGCCGAACACGACATGATCAACCTGGCGAACCTCGAGATCGCCGGATACGACCTGGTGCTCGGCCAGGACCCGACCGACACGGACTTCGGCGGACAGGTGTTCACCTCGGCGCCGGGGACGGACGGGTTCGGCGGGTACAGCCAGGAGGCGCACAGCGAATACTGGGAAGACAACAACCCCTCGTTGACCAACCTCGGCCAGATCATCGCTGGATTGCCGACGACATGACCAACCGGGCTCTTCCGGCCATCTTCGCCCTGCTGATACTTTCGGCGGCTTGTTCCCCTGGAGGTGGGAGCGACATGAAATCGACGATCACCGAGCAGCAGGCTCACGACAA
This sequence comes from Amycolatopsis sp. lyj-84, assembly GCF_046549075.1. NCBI lineage: Bacteria > Bacillati > Actinomycetota > Actinomycetes > Pseudonocardiales > Pseudonocardiaceae > Amycolatopsis > Amycolatopsis sp. lyj-84. The sequence continues at coordinate 90,221 of NZ_JAJPWO010000014.1, forward strand.
GGTCGAGAAATACATTCAGGACGCGCTCGAAGCCTTGCCCGCCGCTGCCGAGTTGAAGTTGTTCACGCGGAATCGTTCGGAGTGCACTGACCCCACCGACAATGGCCCGCAAGGCCGTTTCGAGATCTCCGCTACTTACGAGGTCGTCGGACTGGACTCCGAACGGTTCCCTGAGCACTTCACGGCGATCATTCAGTGGTGGGAATCGCACGCCTTCAAAGTCTTGACCGACTCGCGGCCGACAATTCAGTATCTCTTCGCGCGCAACACCGGCGATGCCTTCGACATGTCGATCAAGGCGAACAGTCTGGGCAAGCTCTACCTCGGCGCGACCTCACCCTGCGTCTGGCCGAACGGCACCCCCGAACCCCAGGCCCTCGAAGCGCCTGCCGCCGCTCCACCAGAACCGGAATCGGAACCCGCTCCGGCCCGCAAGCCTCGCCGCGCACCCGTCGATGACGACGACTTCGACCGGACCGACTGGACCGACGGCGGCACCTCCTTCTGAGTTTCGGTGACCGTGTGGATTTCGGGACGTCAGATGTCCCGAAATCCACACGGTCCTGCGAGACCATCCCTGTCACGACAGATTCGGGCACCAAACCCAGCCGCTGGGAAAACGGCTCGCCCCACGGTCCCCCGGCCTCTACCCTCCGGCCGTGACCGCCGAACTCGCCGCCCCCGCCCAGCACGTCGCGCACCGCGGCCGGGGCATCGTGCTCATCCTGCTCGCCGCGCTCTTCTTCGGGACGTCGGGCGTGCTGGGCAAACCGGCGATGCAGGCGGGGATGTCACCGGAGCAGGTCGCGGCGATCCGCATCGGGCTGTCGGCGATCGTGCTGCTCGCGCTGGTCGCCGTCTTCCGGCCGAAGCTGCTCAAGGTGACGAAGCGCGAGTGGCCGCTGCTGCTGGCGTACGGCTCGCTCGGCGTGGCCGGCGTCCAGCTCATGTACTTCCTCGCGGCGGGCCGGATCCCGGTCGGGATCGCGATCCTGCTCGAGTTCACCTCGCCGGTGCTGATCGCGCTGTGGGTGCGGTTCGTCCGCCGCGTGCGGCTGCCGAGGGCGATGTGGGCGGGGATCGCGCTGGCGATGACCGGGCTCGTCCTGGTCGCGCAGGTTTGGGAAGGCCTCAGCCTGGACGTCGTCGGGTTGCTCGCCGGACTGGGCGCGGCCGTCTGTTCGGCGGGGTACTTCCTGCTCGGGGAACGCGGCGTCGCGGACCGGGATCCGCTCGGCATGGTCACCTGGGGGATGACGGTCGGCGCGGTCCTGGTCTGCGCGGTCGCTCCACCGTGGACGATCCCGTGGGGTGTCCTCGGCACCCCGGCGACGTTCGGGCCGTGGCAGCCGCCGGTGTGGTCGCTGCTGATCGCGCTGGTGCTGATCGCGACGGTGATCGCCTACGCGACGGGGATGGCGGCGCTGCGCCATCTCCCGGCGTCGGTGGCGAGTGTCGTCGGGCTGGTGGAGCCGCTGATCGCCGCGGCCGCCGCCTGGTTGCTGCTGGGTGAGGCGCTCAGCTGGATCCAAGCCGCGGGCGCGGTCGTCCTGCTGACCGGCGCGTACATCGTGCAGCTGAACTCGAACGTGGTCCAGACGGACTCAACCGTTCTGGAGGCCCCGTAGATCCCCGATCTCCTGCTGCTGCGAACGCGAAGTCGTCGCGGCGAGATCGCGGGCGTCGGGGTTGCGGCCGTGCTGGGTTTCGGCGTCGGCGATGCGGACACCCGACTCGCGCTGGCGGATCAGCCGCGCGACGAACTGGCGGTCGAAGTCCTTTCCGGACAGTCCCGCCAGTTCCGCCATGTCACCCGGGCTGATGTAGCCGTCGCGCTGGATGTGTTCGAGGTTCGGGTCGTCCGGTGCGGGCTGGCCCCAGGACTCGATGAGCCCGGAAAGCCGCGCGATCTCCGGTTCGTGCGTGTCGATGACCCGCTTCGCGAGCACCTTCAGCTGGGCGTCGTCCGCCCGGGATTCCGCCAGGGAAGCCAGATCCACGCCCTGCTGGTGATGCGCGAGGGCCTGCCGCGCGAAGGCGACATCGGCGTCGTTGAACGGAACGGCGGCCTGCTGCGCCAGCGGTGACGACCCGGGCGGCGCCGTCTGGGCTTGGGGTGCCTCGTCCGAACAGCCCGCGAGCACGGCGGCCAGGGCGACGGCAGGCAGGAACCGGAGGACGGCGTGCGGCATCGAAGAGCTCCTCGGAACGCGCGGTGGAGGTGCCTAGGTTCGCAGAGTCCACATCGGCCTGTTCACCGGGGGTTGCGCAAACACTTTTCCTCTGGCTCTTGCGGTGCGACAATCCCGCGATTCACCGCCACTGGCGACAGGAGGCAACAGCGAATGGGCGCCGAAACCACCCCGGAACGGACGACCGAGCGGGCGGGCCTGCGCCCGGACCTGCGGCAACGCCACGTCCGGATGATCGCGCTGGGCGGCATCATCGGCGCCAGCCTGTTCATCGGCAGCGGCGCGGTCATCCACACCGTCGGCCCGGCTGCCGTCCTCTCCTACGCCATCGGCGGCCTGATCGTCGTGCTGGTGATGCGGATGCTCGGCGAGATGGCGACGGCCGCGCCGTCGCAGGGCTCCTTCATGGAATACGCGCGGACCTCGCTCGGCGGCTGGGCGGGTTTCACCGTCGGCTGGCTGTACTGGTACTTCTGGGTCGGCGTGGTCGCGTTCGAGGCCGTCGCCGGGGCGAAGATCCTCCAGACGTGGATTCCCGTTGTGCCGCAGTGGATCTTCTCGCTCGTGCTGATGCTGCTGCTGACCGCGACCAACCTCGCCTCGGCCCGGTCGTTCGGGGAGACGGAGTTCTGGCTCGCGTCGGTCAAGATCGCCACGATCGTGGTGTTCCTCGTGGTGGGCATCCTGTTCGTGCTCGGTGCCTGGCCCGGCGGCTCGTTCTCGGTCGGCACCATCGCGCAGGACGGTTTCCTGGCCAACGGCCCGTTCTCGGTGGTGCACGGCGTGGTGATCGTGATCTTCTCCTACTTCGGCGCGGAGATCGTCACCATCGCCGCCGCCGAGTCACGGGAGCCCGAAACGGCCGTGCGCAAGGCGACCTCGTCGATCGTCTGGCGGGTCATCGTGTTCTACGTCGGTTCGGTGACGCTGCTGGTGATGATCACCGGCTGGCGCGACATCCCGACCACGACGAGCCCCTTCGCCGCCGCGTTCGGCCGGTTCGGCATCCCCGCGGCCGAGACGATCGTCAGCGCGGTGGTGCTCACGGCCGTGCTGTCCGTACTGAATTCCGGGCTGTACACCGCTTCCCGCATGCTGTTCGCGTTGCACGGCAACGGCTGGGCGCCGAGATGGATCGCCGACACGAACCGGCGTGGCGTGCCGTGGAAGGCCATCCTGGTGTCCACTTCGGTCGGTTACGTCGCCGTGGTGATGAACTTCGTGTCACCGGACAAGATCTTCTACTTCATCATCAACTCCGCGGGCGCCGTCGCGTTGTTCGTCTACGCGATCATCGCCGGCTCCCAGCTCCGGATGCGGCGCCGCCTGGAGACCGAGGCACCGGAACGGCTGAAGCTGCGCATGTGGGGCTACCCATGGCTCAGCTGGCTGACCCTCGCCGGGACGCTGGCCGTGGTCGCGTCGATGCTGTTCGTGGACTCGGACACCCGCGCCCAGTTGTACCTGAGCCTGCTCAGCCTCGCGGTGATCCTCGGCGTCTACTTCATCCAGCGCCGGCGATCCGGCCGAGAGCCCCGTAAAACACCTCCCCGATCTTCGCGGGATCCCGGCTGAGGAAGGCCTGCCCACCGGCGGGCGCGACGAGCTGCCGGAGTTCGGTCTCGTCGGCGTCCGGGCCGATCCCGATGGCGATCAACGGCACCGGGCGATTCCGGTCGCGCAGCTTTCCCAGCTCGGTCAGCAGGTTCTCGCGGCTGATGCCACCGGGATCGGTGTTGCGGCCGTCGGTCATCACGATGACCAGGTTCAGCTTCTCCGGCTCCCATTCCTTGTGCGCCAGCCGATAGACGTCGAGGACACTGTCGTAGAGCCCGGTCTGCCCGTCGGGGACGGCGCGAACCGCGCGCAACCTGTCGACCGCGGTCAGCTGCCGCCCGACCGGCGCCATCGGCAGGATCTCCCGGTAGTCGCGCTCACCGTCCACTTTGGTCGCGAAGGCCAGGAAACGGACCTGTGAGGTGGATTTGAACAGATGCAGGGCGTTCTCCGCCGCTTCCAGCGTGATCTGGAGCCGGGACTTGCCGGTTCCCGGGACCGGCGCGCTCATCGAACCCGAGACGTCGATGAGCACCTGCACCCGGGCGCTCGCGTTCACGCCCGCCCACTGGCTGAGCGCTTTGTCGACCTCGGCGACGGCCGGGATCTCGGCACTGCGCTGCCCCTGCGCAGAAACGCGCTGATCGGTTTCGGTCAGCCGCAACGCCTGCCCGCCCGGGGCGCGGAGACCGGACCGCGTGCTCGTCGCGGCACCGTTGAGCAGCGCCCGCTTCAGCTCCGCGACCGCCTTGCCCTGCTGCGGAGTCGCGCCCGCGATCTCGACGAACGGGTAGTCGAGTGACGGCGACGCGGGTGAGTACGCGGCCACCAGGGCGGCCTCGCCGTCGGAAAGCTCGGCGTTGTGCCGCAGCACCGCGTTCTCCGACGCGGGGAACACCGTCAGCGAAGCGGATGTCGCGTCGAAGGTGTTGGCGGCGAACTTCCGGAGCAAAGCCACGTACGCGCCGGCGGGATCCGAGGCACTCTTCGTGACGTCGCGGAGCGCCTGCAGCGCGGAGACGCCGACGGGGTCGCGCGCGGGATCCGGCATTCCGGCGACGATTCCGGCGCTGCCGAGGACGTCCGGCCAGGTCAGCGTCTTGCGCGGCCAGCCGAGCCCGCTCGCGACGGGTTCCGCGACCGCGAGCACCACCGGCGAACTGGCCACCGACGGCCCCGAGAGAGGAACACCGTTGGCGCGTCGGAGAAACAGCGTCGAGGACGGGATCCAGGCTTGAGGCTTCGGCGCGGTCCCGGACAACTCCTCCGCCATCTGGAGGGATTCCCGGGGCTGGACGTCGAAAGCGACGCAGGCGAGTGCGAGGTCACGGGCGGTCTCGGTGACGGCGGGGGCGATGTCGGGCGACGCGGCGACGACCACCCGCGCGGGCTCGCAGCCGGGATCGGATCGCGCCATGGCCACCGCCACCCAGGTGGCCGCGCCGAGCACGGCCGCCAGCGCGAGCGCCAGTAGCGGGAGCAGCATCCGTCTTCGGGTCCGGGCGGTGGTGTGGCGTCCCATCGACTCTCCCGGTCTGGGGCTCCAAGGGGGTCCGAGGGTACGCCGACCCCACCCCTAGGGGAAGGCTGCGACCTGCGGCGTAGGCGAACCCTACCGAGGCGGGAGGCGCCCGGGGTCGGGTCACGGAACACTTGCCACGTAAGGAAAACACTCGAAACCGGGGGAATCCGTGATGAACCGGCCCACTCGTGCGGAACAGCGCAAAGCCCGCAACGCCCTGTTCGGTCAGGCGATCACGATCGCCTTCGCTCTGCTGATGACGGTGGCCGCCGGTCGGTCTTCATCGGGATGAGCCGCGCGTGGGCGACCGGCGAGTTCGCCCACGGGTGCCAAGGTGACGGCCATGAGTGAGCGGCGTCGGGCTGCTCCACCCGCGCGTCGGTGAAGTCGGCATCCTGGTCGAACGCGGCACCGGCGAACGTGGTCGTCCCGGCGAACATCGCGGCGATGAAGGTCGTATACCGAGGGAAAGCCGCGCCGCTGAAGTCGGTGTCGCCGGTGAAGCACGCCCTGTCGAAGTTGACGAAAGGCGAGAACCGGGCCCCGCGGAAGTCCCCGCGGACGATCAGGCTGTCCTGGAGATCGGCACGCACGAGGAAAGTGTCCGCGAAGTCGGGTTCGACGAGGACCGCGTCCTGCAGCTCCAGCTCTTCGACCTCCCAGAACTCGGAGGGCCGGGCCTCCCCCGAGGGCCACCTGAAGTGCCGGGTGAGGAGCCTCTGCGCGGCGAGCCGGACTTCGAGCTCTTCCTCGTCTTCGACCGGGTACTCGAAGGGCTTGCACAAGTAAGCGCAGGTCAGCCCGACGACGTCGTCTCTGGAGTCGGGCTCTTCGCGCCCGTAGCGCTCCAGTGCAGCGAAGCATTCGAGGCGCTCTGCGGCGTCCTCGCTGTCCATCATCTCGACGAAGCGTTCCCAGCGGTCCCGACGGAGCCCCTCGGCCACCTGCTCGGGCCGCAGCCGCCGGTCGCGGCGAGCGCCCTCGATGAACATCCGCCCCAGATAGACCGCGCCCACTCCGAGCGCGACACCCGCCAGCGCCCCTATGACGTGCACCCCCACCATCACCATGCGGCGATTATGCGCGAGAAGGCCCCGGTACTCGACTGAGTAAGGGGAAGGCGCAGGTGACAGCCGGTCCGTCACAACGCTGGCGAGTGAAGGCTCCTTCCACAAGTACATGAAGGCCCCCTTCCTTGCGCCTAACGCAAGGAAGGGGGCCTTCATGTACTTCAGGTGGGAAAGGGGCGCCGGAAAGCGTGGGTCCGGTTGGTCGTGAGTGGCGATTCGGGTTCTAACCCGAATCGCCACTCACGACCCGCTAGACGGGGATGACCGTCGGCACGATCATCGGACGGCGCCGGTAGGTGTCGGCGACCCAGCGGCCGACGACGCGGCGCACGGCCTGCGCGATGCGGTGCGTGTCGGTGATGCCCTCGGCCTCGGTCCTGGCGAGTTCCATCTCCACCATCGGGAGCACGGCGTCGAGTGCCTTGGGGTCGTCGGAGAACCCGCGCCCGGACACTGTCGGCTTGGTGACCGCGCGGCCGGTGCTGGTGTCGACGGCGACCGTGATGGCGATGAAGCCGCCCTCGCCGAGCACGAGCCTGTCGGACAGGGTCGACTCGCCGACGTCGCCGACCGAGAGGCCGTCGACGTACACGTGCCCGACCTCGACCCGGCCGGTGCGCGAAGCCTTGCCATCGACGAGGTCGACCACGACGCCGTCCTCGGCGATGACCACGTTCTCCGGCGCGACACCGGTGCGCACGGCCAGTTCACCGTTGGCACGCAGGTGCTTCCACTCGCCGTGCACCGGCATGACGTTGCTGGGGCGCACCGCGTTGTACAGGTACAGCAGCTCGCCCGCCGACGCGTGGCCGGACACGTGCACCTTGGCGTTGCCCTGGTGCACGACGTTCGCGCCGAGCCGGGTGAGGCCGTTGACGACGCCGAAGACGGCCGTCTCGTTACCGGGGATCATCGAGCTGGCGAGCACGACGGTGTCACCCGCGCGGATCGAGATCTGCCGGTGCTCGCCGCGCGCCATCCGCGAAAGCGCCGACAGCGGCTCGCCCTGCGAACCGGTCGACACGAACAGCACCTTGCTCTCGGGCAGGTCACTGGCCTGGTCGAGGTTGACCAGCAGGCCGTCGGGCACGTTCAGCAGGCCGAGGTCGGCGGCGATGCCCATGTTCCGGACCATCGACCGGCCGACGAAGGCGACCCGGCGGCCGTGCCGCACGGCGGCGTCGAGCACCTGCTGGACGCGGTGCACGTGGCTCGCGAAGCAGGCGACGATGACGCGCTGGCCGACCTTGCGGACGACGTCGTCGAGCACCGGGCCGATGTCGCGTTCCGGCATGACGAACCCGGGCACCTCGGCGTTGGTCGAGTCGACGCAGAACAGGTCCACGCCCTCGTCGCCGAGCCGGGAGAACCCGGCGAGGTCGGTCAGCCTGCCGTCGAGCGGAAGCTGGTCGAGCTTGATGTCACCGGTGTGCAGCACGACCCCCGCGGGCGTGCGGATGGCCACCGCGAGCGCGTCCGGGATCGAGTGGTTGACCGCGAAGAACTCGAGGTCGAAGGCGCCGACCGTGCGGCGCTCCCCCTCGCGGACCTCGATCAGGTTCGGCCGCTGGCGGTGTTCCTTGGCCTTGGCCGCGAGCAGCGCGTTCGTGAACCGCGAACCGTAGATCTTCAGGTCGGGGAACAGCCGCAGGAGGAACGGGACGGCGCCGATGTGGTCCTCGTGCCCGTGGGTGAGGACGAGGCCGTCGATGTCCTCGAGGCGGTCTTCGATCGCGCGGAAGTCGGGCAGGATCAGGTCGACGCCGGGCTGGTCGTCTTCGGGGAAGAGGACTCCGCAGTCGACGATCAGCAGACGGCCGCCGAATTCGAAGACGGTCATGTTGCGGCCGACTTCGCCGATCCCGCCGAGCGCCACGACGCGCAAGGCGCCTTCGGGCAGCGCGGGCGGCGGGGTGGTCGGTCCGGGTCCGGTTGACAATGAACTCACCGAGGCATGGTCCCTACGCTGGTATGTGAGGTCGGCGCCGTGTAGGCCGCCGCTGAATCTGCTTGTGCCACCCGAGCACCATGCCAGTCACTGGCGGCGCTTTCACCGAGCGGCACGCCACCCTGGGCGAGATCGGCTGAAATCGCCTGGAGCTGCTCGTCGCTCGCGGCCACGATGGGCAGCCGCGGGTCTCCGATGTCGAAACCGCGAAGTCGCAGGGCGGCCTTCGAGAACGCGACACCGCCGACCCGGGACATCGCCCGCAGAACGGGCAGCATGCCGCGGTGGTTGGTGCGCGCGGTGGAGGTGTCGCCGGATTCGTAGGCGTCCATCATGCCGCGGATCCGGCCGGCCACGACGTGCCCGATCACGCTGACCACGCCCGCGCCGCCGACGGCGACCCACGGCAGGTTGAGGCCGTCGTCGCCGGAGTAGTAGGCGAGCTGCGAGTTCGCGATGACCTCGGAGCCGGCGATCAGATCGCCCTTGGCGTCCTTGACCGCGAGGATGCGCGGATGCTCGGCGAGCCGCAGCAGCGTGTCGACCTCGATGGGGACGATCGAGCGCGGCGGGATGTCGTAGAGCATCACGGGCAGGCCGGAGGCGTCGGCGACCGTGGTGAAGTGCGCGTAGAGCCCGGCCTGGCTGGGCCGCGAGTAGTACGGGGTGACGACGAGGATGCCGTGGGCGCCCGCCGCTTCGGCCTGCTTCGCCTGCTCGACGCTGTGCGCGGTGTTGTTCGTGCCCGCCCCGGCGACGATCGTCGCGCGATCACCGACGGCTTCGACGACGGCACGGACCAGTTCGGCCTTTTCGGCGTCCGTCGTGGTCGGGCTTTCGCCGGTCGTGCCGTTCACGACAAGACCGTCGTTGCCCAGATCCACGAGGTGTTCGGCCAGCTCCTGCGCCCGCTTCAGGTCCAGCGCGCCGTCGGCGTCGAAGGGGGTGGCCATCGCGGTGAGCACGCGCCCGAACGGTCTTCCCGGCGCTGCGGTGGGTGGAGTGGACATGGTGTGAAGGTACCTCCTGCGCCCGCCGAACCCCTTGCCGACGTGGTCGTTCCCTACGAATGCGGGAGATTTTCCGTGGTTGGGGCGAACTCGGCGCAAACTCTCTGTGACCTATTTGACCTTGGTCTTGATCGGCGACGGGATCTGGCTGCCGTCGGCCTTGGCGAGCAGGCAGAAGAACCCGCGGGAGTAGTTCCGATTCTCCTCGGTGGGCGGACGGAGCCATTCGGCCTCGGTCGGCACGACGGGGCGCCAGATCAGCGCCGACCGCTGCGCCGCCGGGACGGCGTTCGAGTTGAAGGTCGCCGAACACAGCGCTTCGGCGATCCGGCTGACGGCTTCGGCGCCGGGATACGCAGCTTCCTGCGCGTCGTCGTCCGAAGAGGACTCGACGTCGAGCAGGCTGCCCTTGGCGAAGACCTCCAGCAGGTGGTCCTTGTCACAGCTGATGTTGTCGGCCAGGTTGATGCCGTCTTTGAGCGGCACGTTGTAGCAGTCGCCCAAGGACGAGTCGAGTTTGACCTGGCCGTTGATGCCGTAGGTCAAAGTGGGCTGCGCCTGCTTGCTCACCTCGGGCGCGACCATCCAGCGGCCGAGGAAGATCCCGCCGACCAGCGCGCCGATCACGGCGACCGCGGCCAGGCTGAGCCACAGCGGCCGGAGGTTGCGCTTCGCCGGGGCGGGCGCGAGCCGGGTCATCGGCTGGCCGGGATGCAGCATCGCCGTGCCGCCCGAGGGCGGGGTCGGCTGGGCCTGCACGCCCTGCGCGGCCGAGAGCAGGCTGCCCACCTGGTCGTACGACATCCGCGCTTCGGGTTTGGTGACCAGCAGGCCGAGGATCGCGGCGGCCAGCGGGCCCTGGACCCTGGTCAGGTACGGCGCCTCGGTCATGATCGCGTGCAGGGTGGCCGCGGTGGTCGACCGTTCGAACGCGACGATGCCCTCGGCGGCGAAGAACAGCGTCGTGCCCAGCGACCAGAGGTCGGATTCGGGCATCGCGTCGCGGCCTTCGACCCGTTCCGGCGCCATGAACGCGGGTGAGCCGACGATCATGCCGCTGGTGGTCAGGCGCGGGTCGTCGGCGGCGTGGGCGATGCCGAAGTCGGTGAGCTTCACCCGGCCGTCCGGCGCGACCATGATGTTCGCGGGTTTGACGTCGCGGTGCACGATCCCGGCGGCGTGCGCGGCCCGCAGCGCGGACAGCACCCGCTCCCCCACCAGCGCGACCTGCTGGGCGGGCAGGGGCCCGCGCTCGCGGACCAGATCGGCCAGCGTCGGCGCCTCGACCAGCTCCATCACGATGTACGTGGCGCTGTTCTCGGTGACGACGTCGAACACGGTGACCACGGCCGGGTCGTTGAGACGCCCGGCGGAGCGGACCTCGCGCAGCATCCGCTCCGTGAGCACCGAGGCGTCCTCGGGAGCGTTCGGGAACTTCAGCTCCTTGATCGCCACCTGGCGGCCGATCACCTGGTCCTGAGCGCGCCAGACGATCCCCATCCCGCCGCGGCCGAGCTCGCCCAGCAGGGCGTATCGGCCGGCGACGATCCGCGCGCCGGCGGCCTGATACGTCTGCTGGGGCGGCCCGTACGGACGGGTCTGTTCGTCGGTCAAGGTTCGGTGCTCCTTCGGTTCGCGCAGGATGCTAACTCGGACCCGTTCGCGCCCCGAAAGGTTCCTTCTCCCCGCTTCTGGATCAGACCGTGACCTCGTGCCCGGATTCCCGGAGGGCCTTCACCGCTCGTTCCAGCTCGGGGGCCCGGACCAGCACGTGGTCGGTGTCGAATGTGGAGATCGAGAACAGCGCCACCCCGGCGGCGGCCAGTTCGCTCGACAACGCCGCGATGATGCCGGTCAGCGTGAAGGCCAGCGGCCCGCGGACCGACAGGAGCCGCCAGGCGTCCTCGACCGTGGCCCCGGCGGGCGCGAGGCCCGCCGGGCAGATCACCGACAGCTCCTCCGGCGTCCGTGTGATGGAGATCAGCACGGGCTCGCCGGGGTCGAGCAGATTCGCCGGAATCGGCGCGTCCGGGGCGAGGCGGGCGACCGCGTACTCACCGGGCCGGACGTCGATCGCGAGTCGTCGCATCAGCCCTCGAGAACCTTCGGGCTGGACGCGACCTCGGTGCCGTCGGGCAGCGCGGAGATGGTGAAGTCCGCGAACACGTTGCCCGAGGCCTTCTGCAGCTCACGCAGGCAGTCGATGGCCAGGGCGCGGATCTCGACATCGGCGTGCTCGGTGGCGCGCATCGCGATGAAGTGACGCCAGGCGCGGTAGTTGCCGGTGACCACGATGCGGGTCTCGGTCGCGTTCGGCAGCACGGCGCGGGCGGCCTGGCGGGCCTGCTTGCGGCGCAGGGTCGCGCTCGGCACGTCGGCGAACTTCTCCTCCAGCCCGGCGAGCAGCTCGGTGTAGGCGTCGACGGCGGCCTGCGAGGCGGCGAGGAACTTCGCGTGCAGCTCCGGGTCCTGCGCGATGACGTCGGGCTCGACGAACGCGGCGTCGCGCTCCGGGACGTAGCGCTGCGAGAGCTGCGAGTACGAGAAGTGACGGTGACGGATGAGCTCGTGCGTCAGCGACCGGGAGATGCCGGTGATGTAGAAGCTGACGGACCCGTGCTCCAGCACCGACAGGTGGCCGACGTCGATGATGTGCTCGAGGTACCCGGCGTTGGTGGCCGTCTTCGGGTTCGGCTTCTTCCAGGACTGGTAGCAGGCCCGGCCCGCGAATTCGGCCAGCGCCTCACCACCGTCGGCGTCGGTCGACCACGGTACGTCCGACGGCGGGAAGAACTCCGTCTTCGCGATCAGTTGAACCTTGGGTGACACGGTCTCGGCCACGTTCGCACTCCCTTTCGACCCCTGCTCCACGACTCCGGCAGCGTAACCGCAGCCCTCTCTGACACCCCGGCGACATCACGGTGACACCATCGACTCCTTGACTGACATCAGAAGTGACGTCATAGTGGTGTCATGGATCTGACGCCGTACATCACAAGCCTTCGCGAGGACCTCGCGAACACGGCTTCGGCCGGCGACGAGCAGACGCGGCGCGCTGCCGCGCTGCTGTCGTCGGCACTGGAGCCCGCCGCCCGGTTGACCATCATGAACGCCCTGGCCGATCTGGCCGCCGAAGTGACCTCGGCGCTGCCGGGGCACGTCGTCGACGTCCGGCTCGACGGCCGCGACGTGCGCGTCGTCGTCACCGGCTCCGGCGAGAGCGCCGAGCAGTCCGCGCCCCGCCACGAGGCGCCGCGGGAGACCCCGCGCGCCCCCAAGGTCGACACGGGCGACATCACCCGGATCACGCTACGCCTGTTCGAGCAGGTCAAAGGCCAGGCAGAAGCCGCGGCCGCCTCTCAGGGCGTTTCGCTGAACACGTTCGTCTCGCAGGCCGTCCAGGGGGCGCTGGGCAAGAGCGGAAGCGAGCACTGGCAGTACAAGCAGAAGCCGGGCGGCGGTGCCGGTTCGCACCTGCACGGCTGGGTCCAGGGCTGAGGGGGACGGAAATGACCGAGGAAAACATTCCCGCCGGTGAAGAGACCGTGCGCGTCGAAGAGTTCGAGGCCGAGGGCCCGATCGAGATCGACGTGAGCGTGGCCATCGGCCGGGTGACCATCGAACTGACCGCCGAGAGCGGTGTCCACGCCGAGGTCCGCCGTGACGGCGGCGAGCAGCAGCCGTGGGTGGACGGGATGACGAGCCTGCTCAGCTGGGTCGGGGAACGCTTCGGCGACCAGCTCGGCGCCGACCCGCGGACATCGGTGGGTGACGCACTGGCGCAGACGCGGATCGAGAAGGTCGGCAACCGGCTGGTCGTCCAGGCTCCGAAGGCCTGGCAGCTCAAGAACGTCCCGCTCGCCGTGACCGTCCGGGCACCCGCCGGTTCGCATCTCGAGGTGCGGGCCGGGGCGGCCGACGTCACGGTGACCGGTTCCGCCGGACGGGCCGACATCCTGACCGGCTCCGGCGACGTCGGCCTGGAGCGCGCCGACGGTTCGGCGATCGTCCGCACCGGCACCGGCGCCATCAAGCTCGGGCCGACCCTGTCCGGTCTGCAACTGCGCACCGGCAGCGGCTCCGTCGAAGCGTCGTCGGTGAGCGGTTCGGCCACGGTCGCGACCGGCACCGGCGACGTCTGGCTCGGCGAGGTCGCGGGCGAGGTCCTGGCGCGCACCGGCAGCGGCGACCTCTCGGTGGCGGACGCCGCCTCCGGATCGCTGGAGCTGACCACCGGCTCGGGCGAGGTCCGGGTCGGGATCCGCGGCGGTGTCGCCGCTGAGATCGACCTGTCTTCGACGACGGGGTCGGTGTCGAGCGAGCTGGATGTCGCGGAGAGCGCGCCTTCGGAAGGTGACGTCGTGCTGAAGGTTCGGGCGCGGACCGGTACCGGCGACGCGGTGGTGACCAGCGCGGCCAGGTGAGGCCGCGGACTGCAGGGGGATCGGGGGACCTTTGCTCTCACTTTTCCACGGGGGTGGGAGCAAAGGTCCCTTGCTCGTTTCTGGGTCACCCGAGTGCTATGAAAGGCCCGTTACTTGCAAATTTTGCAAGTAACGGGCCTTTCATAGCACTTACGTGAGGGAGAACCGGTCCTCAGCGCACGAGGCGCGAGAGCACGGGAGCGAGGTCGCCCCGCTCCCCCACCACGACCCCGTCCAGCCCCTGCCATTCCGCCATCAGCCGCAGTTCCCCCGCCAGTTCGCTCGCGACTCGCGCGACGTCCACCCCGGGCTCCGCGAAGGCGCCCTGGACGCGAAGCACTCCGGCGGCCCGATCGCATTTGAGGTCCACGCGACCGACGAGTTCGCCGTCGAGAAGGAACGGGAACACGTAGTACCCGTAGATCCGCTTCGGCTCGGGGACGTAGATCTCGATGCGGTAGAAGAAGTCGAAGATGCGCTCGGTCCGGGCGCGTTCCCAGATCAGCGGGTCGAACGGCGACAGCAGCGCGCGGCCGGTGACCGTGCGAGGCGCCTTCGCCGCGACGTGCCGGTACGCCGGCGCGGGCCAGCCGTCCACGATCACCGGTTCCAGCACGCCCGCGTCGACCAGTTCGGCCACCGCCCGCTTGCTGACGTCGGGGCCGAGGCGGTAGTAGTCCCGCAGGTCCGGTTCGGTGCCGATGCCCAGCGCGACGGCCGCGCGGGTGATCAGCTCGCGGGCGCCTTCCTCCGGGCTCACCCGCAGCGACAGGATCTCCGGCGGCACGACGCGTTCGGTCAGGTCGTACAGCCGCTCGAACGACTTCCGGGTGCCGGTGGTCAGCTGTCCCATGCCGAAAAGCCACTCGCAGGCCTTCTTGACCTCCGACCGCTCCCACCACGAGCCGGGCTTGTAACCGCCCGACCCGCTCTCCAGCGCGCGCTCGATGCCGCCCGCGCCGATCGGCCCCCGCTCCTTGACCACGGCGAGGATGTCGTCCACCAGCTGCGGCGTCTGCTCCAGCACCCGCGCGTAGTTCGTCCACCAGCCCATGCGCTTGGCCCCGGACCGCAGGAGCGGCCAGTCCGCCACCGGCAGCAGACTCGCCTCGTGCGCCCAGGATTCGACCAGCATCCGGGGCTTGCGGGCGGAATGCGACCAGGCCGCGTCGTCCACCAGCGAAGGTTCGTACGCGCCGAGCCGGGAGAAGATCGGCATGTAGTGCGCGCGGACCGCGACGTTCACCGAATCCAGCTGCAGCAACTGGGTTCGCGACAACACGCGCTGCAGATGCCGTCTGCTCACCGCGCCACTGGGACGCGCGTCGGCGAACCCTTGCGCGGCCAGGGCGATCCGGCGCGCGACCGGCCCGCTGATGGTCGTAGTGCTCATCTCCCGCATGGTGCCATCCGCCACCGACAGTTTCCGGCGACCTACTAAGTTCTCCCCATGGCCGCCGCCGAAGTCCGCCCAGCAATCGTTTCCGACGCCCCCGAGATCGCCCGCATCCAACGCGACACCTGGCGAAGCGCGTACACGGAACTCCTCGGCGAAGCGGCCGTCGCCGAGCTCGATGTCGTGGAACTCGAGAAGACCTGGGCCGAGACGATCGAGTACCCGGGAACGCGCGTCTTCCTCGCCACCGAAGGCGAGTTCACCGTCGGCTTCTGTGTCGCGGGCCGGGCGCCGGAGAGCGAAGTGGCCGCCGCCGACGGATCGCTGCCCGACGACGCCTCGACGACGGCGCTCGTCGCCTCGCTGCTGGTCGAACCGCGCTGGGGACGGCGCGGGCACGCGGGCCGGCTGCTGGCGAACGCGTCAGCCTGGCTACGAGAGGACGGCGCCACGCGCGGGATCAGCTGGGTCGCCCAGACCGATCACGCGTCACTGGGCTTCTTCCGCCGCGCGGGCTGGTCCCCCGACGGAACCGTCCGCATCCTCGACACCGGAAGCACGAACGTGCGCGAAGTCCGGCTCACCGGCACCCTCGCCCTCGAGCTCACTCCCTGACTTCGCGAACACGACCCAGCGCATCACCGAGTACATGAAGACGCCTTCGCAGGCCCCGGCGATCAGCCGCGACAGGCGGTAGTCGACGCCTAACGCGGCCAGTCCCGCGCCGACGCCGAGCAGGAACGCCAGGTAGTTGACGACGATCGCGACGACGTACAGCGCCGCCTGCCTGCCGACGGGCGCGTGCGAGCGGAAGTTCATACTGCGGTTCAGCACGAAGCTCAGCCCGAACGCCGTCGCGTACGCGAGCGTGATCGCCAGCCACACCGGCAAGCCGAGCCAGCCGCGCAGCAGCACGAGCAGAAGCAGGTCGACCCCGAAGGTGAACCCGTTGATGAGCGCGAAACCGAGGAAACTCGGCGCCACCAGCCGGGAAAGCCCGAAGGGGAGGCGCCGGACCACGGCCGCGCAGAAGTCGGCGAAGCGATCCGCGAAACCCTTGCCGCGGACCGCGTCGTGCACGTCGGCCACGCACCCAGGATGGCAGCGCCAGGTGACCGCGAGCCGACGGTCAGGTGATCTTCTGGTGCGCACCCGAAGCCGGTAACGGGGGCTGGCCCCAGTGCGACCCGTATTTCAGCTGATAACTTGGAGAAGACGAAGATAACGGGGAGGCAACGATGGTGGGCTGGTTGCTCCTGTCGTTCGGCGTCGCCTTCGGTTCCGCGATCCTTCCCATCGTCAGCATCGAGATGTTCCTCATCGGCCTGTGCGCGAGTGAGCCGACGCTGCCGTGGCTGCTGCTCGGCGCCGTCGTCGCGGCCGGTCAGGTCGGCGGGAAGACGCTCTACTACCTGGCCGCGAAGGGCACGATCAAGCTGCCGAAACCCCTGCACGACCGGCTACACCGGGAGCGGCCGCCCACCCCGCGCCGGGAAAGATGGCGAGCGCGCACCAAGAAGATGCGCGCCCGGCTCGACGCCCTTCGCGAGCGCTGTCACCGGCATCCGCACTGGATGGCGGGCACCTACGGGGTGAGCTCGGTCGTCGGGCTGCCGCCGTACATGGCCACGAGCGTGCTCGCGGGACTGGTGAAGATGCCGCTGGCGAGCTTCCTGGCCACGGGTTTCCTGGGCCGTTGGCTGCGGTTCAGCCTGCTGGCCGCCTCCCCCGCCCTGTTCGCGGGCTGGTTCCACTACTGAACCGCCGGCAAGTAGTCCTCTAGTTGCGGGAGGTCGCTTCCAGCTCGACGGCGCGCCGCATCGTGGCGCGGGCCCGTTTCCGGTCCCCGGCGATCTCGTACGCGTAAGCCAGCCGGTACCAGACGCGCCAGTTCTCCTGATCCGCCTCGACCTCGGCCCGGCGCTCGTCGAACCAGGCGTCCGCGGCGTCGCGATCCACCCGGCCCGAAGGCCGCCGGGGCAGATCGGACACGTCGGGCAGGCCGCCTTCTTCGTCCAGCCGCCGCGAAAGCCGCTGGATCTGGACGCCGGAACGCCAGGTGGTCACGATGATCCAGATCCCGAGCAGCGGCAGCAGCAGGACACCGATGCCGAAGATCACCGGCACCGTCTCGCCGGTGCCCAGCAGCGCGATCCCGCGGCCTGCCAGCAGCACGACGTAGATCGCGAGCGCCGCCGTCATCACCAGCGCGAAATTGCGGGCCCTCACAGGTCGAGGATGTTCTCGAGACCGACCGTCAGGCCGGGCCGCGTGAGCACCGAGCGCACGCCGAGCAGCACCCCCGGCATGAACGACGTGCGGTGCAGCGAGTCGTGCCGGATGGTGAGGGTCTCCCCCTCGCCGCCGAACAGGATCTCCTCGTGCGCCACCAGGCCGGGCAGCCGGACGGAGTGCACGCGGACGTTCTCGACGAGCGCGCCGCGGGCACCGTCCACTTCGGACGTCGTGGCGTCGTCGCCCGGTTCGAGCCCGGCTTCCGCGCGGGCCTCGCCGATCAGCCGGGCGGTGTGCGCGGCGGTGCCGGACGGCGCGTCGGCCTTGCGGTTGTGGTGCAGTTCGATGACTTCGGCCGAGTTGTAGAAGCGCGCCGCCTGCTGGGCGAAGCGCATCGCCAGCACCGCGCCGAGGGCGAAGTTCGGCGCGATGAGGACGCCGAGCGACGGGTCGGCGGCGAGCCAGGAGCCCAGCTTCTCCAGCCGTTCCCCGCTGAAGCCGGTGGTGCCGACGACCGCGTGGATCCCGTTGCCGGTCAGGAACTCCAGGTTGTCCATCACCGCGTCGGGATGGGTGAAGTCGACGACGACCTGTGCCGGTTTGAGCGCCGAGAGGTCGTCACCGGCGTCGAGCGCGGCGACGAGTTCCATGTCGTCGGCGCCCTTGACGGCGTTGACCACTTCCTGGCCCATCCGGCCGCGTGCGCCCAGCACGCCGACGCGAATTCCAGCGGTCATGATGCGATCACCTCGTGCAGATCGTCCGGAAGGTCGTCGGCGTGAGCGTACGGCCCGACCACCGCCGCCGCCGACACGCCACCAGGGCGGTGCAGCAGAGTGCGAGCGAGCGCACAGACCTCTTCGGTGGTGACGGCGTCGATCCGCGCCACCGTGTCGTCGACGCCGAGATACCGGCCGTAGTTCAGTTCGTTCTTGCCGATCCGCGACATCCGCGACGAGGTGTCCTCCAAGCCGAGCACGAGCCCGCCCCGCAACTGCCCCTTCGCACGCGCGACCTCGGCTTCGCTCAGCCCGTCCTTGCCGACGAGTTCGAGCACCTCGCGGATCACTCCGGCGACCTCGCCGAGCTTCTCCGGCTGACAGCCCGCGTACACGGCCATGTGCCCGGCGTCGGCGTAGCTCGCGACGGACGAGTACACCTGGTACGCCAGCCCGCGCTTCTCGCGGACCTCCTGGAACAGGCGCGAACTCATCCCGCCGCCGAGCGCGGCGTTGAGCACCGACTGCGCGAACCGCCGTTCGTCGTGGCGCGGCAGCGACCGCAGGCCGAGCATCACGTGCGCCTGCTCGGTGTCGTCGGTGTGCAGCGCGAGTTTCGGCGCCAGCACGATCCGCGCCCGCCCGGTGCGCGGCGGCACCGGTGTCGCCGTTCCGGTCAGCCGGTTCCGCAAAGCCTTGCGCACCAAACGAAGCACTTGGCCGTGCTCGATGTTCCCGGCGACCGCGAGCACCATCCGCGGCAGCGTGTAGCGGCGCCGGTAGAACCCGCGCAACGCCGACGCGGACATCTCGATGATGGACTTCTCGCTGCCCAGCACCGGACGGCCCAGCGCGTGATCGCCCAGGATCGCGCCGACGAACGTCTCGTGCAGCAGGTCTTCGGGGTCGTCGTCGCGCATCGAGATCTCTTCGAGCACGACACTGCGCTCGGTCTCGACGTCCTTGTCCGTGCACAGCGCCTCGAACACGACGTCGGTGACGAGGTCCATCGCGAGCGGCAGGTCCTCGTCGAGCACCTGCGCGTAGTAGCAGGTGTGTTCCTTCGCGGTGAACGCGTTGAACTCCCCGCCGACCGCGTCGATCTCCTCGGCGATCTGGGTGGCGTCACGGTTCGTGGTGCCCTTGAACAGCAGGTGTTCGAGGTAGTGCGCCGCGCCCTCGACCGACGACGGCTCGTCCCGCGATCCGACGCCGACCCACAGCCCGACCGTCACCGACCGGGAGGCGGGAACGTGCTCGGTGATGACCCGGAGGCCACCCGCCAGCACGCTGCGCTTGACCACCGCGCCGTCCGAAGTGGACTCGAGGGTGCGGGTGCTGCCGACGGGCTGTTCGTGCCCGGAAACCTGACGAGCCAACGGATCCCTTACTCACATGTCATGAAAGGGTCGTTCAGGACGAAAAATGTCCTGAACGACCCTTTCATGACGTTTCACAACGTACGTTGCCAGTCCTACTGAGCGTCGGCCTTCGGAGCGTCGGCGCTCTCGGCGGGCTTCTCGGCCGCGGCGGCGTCTTCCTCCTGGACCACGATCAGGCTGATCTTGCCGCGGTTGTCGATGTCGGCGATCTCGACGCGGAGCTTGTCGCCCACGTTGACCACGTCTTCGACCTTGGCGATCCGCTTGCCGTTGCCCAGCTTGGAGATGTGCACCAGGCCGTCCTTGCCCGGCAGCAGCGAGACGAACGCGCCGAACGCGGCCGTCTTCACCACGGTGCCGAGGAAGCGCTCGCCGACCTTGGGCAGCTGCGGGTTGGCGATGGCGTTGATCAGGTCGATCGCCGCCTCCGCCGACGGGCCGTCGGCCGCGCCCACGTAGATCGTGCCGTCGTCCTCGATGGAGATGTCGGCGCCGGTCTCCTCGGTGATCGAGTTGATCATCTTGCCCTTCGGGCCGATGACCTCGCCGATCTTGTCCACCGGGATCTTCACGCTGGTGACGCGCGGGGCGAACGGGCTCATCTCGTCCGGGCCGTCGATCGCCTCGGCGATGACCTCCAGGATGGTGAGGCGAGCGTCCTTCGCCTGCTTCAGCGCGGCCGCGAGGACCTCCGACGGGATGCCGTCGAGCTTCGTGTCGAGCTGAAGCGCGGTGATGATCTCCTTGGTGCCGGCGACCTTGAAGTCCATGTCGCCCATGGCGTCTTCGGCACCGAGGATGTCGGTCAGCGCGACGTAGCGGGTCTCGCCGTCGACCTCGTCGGAGATGAGGCCCATGGCGATGCCGGCGACCGGCGCCTTCAGCGGGACACCCGCGTTCAGCAGACCCATGGTCGACGCGCAGACCGAGCCCATCGAGGTGGAGCCGTTCGAGCCCAGCGCCTCGGAGACCTGGCGGATCGCGTACGGGAACTCGTCACGCTTCGGCAGGACCGGGACCAGGGCGCGCTCGGCGAGCATGCCGTGGCCGATCTCGCGCCGCTTCGGCGAACCGACGCGGCCGGTCTCGCCGGTGGAGAACGGCGGGAAGTTGTAGTGGTGCAGGTAGCGCTTGTGCGTCTCCGGGGAGAGCGAGTCGATCTGCTGCTCCATGCGGAGCATGTTCAGCGTGGTGACGCCCAGGATCTGCGTTTCTCCACGCTCAAAGAGCGCCGAACCGTGCGCCCGCGGGATCACGGCGACCTCGGCGGCGAGCGACCGGATGTCGGTCAGGCCGCGGCCGTCCATGCGGACCTTGTCCGTGAGGACGCGCTTGCGCATGATCTTCTTCGACAGCGACTTGAAGGCCGCGCCGATCTCCTTCTCACGGCCCTGGAAGGCTTCGCCCTCGCCCAGGCCGATCTTCTCCAGCACGGCGGCCTTGACCTGGTCCGTCGCGTTGTCGCGGTCCTGCTTGCCCGCGATGGTCAGGGCGTTCGCGAGGTCGTCGGTCGCGATGGCGGCGACGGCGTCGAAGGCGTCCTGCTCGAAGGCGAGGAAGACCGGGAACTCGCCGGTCGGCTTGGCGGCGACGTCGGCCAGCTCTTGCTGTGCGAGACAGAGCACCTTGATGAACGGCTTCGAGGCCTCGAGGCCCTCGGCGACGGCGATCTCGTCCGGCGCCTTGCCGCCACCGGCGATCAGGTCGAGCGTCTTGTCGGTGGCCTCGGCCTCGACCATCATGATCGCGACGTCGTCACCGACGATGCGGCCGGCGACCACCATGTTGAAGGTGGCCTCTTCCAGCTGCTTCCAGGTCGGGAACGCGACCCACTGGCCCTCGATCAGCGCGACGCGGACGCCGCCGACCGGGCCCGAGAACGGCAGGCCGGCGATCTGGGTCGAGGCCGAAGCCGCGTTGATCGCGAGCACGTCGTACGGGTCGTCCGGGTTGAGGCTCTGGACGGTGATGACGACCTGGATCTCGTTGCGGAGACCGTCGGTGAACGACGGGCGCAGCGGCCGGTCGATCAGGCGGCAGGTCAGGATCGCGTCGGTCGACGGGCGACCCTCGCGACGGAAGAACGCGCCGGGGATGCGTCCGGCGGCGTACATCCGCTCCTCGACGTCCACGGTCAGCGGGAAGAAGTCGAAGTGGTCCTTCGGGTGCTTCGACGCGGTGGTCGCCGAGAGCAGCATGGTCTCTTCGTCGAGGTACGCGACGACGGCGCCGGCGGCCTGACGGGCCAGGCGGCCGGTCTCGAAGCGGACGGTGCGGGTGCCGAAACGGCCGTTGTCGATCACGGCTTCGGTTTCGTGCACGGTGACTCCGGTGGAGTCGGTCATAGGGTGTATCTCCTCTTTTGATCCTCTGTAACGGCGCGAGTCTCCCACCCTGGGACCTGTTTCGCCTGCGGACGCTCGAGGAGTGAGGCCGGTCTTCGATCGAAGCCCCCGGGCCGTTGCCCGGGAACCACTACCGAGGACCGGCGGACGGGTTCCTCGTGCGCGCTCGCGCCTTCTGTTCTTAGACCGAGGGGGAGCGACCGTCGTGGTCACTCCCCCTCGGGTTCAAGCTATCGGCGGAGGCCGAGACGCTGGATCAGCGCACGGTAACGCTCGATGTCCACCTTCATCACGTAGTTCAGCAGCCGGCGGCGACGGCCGACCAGCAGCAGGAGCCCGCGACGGGAGTGGTGGTCGTGCTTGTGAGCCTTGAGGTGCTCGGTGAGGCCGACGATGCGCTTGGTCAGCAGCGCGACCTGGGCCTCGGGGGATCCGGTGTCCGAGTCGTGCACGCCGTACTCGGCGAGGATCGACTTCTTCTCTTCGGTGGACAAAGCCACAGTGGTGCTCCTAGATATTCTGTGCCGTGCGGCCCGGACGATCGATCACGCCGGGTGAGACGGTCACGGCCGCCACGGACTGCAGCCGGACCCGATCGTCGAGGTTACCAGCCCCGTGATCAGCGGCTTCAGGCGCGGGCGTGGTGCAACTCGTACGACCGGATCACCCGGTAGTGCGAGACATCCTGCTCGCGGTCACTGCGGATCAGCACGGCTTCGGTCGCCGTCCAAGTTCTGCTGGTGAACCCGGCCAGCCGCTCCTCCCACGCGCTCGCGGCTTCCGGCCGGTCGCGGGGGAAGCGGGCCAGTGTCAGGTGGGCCACATAGGGCCTGCCTTCACTCTCCGCGCCGGCCTTCAGGGCCAGCTCGTGGAGCCCGGTTCCGGACACACTCAACCACAGCACCCCGGGGAATGTCGCGGCCTTTTCCAGCCGGACGTCGATCGGGCCCGCGTCCGCCAGCTGTCCGGCCAGCCGGTCGCCCCGGCCGTCCGCGTCGTCCTCGCCGTAGAAACCGAGGGTGACGTGCCAATGTTCCCGCCGCGACCAGCGCAGATCGCCGTCTTCGGGGACGCCCAGCGCCTCGGCGATCTCGTCGAGGACGTCGTCCGGCGGGATCAGGGCGCTGAAGAGGTTCATCAGGAGTTCTTGGCCGCCCGGCGCAGCAGATCCGCGAGGGACGGGAAATCGTCGTCGAGCAGCTTCGCGGCTTCGGTGAGGTCTTCGTCCTCGCCGATGTCCCGCAGCGCCGCGAGCACACCCTGGTCGTCGGCGACGGCACCGACCGGGATGCTGTCACGGCCCACCGTCGGCCGTGAGTCGCGGACGTCCTCGAGTGCCTCCTGCATGGCCTTCCGGTCCCCCGCGGCGACCGCCGGGACCAGCACCTTGCGCTCCAGCATGATCATCTTGGCGAGGACGACCGGGTTGCCGATCTTCGCGCGGCGGCCGCTCATCACCTGGCTGAGCATGGGCGCGCTGATGCCGAGAACCTCGGCGAGGAAGGCCTGGGAGATGTCGAACGCGACGACCAGTCTCCGCACGCGATCGCCGAGCGGCTCCCCGTACCACTCCCTCTGCAGCGCGATGTTCCGCTGGACGATCTTGTGGTCCTCCACCTGGTCCGCTCCCCTAACCCCGTCGAACGCCATGCGCGGTCCGTGACATCTTGCCACCGGACCGCGCCTTGACGGGCGTGTTTGTCGATTGTCATCCGGCCAAGGCCGGCTCCGGTCAGTCCTGCCCGCCGAGCAGTTCCCTGGTCCGGAGGACGTCTTCGTCGATCTGCTTCACCAGACCTTCCGACGTCGGGAAACGGACCTGGTCCCGCAGCTTGGCGACGAAATCGAGCGAAACGTGCTGTCCGTAGAAGTCTTCGTCGATGTCGAGGACGAACGCCTCGACGGTGCGTTCGCGCCCCGAGAAGGTCGGATTGGTCCCGACCGACACCGCCGC
Source organism: Amycolatopsis sp. lyj-84 (assembly GCF_046549075.1). Lineage (NCBI taxonomy): Bacteria > Bacillati > Actinomycetota > Actinomycetes > Pseudonocardiales > Pseudonocardiaceae > Amycolatopsis > Amycolatopsis sp. lyj-84. Next base: position 113,975 of record NZ_JAJPWO010000014.1, read on the forward strand.
GCGCAGCCGGTGCCCAAGATCCGACGAACGGGTGAACCAGGCGCTGTAGACCCCGTCGGCGGGCACCGCGGCGAAGCGCGGCGTCGACAGGTTCGCCGTCGGGTAGCCGAGATCGTGTCCCCGGCCGTCGCCCCGGACGACGATGCCCTCCAGCCGGTGCGGCCTGCCGAGCGCCTCGGACGCCGCGACGACGTCCCCGGCGTCGATGCACGAGCGGACGTAGGTCGAGGAGAAAGTGATCTCGTTCTCCGTCTGCTGCTGCGCGAGCAGCCCCTGCAGTTCCGCGCCGTGCGCCACGAAACCGAACCGCTTCCCCAGTGTGCGCAGGAGAGTCACGTCACCGGCGGCCTTGGCGCCGAAGGTGAAGTTCTCCCCCACGATCACCGCGGCCGCGTGCAGTTTGTCCACCAGGACCTCGTGCACGAACTCGTGCGCCGTCAGCCTGGACAGTTCGAGCGTGAACGGCAGCACGCAGAAGACGTCGACGCCGAGGCCCTCGACCAGTTCCGCCTTGCGGCGCAACGTGGTCAGCTGCGCGGGATGACTGCCCGGCCGGATCACCTCCGACGGATGCGGATCGAAGGTCAGCACCACACTCGGCACCCCGCGTTCGGCGGCGGCGCGGACCGTCCTCGAGATCAGCTCCTGATGCCCGCGGTGCACGCCGTCGAAGACGCCGATCGTCACCACGCACCGTCCCCAGCTCCCGGGAAGGTCACCCAAACCACGCCAACGCTGCACTTGTAGCCCCGTCTCCTCCAGGCCCGCTTCGTGCACCACCCTAGGCGGGCAGCAACACGACCACCGACCGGGCCAGTTCGCCTTCGTCCGCGGCGAGCGCGAGCACCCGGCCGTCCGGTCCGAACATCCCGTACGTGCCCTCGATACCGGCCGACGGCACCCTCTGTCCATATCGGACCGACTGCGCCATACGGGCGTCCAGGTCGCGGCGCGGGAACGCGGCGGCGACGGCGGCGTCGAGGTCCAGTGAAAGCCCGGGCTCTTCTTCGAGCTGGTCGAGGGTGCGGGCCTTGGCGAGCGTGAACGGCCCGACCGTGGTGCGCCGCAGCGCGCGCAGATGCCCGCCGACACCCAGTCCCGCGCCGAGGTCACGGGCCAGCGCCCGGACGTAGGTCCCGGACGAACACTCGACGACGGCGTCGAGTTCGATCCGGCCAGCCTCGCGGCGGGTGGCGAGCAGGTCGAAGCGGTGCACGGTGACCGGACGCGGCGGGATCACGACCTCCTCGCCGGCGCGGACGCGGGCGTACGCGCGCTTCCCGTCGATCTTGACCGCGCTGACCGCGCTCGGCACCTGCTGGATGTCGCCGGACAGCGCGGCGATCCCGGCGGCGATCGCGTCGTCGGTGATCTTCTCGACGTCCTCCGGGGCGGCTTCGGCGATCGGCTCGCCCTCGGCGTCGTCGGTCGTGGTCGACAGTCCCAAGGAGAGGGTCGCGAGGTAGGTCTTGCGGTCCAGCGCCAGGTGACCGAGGAGTTTCGTCGCGCGTTCGATGCCGAGCACCAGGACGCCGGTGGCCATCGGGTCGAGGGTGCCGGCGTGCCCGACCTTGCGGGTGCCCATGAAGCGCCGCGCCCTGGCGACGACGTCGTGGGAGGTCATCCCGGACGGCTTGTCGACGATGACGAGACCGGGCGGCGGGGCTGGACGTTTCTTGGCGGGGGCTTGATTGGGGCGCGACACGGGCCGAACCCTATCTTTCGGACCCGTCCCTAGGACGAGACGGGCAGTGGCGCTTCGGCGTCCCAGCGGCGGCGCCGGATCTGCACCGGGATCTCCTCGCCGCGCGCCTCGGCCTCGAACAGCACGGCGCGGGTGCGCCGCCACCACACGAGCATCCGGAAGGTGCCCAGCGCGAGCACCGCGATGACGGACAGCAGCGCCAGGCGGAACGCGCCGCCGGTCCACTCCAGCAGGACACCGACCGCGAGCGCCGAGATCGTCGTGGCCACGAACCCGCCGACGTTCACGACACCGGTCGCGGTGCCGACGCGCGAGAGCGGGTTGTAGTCCCGTGCCAGCGCGAAGCCGATCATCGACGCGGGTCCGCCGAGGGAAAGGAAGGCGAACGCGGGGACCAGGACCGCGACCGGGGTCGTCCCGCCCCAGCCGAGCAGGACCGCCCAGATCACCGCGGCGACGCCGATGTACCCGCCGACGAGCGGCATCCGCAGCGACGGACGCCGTCCGATCAGGCCGCCGATGAACGGGCCGCCGATCATCGAGCCGAACACGAACACGATCAGCAGCGAACTCGCGGTGGACTTCGGATACCCCTGTCCCTGCACCAGGAACGGGACACCCCACAGCATGGTCAGCACGTTGGGCGCGAACATCGTGCTGAAGTGGACCCAGAATCCCAGCCTGGTCCCGGGGGTCCGCCACGCCTCGGCGACCTGGCGGCCGAGCACCTTCGGGTGCACCCTTCCGCGCGCAAGCTCCGGCTCCCCGGGCGGGGAGTCCTTGACGCGAAGGGCGACGACGGCGGCGTACAGCGCCGTCACCAGTCCGACGGCGAGGAACGTCGGGGTCCAGCCGGGCCCGTCGAGCAGCAGGCCGAGCGGGACGGTCGCGGCGAGGTTGCCGACGTACCCGATGGCCCCGGTCAGCGCGGCGAGCAGGGCGTACTGGCGGCCGGGGAAATGCGCGGCGATCAGCCGCATGATGCTCACGAACGTCAGCGCGTCGCCGAAGCCGACGACACCGCGCGCGACCAGGCCGAGCGGGTAGGAATCGGCGATCGCGAGCAGGATCTGGCCGAGGCCGAGGAAGAACACGGCGGCGGTGAGCACGCGGCGCGGGCCGTAGCGGTCGACCAGGACGCCGGTGGGGATCTGCATCGCGGCGTAGACGCCGACCTGCAGGACGGTGAACGTGCCGAGCGCGGCCGCGCCGACGCCGAAGCGGTCGGCGGCCTGCAGCCCGGCGACGCCGAACGACGTGCGGTGGAAGACGGCGAGGAGGTAGACGGTGACGGCGGCGAACCAGATGAACCAGGACCGGCGGGTGGCTCGGCCTGTCACAGTGTTTCCTCCTCGAGAACGGTTCGGGCAAGTGAAGACGCCCGCACTGCCGCCTCATATAGTTGTAGCTCCTAAGCAATGGCGAAACATACCCGTTACCCGGGTGGTTTTCGCCACACGCTCCCCCGCGGGGTCAAGCAGCGCGGACGGCGCCCTCCACGGCCCAGCGCCCGGAGCGCCACCGCACCAGCAGGGTCGCCAGCCGCAGCACCATGAACAGCGAGAGCCCGGTCCAGATCCCGGCCAGCCCCCACCCGAACGCGAGTGACAGCCAGACGAGCGGCAGGAACCCCAGCGCCGCGCTCAGCAGCGTCGCGTTGCGCAGGAACGCCGCGTCACCCGCGCCGAGCAGGACGCCGTCGAGCGCGAACACCACCCCCGCGATCGGCTGCAACGCGACGAAGAACCACCACGCGTGCGGGATCTCGCCGAGCACGGTCGCGTCCGAAGTGAACACCTGCGGCAGCACCCCGGCCAGCGACGCGAACACGACCCCGAGGAAACAGCCGAACACCAGGCCGTAGACGGTGATCTGGCTCGCCACGCCCCGCGCCCGTTTGCTCGCCCCGGCGCCGAGGGCGGCCCCGACGAGCGACTGCGCGGCGATGGCGAGCGAGTCCAGCACGAGCGCCAGGAACGTCCACAGCTGCAGCACGACCTGATGCGCGCCGACAGCGCCGGTGGACGTCCTCGCGGCGACCGCGGCGGCCGATACGAAGCACGCCTGGAAGGCGAGGCTGCGCAGCACCAGGTCCCGGCCGAGGCCGAGCTGGGCGCGCATCACCTTCGGCTCCGGGCGCAGCGGGACCCGCTCCCGCACCAGCGCCACGATGAACAGCGACGCCGAGATCACCTGCGCGACGACGTTCGCGATCGCGGAACCTTCCAGTCCCCAGTCCGCGCCGTACACCAGCACCGGGCACAGCACGGCGGAGATCCCGTTGCCCGCCAGGACATAGCGCAGCGGCTTGGCGGAATCCTGCACACCGCGCATCCAGCCGTTCCCGGCCATCGTGATCAGGATGAACGGCGTCCCGAACAGCGCGATCCGCAGCCAGGAGACGGCGGCGTCGGTGATCGCGGGGTCCCCGGACAGGACCCGGGCGATGGGCGCGGCCAGCAGCTGCCCGGCGACGATCACGACCAGCCCGACGATCACCGCCAGCCAGGTCGCCTGGACCCCTTCGCTGACCGCCTCGCCACGACGTCCGGCGCCGTGCAGCCGCGCCGTCCGCGACGTGGTCCCGTACGAGAGGAACGTCAGCTGGCTGGAGACCTGCGAAAGCACGACACCGCCGACGGCGAGCCCCGCCAGCGGCAACGCGCCGAGATGCCCGACGATGGCCGTGTCCACCAGGACGTACAGCGGCTCGGCGGCGAGGACGCCGAGTGCGGGCACGGCGAGCCCGAGTACGCGTTTCGGCGGGACCCGCTCGTCGGTTTCGGAGGCTTGAGACACCTCCGCAGCGTAAAGGGCCACGGACGGTGACCGTGTCGATCTTGGGCGGTCCCGGTCAGCGGGTCACAGCAGCGGTGCTCGCGACAGCGCCGCCCTCAGCCTGTCGAGTACCTCGTCCGCGGTGCCCTCCGCGGTGCACCCGGCCGCCTGGCGATGTCCGCCGCCGCCCAGCTCCCCCGCCGCGGCGGAGACGTCGACACCGCCCGCCGAGCGGAGCGAGACCGTCCACCGCTGCCGCGGCCCGGTCGGTTCGGCTTCCTTGAGCACCACGGCGACCCCGGCTTCCCGAGTGGACCGGACGACGTCGATGACCGCTTCGACCTCTTCCCCGCGCACCGTCCGCGCGGCGTCGAGGCTCACGACCGCGTACGCGAGCCCGAAGCCACGCGCCTCGTCCGGTTCGAGCCGGGCCCCCGCGAGGACGTCCGAAAGCATCGGCAACCACGCGAACGGGTGATCGTCGACGATCTCGCGAACCACCTTGTCCGGGTCGACACCGGCCTCGAGCAGCTTCGCCGCCATCAGGTGCGTGGACGGGCGGGCACGGCGGAACCCGCTCGTGTCGGTGACGAGCCCCGCGTACAGGCAGCGCGCGATCGGCTCGTCGATCTCGGCGCCGAGTTCCGCCAGCAACGCGAAGACCAGGACGGCGGTGGCTTCGGCGCTGTCGTCGACGACGTGCTTCGTGCCGAAGAAGACGTTGGACGCGTGGTGGTCGATCACCAGGACGTCGCCGCCGGCCGCGCGGACGGCGTCCACGCGCGGCGCGAGTTTCCCGAGCCTGCCCGGGGTGGGCGTGTCGAGCGCGACCAGCAGCCGCTCACTCTCCGGAAGCTCGCTCGCGGGGACGTAGAGCCCGCCGACGTCCAGGCTCCGCAGGGTTTCGGGCATCTCCTCGGGTTCGCCGACCGAGACCCGGACCTCGACGCCACCGCGCAGGTGGAGTGCCCGTCCGAGCGCCAGCGCGCTGCCCAGCGCGTCCGCGTCCGGGCGCACGTGGCCGAGCAGTGTCACGTCGTTCGCGCGCGCCAGCAGGGCGGCGGCGTCCTTGAGGTCCTGCGCCAAAGTGGTCGTCACGAACAGTCAAGCTACGCTCTTCGGGATGTCCGAGTACGCGATCCTGATCTACCCGTCCGCCAACCGGGTCTACACCGACTCCACTCCGGCCCTGCTGCGCGCGGAGCTGGCGGTGTTCGGTCTGTCCGCTTTGGAGACCGAAATCTCCGAGATCGGCGAGACGGAACTCGGCGGCGTCGGCTACCTCACCTTCACCACGCCCGCCCCGCTGAGCGAGCGCGATCTCGCGCTCCTCTCGAACCTTTCCGCGCTGTACGCGCTGTTCGAACTCGGCGACGGCGTCCTGAAGCCGGTCACGATCACCCCGCTCGCGAACTTCGACTCGGATCTGCTGACCATCCAGAAGTACCCGGGCAAGACGAACGAGCTGTTCACCAAACTCCTCGTCAACATCACCCTGCTGTCGACGGCGGACCCGGCCGCGATGCTGGAGAAGCCGCTGCACCTGCTGGATCCGCTGTGCGGCCGCGGCACCACGCTGAACCAGGCGATGATGTACGGCTTCGACGCGACCGGCCTCGACGTCGACGGCAAGGACTTCGACTCCTACGAGATGTTCGTCAAGACCTGGCTGAAGCAGAAGCGGATCAAGCACACCGCGGAGTCCGGTCAGGTGCGGCGCAACAAGGTCCGGCTCGGCAGGCGGCTCGACATCGGTTTCGGGATCACCAAAGAGCAGTACAAGGCCGGCGACGTCCGCAAGCTGAGCTACCTCAACTGCGACACGCTCACCACGGACGAACTGCTGCGGGCCAACTCCGTGGATCTCATCGTCACCGACGCGCCGTACGGCGTGCAGCACGGCAGCCACCGCACGCAGGACGCGTCGCTCGCGCGCAGCCCGCGGGACCTGCTCGCGGCCGCCGTCCCGGTGTGGACCCGGGTGCTGCGGCCCGGCGGCGCGCTCGGCATCTCCTGGAACACCAACGTCGCGCCGCGCGAGGAACTCGCCGCGATCCTGGACAAGGCGGGGCTGGAAGTCCGCGAGGACGGCCCGTTCGCGGAGTTCTCGCACCGGGTGGACCAGGCTATCGTGCGGGACCTGATCGTCGCGGCCAAACCGGCCTGACCCGCGGGCGTTTCCAGCATTTGGAACCGGAACCGGCTTCGTTGACCGGAACGGGCACATCTTCCTAAAGTCGGCTCGACGACAAGGAACACGGCGATCCATGCCGCGTCGACGGCATTTCCTTTTCGATCTTTCCGCTTTCGGTTGATTCATGCTGCCCATTTCCCGCGAGACAGGTGCCTGATGACGAGTGACCTAGAAGCGCCGCCTGCGGCACCTGCCCGGCCGGAGGAAGGATTGCGGATCGTGCCCGCCAGGCGGCCACTGACCTGGCTGGCCGCCGCGGTGGTCGCGGTCCTGGTGGCCATGGCCGGACACGCTTTGGTGACCAACCAGGCCTGGGAATGGTCGGTCGTCGCCGATTACGTGTTCGCCGACGCCGTTCTCTCTTCGGTCGTCCTGACCGTGGAATTGACGGCATTCGGCGTAGTCGCGGGATTCGTTCTGGGCACGGTTCTCGCGCTCATGCGCATTTCCCGGAATCCGCTCCTCCGTTCGGTCAGCTGGACCTATACGTGGATCTTCCGGTCGGTCCCGCTCATTCTCCAGCTGCTTTTCTGGTACAACCTCGCCATTCTCTACAACCAGATCTCCTTCGGCGTCCCGTTCGGACCGTCGTTCGTCTCGTTCGACACGATGAGCCTGATCCCGCCGTTCCTCGCGGCCGGGCTCGGCCTCGGCCTGCACCAGGCCGCCTATGCCGGGGAAATCGTGCGCGCCGGATTCCTCGCTGTCGATCAGGGACAGCGGGAGGCGGCCGCGGCGCTGGGCATCCCGGCGAGCAGGCAGTTCCGCAGAATCGTGCTGCCACAGGCGATGCGCTCGATCGTGCCGAACGCGGCCAACGAGATCATCGGCATGGTCAAGAACACCTCGCAGGTGTACGTGATGGCCCTGCCGGAACTCTTCTACCAGGTGCAGGTGATCTACAGCCGCAGCGGCCGGGTGATCCCGCTCCTGCTGGTCGCCACCGCCTGGTACCTGCTCTTGACGACGCTCCTTTCGGTGGCGCAGTTCTACGTCGAACGCCACTACGCCAAGGGCGCCCTGCGCACCGTCCCGCCCACTCCCCTGCAGAAGGCCCGCGCCGGCCTCGCCAAACTGAAGGCGGCGACCCGATGAGTGACGACTTCAAGGTGGACGTCCGCGGCGTGCACAAGGCCTTCGGCCCGCTCACCGTGCTCGACGGGGTCGACCTCCAAGTCCGCTCCGGCGAGGTCACCGTGGTGCTGGGCCCGTCCGGCTCCGGGAAATCCACGCTGCTGCGGCTCATCACCCATCTCGACCGCGCCGATCGCGGCTTCATCAGCGTCGGCGGGGAACTCATGGGGTACCGGCGCTCGGGCGACCGGCTGCACGAACTGCGCGAGCGCGAGATCCTCAAGCAGCGCACGCGGATCGGGTTCGTGTTCCAGAACTTCAACCTGTTCGGGCATCTCACGGCGCTGGAAAACATCGTCGAGGCACCGGTTTCCGCGCAACGCCGCTCCCGTGCGGAGGCGACAGCCCACGCGCGCGAACTGCTCGCGCTGGTCGGGCTCGTGGACAAGGCGGACGCCTACCCGCGGCAACTGTCCGGCGGGCAGCAGCAACGGGTCGCGATCGCCCGCGCGCTCGCGGTGCGCCCCGAAGTGCTCCTGTTCGACGAACCGACGTCCGCGCTCGACCCGGAACTGGTCGGCGAGGTACTCGACGTGATCAAGAAACTCGCCCGCGACGGCACCACCATGATCGTCGTCACCCACGAGATCGGCTTCGCCAGGGAAGTGGCCGACACCGTGGTGTTCATGGACGCCGGCCGCGTCGTCGAACAGGGCCCGCCCGCACAGGTCCTCGACACGCCCGAGCATCCCCGCACCAAGGCATTCCTCGAAAAGGTCCTTTGAGAAAACCCGGGAGTACCACCGTGAAGAAGCTCTTGTACCCGATCCTGCTCCTGTCCACGGTCGCGCTGGCCGCGTGCGGGACGACCGAAGCCGCGGCCCCCGCCGCCCCGCTGCCCGGGACCGAAGGGATCAACATCACCGCGCAGCAGAACCGGATCCGCGCGCAGAAGGTCGACGCCGTCGCGAATCTGGTGCCGAAAGCGGTGCGTGACACCGGGAAGCTGACCGTCGGGACCACCGGCAACGGCACTCCCCCGCTGTCGTTCCGCGCCGACGACGACAAGACGGTGATCGGCGTCGAAACCGATATCGCGCAACTGGTCGCGGACGTGCTGGGCCTGGAACTCGACCTCCAGGCGACGTCCTGGGAGAACCTCTTCCTCTCGGTGGAGACGGGCCAGTACGCGGCTGGCTTCTCCAACATCACCGTGACCGAGGAACGGAAGGACAAATACGACTTCGCCACCTACCGCAAGGACACCATCGCCTTCGAGGTCAAGAAGACCCGCGACGTCACCGTGAAGGAGCCCAAGGACATCGCCGGGCTCAAGGTGGGCGTGGGCTCCGGGACGAACCAGGAGCAGATCCTGGTGCGCTGGGACGAGCAGAACAAGGCCGCGGGCCTGAAGCCGGTGGAGTTCCAGTACTTCCAGAACACCACCGACTACTACCTGGCGCTGCAGTCCGGCCGGATCGACGCCTACGCGGGCCCCAACCCGACGGCCTCGTACCACGTCGCCGTGGACGGGCAGACCAAGATCGTCGGGACGGTGTCCGGCGGCGGCCAGATCCCGGCCGACATCGCCGCGATGACCAAGAAGGGCAACGGGCTCGCCGAGCCGCTGCGCCAGGCCATCCAGAGCGTGCTCGCCAACGGCCAGTACGCCGAGGTGCTCAAGCGCTGGAACCTGGGGAACGAGGCCGTGGAGGCGTCGCAGATCAACCCGCAGGGTCTTCCGCGCAAGTAGTCCTCTGGGTGCGGCGCGTGCAATGAAAGGCCCGTTACTTGCAAAATTTGCAAGTAACGGGCCTTTCATAGCGTCGGGGAGGGGAGGCGGCGCGTGCGGTCAGGCCATCCGGTCCCCCACGAACTTCACCACCTCGGGCATGATCTCGCGCCAGTAGTCGTCGTTGTGCTCACCGGGGGACATCTTCGCGACGGCGGGATCGAGCGCTTTGATGAGCTTGCGGTCGGCCCGGGCGAAGGGATCCGAATTCCCGCACCACACCCCTGTCGACGCCGCCGAGAGGTCGTCGGTGTGCAGCAGCGGCTCATGCGATTCCCACTGCGCGCGATCGGCGAAAACCTTGCGGGACTTGGCATCGGGCCAGCTCACGAACAGGGCGGCGCTCGCGACGGCGACGGCTTTGAGGTCCTTGTGGTCGCGGGCGTAGCGCAGTGCACCGAAACCGCCCATCGAGATCCCGAACATCGCCGTCGGCGGCCGCAGCTGGCGCTGGGCGAGCCAGCCGGGGAGTTCGGCGGACAGCATGCGCTGCGGGTCGTCGCCCTTGCCGACGTCCACCCAGTAGTCATCGCCGTCGACCGCGGCCACCGCGAAGGCGGGCATGCCGGCCGAGACGGCCTTGTTCAGCGCGTCCTGCACACCGAGGTTCAGGAACGTCCGGGCGTCCGCCCCGCGCCCGTGCAGGGCGACGCAGACGGACAGCCCGACCCGGGACACGCCGTCAGGGGCGATGATGACCAGGTTGACGTCCCGGTTCCGGGCCGCCGACCGCATCTTCTGCACCGTGACCGCTTCGGTCAACGGGGTCGGCCTGGTCGGCGGGGCCACCGGTGGTGGCCCCATCAGGGGTGCTCTTCCGGTACCACAAGCGGAAAGCAGTGCCGTGCCCCCGAGAGCCGTGGCTCCGAGCAGCAGGCCACGCCGGGTCACGGCGTGGCTCACTCGCTCAGCCCCGGGTCTCCTCATCGGCGAACTCATCGTCTTCGGCCTCTTCCCGCGGCGGCTTGTACGGGTCGGCTTCACCGGCGTGCTGTGCCCCTGTCGCCCGGCGGGCGACCTCGGCATCGGCTTCCCTGGCCTTCGCGAGGAGGTCCTCGATGCGCTTGGCGTCCTCAGGGATGCTGTCGGCCACGAAGGCCAGCGTCGGAGTGTAGCGGACTCCAGTGCCCTGTCCGACCTTCGTGCGCAGCACGCCACGGGCGGATTCGAGCGCCGCCGCGGCACCGGCGTGATCGGGCGTGGACTCCAGGTTCTCGCCGAGCACCGTGTAGTAGACCGTGGCGTCGTGCAGGTCGGCCGTGATCTTCGTGTCGGTGATCGTCACGTGGTTGAGCCGCGGATCCTTGATGTCGTGCTCGATCGCGTGCGCGACGATCTGTGAGATCCGCTTGGCGAGCTTGCGGGCCCGAGCGGGGTCGGCCATGGGATTCTTCTCCTCGAAAGATCTTTCCGTCAGTCATCTGGGCCGAGCAGCCGGCGGTGAGCGGAGAGCAGTTCCAACTCCGGCCTTCCGGCCACGAAGCGCTCACACGAGTCGAGCACGTCCCGGACGTGCTCGCCAGTCGCCGCGACCACGGCCACACCGATCAGCGCCCGCCGGTGCAGGTCTTGTTGCCCGGCTTCGGCGATGGAGACGTCGAAACGCCTGCGCACCTCGGCCAGCACCGGCTTGATCACGGATCGCTTCTGCTTGAGCGAGTGAACGTCGCCCAGCAGGATGTCGAGCTCAAGAGCTCCTACGAACATGGGGGTTCTGGGTTGGATAGAAGTGAAGCGGCGCTCCCCCGCCCAGATGCGAGGGAGCGCCGCCGTGTCACTTACGCACGCGGCTTTTCGCGCTGCTCGTACGTCTCGATGACGTCTCCGAGCTTCAAATCGCTGTAGCTGCCCAAGGTGAGACCACACTCGAAGCCCTCGCGGACCTCGGTGACATCGTCCTTTTCGCGCTTCAGCGAGTTGATCGGCAGGTTCTCGACGATGACGTTGCCGTCACGGAGGAGACGCGCCTTGGCGTTACGCCGGATCTCGCCCGAGATGACCATGCAACCCGCGATCGTGCCGACCTTCGACGACTTGAAGATCCCGCGGATCTCGGCCTTGCCCAGCTCGACCTCTTCGAAGATCGGCTTGAGCATGCCCTTGAGCGCGGCTTCGATCTCGTCGATCGCCTGGTAGATGACCGTGTAGTACCGGACGTCGACGCCTTCGCGGGTGGCCCGCTCGGTCGCCTTGCCCTGTGCCCGCACGTTGAAGCCCAGGACGATCGCGTTGGACGCGGTCGCCAGGTCGATGTCGGACTCCGTGACGCCACCGACACCGCGGTGGACCACGTTGAGCTCGACCTCTTCTTCGCCGACATCCAGCTGCATCAGCGAGGCTTCGAGCGCTTCGACCGTACCGGAGTTGTCACCCTTGATGATCAGGTTAAGGGTGCTCGTCTCCTTCAAGGCCTCATCGAGGTCTTCGAGGCTGACCCGCTTACGACGCGACGCGTTGAGCGCGTTGCGGGTACGGGCCGAACGCCGCTCGGCGATCTGCCGGGCGACCCTGTCCTCGTCGACGACGAGGAACGTGTCACCGGCGCCGGGCACCGAGGTGAACCCGATGACCTGGACCGGACGCGACGGGGTCGCTTCGGTGACGTTGACGTTGTGCTCGTCGACCATCTTCCGCACGCGGCCGTACGCGTCACCGGCGACGACGGAGTCACCGACGCGCAGCGTTCCGCGCTGGACCAGCACCGTGGCGACCGGACCGCGACCGCGGTCCAGGTGCGCCTCGATCGCGACACCCTGGGCCTCCATGTCCGGGTTGGCCCGGAGGTCGAGTGCGGCGTCCGCGGTCAGCAGGATCGCCTCGAGGAGACCATCGATGTTGATGTTCTCCCGCGCCGAGATCTCGACGAACATCGTGTCGCCGCCGTACTCCTCGGCCACGAGGTTGTACTCGGTGAGCTGCTGCCGGATCTTGTCCGGGTTCGCGCCCTCCTTGTCGATCTTGTTGATCGCGACCACGATCGGGGCCTTGGCGGCCTGCGCGTGGTTGATCGCCTCGACCGTCTGCGGCATGACGCCGTCGTCGGCCGCGACCACGATGACCGCGATGTCCGTGGCGTTCGCACCACGGGCACGCATGGCGGTGAACGCCTCGTGACCCGGGGTGTCGATGAACGTCACGAGACGCGGGACGCCCTCGAGCTCGGTCTCGATCTGGTAGGCGCCGATGTGCTGGGTGATGCCACCGGCTTCGCCCTCGCGCACCTTCGTCTTGCGGATCGTGTCGAGCAGTCGGGTCTTACCGTGGTCGACGTGACCCATGATGGTCACGACCGGCGGACGGACCTGCAGGTCTTCTTCTTCACCCGCGTCTTCGCCGTAGGTGATGTCGAAGGTCTCCAGCAGCTCGCGGTCTTCTTCCTCCGGGCTGACGACCTGGACGACGTAGTTCATCTCGCCGCCGAGCAGCTCGAGGATGTCGTCCGACACGGACTGCGTCGCCGTGACCATCTCACCGAGGTGGAAGAGCACCTGCACCAGCGAAGCCGGGTTGGCGTCGATCTTCTCGGCGAAGTCGGTCAGCGAAGCGCCACGCGGCAGACGGATCGTTTCGCCGCTGCCCTTGGGCAGGCGAACGCCACCGACGCTGGGCGCCTGCATGTTGTCCATGTACTCCATGCGCTTCTGGCGCTTGGACTTCCGGCCCTTGCGAGCGGGACCACCGGGACGCCCGAAGGCACCCGCGGTACCGCCACGGCCACCGGGGCCACCACGACCGCCGCCGCCGCGGAAACCGCCGCCACCGGCCGGGGCACCGCCACCGCCACCGGGGCCACCGCCACCGGGACGGAAACCACCGCCACCGCCACCGCCGCCGGGACGGAAACCGCCACCGCCACCGCCGCCGCCACCGGGACCGCCGCGGAAACCTCCGCCGCCGCCACCGGGACCGCCACGAGCGCCGCCGCCGGGGCCACCACGGGCTCCGCCGCCGGGACCGCCACGGGCGCCACCGGGACCACCGGCCGGACGGGCCGGACGGCCCGGCATCATGCCGGGGTTCGGGCGCGGGGGCATGTTGCCCGGGTTCGGCCGGTTACCACCGGGAGCGCCGCCACCGGGACGCGGCGGGCGGGTGTCGCCACCCTGCTGGCCGCCACCGGGACGCGGCGGACGGTTGTCGCCGCCCTGCTGGTTCCCGCCGCCGGGACGCGGTCCCGACGGACGCTGGGCCGGGGCACCGGATCCCACACCGAACGGGTTGTTGCCGACACGCGGGGTGCGCGGGCCGGGCTTGGGGCCGCCGGGCTTGGGGCCCTGCGGCTTCGGCGGCACGACCGAACCCTGCGACGGCGTCGAGGACGCCGGCGGGGTGGCCGGTGCTGCCGGGGTCTCCTGCTGGGGTTCGGCCGGAGCGGCCTTCGCCGCCGGAGCGACCTCTTCCTTCGGCGCCGGCGGCCGGGGGCCGGGGCGCGGACCCGGGCGGACACCCGGGGTGGAGGGACGGGACGGCTGCTGGGCCGGAGCCGGGGCCGACGACGCGGCCGGAGCGGACGCCGCGGGGGCGGCCGCCGGGGCCTCGGTCTTCGCCACGGGCGCGGGCTGAGCCTGCTTCGCGGCCGGAGCCGGGGAGGCGGGCTTCGCGGGCGGCGCCGGAGACGGACGCGGACCGGGGGTCGGAACCGGCTTCTTCTTGCCGTCCTTGGACGGGTACGCGTCACGGAGACGGCGGGCGACGGGCGCCTCGACGGTGGACGACGCGGACTTCACGAACTCGCCCTGTTCCTTCAACTTGGCGAGAACTTCCTTGCTGGTGATGCCGAGCTCTTTCGCGAGCTCATGTACTCGGGCCTTGCCTGGCACAGCTCTCCTCATCTGGGGAGGCCGGCGGCAGACCCGCAGACCTCGTCCTATTGTCGCGCGTTCATTGATTCAGCTTCACGGCTGACTCATGACGGGTCGACCTGCTTCCTGATTCCAACTGGCACCGGGGATGTCCCGGCGCCTTCAGCTTTCGGCGAGCCGCTCCAGGCGTTCGTGGACACCTTGGGCGTCAAGCGACCCCGGAACACGAAGTGCTCGGGGAAACGCTCTGCGCCGCTCGGCCTTGGCAAGACAGTCCGGCACGGGGTGCAACCAAGCACCCCGGCCCGGCAACCGCCGACGCTCGTCGACGATCAGCCGTCCGTCCGCCGCGACCACTCGCAGCAACTCACCGATCAAGGCCCGCCGACGGCAACCCACACAGGTGCGAACCGGAGTTTCCCGGTCGCGCTGGAGGTCGGTTCCCGGCCGCGGGCTCTGAACCACTCGTAAGTCTAGCGCTTCGACCTTCACTCAGCCGAACCGGTTGCCGCGGCGGGCCGCGCCTGCCCGGCGTGTGCTTCATCACCCTGCTCAGGGGCGGCGTCGCTGCGGATGTCGATTCGCCAACCGGTGAGACGGGCGGCGAGGCGGGCGTTCTGCCCTTCCTTGCCGATCGCGAGCGAAAGCTGGAAGTCCGGGACGACGACGCGAGCGGTCTTGGCCCGCTCGTCGACGACCCGAACAGAGACAACCTTCGCGGGCGACAGCGCATTCCCGACGAACCTCGCCGGGTCTTCGGAGAAGTCGATGATGTCGATCTTCTCACCCGCGAGTTCGCTCATCACGTTGCGCACCCGCGCGCCGACCGGGCCGATGCAGGCGCCCTTGGCGTTGACGCCGGGCACCGTCGAGCGGACGGCGATCTTGGTCCGGTGCCCCGGCTCGCGCGCGATGGCGGCGATCTCGACCGTGCCGTCGGCGATTTCGGGGACCTCGAGGGCGAACAGCTTGCGCACCAGGTTCGGGTGCGAACGCGACAGCGTGATCTGCGGTCCGCGGTTGCCGCGCGCGACGGTGACGACGAACGCCTTGATCCGGTTGCCGTGCTCGTAGGACTCGCCGGGGACCTGCTCGATCGAGGGCAGCACGCCTTCGATGTCGCCGACCTGGATGACGACCATGCCGCGGGCGTTGGCGCGCGCGTCGCGCTGCACCACACCGGCGACGATCTCGCCCTCCTTGGCGGAGAACTCGCCGAAGGTCTTCTCGTGCTCGGCGTCGCGCAGGCGCTGCAGGATGACCTGCCGCGCGGTGGTCGCGGCGATCCGCCCGAAGCCTTCGGGGGTGTCGTCCCACTCCTCGTCGGTCTGGCCGTCCGGGGTGAGGGTGTGCGCGAGGACGCGCACGAGGCCGCTCTTGTGATCGATGTCGATCCGGGCGTGCGGCTGGTGGCCCTCGGTGTGCTTGTACGCGGTGAGCAGCGCGGTCTCGATCGCTTCGATCACCGTCTCGAAGGGGATGTCCTTGTCCCGTTCGATCGCGCGCAGCGCGGCGATGTCGACGTTCACTTCGGCTCCTCCTTCGGCTCTGTGGTGGCGGCGTTCAGGGCCGACGCATCGGTTTCCAACAGTTTCAGGTCCTCGGCAGGTGGTTGCTTGAACTCGATCTCGATGACCGCCTTGGCCACCGAGGCATAACCGACGTCCCGGATCTCGCCGTCGACGAGCACGCGCGCGGCCTTCTCGCCGGCGTGCCCCACGCGGCCGATGAACGCGGCGCCTTCGACGGGCGTGACCTTGACGAGGCGGAACTTCGCGCGCCGCCAGTGCCTCTGCACGGTCAGCGGCCGGTCGAGGCCCGGCGAGGTGACTTCGAGCGTGTACGCACTGGCGATCACGTGCTCGTTCTCGTCGAGCGCGGCGGAAACCGCGCGGCTGACGCTCGCCACCTCGTCCAGTCCGACGCCGTCGTCCCCGTCGACGACGACCTTGACCAGCTGGCGGCGGCCTGCTTGCTGGACCTCGAAGGAATCGAGGTCGAAACCCGCGGCCTTGACGGCTTCGGCCACGATGGGCTCCAGCCTGCTGGCGAGGTCGTTGGGCACGGTGGAGCGCTCCTGTTCGGCTGTGGGCGACCCGGCGGTGTGGATCCGGGTTCGGTAGTGGGCCAGCTTATCTGGTGACCCCCGCGTGACGCGCGAGCGGCGGCCCCGCACGGGGTACTGGCAGGATGGGGCGGCGTGACCGGAAGATCGACCGAGCCCACCTTGCCGAGCCGTCGCGCTTTCCTGCGGATGGGAGCGCTGGCCGCGCTGGCCGTGCCGTTGGCGGCCGCCTGCTCCCCCGGGTTCGACGAAACCCCCGATCCGCTGGGTCCGCTGCTGCGCGCGGCGGAGACCGACGCGGCGGGCGCGAAGGCGTTGACCGGCGCCGAAGCCGAGTCCGTCGCCACCGCGCGGGCCGCGCACGCGGCGGCGCTCAAGCCCGAGGTGGACCGGCTCAACCGCCCCAAGCCGGAACAGGCGGGCCCGGGAGAGACCCCGCCGTCGTCCGTGGACGGGCTCAAGGAACGGCTCGCCCAGGCACGCAAGCAGGCCGAGGGTCTCGTGCCCTCGCTGCCCCGCTACCGCGCCGGGATGGTCGCGTCGATCGCGGCGGGCTGCGCGGCACTGCAGCAGAGCTCCGACAAACTCGGCCGCGGCGACGACGCGGGAGCCGTCGAGGTGCCCGCCGGAGTCCAGCTCGGCGGGGAGACCACGGAGGCCGTCCAGCAGGCGCTGGCCACCGAACACGCGGCGATCTGGGTGTACGGGCTGGTCAGCGCCTACCTGCCCGCCGCCTTCAGCGGTGCGGTGGCGCGGGGCACGGCCGAGCACGTCAAACGGCGGAACGTCTGCGAACGGATGCTTTCCGCGGCGGGCCAGACACCCACGGGACCGGAGGCCGCGTACGTGCCGCCGAAGCCGGTGACCGAGGCGAACTCGGCGATGGAGCTGGTGGCGACGGCCGAGGCGGACGTGACGGCGGCCTGGCTCGGCGTGATCGACCGGACCGACGACGCGGCCCTGCGGACGACGGCGTTGAACGCGCTGATCGGGTCGGCGCGGCGGGGGACGGCCTGGCGGGCGGAGTTCGGCGCGTCCCCGGTGGCGATCGCGATGCCGGGTCAGTCGGCCTGAAGTCTTTTCGGCGGCGGTGAGGCGTCGCCGCGCGCGCTATGAAAGGCCCGTTACTTGCAAATTTTGCAAGTAACGGGCCTTTCATAGCACTGGGAAGTGCGTGAAAAACTCAGCGGCGCAGGTCACCCGAAAGCCGCAGGGCGTCGGTCGCGATCCGCTCCAGCACCGGCTTGTCGGTCTGCTTGTCGTAGAAACCGGCCAGCACGATGGCCACCTCGGGCCCGGTGACGTGGGAGTCGTAAGCCGCGTCCTGCCCGGAGATCTTCGGGACGCCCTGGCCCTTGAAGGTGCCGTCGCGCACCAGGTCGGACACGTTGCCCGTGCCGTCCTTGTCGGTGAGCGCCTTGAGCTGGGTCGCGGTGACCTCGCCGGGCATCGTGACCAGGACGACCGAGACCAGCGCCTTCTTCCCGGCGGTCTCGGTCGTGTACAGCGCCCGCGAAAGCCGTGTGCACGGCGTCTGGGTGAAGAAGTCCTTGGTGTCGCCGTAGGCCTTGCTCGCGCAGTCGGAGGTGACCTGCGGGCCCTCGATCAGCGTGTACTGGAACTGCCCGCTCTTGGCGGGCGGATCCGCGACCGGGGTCGTCTCCGGCTCGTGCCGGATCAGCCACCAGAGCAGGGCCGAGACGACCGCGATGGCGACCAGCCCGGCACCTTTCAGCGCGAGGCCCTTGGTGTCCCTCGACGGCTTCGGGGCGGGCGGCGGCCCACCCGGCCCTGCCGGTCGCACCGGCTGAAGCCGGGCCGTTTCCGTCGCTCCCGGGGTAAATTGCGCACCAACCACGGGAACATACGGTAGTTCACGCCGCCCCGAAGGTTCACCTGAACGTGCTTATCACGCGTTCGACGTCGTCAGCCGTGTTGTAGAGATGGAACCCGAATCGCTGCCTTCCGGCCCGGGTACCGGCCACGATGCCCGCTTCCGCCACCTTCCCGGCGTCCGCGTCGAGCGAGACGATCGCACTCCCCTGACCGGGTGACCCGAGCGCTTCGAGGAGTGAGTCGGCGAGACCCACGCAGTGCGCGCGGACGGCGCTGAGATCCAAGGAGCCGAGGTAGTCCAGCGAGGCGGCGGCGCCGACGAACGAGAGCCAGGCCGGGGACAGGTCGAGCGACCGGGTGCCGTCCGCGAGCCGCAGAGGGAGGCCGTAGACGGTCTGCCAGCGGTCTTCCCCGGCGTACCAGTTCGCGGCCACCGGCGTCGCCCGCTCCAGCGCTCGCGGATGGACGGCCATCCAGGCCGCCCCGCGCGGCGCGAGCAGCCACTTGTACCCGGCGCAAACCACCCAATCGGCCCAGCCGAG
The DNA here is from genome assembly GCF_046549075.1 of Amycolatopsis sp. lyj-84. Classification (NCBI taxonomy): domain Bacteria; kingdom Bacillati; phylum Actinomycetota; class Actinomycetes; order Pseudonocardiales; family Pseudonocardiaceae; genus Amycolatopsis; species Amycolatopsis sp. lyj-84. The sequence goes on from NZ_JAJPWO010000014.1 coordinate 132,763, forward strand.
GTCGAGCGGCTGCCAGCCGGCTGCCTGGGTGACGTCCAGCAGGACCGCCGCGTCCGCCGCCTCGGCCGCGGCGCGAAGCCTCTCCAGGTCGATCTGGGTGCCGTCCGCCGATTGGACGACGCTGACCGCGACGAGGTCGTGCCCGCCGACGCGTTCGGTCAGCTCGGCCAGCGGGACTTCGGTGACCTTCACCCCGCGGTACGCCTGCGCCGCGAACGGGAAGGTGACGCTGGTGAAGTCGTTCCCGGCGACCAGCACGCTGGCGCCGTCGGGCAGCCCGGCCGCCACGTTCGCGATCAGCTGCGAGACGGACGCCCCGATCGCGACCCGCTCCGCCGGGACCCCGATCAGCGCGCCGAATCCCGCCCGGGTCCGCGCGACGGGCTCGTCGAAGTCCGAGGGCCGGGCCTCGCCGCGCCGCCACCGCTCGACGGCCTCCGCCACCGCGTCGGCCACGTGCGACGGCGGGATGCCGATGCTGGGCGTGTTCAGATAACCGGGCGGGACGGCGAATTCGGCTCCGAAGGTCTGCATGCCCACGAGGCTAATGAGATTCCGGGAGCAAGGCCGCGACGTCGTCGTAGGACGGCGGGACCAGCGGGAGTTCGCCGCCGTCACGGATGGCCTCCACCGTGCGCAGCGTGGCGGCCAGCGCCATCCGGTACGGCAGCGAGCCGAGGCTGATCCGTGCGACGCCGAGTCCGGCCAGGCCGTCGACGGTGACCTTGCCGGGCAGGAACAGCAGGTTCACCGGCACGCCGACGGCCTTCACCAGCCGCTCGACGTCCTCGGCCCCGGAGAGCCCCGGCACGAACACCCCGTCGGCCCCGGCGTCCACGTAGGACAGAGAGCGGGCGATCGCGGCCTCGATGTCGGGCTCTCCCAGCCAATGCGTGTCCGTGCGTGCGTTGACGAAGAGACCGGGAGCGCGCTCCTTCGCCGCCGCGATCTTGGCCGCGTGCAGCACGGGATCGCCGAGGGCGTCTTCGAGGTTGATGCCCACGACGCCGGCTTCGGCGAGTTCCGCCGCCAGCGCCCCGACCTCGCCCGGGTCGTCGCTGAACCCGTCGGCGAGGTCGACGCTGATCAGCGCGTCCAGTCCGGCGAGCCGCCGGGCCAGCCGGACGGTGACGTCCTTCGAGGACGGGGCGCCGTCCGGCTCGCCCTCGGCGGCCGAAACGCCGAGGCTGGTGGTGCCGAGCGCGGGAAAGCCTTGCGCGGCCAGGAAGGCGGCCGTGCCGAACTCCCAGACGTTCGGCAGGAGCAGCGGGGAACCGGGGGCGTGCAGTGCGGCGAATGCGGTCATGTCACGACGGTAGCCAGCGGACGTTTCGGCGGCGGCCGAAGTGTCCGGGCCAAGTACATGAAGGCCCCCTTCCCTACCTTCAGGGTAGGTAAGGGGGCCTTCACGTACTTCGGGTGAGGCCTCAGGCGCGTTCCAGGAACGGCGTCAGCAGCTCCGGAACCGACTCCTCGGCGAACAGCAGCCCTTGCTCCTCCCCCGCGTCGTACACGGAGTACGCCCCGGAACCGGCCGCCGTGGTCGCCACGACCGTCAGCAGTCCCTTGCGCCGCTGGAACACCGACTGCTTGACCGTCCAGCCGATCACGCCGTCGCGCTCCAGCGCGAACGTGCTCCGCCGCACCGTCCCGTGCCGCCCGACGAGGTACCGCCCGGTGATCCCGTGCCCGAGGTTGCGATAGGCGTCCAGCGCCAGCAGCACCGAAACCGGCAGCAGGACCACCCCGAGCGCGGCGCCGATCACCAGGAGGACGCCGGTGAGCAGGAAGCCGAGGATCGCGAAGATCGCCAGCAGCACCACCACCGAACCGACCCACCAGCGCAGCAGCCGTCCCCGCGCGGCTCGCGGATGCCCGGTGAGCCGGACGGCTTCGGTCGGCGAGACCGGCTCGCGCAGGACCTCCGCGGCGATCCGGTTGGCCGTCGCGATCGGCGCGGCGGGCAAGAGCGTGTGGTAGTCGGTCTTGTCCTGGTCGTCGCTCTGCCGCATGCCGGTGGCGATCGCGTCGACCCTGGCCGCGCCGGAGATCCGGTTCCCGAGCGGCTCGACGAGGTCGATGCCGCGCAGCCGGGCTTCCTCGATCGAGATCGAGCGCGTGGTGAACAGCCCGCGGCGCACTCGCAGCGTGCCGCCGGCTTCGCGGTCGAGCCGGTAGTTCCACCACATCTCGATCCACAGGCCGAGCGCGCCGACCACGCCGACGACCATCGCGATCGCCAGCAGGATCAGGATCGCCACCACCAGCGGGATCCCGCTGAACAGGTCGATCACCCAGTCGATCAGGCCCTTCTGGAGCCCCACCCACTCGGAGACCTGCATGAGCCCGCCACCCGCGGCGAGCCCGAGCGCCGGGCTCAGGAACGACATCGGCGCGTAGCGGATCCAGCTCCGGTCCAGCTCGGCGAGCGGCGCGTCCTCGTCGGTCTCCGCGATTTCCGCACGGCGCAACAGGTCCGCGCGCAACCGCTCGGCCTCGGCGCGCGAAACCGGATTGAGCTTGATCCGGCCCTGCCCGCCCGACTCGTGCGATCCGGTGCCGATCGTCACCACCGCGACACCGAACAGCCGGTGCAGCGGGTTGGCCGTCAGATCGACGTTGCGGATCCGTTCGCGTTGCAGGGACTTCCGCGAACGGAAGACCAGCGTGAACGCGGTCTCCAGCCGGTCCTGCGTGACGCGGTACCGCACGGCCTTCCAGTTGAACAGATCCAGCAGCACGCCGCCGCCGACGAGCACCACGCCACCGGCCACGACCCACGCGAGGGTGACCCAGAAGTTCCCGCCGCCGCCCACGATCGCGACGGTGGCCGGGATCGCGGCCCCGACAGCCGCGCCGGCCATCGTCAGCGCGGTGACGGCGAGCGTCCGCTTGTCGAGCGTGCTCCAGCCTTCGAACTCACCCGAGGTCATGTCGCGTCCCCCGGCGTCGCCTGCGTCGTTTCGGTGAGCTGCTCCGCCAGGCTCGCGGCCAGTTCGTGGTCGAGCCCGCGGATCTTGACCGCGCCCCGAGCCGACGCCGTGGTGACCGTGACGGTCGCCAGCTTGAACAGCTGCTGCAGCGGCCCGCGCAGGGTGTCCACCGTCTGGATCCGCGACATCGGCGCGACCCGCCACTCCTGCCAGAAGAACCCGGAACGCGTGTACACCGCGGTTTCCGTGACCTCCCAGCGGTGCACCTTGAACCACCACAGCGGCATCGCGATCACCCAGACCAGGCCCAGCACCGCGAACACCGCCGCCGGCATCAGCAGCCAGAACCGCGCGGGCGGGACGAGCAGCCCGAGCAGTGCCAGGACCAGCACCGGCGAGGCCCAGAAAAGCGTCCCCTGCAGCCGCCACCAGCCCACGACCCGCTGATCCAGCACGTTCCGTGGCGGCCTCAGCCGCACCTTCCCCCGATCGGCTTCCACCGAATTCACCCCCGACGTTCGTTTACAATGCGATCGCATCGTAATAGCCTGGGACCGTAGTGGCAATGCGATCGCATTGCAAACCTCGGAACGGATGGTGAAGGTGCCGAAGCAGGTGGATCACACCGCGCGCCGCGTGGAGATCGCCGAGGCGCTCAGGCGGCTGACGGCCACGCGCGGCCTCGAAGGAGTCAGCCTCCGCCACGTCGCCGCCGAAGCGGGCATCTCGATGGGCCTGGTGCAGCACTACTTCAAGACCAAGGACGAGATGCTGCTCTTCGCCATCGAGCGCCGCTCGCAGATGTACGAGGAGCGCCTCAAAGCCCGGCTGGACGCGGGCGAAGTGCCTTCCACCCCCAAGGCCATCCTGCGCGCGATCATCGCCGAGATCCTGCCGCTCGACGAACGCCGCCGCGGCGACTGGCTGATGGGTGTCGCGTTCTTCATCCGCTCGATCTCCGACCCCTCCTTCGGGGTCGCGCTCACCGAAGGCGTGCCTCAGCTGTTCGAACTGTTCGCCGTGCTGATCCGCCAGGGCCAGGACGCGGGCGATGTCGACAAGTCGTCCGACGCGATGCACGAGGCGACGATCCTCTGGGCGCTCGCGGATTCGCAGGGCACCAACATCGTGATGAAGCACCGGACGCCGGACGAGGCGATGTCCACTGTGGACTACTACCTCGACCGGCTGTTCGGCTCAGCCCCCGTTGCCTGAGGACACGGCGGACGCCCGCACCGCCCGCAGTTCCCGGAACAGCTTCCGCAGCGCGGGAACCGCGTCCCCGCCCCGTTCCGACAGTTCCTCGATCCGGTCCTTGTACTGGCGCCTGAGCTTTCCGGGGACGACGTCGCGGAGTTCGACGGCGGCCGCCAGCGAGGTGAGCGCGGCGTCGCTCGCGTCCACATCGGACGCCGGGGACGGCCCGCGCAACGCCTGATCGACCAGGGCTCGCAGCCTGTCGACGACGGCGGGGTCCCGCACGATCGGGCGACGCGACGGGAACAGGCCCAGTGTCCGGCCGGTCTTCAGTTCGATCACGCCCGTCGTGTCCAGCTGGGACTCCAGTGCCTCCAAGGTTCCGCGCGCGTCCTTGCGCACCCACCACTTCCACTTGCGGGGGCTCTCTCCCGCGATCTCGGCGAGCATCTCGTCGAGGACGAGATCGCCGGTCGGTCCGGCGCCGGACACCGCGACCCGGCCGTCCGCGTCGGCGACGCGGCCGCGCAGCACGAGGTCGGTCAGCGCGGCACCGCGGATCAGCAGTGCCGTCCGGTGCCTGTCCCGCAGTTTGTCCTTGCCGACGTTGCACGAGAGCAGATACGCCTTGGCGGGCAGGGAAAGTTCGGTCATCGTCAGTGCCTTTCCAGCTTGGGCCAGATCTCGTCCCAGGAACCCTGTCTGCCGTCATACCGCCACAGCAGTCCTTCCACCACCGGTGTCACCGAGGCGAAGTACGGCTTGAGCAGTCCCGGATCGAATCCGAGGAAGAGCACGCTGTCCGCGGATTCCGGGGGCCGGTCGAAGTACCAGTAGCCGCGGTGGCCACTGTAGACGTGGTCGATGCCGTACCGCTGACCGTAGAACTCGGTCGCGGCGGCGAACGGGTAGATCTCGGCGTAGACGGCGGTGCGTGCCCGCTGCTCCGGCGGCAGGGCCGCGTAGGTCTCGCCGATCGCCTTGACCAGTTCCTGCTGCGGCAGTTCACCTCCGGCGAAGGAGCTGCCGAGGGTGATCGGGCCGAAACTCGTCCGGGTCATCGTCGCCGGGTAGATCGGCAGGCCGGCGAGGGTGATCGCCGCCGAAAGCACCATCACGGGCCACGCCACGAGCCGCCACCGAGGGACGTGCTTCGCGAATCCCGTCGCCGCGGCGGCGTACGGCAGCGCGAAGACGCTCATCAGATAGTAGGAACGTCCGTGCAGCACAAGGAACGCGACGATGAGCGTGACTATCGCTACCCCCAGGAAGCGATAGCCGCGCAGTTCACGCGAAGAGAGCAGCCGGACGAGGCCGTAGACGAACGCGAGCACGCCCGCCCCGACGCCGGCCGTCAGGAAACCGTCGCGCAGGAAGGGCCACGTGCCGGGGAATTCCGCCGAGACGACGTCGTTCATGATCAGGTACGGCCAGCCGTTCGACGCCTGCCAGAGCAACGTCGGGATCGTCGCGACGACGGCGAATCCCGCGCCCAGCCACAGTTTCGGCCGTCGCACGAGCTCCCTCGGCCCGAGCACCAGCGCGGCGAGCAGGGCGAGCGCCCAAAACGCGGGGATGAGGAACTTCGTCTGCAGCGAGATCGCGGTGACCACCCCCGCCCAGACCAGCAGCCCGTCGCGGCGGGTGCGCACCCAGCGGACGACCAGCCAGACGATCACCGTCCACAGGAACGGGTCGAAGACGTAGGTGCCGATCCAGTGGCTGACGATGATCGTCCCGGACGTGGCGTAGAGCCCGGCCGCGAGCACCTGCGCGCCGCGCCCGCCGCCCAGTTCCCTGGCGATCAGCGCGGTGACGACCACCCCGGCGGCCGCGGCCAGCGTCATCGGCAGGCGCAGCATCACCAGTGAACCGGGGAACAGCGAGTCCATCGCCCCGGCCAGCGCCGGGATCAACGGTGGCTGGTCGAAGTACCCCCATGCCAGATGGTCCCGGCCCGCCATCAGGAAGTACAGCTCGTCGAAGCCGTGCGCGTACCGGCCGCTCGTGGCCAGCAGCGCGGCTCCGGCCAGCGCGGCGACGACGAACACCGGCAGGCGGGCGAAGGCCTGCTCCTGTCCTGTTCGGACTGTCTGGGTCGCGATGTTCATGATCTCCACTTCACCGCGGACGGCCGGTCGGAGGAAACCGGGTAAGGATGGTGACCGCATAGACGAAAGTTGCGGATCCCGGGCGAGGGGACACCCTGCTGGTTACCTTGAGCCGGTGGAGAAAAGCAGGCCGTTCCGGCCCGGTCCGGTCGACACCGTGTGGCTCACGCTGGCGGCGCTCGCGTTCGTGGGCCTGGACATCACCCTGTACGTGTTCGGCGAACCGACCACCGGGTGGGCGGGGCCCGCCGCGGGTGTCACCCTGCAGGTGTTCCTCGATCTCTCGCTGATCCTGCTGTTCCGGTTCCCGCGGCTGGTCGGGGGCCTGATCACGGCCGGGGCGCTGCTGATGCTCGCGTCCGACCTGTTCTCCCCCGGGCTGCTGGTGCCGGAGCGGCAGCTGACGCTGATGACCGTCCCGACGATCACCCCGGTCGTGCTGAGCCAGCTGGCCCGCCTGATGGACCGGCGGACGCTGCTCTGGCTGACCGCGATCCTGGTGGTCTGCGCGTCGCGGCCGTGGGACGCGCACTGGAGCACGACCCCGTTCGGCCTGCTGGGCACGGCGCTGCCCACGTCGATTTCGCTGTACTTCGAGGCCCGGCGCCAATTGCTGCGCTCGCTGCGCGACCGTGCCGAACGCGCCGAACGCGAGCAGCACCTGCTCGCCGAACGTGCCCGCGCCGAGGAGCGGCGGAAACTGGCCGAGGAGATGCACGACGTCGTCACGCACCGGCTGAGCCTGATGGTGCTGCACGCCGGCGCGCTCGGCGTCGTCTCGGCGGACGAAGCGGTGCGGACCTCCGCCGAGGACATCCGGCGCGAAGGCGCGCTGGCACTCGACGAACTGCGCGATCTGGTCGGGGTGCTGCGCAACGGCGCGAACGCGGAGCCGCGCACGCTCACCGACGGCACGGCGGGCGATCCGGCGACGCTGGTCGCGGAATCGGCGTCGGTGGGCATCCCGACCGAGCTGACCGTGCGCGGCGACCCCGGGCGGATCTCCCCGACCGTCGCCCGCACCGCCTATCGCGTGGTGCAGGAGGCGCTGACGAACATCCGCAAGCACGCGCCGGGCTCGACAGCGACCGTCGAGCTCCGCTACCACGCGGGTGGCCTGGACGTCGCCGTGGAGAACACGCGGGCGGGTGCCACCCCGGATCCGGCGCTGGCGGGCAGCGGTTCGGGCGCGGGGCTGGCCGGGCTGCGGCAGCGTGTCGAGCTGATCGGCGGCCGGTTCGAAGCCGGGCCGCGAGCGGGCGGCGGGTACCGCGTCGATGCGATACTTCCGGCCTACGTCCCGACTGCGGAAGGAGATGCGTGATCCGGGTGGTCGTCGTCGATGACGAGCCGATGGTCTGCGCGCATCTGCGGACGATCCTCGGTTCCGCCGAGGACATCGAGGTCGTGGCACAGGCGCAGGACGGCGCGGAGGCGGTCGAGGCCGTGGTCCGGCACCGGCCCCGGGTGGTGCTGATGGACCTGCGGATGCCCGGTGTCGACGGGCTGACCGCCATCGAGCGGATCGCGAAACTCCCGGACCCGCCCGCGGTGGTCGCGCTGACGACGTTCGACGCGGACACCTACGTCATCCGCGCGTTGCGGGCGGGCGCGGCCGGATTCCTCGTGAAGTCGACGCCGCCCGAGGACCTCATCGGCCTGGTCCGGGTGGCCGCCGACGGGCACACCGTGCTCTCCCCCGAGGCCGCGCAACGGCTGGTGGCGATGTCGGCCGACGGACGGCGTCGCGGTGACGACGCGCGGCGGAAGACCGAAGGGCTGACAGAACGGGAGACGGACGTCCTGGCCTGCCTAGGCGAAGGACTGTCCAATGCGGACATCGCGGCTCGGCTGCACCTCGCCGAGGCGACGGTGAAGAGCTACGTGTCGCGGATGCTGGTCAAACTGGACTGCGCGAACCGGACGCAGGCGGGCCTGCTGGCGCACGAGGCCGGTCTGGTCAAGCGCTGAGCTGGCCGTCGTAGCTCTTGCGGGCGTCGAGGACCTCGCCCATGTGCACGCGCGCCCACTTGTCGAGCATCTCGAGCGGTTCGGCGAGATTGCGGCCGAGGGCGGTCAGCTCGTACTCGACGTGCGGCGGGATCTCCGGGTACGCGGTCCGCGTCAGGATGCCGTCGCGGACGAGGCTGCGGAGCGTCTGGGTGAGGACCTTCTGCGAGATTCCGCGCACGCGCTTGCCGATCTCGGTGAACCGGAGCGGGCCGTCGCCGAGCACGCCGACGATCAGCACGGTCCACTGGTCGCCGATGCGGTCGAGCAGGGCGCGGGTGGGGCAGTCGGGGTCGTACGGGTTTCCGAGCACGTGACCTCCTCACTCTCCCGGGGAGAGTAACACGCCTAGCGAGAGGGAGTGGGCTGCATCAGCGCCTCGAACAGCAGGATCAGGTGACGGCGGCCGCGCTCCCAGCGCGCCTCCAGTTCGGCCTGGTCGCGGGTCGCCCAGCTGGCGATGAGGATGCCGCGGACGACGTCCATCGCCGTGTACACCGCGTGCAGGAACTCCGGATGCGCCGAATGGTCCGGGAGCAGCGCCTTGCCGAACTCGACCAGGCTGCTCGTCGCGATCGGCTCGACCACCGCCATCTGCGCACGCAGCTCCGGATCGGTCCTCGACGCCACCCACAGCTCGACGGTCGCCGAGAAGACCGGGCCCTGGTGCATCTCCCACAGCAGCTGCAACGCGTCCCCGACCGGGTCGGCCGACGCCTTGAGCCGGTCGATCTCGGCCATCGCGACCTCGGTGCGCCTGGCCGCGAGATGCCGGATGGCGGAGGTGACGAGGTCGGTCTTGGTCGGGAAGTGGTGCACCTGCGCGCCGCGGGTCACCCCGGCGCGATCCGCGACGCGGGTGGTCGTGGTGCCCGCGTAGCCGTACTCGACGAGACAGTCGATCGTGGCGTCGAGCAGCCTGACGCGCATCGCGGCGCTGCGTTCCTCCTGCGTGCGTCGTGGGGCTGCCATGCGCCTACTTTATGGGGCGCCGCGCGAGGGCCGTGTCACGAGGCTCTCGTCCGCGCGTGGCGGCAGGCGGTGCCCGTGCCCTTCGCATCTAGAGGACTAATTGCGGTAGTTCGCGGGCGAACGTCCGCGTAATCGTGGGCAGGCGACTGACTGTGTGGATTTTGGGGCGTTAGATGACCCGAAATCCACACAGTCCCGCGTGACCGACCCGGCCACGACAGCCGAAGACGGGAGGGTGTGTGGAAATAGGGACGTTCAACGTCTCTATTTCCACACACCCCTTACCTTGGGTAACACCTCACGCGCTCACCAGCCACTGGTACCCCAATGCGCCTTTGGGGACATCGATCGCGGGGGCGGTCGCGAGCATTCAGGAGTGAATCCGTTTGCGGGGTGGCCACGGTGTCATGAAAGGGGCTTTCAGGACATATTTCGTCCTGAAAGCCCCTTTCATGACACGCTCCGGCCCCGTCCCGACCGCATCTAGAGGACTAAACGCGGTTCGCGACCGGTACCGAAAGCGAAGTCCCGCCCAGTTCGAACGTCACCCGGGCACCGGGCGCGGGCTGCGCCGGATCGAACACGTCCGCGTCGGTCCCGCCGAGGACGAGCGCCAGCCGGTGCCCGGCCGGGACGACGTGGTCGAGGCTGCTCAGCCGGAACGTCATCGTGTACGCCTTCCCCGGTACCAAAGGCTCGCCCCGCCACAGCGACCGATGATGCCCGAGGTCCGCCCAGCCGGTCGCCACGATCCGTTTGTCCACCGCGACCGGATCAGCGGCGGTGTCGAGGAAGCACCCGGTATCGGCGGCGGTGCCCGCGCCCCAGCAGGAACGGGTCGTCAGGTTCTTGATGCCCAGCGCGGGGAACTTCGTGTTCCGCACGGTCGCGGGCCCGTAGTCGACCAGCACCGCGCCGAGCCGCGCGCTCGGTTTGTCCGAGCGCGCGGTCACCGTCACCGTGGCGGTCCCGGCGATCCGCGTGTCCGCGCGCACCGGCTCACCCGCGAAGACCAGGCGCTCGGGGCTGGCCTGCGACGGGCTCTCCACCCACTGGGACGCGCCACGCGCCGGGTCGTCGGTCAGCGAAGCTGCACCGGCGGCAGGACGCTTCCCCAGCCCTCCATCCGAAGAAGGCCACAGGGTGTGCGACCGCGTCGCAGGAGGCCAGCGGCGTTCGTCGGTCCAGCGGTCCGGGGTGTGTTCGATCCGGATCGCCGGTTCGGTTTCGACGCCGTTGCGGACGCCGAGCAGCCACCGGTCGAACCAGCGGTGCAGGGTCTTCACGAACAGCGACCGGTCGAGGTCGAACGGGTCGACGTGCGCCGCCTGGTGCAGCCACGCCTTCCGCGGCACGCCGTACGCGTTCAGTGCCTCCCACCAGGGCCCGAACTGGATCGGGTTGACGTTGAGATCGTGGAAGCCCATCGACGCGAAAACGCTTGCGCGCACCTTGCCGGTCTTCGCGACGTAGTCGAGTCCGCGCCAGTACTCGTTGAAGTTCCCGTCCGTCCCCGCGCGTCTCGCGTTGTCGTCCTCGAACGGCTGGCACAGCTTCTCGGCACGCGGGTTGTACAGACCCGGCCCGCCCGCCCAGCCGAAGTACGCGCCGTGCGAGTTGTGGACCTCGTAGTACGAACTGACCCCCGCGATCGGCACGATGGTCTTCAGCCCGTCGATCCCGGACGCCGCCATCCCGATCGCCGTCGCACCGTCCTGCGACTTCCCGATCGCGCCGACCGACCCGTTCGCCCAGCCCGCGCGGACCCGCTCCGGCCCGAACGGCGTCCGGAACGCGCTCGCGCGGCCGTTCAGCCAGTTCACGACCGCGTTGCCGGAGGCGACGTCGTCGAAGCACCCGGACGAACGGTTGGTGCCCCCGACGTCGACCAGCACGACCGCGTACCCGCGCGGGACGAAGTAGTTGTCGTAGAAGAGCGGGAACTGCGAAGGCGTGCCGTCGGGCAGATACGTCTTCGGCTGCCGCTCGTTGCCGCGCCCGATCTTCTCGAAGTACGGACTGACGTCCATGATCACCGGAATACGGCCGGCGGGTTCCGACGGCCGGACGATGTCGGCGGCGACCCGGTCGACCTGTCCGTCGCGGTCGAGGTCCTGTCCGGTCTCCACCCAAGCCGTCTCGCGGATGGCCTTCTCGTAGGAGAACACCGGTGCGCTGACGCCGTCACGGAGGACGAACGCGGGTGGCGCGGCGGTCGCCGGTGCGGCGGTGGCCAGCAGCATCGCCACCACGGTGGCGGTCAAAGTCTTCAGCCCCATCGTCCGAGTATCGCTTACAGAACCCGAACATCACCCCCACATTCCTCGTATCCGGCCGCGCGAGGCTCTTCGCATGCTGAAACACACCATCGCCGCCTGCCTGACCGCGGCCGGACTCATCGCCCTCGCCCCGGCCGCCTCGGCGCAGACCCCGATCACGCTCAGCCCCGAAGAGTCCCAGCAGTTGTGCGCCGAATGGCTGCCCAAGCTCACCGAGCGCACCACGAAGCTCACCGACCGCATCAACGGCGGCCCCGAGATCCGCGGTTCCGTCGCGAACCTCAAGGCCAGGGCCGAAGACCAGCGCAAAAAGAACCACAACGACACCGCCGACAGGCTCCAGAAGCGGGCCGACAAGCGCAGCAGCCGCCTCCCCGAACTCACCGCGGCGAAGCAGAAGCTCGACGCGTTCGCGGGCGCGCACTGCAAGGCGGGCAAGTGAAACGCCTCCTGGCCGCGAGTCTCACCGCGCTCGCGCTGTTCGGCACCGCCGCCTGCGACGACACCGAGGCATCGAGTCCGGCACCGGCGCCGGGCGAACTCGGCGACGTGCAGCGCACCCTCGACTCGATCGAGCAGGACATGGCCGGCGACCCGGCCCCGTGACAGGATCTGCCGGTGACGACACAACCGGGACGCGGGCTGGTGCTGGTCGTCGAGGACGACCCCGCGATCGCCGAACTCGCCTCGCTCTACCTGAAGCGGGACGGGTTCGGCGTGCTGGTCGAAGCGGACGGCGGCGCGGCGCTGGCCACGATCCGGCGGCTGCGCCCGGTCGCGATCGTGCTCGACATCGGACTGTCCGGAATGGACGGTATCGAGATCTGCCGGACGCTGCGCGCGGACGGCGACTGGACACCGGTGCTGTTCGTGACGGCCCGCGACGACGAACTGGACCGCTTGCTGGGCCTGGAGATCGGCGCGGACGACTACCTGACGAAACCGTTCAGCCCGCGTGAACTCTCGGCCAGGGTGCGGACCGTGCTGCGCCGCGCCGCCGGATCCGCGCCGCCAGCCGAGACCTACGCGGCGGGCGGCGTTCGCGTCGACGTCACCCAGCGCCGCGTCTGGGCCGCCGACACCGAGATCGCGCTGACGTCGACCGAGTTCGATCTCCTCACCCATCTGGTGAAACGACCCGGCCAGGTGTTCAGCCGCGACCAGCTGCTCAGCTCCGTCTGGGGTTACGCGGCTTCGGCGGGCACGCGAACCGTCGACGTCCACATCGCCCAGCTCCGGGGAAAACTGGGTGAGCACAGTCCGATCAGGACGGTCCGCGGCATCGGGTACGCGGCGGACGCCGGATGAGGCGGACCTCGCTCGCGCTGCGGATCACCGTGGTGTGCCTCGCGATCGCCGCAGTCGCGGTGGTGGTGGCCGGACTGGTCGCGGCCCGCCTGATCCGCACCACCGGGACCGACGTGCTCCGGCAGTCGCTCTCGGCGCAGGCCGACGTGGTCGCGAGCCAGCTCGACGAGACCGGGATCGGCAACCGGCTCGGCGCCGGCAAGGTCGCGGAAGTCGTTCGGGGGCAAGGGATCGACGTCGTCGTCCGCCGTCCGAACGGGACACTCGACGGCGACGGGACGGTGGCGGCGATCGCCGTCGCCAAAGCCGGGTTCACCCGCTCCGGCACGGTGCTCGTCGAAGGTCAGCAGTACCTCGTCGAGGTCCGCACGGTCGGCACGAAAGGGGCGGCGTTCGCGCTCGTCCAGTCGACGAAGACCGGCGAAGCCCGTGGGCGGATGCTGGTGCGCAACACCGTGCTCGCGCTGGGCGCCGGGCTGGCGGTCGCCGCGATCGCGGGACTGGTGCTGAGCCGGATGCTGTCCCGTCCGCTGCGCCGGGCCGCGTCGGTGGCGAACGGGATGCGTTCCGGACGCCGTGACCTGCGGGTTCCCGTCGAAGGGCCGTCCGAGGTCGCGGACGTGGCGAAGTCGGTCAACGCACTGGCCGACGCCCTGCAGTACAGCGAGGCACGGCAACGCGAGTTCCTGCTTTCGGTGTCGCACGAACTGCGGACGCCGCTGACCGCCGTCACCGGATTCGCCGAGGCGATCAGTGACGGCGTGGCCGAAGGCGAGGACGCCCGCCGAGCCGGGGAGACCATCCACCGCGAGGCGCAACGACTGGAACGCCTGGTCAGCGACCTGCTGGAACTGGCGAGACTCGGCGCCGACGAATTCCCCCTCGATCCGGCACGGCTCGACCTCGCCGCGCTCGTCGACGAATGCGCCGACGTCTGGCGGCTGCGCTGCGCTCAGCAGAACGTGACGTTGCTGGTCGAGCGGACACCCGGCGAGGTCCCGGTCGTCGCCGATCCGCGACGGCTCCGCCAGGTCGTCGACGGGCTGGCCGAGAACGCCCTGCGCGTGACCCCGGCGGGCGCGCCGATCGTGTTCTCCCTGGTCGCAGGCGAGGGACAGGCCCGGTTGGCGGTGCGCGACGGCGGGCCCGGCCTCGCGCCGGAGGATTACCCGGTCGCGTTCGAGCGCGGGGTGCTGAACAAGCGGTACCGCGACAGCCGTCCGGTCGGTTCGGGGATCGGGCTCGCGCTGGCGCACGGCCTGGTCACCCGCATGGGCGGGACCCTGACCGCCGGTCCGGCGCCGGAAGGCGGAGCCGCGTTCACCGTCGCCTTCCGGTTAGGGTGATCACGTGGAGATGTTGCACCTGCGGTATTTCGTCGCCGTCGCCGAGGAGCTGAACTTCTCCCAGGCGGCCAGGAAGCTGCACATGGCCGCCTCCCCGCTGAGCCAGCGCATCAAGGATCTCGAACACGAACTCGGCCACAGGCTGTTCGACCGCAGCACGCACCACGTCACGCTGACCGCGGCCGGTTCGGCGCTGCTGCCGATCGCGCGGGACGTCCTCGACCAGGTCAACGCGATTCCGTGGCGGCTGCAGGAGGCGGTGAAGCCGCGGCGGAGCACCGTGTTCATCGGGATGCCCGCGGGCGTGCATCCTGCCCTGCGCGAACGGGTCAAACGGCTCGAAGAGCACTGTCACGACCGGTTCGAACTCAAACGCTGGCCGGGGACGACGCCGGATCTGGTCGCCGCGGTGCACGAGGGCAAACTGGCGTTGTCGCTGGTCCGGATGCCGGTCACCGATCCCGCGCTGGAGATCATCCCGGTGCAGGTCGAGCGGCTCGGCGCCGTCGTCCCCGCCGGCCGGTTCGCCGGGCGGGAAACGGTGGACATCGCCGAATTGAGTGACCTGTCCTACATCGCGTCCGCCTCGGAAAGCATTCCGGCCTATTCGGACGACATGGATCGTAAATTGTCCAACGCGGGGATCAAGAAAAGGCTCAAAGTCGGCGGAACCGAATATTCGGGCATCTCGGAATTGGTGGCGAACGGATCTTCGTTCTCGATCACCATGCTCGATCCGGCCAGTCCGATGCACCTGTTCCTGGTCGACGGCGCCACCATCCTGCCGTTCGCGGATTTCCGCCCCCAGCTGGAGACTTCTCTGGTCTGGCGGCGGGACCGCGCCGAGGACGGCGACCTCGCCGAACTCGTCGCCGGAGTCCGCGAGATCTTCGCCGAACCGCTTTCGACCTGACGAGGGTCGCTCGCCTCTCGCCTCGGTCAAGGTGGTCGTGGGTGGCAAGTGTCGTTCTATTGAGAGGTAAGGAAAACGTGCCGTGGCGTTGAGGTGTGCGCCCACTGTGACATTGGGGCCGTTGAGTGTCCCCAATGCCACATTCGGGGCACCTGGTATCGGATGACTTGACATCGTGTCTCGAAGGCCCCCTTCACCCGGCCCGACACGCCCACCTGAAGTCCGCCACCGCCAGGACACGTCTGACATACCCCTCGATAAAAACAATAATCACTCACGACCCGCGCACGCCGACCAAACGCGTCCAATTCGGACAATAAATGGTATGACCACCGCGGTCATACCATTCTTCGTTTCTTGATCATTCCCTTTATCGCCATTCGCGCCTAACTTCGAAGGTAGAGCGAACAACGGCGAAGGGAAGCAAAATGACTCAGACCGCCACCGGACCACTGGACGGCGTTCGCGTGATCGACCTCTCGACGGTGGTCATGGGACCGTACGCCGCGCAGATCCTCGGCGACCTCGGCGCCGACGTGATCAAGATCGAGTCCCCCGCCGACACCGTGCGGGTGGGCAAGTTCCGCACGACGCCGGGCATGACGCCGCTCAACCTGAACGTGAACCGCAACAAGCGCAGCGTCGCCCTCAACCTCAAGGACGAGGAGCAGCGCGATCAGGCACTCGAGCTCATCGACACCGCAGACGTGCTGATCACCAACATGCGACCGGGTGCGCTGAGCAGGCTCGGCATGAACTACGCCGACGTCGCCGCACGCAACCCCCGCCTGGTCTACGCCCACGCGCAGGGCTTCCGCAGCGATTCCGACCGCGCGGGCCACGCTGCCTACGACGAGACGGTGCAGGCGTCGTCCGGCCTGGTCGACGTCGCGAACCGCGCACTGGGCAAGCCGGTCTACCTGCCGACGATCATCGGCGACAAGGTCTCCTCCCTGACCATCGCCTACACCGTGCTCGCGGCGCTGGTGCACCGCGACAAGACCGGCGAGGGCCAGCGGGTCGAGATCCCGATGACCGACACGCTGATCGCGTTCAACCTCGTCGAACACCTCGCCGGGCACGTCTTCGAACCCGCGGAGGGCCCGACCGGCTTCGGCCCGTCGATGAACCCGGGCCACAAGGCGGTGCACACCAAGGACGGCATGGCCTGCGTGATCCCCTACAACCCGCAGAACTTCCGCGACTTCTTCCACGCCGCCGGACGGCCGGAACTGGCCGAGGACCCGCGCGTCAACGGCGACGCCATCGACGGCGCCGACCACGAGGCGCTGGCCGAGCTGATCGCCGACTGCGCCCCGGCGCTGACCACCGAAGAGTGGACCGAGGTCTGCGCGAAGCACAGCATCCCGATGGCCCCGGTCCTGGAACTGGACAACGCCCAGGACGACGAATACGTCCGCGACGGCCACCTGCTCGACGTCGTCGAGCACCCGAGCGAGGGCTCGATCCGCACCATCGGCATCCCGGTGAAGTTCTCCGCGACCCCCGGCTCCGTCCGGCGCCTGGCGCCTCTGCCGGGTCAGGACACCGAAGAGGTCCTGCGCGAACTCGCCACCACGCTTTGAGCACACCCAGCTGAGGAAGAACCATGAGCAGCACAGAAGTAAGGACAGAACGGGTCGGCGGCACGCTGCTGATCACGATCGACCGGCCGCAGGCCCGCAACGCGGTGAACGCCGCCGTCGCGGCCGGGCTCGCCGAAGCACTCGACCTGCTGGAATCCGATCCCGCACTGCGGGCCGGCGTCCTGACCGGCGCGGACGGCTCGTTCAGCGCAGGCATGGACCTCAAAGCGGCGCTGAAGGGCGAATCGCCCGAGATCCCCGGCCGCGGGTTCGGCGGGCTGACCGAGGCGGAGCTGTCGAAGCCGCTGATCGCCGCCGTCGAGGGCTGGGCCATGGGCGGCGGGTTCGAGCTGGCGCTGGGCTGCGACCTGATCGTCGCCGCCGAAGACGCGAAGTTCGGGTTGCCCGAGGTGAAGCGCGGGCTGATCGCCGCCGGTGGCGGCGTGATCCGGCTGCCGAAGCGGATCCCGCACCACCTGGCGATGGAGTTCCTGCTCACCGGCGAGCCGATCAGCGCCGAGCGCGCCGGACGGCTGGGCCTGGCGAACCGGGTCGTCCCGAGCGGCGAGGCCGCCGCCGTCGCGCTGCAACTCGCCGAGCAGATCGCCGCCAACGCTCCCCTGGCGCTGGCACTGGTCAAGAAGATCGTCCGCACCGCCGACGGCGTGCCGGACGCGCAAGCGTTTGCCACCCAGCGTTCGGAGATGCCGGCGCTGATGAAGTCCGCCGACGTCCGCGAGGGCATGCAGGCCTTCGCCGAGCGCCGCGCTCCGCAGTGGACAGGTGAGTGAGATGAAGCAGCAAGAAGTCCTCCGGCACGTGACCACCCCGCTCACGAACCCGGCGTACGCGCCGGTGGTGCCCCGGTTCACCAACCGCGAGTACCTCAACATCGTCTACCGCACCGACGCCGACGCCCTGCGCGCCGTCGTCCCGGAGCCCCTGGAAATCGACGAGCCGCTGGTGCGGTTCGAGGTGATGAAGATGGGCGACGTCAGCGGCTACGGGCCCTACACCGAGTCCGGCCAGGCGATCCCGGTGAGCTTCGAGGGCGAACGCGGCGAGTATCTGCACGCGATGTACCTCGACAACTTCCCGGCCACCGCGTCCGGCCGCGAGATCAGCGCGTACCCGAAGACCATCGGCTCGCCGAAGCTGTTCGCCGAGAACGGCGCGCTCGTCGGGACACTCGACTACGGCAGCCAGCGCGTCGCGACCGCGACCATGGGCTACAAGCACCACCGGCTGGACGTCCGCGAGGCCGAAGCGCAGATCACCGTGCCGACGTTCATGCTCAAGACCATCCCGGACTACGACGGTTCGCCCCGGGTCTTCGAACTGGTCCGCACCGAGATCACCGACGTGGTGGTCAAGGAGGCGTGGACCGGACCCGCGCGGCTGCAACTGTTCCAGCACGTCCTGGCGCCGCTGGCGGATCTCCCGGTGCTGGAGGTCGTTTCCGCGAGCCACATCCTCACCGACCTGACGCTCGCCCCGGTCAAGCCGGTCTTCGACTACCTGAAGGGAGCACGGTCATGACTTTTCGCACCGCCGCGGTGATCGGCGCGGGGACCATCGGCCTTTCGTGGACGGCGTTGTTCGCCTCGCACGACCTGGACGTCTGGGTCTCGGACCCGCGGCCGGACCTCGCCGACGCCGTCGCAGGCGCACTGGCGGACTTCGCCCCGCATCTCGGCCGGGACGCCGCGGACCTCGCCCCTCGCGTCCACCTCGCCGCTGACGTCACCGAAGCCGTCCGGAACGCGGATGTCGTGCAGGAGAACGGGCCCGAGAACGTCGAGTTCAAGAAGGACCTGTTCGCGACCCTGGTCCGCGAGGCACCGTCGCACGCGCTGCTGCTCAGCTCGTCTTCGGCGATCCCCTCGACGGCGTTCACGGGAGACCTGGACGACGCTTCCCGGGTCCTCATCGGGCACCCGTTCAACCCGCCGCACCTGATCCCGCTGGTCGAGGTCGTCCCCGGCGAGCGTACCGGTGCCGAGTCGGTCGACCGGGCCGTCGAGTTCTACCGGTTCGTCGGCCGCACTCCGGTGGTGGAACGCAAGGAGATCCCCGGGTTCGTCGGCAACCGGCTGCAGAACGCGCTGAGCCGCGAGGCGATCTACCTGGTGGAACAGGGTGTCGTGTCACCGTCCGAAGTGGACGCGGTGATGACGAACTCGCTCGGCATCCGCTGGTCGACGGTCGGGCCGTTCCTCGGCTCGCACCTGGGCGGCGGCCCCGGCGGTTACCGCCACATGGCCGAGCACATCGGCAAGTCGATGAAGAAGATGTGGGCCGGTCTCGGCCAGCCCTCGCAGAGCCCCGAAGAACAGGAACGGCTCATCGAAGCCGTGGAATCCGCTTACGGCTCCTCCACGTACTCGGAACTCGCCGAGGCGCGCGACCGCAAGCAGCTCGCGGTGCTGTCCGCTTTGGACAACGCCGGCAAGGAGGAGAACTGATGGAAGACCAGCTGACCGCCGACTTCTACGACTACGAAGCCCTGCTGCCGGACGAGGAGCGCAAGCTGCTGCTCAAGGCGCGCGACTTCATGCGCACCGAGGTCAAGCCGCTCGTGAACGAGTACTGGGCGAAGGGCGAATTCCCGCACGAGCTCGTCGGCAAGTTCCGCGAACAGGGCCTCGCCGGGCTGCCCTACGAGGGCTACGGCGAGCACCTCCCGGCCACCAGCCACCTGCTCAGCGGGATGATGGCGATGGAGATGACCCGCACGGATCCCTCCGTGGCCACGTTCTTCGGTGTCCACAACGGACTCGCGATGTACAGCATCTACTCCGGTGGCGACCAGGAGCAGCGCGACCGCTGGCTCCCGTCGATGGCGGCGATGGACAAGATCGGCGCGTTCGCGATGACCGAGCCGCTCGGCGGTTCCGACGTCGCGGGCGGCATGCGCACCACGGCGCGGCGTGACGGCGACACCTGGATCCTCAACGGCGCCAAGAAGTGGATCGGGAACGCGACCTTCGCCGACCTGGTCATCGTGTGGGCCCGCGACGAGGACGACAACAACGTCAAGGGTTTCGTGGTCGAGAAGGACTCGCCCGGGTTCGTCCCGGTGAAGATCGAGAACAAGTTCGCGTTCCGGATCGTGGAGAACGCGGAGATCACGCTGACCGACGTCCGGGTGCCGGAAGCCAACCGGCTACAGGGCATCGACTCCTTCCGCGACGTCGCGGAGATCCTGCGCGCGACCCGCGGCGGCGTTGCCTGGCAGGGGCTGGGCGTGATGATCGGCGCCTACGAACTCGCGCTGGACTACGCCAAGGAGCGTAAGCAGTTCGGCCGTCCGATCGCCCGGTTCCAGATGGTGCAGGACATGCTGGTGAAGAGCCTCGGCAACATCACCGCGTCGTGGGGCATGCTCGTGCAACTGGCCCGCTTGCAGGACGCCGGGATCTTCAAGGACGAGCACTCGTCGCTGGCGAAGGCGTTCGTGACCTCGCGGATGCGGGAGGTCGTCGCCTGGGGCCGCGAGATCTTCGGCGGCAACGGGATCGTGCTGGACAACGACATCATGCGGTTCTTCACCGACGCCGAGGCGATCTACTCGTTCGAAGGCACCCGGGAGATGAACACGCTGATCGTCGGGAAGGCCATCACCGGCCAAAGCGCCTTCGTGTAAACCGCACTTGCGCGTGAAGGCCCCCTTCCCTCGGTTGTGGTTCTCTTCAGGAGCAGGGCAAGCGTGGCGTACTCGTGTTGTGAAAGCCTCGTTCGCAACGGTGAAAGTTGCGAACGAGGCTTTCACAACACCGTTGTCCTGGGTCCCGCCGTCCCTGGCCAGGGCTGAAGGTTCCGCCACCGTGTGGGTCTGGTCGCACCAGACTTTCCGGGGCGTCGCGAAAGCCACTTTCGGGACATCAGAAGTCCCGAAAGTGGCTTTCGCGACACGACCGCTCGGCGTCGGACGCGGCGAAGGACACCTTTGACCTACCCCTCGACAAGTGATCAGCGTAGGGAAGGAGGCCTTCACGGATTTAGCGGTACTTGTTACCGCAGGTGTCCTGGTCACCGGAGGAGAAGCCGTCCCGGAAGGCGGCGACCCTGGCGAAACCCGCCGGGAGCGTCCGGCCCCGGACGTCCGCCGCGATCAGGCTGTTCCGCGTCAGCATTTCGGCGACGGCCTCGTCGAGGTCTCCCGGCGACAAGGTGAGCGATCCGCGTTTACCGTCCACAATGGTCGATGCCCAGAACCCCGTGAGGCAGGCCGTGCGCTGCGCGGCCACCGGCCCGTCGAGCCGGAAACCGCCCTCCTGCTGGACGGCGAGGGTGTAGCGCGACGCGACCTCGGCGAACGCGGCGAAGTCACCGATCCCGCCCTGCCGCCCCCTGCGCGGCGGGGTGCCGATGCGGACGAGGCCGTCGAGGTCGAGGTTGATCTGGTTGGACTCCGAGCAGTAGGACGCGAGCGCGTCCTCCGTCGTCACCCCGCAGGCCGCTCCGGTGGTGAGCGTCGGCGGGGTGGCCGCGAGCCGGAATGCCTGCCGCAGGCTGGTGGTGAGATCGGCCAGCGCTTCGCGGTCATCGAGACGGACGTTCTCCGCCGCCGCCCGCTCGTTCGCCGCGGCCGAGCCGAAACCGCCTTGGGTGCTGCGGCCTTCGATCTCCCGCTCGTCGATCATCGCGCAGCGGGCGGGCCCGTCGGTGAAGCCGAACTGGAACGCGGAAACCCGATCGAAGGCGTTGCCGTGCGCGCCGTCGTCGTCGAAGGCGACCCCGGCGGAGTCGCGGATCTGGAACAACGCGGTGAGCACCTCGTTGAGCCCGCGGCCGGTGGAGACCTGGAACATCGGCGACTTGCCCTCGGCGACCCAGCGGAGATACGCGCCGGTGTAGCAATCGGCCTGCTGTTCCTTGACGATCGACGGCGTCGCCGCCGGAAGGCCCAGCCGGAACTGGACCGCGTGGCCGATCTCGTGGGCGAGCACCGCCATGACCGCCGCCGGGCCGATGGAGTCGTTGAGCATCGGCAGCAGTTCCCCGCGATCCCAGGCGACGATGTCTTGGCCCGAGCAGTAGAACGCGTTCACCAACCCGGCTGTCGTGGCTCCGCAGATCACACGACCGCGGCCCGCCGAGTCGTAAGAGGCGAGGGTGGCCAGTGGCCGGAAGTCACGGTTGAAGACCGCCGGCAGGTGCTCGCGCCAATACCGCTGGACGTCGGCGACGGCGTTGGCCGCGAGCTTGTCGATCTCGCCGCCGTCCCCGCCGTCGACCGGCAGCGCGGCGTCGAGCACGCCGGGCTTGAGCCCACTGGGCCCGTCGGTGATCTCGAGCCCGGCGACCCGGGTGGGGTCCACCGGTTGTGCCGCTCCCCCTACCGTCGCGGCACAACCGGTGAGGAACAGAGACAGGCTTGCCACGATCGCCCAACCGGATCGACGCTTCATCACACCATTCCCGTCTCTGGTTTGGTTCAGCCGAAGAAAATCGAGGTGACCTTGTCCTCGAAGTTCACCTTCGCGAGATCCCGCACGTCACCTTCGATGACGAGCGACTTGCCCTTGCAGTCCTTTTCGGACCACAGCTTGAGCGAACCGGCGGCGGAGACCGACGACGTCAAGCCAGGGCGGGCGACGTTCTGGCAGCCCTTGCCCGCGAGCCCCTGCGACGGCTCGTCGTCGCTGAAGTTCTTGCCGTCGAAGAGAACCGTGCTGGACGCGGGCTTCTGCGGCGGCGTGGTCTCTTCCTGCTGCCCACCCTGTGTTTTCTGGCCGTTCGGGGCGAGCCCGAACCACGTCCCGCCGACACCCTGACCGAGCGTGTCACCGGGCTTGGTGTCCTTCGCGAACCGGTACGCGGGCCAGCCGCCGACGGTCAGCTGCAGGGTGCCGTCGGCGCGCTTGACCGTGCCGACGGCGGATTTCTTGATCCCCGCCAGGAAAATCTTGCTCCCCGAGGTGACGAGCACCGGTGGCCATGCCTTGGCGCAGTCGCCGTCGCAGGCCGACTTCGACGGCTTGGCGGTGTCCGTGTCGAAGCGGTACAACGTCAGGCCCGCGCCGTTGACCACCACCGGGTCGAGCGCGCCTGCCTTGGCGGCCTTGAGCTGCACCCACTTGCGGGCGACGTTCTGGTCGGCGGTCCCGGGCGTCCCGTCGGAACCCGTTGCCCAGTCACCGGTCTTGGGCGGCGCGTTGTTGGCCTTCGCGGTCCCGGCGAGGAAAGAAAACTCGTTGGCGACCTGCTCGACCGGCGCCGGTGCCGTCGGCAGCGCGGCGTTCTCCGTGCCGCAGGCGGCGAGCGACAACGCCCCGGCGGCGGCGAGCACGGCGATCGGCAGAACTCTTTTGCTGAGCACGATTCTTTCTCCCCTGCACCCTGGGTTCCAGGCTCTCTGGAACTCCCCTACGCCATCGACACGGACGGCGGCGGGATGCGGTTCAAAAGAATCTTGAGGACTTTCGCGCTCGGCACGAAACCGCGGTCAGAGGACTAACAAACGCGGAAGGCGATTGGGCCGGGTGCGAGCGAAGCGCAGGTACGTGAAGGCCCCCTTCCTGTACCTAGGCGCAAGGAAGGGGGCCATCACGTACTTCGAGCGACCAGGGGCCGGTGAGGCGTCGGTCCAGGTGGTCGTGAGTGGCGATTCGGGTTAGGGCCAAGGGTGTCTTGGTCACCTACCGGCCTCTGGCTGCGGCCGTTCACGAGTCCGGGCAGTGAAGGGCCCCTTGCCTACCTTGACCGTAGGGATGGAGGCCTTCACTACGGTCGTGATCGCCACGGCCGCCACTTTCACCCCACCCCCACCCGCAGCCACACCCGCAGTCACAGCGGCCACGCGTGAAGGCGCCTACCTGAGTTCGGCCGAAGAAACGCGACCCTCACGCCTTTCCCAAGTACGTGATGGCCCCCTTCCTTGCGCTAGGCGCAAGGAAGGGGGCCATCACGTACTTCAAGCGGCCACGGCGCAGGTACCAAGTCGGCTGGGTTGGTCGCCTAGTTGACACAGCCCGCCGAGGCAGGCGGCGCGGAAGACGTGGAAGACGAGGGCGGAGCCGCGACCGAGGAAGTGGCCGCCACCGGCTTGATCCCGATCCCGCCGGTCGGCTCCCCCACCGCGGCGACGTTCGTCGACGTCAGCGTGGCGTTCACGAACGCCTTCACCTGAGCGGGATCCACCTTCACCGCGTCGCCGTCGGAAGGCGTCGGCAGGGAAAGGCTCTGGATCGGGATCGTCTGGAACTTGATCGCCCCCGAACTCATCCCCCGCAACTGCTGCGCGAAACTCAGCACGTCCCAGCCGCGGTCGAGCACGACCGCCCCCTGGATCGCGCCGGTCAGGGCGCTCAGCCTGGTGGGGTCGGTGAACGTCCCCGCGTCCAGCATGGTCTTGGCCATGCTCGAAAGGAACGCCTGCTGCCGCGCGATGCGGTCGAGGTCGCTGGGCAGCCCGTGCCGCTGTCGTACGAAAGCGAGCGCCTGCGGCCCGGAAAGCAGCTGCTTCCCCGCCGGGAACGAAGCCCCCGAGAACTTGTCCTGGACAGGTTCCTTGAGGCAGACCTCGACACCGCCGATGGCTTCGCTCAGCGCGGAGAACCCGGCGAGGTTGACGGCGGCGTAGTGGTTGATGCTCAGCCCGGTGAACTGCTCGATCGTCTGGATCGTGAGTTTGGCGCCCGCTTCGTTGGCCTTGACCTCGAGCTGGGGACCGCTCAGGCCCTGGGCGCGCAGCGAGCTCATCGCGGCGTTCTTGCCACGACTGTAGGCGGAATTGATCTTGTGCTTGCCGAAGCCGCCCGCGATGTCCACATAGGAATCGCGCGGGATGGAGATGGCGGTGGCCGCGGCGCCGCCCGCCGGGATGTGGACCACGATCATGGTGTCGGTGGTGTCGCCGCCGTCGTCGTCGGCTCCGGCGTGCAACGTGTCGAGCACGTTCTGCGGCAACGGGTTCCCGTAAGTGTCGGTCCGGGAATCGATCCCGACGAGGAGGATGTTCTGCGCCACCTTCAGCGGCTCGCCCGCCGGACCGTCGGGCATCTGAGCGGAGGGCGCGATCACGTCGGCCGTGACGATGCCTTCGTCCAAACGGCTCAACTGGGTCCACGCGAAACCCGTGACCCCCAGTACCGCCGTCGACACCAGGCCCAGTGCGACGCGGCCGCCGATCCGCCGTCCTCGCGACGTGAGCAGCACGACCTTCTCCCCGCTTCCGTGAATGATCCCCCGCATTCGAGGATCACCGCGTTAGCTGGGAATTACCTGAGAAACGTGTCATAACCGGGTCTTAAAGCCCGTTCGGCCCAGCAGAAGTGATCAAGCAGACAACCGGCCGCGACACCGAGTACCGGACCGACCGCGCAGCGCTCCCTAACGGGGCATCCGGCGCCAGATCGCGCGGGGCACCACGCGCATCACCGCGAACACCAGCCTCAGCAGTCCCGGCACCCACACGGTATCCCGGCGTTTCCGGATTCCGGCGACCGTCGCGTCCGCGACCTGATCGGGCGTGCTCGAGAACGGCGCCGGGGACATGCCCTCGGTCATCCGGCCGATCACGAACCCGGGCCGGACGAGCAGGAGGTGCACGCCGGTGCCGTGCAGGGCGTCGGCCAGGCCGCTCGCGAAACCGTCGAGGCCCGCCTTGGCCGAACCGTAGACGTAGTTCGCCCGCCGGACCCGCACCCCGGCGACCGAGGAGAACACCACGAGGCTTCCACTGCCTTGCTCACGAAGCACTTTGGCCACATGCGTCAGCACACTCACGTGAGCCACATAGTCGGTGTGCACGATCGCGACGGCGTGCTCGACATCGGTTTCGGCACGCGCCTGGTCGCCGAGGATCCCGAAAGCGGTGACGACGACGTCCAGCGGGCCGTGCTCCGCGACGACCTTCTCCAGGAACGGACCGTGCCCGGCGAGGTCGTCGGCGTCGAACTCGACGACGTCGACCGTCTTCGCTCCCGCTGCCAGCAGCCGTTCGGTCTCCGCGCCGAGGTCCGCGCTCCGCCGTGCGGCGAGCACGATCTCGCGCGCCCCGCCCTTGGCGAGCCGCTCCGCGACCGCGAGACCGATCTCGCTGCGCCCGCCCAGTACCAGCACCGTTCCGCTCACCCGCCGCAGTCTGCCAGGCGGTTCGGGGCCGCCGGCCAGTGGCACGGTTCACAAACTGCAATTTTGCAGTATCTGCATCTTTGTGCGTATCGTGGTGCTCATGCCCGAACCCGTCAAAGGCCTCCGCGAGCGCAAGCGGCTGGAAACCCACCGCGCACTGGCGACCACCGCCGTCCGGCTCGTCGCCGAACGAGGTCTGGACCAGGTGACGGTCGAGGACATCAGCGCGGCGGCGGGGGTCTCGTCGCGCACCTTCTTCAACTACTTCGCGTCCAAAGAGGACGCTGTCGTCATCGCGCACGCGGACAACGCCGAACGTTCGCAGCGCGTCATCGAGAAGTTCCTCGCCGCGCCGAAGGAAGTCAGCATCCCGCGCGCTTTCGTCGCCGCACTGAAAGAGGACTTCGCCCAGATCGACGAGAACCGCGAAGAGTGGCTCGGCCGGATGAAGGCGATCCAGGAGAACGCCACCCTGCATTCGCGCGCGGTGGCGATGAACCACGACACCATCGCGCCGACCATCGAGGCGATCGCGCGCCGCGCCGGCGTGGATCCCCGGGACGACCTGTATCCGACGTTGCTGTTGTCCACGCTCGGCGGCGCCGTCAACGCCGTGCTCATCCTCTGGTCCCGGCACGACGGCCGGGTGTCCGCGCTCGACCTGTTGGACGAAGCCGTCGAAATGCTTCTCGCCGGGCTCCCGGAGCCCGGCGGCCGCGCGCGCTGACGCGCCCGGCATCCCAGAACACGAAGGGGGACGACCATGTCCGCATCCATGACCGAATCACGAGAACCGGAATCGCCACCGGATTCGATGGGCCGCAAACAGGTCCTCGAAGCCATGTCGGGGCTGATGATGGGCATGTTCGTCGCCATCCTCGCCTCGACGGTGGTCGCGAACGCGCTGCCGCGGATCGTTTCCGAACTCGGCGGCTCGCAGTCGTCCTACACCTGGGTGGTCACCACCGAACTGCTCGCGATGACCGCGACGGTTCCGCTCTGGGGCAAGCTTTCCGACCTGTACAACAAGAAGCTGCTGATCCAGCTCTCGCTCGGGCTGTTCGTGGTCGGCTCGCTGGTCGCCGGGTTCGCGGGCAACATCGAGCTCCTGATCGGCAGCCGGGTCGCGCAGGGCATCGGCGCGGGCGGGCTCACCGCGCTCGCGCAGGTGATCATGGCGGCCATCGTTTCGCCGCGTGAACTCGGGAAGTATTCGGGCGTCTTCGGTGCCGTCTTCGCGGTCGGGACGATCGCGGGCCCGCTGATCGGCGGCGTCATGGTGGACACCTCGTGGCTCGGCTGGCGCTGGTGCTTCTTCCTCGGCGTGCCGTTCGCGATCGCGGCGATCCTGCTGCTGCAGCGCACCTTGAACCTGCCGACGGTCCGGCGTGACGTGAAGGTCGACTACCTCGGCGCGTTCCTGATCATGGCCGGGGTCTCGACCCTGCTGGTCTGGTCTTCGCTGGCCGGGCACCAGTTCGCGTGGGGCTCGGCGTGGACGGCCGGCCTGGTTACCGCGGGCGTGGTCATCCTCGCCCTCGCCGTCTACGTCGAGTCGAAGGTGGCCGAGCCGATCCTGCCGCTCGGGCTGTTCCGCAACCGCACGGTCACCCTGACCACCCTCGCGAGCTTCCTCGTCGGCGTCGCGATGTTCGGCGGAACGGTGTTCCTGTCGCAGTACTTCCAGCTGTCGCTCGGCAAGTCGCCGACGGTGGCCGGGCTGCTGAGCCTGCCGATGATCTTCGGCCTCCTCGTGTCGTCCACGGTGTCGGGCCAGCTGATCAGCCGGACCGGCAAGTGGAAGAGCCACCTGCTGCTCGGCTCGGCCTTGATGACGGCGGGCCTCGCCCTGCTGGGCACGCTCGACTCCAAGACGAACCTCGTCGTCCTCGGCGCCTACATGGTGGTGCTGGGCGTGGGCGTCGGCATGCTGATGCAGAACCTGGTCCTGGTGGCGCAGAACGACGTCGACGCACAGGACCTCGGCACGGCGACCTCCACGCTGTCGTTCTTCCGCAGTCTCGGCGGCTCGATCGGGGTCAGCGCGCTGGGCGCGGTGCTCGCGAACCGGGTCACCGCGCTGATCACCGAGGACCTCGGGCCGCTGCCCGGTGGCGGCGAAGGCGGCGCGGTGCCGAACATCGCCACGCTGCCCGAACCGGTCGCGAACGTCGTCCGCAACGCGTACGGGGAAGCGACCAGCGAGTTGTTCCTGATCAGCGCGCCGATCGCGCTGCTGGTCATCGTCGCCGTCGCCTTCCTCAAGCACAAGCCGCTCAAGACCCAGTCGGGGAACGAGCGGCTGGCCGAGGAGACGGCCGCCGACGCCGTCGCCTGACCACCACGAGAGAGGGGCCCGGTTCACCGAACCGGGCCCCTCTTTTTTCGCGCGCGAAAACAACGGACGGAAATTCAGTCGCGCGTTCGAGTGGATTCAGGCAGCGCTGCCGACACGAATCGGGCGGCGCCGCTCGCTACCGGTCAGCCCGCCGAAAACGCCATGGGCGAGTCCGTTGTCCAAGGCGTAGGCCAGGCAGGCCGAAATCACCGGGCACCGTGCGCACACGGCCTTCGCCCTGTTCGCCTGCCGTGCGCCGGGACCGGTTTCGGTGACCGGGAAGAACAGTTCGGGATCCTCACCGCGGCAAGCGGCCTCACTCAGGTCACCGGCCATCCTCGTTTCCATTTTCCTATCACCTCCTTTTCTTCGATTTTCCCTTCCGCGTCAAACGACTTCCGCTCGAAGCCGGGTATCCACCCCGGTACGTGGCGCAAACATCACCTTCACCGAATCGTTACACTCAGCGGCCCGCTCACTGCACCTGTCCTGTGAGGGCATTCGCGTCAGGCGGCTGGGAGCGGTGAGTGCGGGTGATGGGCCAGGAAGAGTTCGACGAGTTCTTTCACAGCGAATTTCCGCTGCTCACCGGCTTCTTGTGCAAGGCGGGCTTCGCGCTCGACCCGGCGCGGGACGCGGCGGCGGAGGCGATGCTCAACGCCTACGAGGACTGGCAGACCATCAACCAGCCGAAATCATGGGTTCGCCGCGTCGGGCACCGGCGTGCGAAGGAACAGACCGCGGTCCGGGCCGACTGGGCCTTCGCCGACGCCGGCCGGGAGGACAAGCTCACCGTCCTCGCCGACGAGACCTCATCCGTCCTGACCATGCTGGGGCGGCTGCCGAAACGCCAGCAGCTCGGTATGGCCTGGTCACTGGACGGCTTCACCTCCCGGGAGATCGCCGGGGTGCTCGGGATCGCGGACGAGGCCGTCAGCGCGACACTGCGTCACGCGCGCGGCCGGCTGGAGGAGCACGACCCCGGGTTCATCGGCCGCCTGGACAGCGCCAACGGCGCCTTCGTCGACGCGCTGCGGGTGGGGCTCGACGTCGAAGACACCCTGTCCCGGATCAAGAACCGCGCGATGATCCGGGACCTGGCCCTGGTGGAGCCGGGTACCCCGACGGAGGCGGAGCCCGAGCAGGTGACGCCGGATCACTGGTACACCCTCGACGGTCCCGTCGCGGCCGCGGGACAGGGTGACCGGCGCGCGCTGGACCACCTGCTGACCACCATCCGCCCGATCGTGATCCGGTACTGCCGGGCGCGGATCGGCAGACAGGAACGGACGTACGCCTCGGCGGACGACGTCGCGCAGGAGGTCTGCGTGGCGATCCTCCGCGCGCTGCCCACCTACCGCGAACGAGGACGGCCGTTCCTTGCCTTCGTCTACGGCATCGCCCAGCACAAGGTCGCCGACGCCCGCCGCGCCGCCGCCCGCAACCGCACCGAACCCGTCGCCGAAGTCCCCGACGGGGTCTCGGATACCGCGAGCCCCGAACAACACGCGCTGCACAACGAACTGAGCGACCGGATGGGGGAACTGCTGCGGATCCTGCCGGACAAGCAGCGGGAGATCGTCGTGTTGCGGATCGTCGTCGGCCTTTCGGCGGAGGAGACCGCCGGCGTGGTCGGATCGACGGCGGGTGCCGTGCGGGTGGCGCAGCACCGGGCTTTGACGCGGCTCCGCAAGATTCTCACCGACGAGTGACCTCGTGAGTGGCAGGGACAGTTCTAACCGTCCCTGCCACTCACGAGACCCAGCGCGTTCACGGACGGCAGCGTTCCGCGGTCGCCGCGGCCGTCTTCAGTTCGGGCGCTCCCAGAATGGCCGCGACCGGGTCGAGCGCGCCGTTCGTGTCCTTCTGGGCGGCGATGAGCCCCTCGACCGCCCGGCCCTGTGCCGCGGTGTCGTTCTTCCCGGACGCGTCCAGGTCGGCCTTCGCCTTCACGGTCTTGTCGCGCGCCGCGGTGTACTTCCCGAGGAACTCCTGCTTCGCCGTCTCCCCCGCCGGAACCGGCGAGGCGGGCAGGGCGCTGAGACCGTCGACCGTCTTGGACAGAATGGTCGAGTAGTGCCCGAGCTGGTCGCTCGTGCTCTTCTTGATGGCCTCGACGGTTTCACCGCTCGCCGAAGGCATCTTGTTGTTGCCGTCGACGAAATCCCGGACCGCGCCGCAGAATCCGTTCATCCAGGCCACCGTCGCGGCCGAATCCGCGGCGGGTGACGAGGTCGTCACCGGCGGGGGCGCCGGGGCGGCCTGCGGTGCCGGGTCCGGCGCGCAACCGGCCAATGCCATCGCGGCCAGGGCGATTCCCGCCGCACCCAGGAACCCGGCCGATGTCTTGTGGGCAGCGCACATGTCTGTTTCCCTCTCTTCCGGCTGGTGTTCCCGGCCGGCGCGAGGACTGTGACATGCGGGAACGCGCGCGGTCTGCGTCATCTGACTCAGAACGGACGGGCGGCGCTCGAACTCGTAACGTTCGAGGCACGGCGACCGGACGGCGTAACGGGGTGCCGACAGGTGGCGAGTACAGCATTACCCCTGTTCGCTTCGAGGGCACCCAGCCGGGGAGGCAGCACCATGGCCATCAAGATCATCGCAGCGCGGCTCGAAGGCGGGAAGTTCCACGAAAGCATCACGAAACTGCGCTGGATCAACCCCGGCAGCGGCGAGACCGGCGAAAGTTTCGTTTCGGCGATCGTGGCGTGGATCGAGGACGACGACGGGAAGGCCTACGTGGACGAGGGAATCCACCGGGTGGCGGTGGAGATCATCAAGCCGACCTTCGGTCCGGAGTTCCTGCGCACGCGGGCGGACGGGATCTGGAAGAACAACCTGCTGGAGCTCCCCCGCTTCTGAGGGCGGGCTTGTCCACAATGGACCACGGTGATCCGCGGCTCCGGCACGTCAGCCAGCGGGTCCATCAGCCTTGCCGGTCCAGCCATTCTGAAATCACTCGGTTCGTCTCTTCGGGCATTTCCTGCTGGATCCAGTGACCGCAGTCCAGGCCGACCACTTCCACCTCGGGCACGAACTCCGCCAGTTTTTCGAACCTCGGGACCGCGAGGTCCCGATCGCCGTAGATCATGAGGGTGGGCTGCTTGATGATCGGGTCCGCGTCCGCCAGCTGGTGCCAGTCGCGGTCGAGGTTCCGGTACCAGTTGATGCCGCCGGTGAACCCCGACGTCTCGAATGCGGAGACGATGACGGCCAGGTCGCCGTCGCTCATGACGGGCTCCCCGAGTGGTGTTTCCGCCTTGGCGAGATTGATCAAGGCCATGCCAGGCTCAGGGGGTGCGGGGGGCACGTTCTTCCGGTAGAGGTTGCGGATGAACTGGGAGGTGTTGCCGTCGAACACGGCATCCGCGACACCCGGCTGCCGGTTGAAGTGGACGAAATAGAAGTCTCCGCCGAGGAAGGTTTCCATGCCCTCGATCCACGGCGTTTCTCCGCGCACCTGGTAAGGCAGGCTCAGGTTGATCAGCTTGTTCACCCTGTCGGGGTGCAACAGGGTCAGCCCCCAGACGACGAACGCGCCCCAGTCATGACCGACGAAGGTGGCGTCCTCGTAGCCATAGTGATCCAGGAGCGCGACGAGATCACCCGTCAGATGTTCGATGTCGTAGTCCGTCACCTCGGTCGGACGGGAGGAGTTGCCGTAACCCCGCTGGTTCGGCGCGATGACGTGGTAGCCGGCCGCGGCGAGGACGGGCATCTGGTAACGCCAGGTGAAGGCGTGCTCCGGCCAGCCGTGGCAGAGCACGATGGGCTTTCCCTTGTTTTCTCGGCCTGCTTCGAACACTTCGAGCTCCACGCCGTTGACTGGAACAAGGGTGGGCTCGGGAAAGCCGGCTGGATCGACCATTGAATTTCTTCCCAATCTTTACAGGGTTCAGGCGGCGAAAGCACTCTGACGATGGTGTCGGCGCACCCCTGACAGGCCGAGGGCCGGCACCGCCGTGGATGGTCGGACTCGTCGATGAGGCCGCGACACCCACTTTGCCGACTAAACCGGTCAGCCCATGACCGGTTTTCTGCGGAATTTTTGCCGAGGTGCGACCGACCGGCTGGTGGGTACCAGCGAGCAAGTCATCGACAGGTCGCGGTGGTGTCACTCCTTGTTCGGCACCAGGTACAGCTCCTGCTTTCCGAGTGTCGGCGCGTCGAGCGTCCAGTGCGCGAGCGCGTCCTGTGGTGGAGCCGCCAGCCGACGCAGCACGAGTTCGGGACGGCGTGGCCGGACGTCGAAGTCGAAGAAGGCGTAGTTCACGCGGAACATCGCGCGGGTCCAGCGGTTCTCCTTGCCGCGCGCCTCGATCGCGGCCGGCAGCAGGCCGCGGTCGGAGAAGACGTCGACGACCGGGCAGCCGCAGGTGTAGGCGAGGATGCCGATTTCGCCCGCGCTGCCGACGATCCGGCCTCCGGAGAGCGTTCCCAATTCTGCTCCGATACGTGCGTACTGCGCGCTCGACGTGTAGTTCGACGTGAACGGCGCGTACGTGCGGGGAAGCCCGGCAGCCGCGTACGCGATCAGACCGGCGACGATCAACGCGAGCACCCCGCGGACCATGATCCGGTGGGAGACCGCTACGGCGCAGACGAAAACGGTCGCCACGGTGAGACCGGGGCCGTAATACCAGTGGTAGGGCGGGACCGTCAGCGACACGTAACCGAGGTGGTACAGCAGGCCACCGAGGGCGAGCAGAGCGAACGGCCGCAGCCCGGCGGGGATCGTGCGCCGCCGGATGGCCAGTGTCACCACGGCGAGGACAGCGAGTACGGCGGGCAGGAACGCCAGCGCCGCCATCACCGGCGAAGTCCGCGCGTAGAACAGCGGGCCGTTACCGAAGTTCCAGGCACCCCAGGCGTGTTGCGCGCCCTGGAGCGTCTTGATCACCACGGTGTCCGGTACCGCCGCGCCGAGCACCACCCAGCTGAAGCAGAACCACGGCAGCGTGATCAGCCCGGCTCCGAGCAGTGCGCGTCCCGTGCCGGGACGGAGGAAGACGAAGAGCACCACCGCGAACACGATCAGGTCCAGCCGGACCAGGGCGAGCACGCCGGCTGCGAGACCGAAGGCGAACGGGTTCTTTTCGACGGCGAACACGGTGAGCCAGCCCAGGACCGCCGCACCGAGAGCGACCTCGAGCCCGATCGACGAGAGCAGAAGCGGATTCGCGGTCAGCGCGGCGAGTGTCAGAGCAGGGAACCGGGGCGGCAGCCCCGCCGCCCCGCCGAGCCTGCGCAACGCCAGGGCGAGCAGGACCTGGCACAGCACGAACAACACTCCGGCGGCGAAGACGGCGTCGCGGACGAAGATGGTCAGGGCCGCCAGGACGAGCACGTTCGCCGGCGACGTCGCGGTGTTCGACGTCGCGTCGGCGAGCAAGCCCCAGTGGCCATGGAAGGCGACGTTGCGCACGTACGCGAGCGTGATGAACGTGTCGTCGATCAAATGCGGACGGACGAGCAGGAACACCCCCGCCGAGAGCACGGCTACGGTCAGGGGCATCCGCCAGGACGTCGTCCGGTTGTCCGTCGTCCGGACCTGTTCCATGATCATGACTTGATATGGCTCCCCCGGCCCGGAAAGTTGCGCGCAACGTTCGGCCGGTGCCGGCCACAACCAGGACGTGAGCATCCATGCGATCGGGGCGGGGGTACCGGTGGAACAGACCGGTGACCGGGAGCTGTGGGCCCGTGCGGCCGGCGGCGACGAAGGGGCGTTCGGTGAGCTGTTCGAGCGGCACGCCGAGGCTCTGTGGAACTACACGTATCGCCTGACCGGTTCGTGGAGCAGCGCCGAGGACCTGGCGTCCACGACGTTCCTCATCGCGTGGCGGCGGCGGGCGGAGGTGACCCTGGTGCGGGACAGCGCCCTGCCGTGGCTCTACACGGTCGCGGCCAATGTCGCCCGTGACGAGCATCGCGGTGCTCGTCGCCGGCTGCGGCTGCTCGGGAAGATCCCGGCCCAGCCCGCCGTGTCCGACCACGCCGATTCGGTGGCCGAAAAGATCGACGGCCAGCGCCGGCTGGGACAAGTCGCCGAAGCCGTCCGGTCACTGCCGAGATCGCAGCGCGACGTCGTCGAACTCTGCCTGGCCGCCGAGGTGAGCATCGCTGACGCCGCAGAATTGCTGGGCATCGCCGAGGTCACCGTCCGCGCCCATCTTTCCCGGGGACGAGCCCGGCTGCGTACGTTGCTGGAGGAGAAATGAACGGCGAACCCGTGTACCCGCCTCGCCATCCGATGCCGGACGACGTCCGCACCCGGATGCGATCGGCCGTCCGCGAGGGGATCGCGAAGCCGCGGCGGCCGGCACGCATCTGGTACGCCGCCGCGGCGGTCGTTCTCGTCGCGTCCGGCGCCGCCGCCTCGACGCAGCTGCTCCGTCAGCAAGGCACGGACCCCGGCCCCGCGCCGGCCGCCGGCGAGCTCAACCTGGACGTCAGGCTGGCGACGTCCTCGCTCGACCGTTGCTGGGCCGCGGTGCGGGCCGCGGCCAAGACGGACCGAGTGCCCCCGCGCGAGGAATGGGTTCCCGTGTTCACGAACGTCGATCTGGGCGTTTCGGTCGTCGCCGCGACGGCGGCGGGCAAGCCGATGTTCTGCGAGACGACGCTGACCACCGTGACCCTGTCCGACCCGAACGCCGCCCCCACGTATGTGCCGGGCACCCGCACCGGGCTGCTCCTGCAGAGCGCGACCGGGCTGATCGGCGGGGTGCTCGATCCGGCCTTGCGGGGTGCGGGTCTCGCGTTCCAGGCCGAGGATTCCGGCGGCGGGGACGCCGTGGAAGCTTCGCCTCTGACACAGCAGTTCGTCTCGTTCTCCTGGACCGACCCCGCCAAGACGCAACTGTCCGTCTACGAGCCCGTCGGAGCGACGACCACGAGCCTGCCACCGGCTCCGGCGCCGCTGCTTTCGGCCGTCGATCGCCCGGTCGCCCCGGCCGATCGGACCTCGCCCGCGGGACGTGCACTGGGCGTATGCCTGTCCGGTGCGGTGGACGCCGTCTCCGACGTGGCGGGCTATGAGCCGGGCGCGCTGCTGGACAAGGACGGCTATCAGGTCGTTCTCGGCCGTTTGGGCGACCGGAGCCTGGCGTGCACGACCGTTCCGGACCCGCGGCGTCCCGGCCGGCTGAAGATGCGTGTCTACCAAGACCATTTCGAGCTCCCGCCGGAGCAGCCCCGGAACATCCCGATGCAGCCACTGGGCGGTGTGGAAGACGGCGGTGACCGGGGTAACGCCCGGACGCCTTTCGCCGGGACGCTGCTGCCGGCGACCGCGGTGACGGTGACCTGTGACTTCGGCGCCGGACTGACCTCGACGACCGATGTGGTCGACGGGACCTTCGTGGCCTTCGTTCCGAAAGAGGTGAACGATCCGGTCCCGCGAGGGGTCCATATTCGAGCGCGTGATGCCAACGGCATCGTCGTGTTCGACGGGACTCTGTAGCCGGGGTGGCCGGCCCTACCCTTTCTTGATCGTTCGATCCAGAAAGGGTAGGGTGAAGTCGTGGTCAGGACTCGTGAATTCGATACCGAGGCGGCGGTGAGCCGCGCGATGGAGCTGTTCTGGTCGCGCGGCTACGAGGCGACTTCGGTACGGGACCTGACCCGGCACCTGAGGATCGGGCAGGGGTCCTTGTATGCCGCGTTCGGCGACAAGGAGGGCCTGTACCAGGCGGCGCTGGAGCACTACCGAACCACCCTCGCGGCAGCCGCCCTGCGCGACCTCAAGGAGGGGGCGGACGCCCGGTCGATGATCCGCACGATGCTGGTCGAGCGGGTCCTGATCGCCGTGGAAGACGACGGCCGGGGCTGCCTGGTCGTCAATGCCGCTTGCGAGCGCCTGCCGAAGGACACGGCGACCCGGCGCACCGTGCGGGACATGCAGGACGCCAGCCGGGACGCGCTCGTCGAGGTGCTGCGTATCGCGGCGGAGCGGGGCGAGATCGCGACGCGGCACGACCCGCACACGCTGGCCGCCTTCCTTGTCACCTTCCTCAACGGACTACTGGTCTCCGCGAAGATCACCCCGGACGTCTCCACTCTCGAACCACTCGTGGAGGTCGCCCTGGCCGCTCTCGACTGATTTTTGCCGCCCTCAAACTGGATCGATCGATCCAGAAAAGAAGAAGCATCTTGCGCGGCAATGCCACCTCGCACCGCGAAGTACGCCAGGAAAGTTGGGAAACATGATGTTCGACCATGACGGGACGCCGGTCCGCACGGGACGTGCCGCAGTCAACGGAACGAGCCTGCACTACCGGGCGGCCGGGTCCGGCCCCGCGGTGGTGCTGTTGCACGGCGTGCCCAAGACCGGTTACCACTGGCGCCATCTCGTTCCGAAGCTGACGCCCCACTACACCGTCGTCGTTCCGGACCTTCGCGGTCTCGGCGACTCCGCCCGTCCTGCGGATGGCTACGACTCCGCGACGATGAGCGACGACGTCGCCGAGCTGATGGCCCACCTCGGACACGAGACGTACGCCGTGGCGGGCGAGGACTGGGGAGCGGTGATCGGCTACCAGCTCGCCGCCCGCCACCGCGGCCACGTCAACGCTCTCGTGTTCGCGGAAGCGTTGTTCCCCGGGTTCGGCTTCGAGGACCACACCGCGCTCACCGCCGAGAACGTCGCCGGCGGCATGCACCTGTGGCATCTGGGCTTCTACTTCCAGCCGGACGTACCCGAGATGCTGATCGCCGGGCACGAGCGCGAGCTGATCACCTACATGATCAAGTACGAGCGCAGCCACCCCGACACCGCCACTCCTGACGCGGTCGACGAATACGTGCGCTGCTACTCCATGCCTGGCGGCATCCGCGCGATGCTCTCGATCTACCGGGCGATGCTCGTCGACGCCGAACAGAACCGGCAAGCCGCACAAAAGAAGCTGGACATCCCCGTCCTGGCGCTTGGCGGATCCGCGTTCATCGGCGACCGCAACGAGTCCCAGATGCGGCTCATGGCCCACGACGTCACTGGCCACGTCTTCGACGCCGGACACGACCTCGCCGAGGAAGTACCCGACGACATGGCCGCCATCATCGTGCCGTTCCTGGCGCCACGGCCCTGGGCTACCTGACCGGCCACACCTGGGCCTACTTCTTGCTGGCAGGCGAAAGCGCGTTCGCGGTTGTCCAGATCGGCTTCGGTGGAGGCCGCGGTGAACACGGGCGAGGGGCCGCCGGCGAACCACAACCGTGGTTCGCCGCTCTGGCCGGGGATGCTCGCCCGACGGTGCGGCGGAGGTCGTTGTCGATGGGGAACGTGGACCCTTTGTCCTTGTTGGACTTCCCGCCATCGACGAAGGCCGCACCCGGATCGGGTGCGGCCTTCGTCGCCTACCGGGAATTCGTGCTCGCGGGCTGTTTCGCAGGATTCTGCTCCGCCTGGCCGAGCACCACGTACCAACGCTCATCCCTACGGGTGAGTGTCAACCGCTCGGCGTATCCGCCGCTGCCGGTCAGCTGGGCGTTTGCCACGTCCGGTGAGATGTCGCTGGAGATGTTGACGCCGCCGAGGCTGATCTCCTTGCCGCCGAAGTCGTCGATCCGGCGCCGGACCTCGTCGGCCGCGTTGTTGCCAGGTGGAGCGAGCCGTTCGAGCGCCGGGGCATCGCGCGCGTTGAGCGCCCGGACGTAGGCGTCGACCGCGGCCTGCGGAGACTCGGCTCCGCTGTCGCCGCCGCCGCAACCGGTGAGCAGGCCGGTGCCGACGAGGACCGCGAACAGCCCCCGCCGGCACCGGTTGGTGAACGAGTGCACGTGGCTATTCCTCACGTTCGGTGAGAGTAGTACCAGGCGTCCGGCGCGCTGGCGATGAAGCTGCTGAGCGGCCGGTCATGGGTGTTGTTGCTGTGGTAGGTCATGTACAGCTCGGTCGCGTATTCTCCCGATCCCGCGCGGCCGGTGACGAACAACGAGTGGCTGATGTTGTCATCGCGATCGAAGTCGACCTGCAGTACATCGGTCGTCAACATCTTCCACACGTTGTCGAGATAGGAAGTCCGCTTCGCTTCGTGCGCCCCGAACCAATACCAGTTCTCCGCCGCGGCCCAGGTGTAACTGGTCGTCCAAGTGAAGTCGCCGTAGAACCACTTCGAGTTGTCCGAGCGGCTGTCGCCCGGCCAGGAACCCACCGTCGTCCACCCGCCCGCGCCGACGATCTGCGAAAGGAAGTTGGTGCAGTCCCCGCCGTTGCCGCCGTAGGTCCGGTATCCCTGGTTGTAGTCCGAGTCGTTGGGACCCCAGTAGCGGTTCGCGTAGTTCAGCATCGCGGTGTAGTTGTACGCGGCGGACACGGCGTCGCCAGCGAGACCTGGCTTCACCACGCTTCCCTGGCGCGTACGGTCGTCTGCCGGGCGTGACGTCGCGGCGGTCTGCCGAGTGGGAACCGCGGCCTTGCCCACAGCGGGTGCGGCGGCGGGATCGGTGTCCGGCGCAAGTTCCCCGGGACCGAGTTCCACCACGTCCCCGGTCAGCTGCCACCCCTCTGAGCCGCTGGTGAAGGTGAGTCGCCGGTCGAGGCCGTACTCCTCGAATGTCGGCGCTCCCGGCAGGACACGGGCGAAGTGGAGCTTGGTGTGCTCGGTGAACGCCACGTCGACGCTGCTACCACGAGTCTGGAACACCGCGCCGAGGACCGCCACCTCGGCGCGGTCGTGTCCGCCATTGACCTTCCGCAGCAACGTCCGCCTGGCGTCGATGGCGGCCCGGTCGGCGGCCAGTTCGGCGTCGAGACTCGCACCGAACCGGACGGACGTCAGCGCGGCTGCGCCTACCGCGTCGTGAGTGGTGAGCCGGTCGGCCCGATCTTGCAGATAGTGCCGGGCGAACGAGACGAGCTGAGCTTGATCCTTTTCCGAGAGTTCACCGGAATCGGCAAGCGCGGGTGATCCGCTCACCATCGTGCTTATGGCAGCAGCCAGCACTAGTGGAATAAGTAAACGCTTGTGCACAATTCCCCCTATTACAGAATAAAATCCAAATCAACCCCTTGGGGACAAGGGTCGCAGATGTCAATAACTAGGACAATACTGCATTCGGCTCACCACCTTGCTCCTGATCACAACTACAGATCTTGACAAGCTGGGATTACAGCGGTCCTGGTTCGAGATTCAGCGAAAAAGGCGCCGATCAACCCGGACCGATACCGGATTCGTTCAAAGCCGGTTCTTCACGATCGCGGTGAACTGGCCGAATTCCTGCACACTCAGGTTCACAGGTTGCGTGTGTCGTGTGACCACACGTGCCCGGCCTGGGCGGCCTGCTCGGCGCGCCAGCGCTCCATCCGTTTCCACTCGCCTCGACTGCCAGCTCCCTGCCCGGCCCGGCAAGGGCCGGTTCGCCCGGTAGGCGGCCAGCTGAAGCTCGCAGGAGTGGCGAACATGTCGTCCAGCGAGTCGGGCAGGTTGTCAGGAGCAAACCTCCGGGATCCAGTCGAACGGGGTGTCCGGTGCCGCCCCTGGTACGTGTGATGTGCTCGGCGCGATCACTGCGCTGAGCCCAGAACCGCCCGGTGCCGACGCTCCGGCAACGCGGGCAAAATGTTCCGGACCGCTCCAAGGTCTCTGTCTCCCGACAAGGCCGCAACCCGCCTGCTGGGCGAGGCTCTGGCGATCAAGCAGGGCAGAGAAGAAGACTTTCTGTTCACCTTCTCCGGGAGAAAGCTCGTTACGCCGACAGCGTTGGCCGGCTTGGACCGAGTCCGTGACCGACTACCGGCGATAGGCTCGACGGCTAGAAGGAACTGGTCTTCGGGAGAGCGCGGATGACTTTTGTCTGGTCGTTGACGGAACTGGACGCCGTCTTCCGGCAGTGTTGGGACGAACAGACCTGCGATCCGGCCGTCCCGTGGGATGACGGCAACCCTGCGGCCGGGCACTGCGGTGTCACGTCGATGGCAGTGGCAGAACTCTCCGGCGGTGTTTTACTCTGTTCGGAGGTCTTTCGACGCGATGGTCAGCGCGACGGTCTGCACTATTGGAATCGCTTGCCCAGCGGCATCGAGGTCGACCTGACTCGAGATCAGTTCCGTGCTGGTGAGCAATTCGGCCCGGCGTCGGCGCACGAACCGATTCGTCTCCCGACAGCGCGAATGGCCACGCGCTACGACCTCTTCGCCTCGCGCGTGCGCGCCCGCCTGGGCGGGCCCCTGCCGGAGGGAATCCCCATCTCAGGCAGCGGTTGTTCAGTGCTGACTCAGACGGACTGAAAAGGTCGGAATATCAGCTGAGCGCTTGAGTCTCGGTCGCTGGATTCTCCTGGCTTGCCGCCCACGACGCCAACAGGGCCAGACCGTCCGCGGTCGCCGTGCCGACGGCCGCGGTGTAAACGGTCAGGAGCAGGCCGGGGTCGGCAGACAGTTCCATTGACTCGACGTCCAGGTCGAGCTGGCCCACTACCGGATGGTGCAGGCGCTTGCGTCCGGACCGGTGGAGCCGGACGTCCTGAGATGCCCACCGCTGCCGAAACAGTTCACTGCGTGTTGACAACTCACCGACCAGGGCGACCAGCTCCTCGTCGTACGGATTGCGGCCGGCTTCCATGCGCAGCTTCGCGGCCACGTCGCAGGCGATTCGGTCATAGTCGACAAAGAACGTTTTTGCCGCTTCGGGATCCAGATACACGAACCGCGCAGTGTTCGCCGGCCGTCGCGCGTCGGCCAGTACCGGTGAAAACAGTGCGCGGGCAAGGTGATTCATGGCCAGCACGTCATATCGGCCGTTACAAATCCACGCCGGCGCATCGGTGATGGCGCCGAGCACCTGCTGAAGCGCCGGACGCACCGTCACGGCGGGTCGCCGACGGCGCGGACCGCCGGGTGCCCTGGACTGCCGCGCGAGGTGGAAGAGGTGATCGCGCTCGGCCTCGTCAAGGTGCAAGGCGGACGCCAACGCGTCGAGCACCCCATCGGAGGCGCCGGTGAGGCTGCCGCGCTCCATACGCACGTAGTAGTCGACCGATACCCCTGCCAGTAGAG
The DNA here is from genome assembly GCF_046549075.1 of Amycolatopsis sp. lyj-84. NCBI lineage: Bacteria > Bacillati > Actinomycetota > Actinomycetes > Pseudonocardiales > Pseudonocardiaceae > Amycolatopsis > Amycolatopsis sp. lyj-84. The sequence goes on from NZ_JAJPWO010000014.1 coordinate 173,837, forward strand.
CTACCTCTTCGCGGCGCAGACCTTTGACCCGGCGGTTGCCGCCGTAGGAGGGTAGTCCGGCCCGCTCGGGCGTGATCCGAGCGCGACGCGAACTCAGGAACTCCTTGATCTCAGTGCGCAGATCGATCTTGACCACCCCTTCACCATAGGCCCTGTCCGCGGGCGAAGGGAGGTTCTGCTGGTACCCCCGTTGAGACCCGACTTGAAGTAGTTCACGAGGGCCCGTGGGCCGACGGCAAAGTCTCGCGTCTAGGTACCCGATGCGGTCGTGGCGGTGCCGCCGTCGACCGGGACGATGGCGCCCGTCAGGTAAGACCCGGCCCGGCTGGCGAGGAAGACGGCGACACCTGCCATGTCGTCGTCGCGGCCGAGCCGGCGCAAGGGCGCCTTCGCCGCGATCGTGTCACCGATGGCATCGATCGTGGCCGCCATCATCCGCGACGGGAACACTCCCGGGGCCACCGCGTTCACCGTGACGTGCTGTGGGCCCAGTTCCCTGGCGAGCACCCTGGTGAGCTGATGGAGTGCCGCTTTGCTGCTGGCGTACGAGTAGTTGGGCGCCTCGGCGACGTGGATGGCGGCGATACTGCCGATGTTGATGATCCGCGCGGGATCATCGGCGGTGCCCGCCCTGCGCAGTGCGGGCAGCAGCGCCTGCACCAGCCAGAACGGCGACTTGAGGTTGAGGTCGATCACCGCGTCCCATGCCTCGGCCGGGAACGTCTCCAGCGGCTCGCGCCACATCGCTCCCGCGTTGTTGACGAGGATGTCCAGGCGTTCCGAGTCGGCCTTGACCAGATCAGCGAGGCGCTGACACTCATCGTATCTGGACAGGTCGGCGGGGATTGCTTGAACGTCGCCGAATTCGGACAGTTGACGCTGTGCCTCCGCGCACGCGTCTGCCTTGCGTGAGCTGACGACGACGCGGGCGCCCGCCTGCAGAAGGCCGCGCGCGATCATCATCCCAATGCCTCTGGTGCCGCCGGTGACAAGTGCGTACTTCCCACTCAGATCGAAAAGTCCTGAGTGAGTGGTGAACTGGTTGTCCGCCATGGGTCTTCGTCCCTTCTGCCGTGGACGCATGTGCTGACACGGTCACGCGTCCAGTGCAGCTGAATTGAACTGATGAAGGTAAATCTGCAGCTAACCGGAAGTCGACTCAAACAGGTTGACAGGCGTCCTGGACGTCTGGGAGTCCCTGGCGATACAGGTACTATGAGAGCCCCCTTGTCTGGCGCGTCGGCTCCCACCGCCACAATCCCCTCAGGCACAGTCATTTTCTTGATTGCTTTGATTCGTATTGCGACCCGGCATCGTCGTCGTGAATCGACGGTCAGGCCAATGTCGGACCTGCGTGGACGGGGTTACGTATCAGCTCCGAATCGCTGGAATCGAGTAGCCGCACTTCGAGTAAAAGCGGACCACGAGTACACCCTCCAACCGTGGAAGCGGGTTGTGACGAGGAAGCAGAAAGGCTGCTACGCCACCACCGGCTCTGCAAAGCACTTCTCCAACTATCGCCACACCGGAGCGAACGGAGCCCAATCGGAGACAGCGTAGGGCACGAAATCCGCAGCACTCGAGGCTTGAGCTCGAAGCAGTTGCCGCGTCATCCGGTCCGGCAACAGATGATCAAGGTCTACATTGACGTTCGCACCGAGGCCAGCTGCAGGGCAGCAGTGACGTCAAAGCCCGAGTGCGCGACACGCTCGGGATCTCGAACACCCAGCTCCCAGTCGCCGGCCGCAGCCAGCCTTCGCCTGACTGGCTATCCAACGCACCGAGCCTCAGAACGACCTACGACCCTGGCACTTATCGACGCAGGACCGTTCGAGTTCATGGAGACCCGCTGGAAATACCAGCCGGAGCTGATCCGAGCCAAATCGAACATCGGGCACGCGCGTCCGGCCTTCCACGTCGATCTCCCGGTCCTCATCCTCAGCGAGGATGAGGACGTGGGTGGCGTCCGCCGGAGAGGCGAACGCGTGCCATGCCGGCGTTCGACGGTCATGAGATCAGCGGTTCGGGTGATCGCGGTAGGCCGCGGCGATGACCCGCAGCTTGAGCCCGAGGTGCAGCATGAGCCGGTCGTCGCCGGAGTCCAGGCTGCACCCGCTGATCTGCTCGATCCGCTTGATGCGCTGGTACAGAGTGGCGCGGTGGACGTGCAGCGAGTCGGCGGCGCGCTGGATGTTGCCGCCGTGGTCGAAGAAGGCGGACAGCGTGGAGATCAGGACGTCGTGCGTGTCCTCCGCCTCCACCGCCGCGAGCGCCGGAACCTGCGACGCGTTGAGGAGGTCTTCGGGCGGGAGCTTCAGCAGCAGCTCGTAAGGACCCAGTTCACCCCAGCGGGCGAGCATCCCGAAACCAGGCAGCAGCAGGGCCGCGCGAGCAGCCAGCAACGCCTGCTGGTACGACGTGACGACGTCGCCGAGGACCGTCACGGAACCGCCGAGCCCGAACACCAGCCGCGCCTGCTCATCGCCGAGCAGCCGGAAGCGGCCCGTGATCCGCTCGGCGACCGCGTCGACGAGGGCCCGGGACGGCGGAACCCGCTGAACGAGCAGGATCCACGCGCGCCAGCGGTTCGTCGCCATCAGGGCTACGTCGTCGGCGACGGCCCGCAGCCCGTCCTCGACTGCTGCGTCGAACGCGACCTCTCGCGGTGTCGCGGAGGCCTGCGAAGCCGGGCACTGCACGGTGAGCACGGTGAAGTGGCCGCACTCGTCGCCGAAAAGCTGCTCGGCGTGCAGGTCTTCGATCGCTTGCGCACGCACCGCCGGGTCGGCGGAGACGAGTTCGCGCAGGATGCCTTCCTGACGTGCCTTCGACCGTTCGTGCAGCAGCAACCGGCGCAGGAGCACCACCCCGGCGGAGGCTGCTGCCTCGCCTGCTGCCGCCACCTCGCGGCCGGTGAACGCGCCGTCCTTGTCGATCAGCCACAGGTAGCCGAGCAGCATGCCGTTGCAGCGCACCGGCGCGCACAGCCTCGGCATCGCGCCCTCGACGTCGACGAAGCCGGGCGCGACCCAGCGGCTGATCCCATGGGCAAGGATGTCGTCGACGATCTCCGGCCGCACGGATCGGTTCATCACCGAGCTGACGCGGAGGGTGTCCTCGTCGCCGAAGTGGCGGCTGGCGGCGAGCAGGCGCAGGGCCGGGTCGTCGATCGCGACCGACCGCCGCAGGCGCTCGGCGAGTTCGTCCACGATGGACTGGAGGTCGCGGTCGGGCACACCCGTCCCTTCCCTCGGCGGATGCCGTCCACGGTAGCCGTCCCCAACCGGAGCCGGTCAGCCCATCACCGTGCCGGAGCTGCCCGAGTTGCGCTCGCGCCTGCGGGAGAACGCCCCGAGGTCGATCTCCAGGCCGGTGTGGGCGCCCCGGTAGCGGGCCGGGCGGGTGTCGTGGTCGGCGCCCGACTCGACGCGGTCGATCAGCGTGGCCATCAGCCTGCCGACGACGGGGGCGTTCTTGAACTGGTTGCCGCTGGTGCCCATCGCGACGTAGAACCCGGGCAGCTCGGTGCGGTCGTAGATCGGCGTCCAGTCGTCGGCGGCGTCGTACACGCCGACGATCCCGCGCGCCCGGTTCGGTACCCGCAGCCCGGTCAGCCGCCGTGCCGCCCGCGTGACCTGGGCTTCGAACACGGCCATGGTCGGGTTCGGCTGGGCGTCGTCGGGGTCGTCGAGCCAGTGCAGCGGGTCGCACGCCGGCTCGGTGCCACCCACGAGCAGGCCACCGCCGACCTCACCGCGGACGTAGACCCCCAGGTCCATGTCTGCCACAGCCGGCCCCACCCCGCCGGGCGGGTGATATCCCTCCGGTGCGAGCACGTGGGCGACTTCCTGCCGCAGCGGCCGTACGCCGATGGTGAAGTCTGCCCCGACTCCCGCCAGCTGGTTGAGCTTGCCCGACCACGGTCCCGCGGCGTTGACGACCACCGGTGCGGCGATCTTCGTGCCGTCCGCGAGCCCGACGGCGCTTGCCCGCCCGTGGCGTGATTCCACCGCGCACACCGTGGCGCGGAACCGGAACCGCGCGCCTTCCCGCGTGGCCGCCGCCGCGAGGTTCTGCGCGGCGAGCTGGGGGTCGGTGACGTACCCGGCGTCGGGGGTGTAGACGGCGCCGAGCGTGTCGGTGGTGTCGGCCCAGAAGGCGTCGTCGTCGATGCGCCGGGGCGGCCAGAACCGGCCTGCGTCGATGCCGGGCACGCAGTCGAGAAGGGTCGCGCTGTCCCATTCCTGGTAGGGCACGCCGACTTCGTCGAACAGCGGCAGCCAGCTGTCGCGCGGCGCGGCGGCGACGTCCAGCATGACCAGCCCGCTGCGCTCGAACCGGGCCAGGTCGCCGACGTCATGGCCGAGGTGCTCGCTCCACGCCGACCAGCAGAAGTGCGACTCCCAGGCGGTGGCCACACCGGCGAGAGTGGAGAAGTTGTACCGCACCACGGCACTCGACGCGCTCGTCGAGCCCTGTCCGGCGCCACTCGCGCGGTCCACCACCACGACCTGGCGTCCCGCCTTCGCCAGTTCGAGCGCGATCGCCGATCCGATCACGCCCGCGCCGACCACCACGACGTCCGCACTGAGTTGTGAGCTCATCGTCCTCGTCCTCCCTGTGCTTCAGCAAGCCGGCATGTGGCGCCCGAACCACTGCAGCACACGGGCGAGGAAGTCCGTCTGGGCGGGGAAAGCCCGGATACCGTGCCCTTCCTCCGGGTAGATCACCAGCGCCGATGGCACGCCGTGGGCGAGCAGGGCCTGGTGGAACTCACGAGCCTGGCCGGGTGGTGTGCACTTGTCCCGCGCGCCTGCGACGTTCAGGCACGGCGTCCGCACCTTGCTCGCCTGCAGCACCGGGCTGCGCAGGTGGGCGAGGGTGCCCGGCTGCTCGGGATCCGCGCCGAGGAAGCGGGTGCCCCACGCGGCGATGTTGCTGGTGAAGCTCTGGCTGTACCAGTTCGTCACCGGCGAGACGGGCACTGCAGCGGCGAACCGCGAGTCCTGGGTGACCAGCCACGACGACATGAACCCGCCGTAGCTGCCGCCGATCAGGCCGACTCGGGAGCCGTCGACGACCCCGCGCTCGACCAGCGCGTCGATTCCGGCGAGGTAGTCGTAGGTGTCGGCGCCACCCATGTCGCCGACCACCTGCCCGGCGAACTGCTGTCCGCGCCCGCAACTGCCCCTGGGGTTCGGGCTCAACACGGCGTAACCCCGCTCCACCAGCAACGGGACCCAGGGATACCGCATGGACCACGAGTTCTGGTACGCCCAGATCGGGCCGCCGTGGATGCTGACGACCAGCGGGAACGGGCCCTGCCCGTCCGGGCGGCACAGGATGCCGTCGATGTCCAGGCCGTCCGGCGCCGTCCAGGTGACGACCTCGGCCGACCCGGCCACCGAACGAAGGAACTCGGTTCCCGCGTGCGCCACCGTGGCGAGCGGCCGCCCGTCGCCCAGCACCAGTCGTGGCGCGAGTTCGTAGGAGTCCTGCACGGTCAGCACGCGGCCGTCCGCGGTGAACGCCCCTTGCGGGAGGAAACCTCCGCCGGAGCACGCCAGCTGTGTCGACAACACCTCGTCGACCTCGCCGCCGGGCACGCTGATGATCCCGGCGACCGAGTCGAGTCGCCGCAGCCCGATGTAGCCCAGGCGTCCGCTACCGATCCACTCCAGCTGCGTGACGTCCGTGCCGCGAGTGTCGATCCGCCGCACAGCACCGGTGGCCGTGTCGATGAGCACCACATCACCCGCGACCAGCAACCGGTCGCTGCAGACCGCTTCGACCGCGGTCACCCACCTGCCGTCCGGGGAACCGGTCGGCAATCCCAGCTGGACATCGCTGCCCAGCAGCTCGCGGACGCCGCCGTCGAGGTCGATCAGACTCAGGTGCGCGGTGTACCACGCGTCCTCGCCGGGTGCGTCGGACGCGATCGCCACGATCCGGCCGGGACCACACCACCCGGCTTCCCAGCAGTTCATACCGGCCGGAGAGACCTGAGTCGACTCGCCGGTCGCGACGGTGTGGACCCACAAGCTCCGCCACCCGGTGCCGTAAGTTCCGTCGTCGACCTCGGGGAACCAGGAGGGGCGCTCCCGGTCCGGTTTCGAGGCCGTGCCCGAGCCCTGTCCGCCGGAGAGGTCCGCCCCGAACCCCGCCACCCCGAGCAGCACCTTGCCGCCGTCGGGGGACCAATGGGCGTACTCGACGTGACCAGGAAGCTCCGGTGCGGGCCGCGCCTCCCCGAATCGGTCGTGATCGAGCAGGTAAAGCTGGAACACACCGGTCTCTTGCCGATCGGACAGTAAGGCGAGCGTGGTGCCGTCCGGCGAGAACCGCGCACCCCGCGACGAGCCCGGGCCACCGGTGACAGGCTGGAATTCACCGCCTTCCGCGGTGTAGATCGCGGTCCTGGGCACGCCCTCCAGCTCGTCGAACACCGCACCGGTTACCACTGTGCGCGAACCGTCCGGAGTCACGTGCGGCTCGCGGATCGCGTGCGGCTGGCCGAAGGCGGGCTCGTGAAGCGCTGTCAGGTGTGCCGTGACCCGTTGATGGATCTCTGTCGTGTCCACGTCTGCCACTCACGCGTTCCTTCCTGCTCGAGGTCGACCCGTCCCTGATTCTGAGCTCCGCGAGTGGCGCCGCACAGCCGACAAACGCCGATCTTCGCAGCAGCTGAACACGACATCTGTCGTTTTGGTTGGCTCGATGCCTGCCAAGTCTCAGTACACAGCGGATGGTCTCGCCGAAGTCGCTATCCACGATGGCGCGGCTTGCGCGACAACGTCGGTATCGGCGAGCGCAGCGAGGATGCGTGGTGTCCTGCGGGACGTCGCGGCTATGCGGGCGGGGCTCATACGGCCGCCGGACCAGCGCGAAGCCGCACTGGTGCGGACTGGACCACCGGCGGAGGATCGCGCAGGCGGGAGGCGACGGTGCCGACGTCGCCGAGTGGCCGTCGGCCCGGTAGCGAGACACGCGCGGAGCCTCTGAGTGGAAGCGAGAAGATACCGGCGTGACCGCAGAGCCCAAGCAGGAACTGCTGAACTGGCTACGTCACGTCATCGATCTCCGGCCTCCGCAGGTGGCTGTGAAACGAGCGAGACCTCGGCCGCGCGACCACTGGCAGCTCGGCAGCCAGCCCACGACGCTGCGCACGGACCCGGACCGCACCCGTGCGCTCGCGGCCACAACGGACTTCCCGCTCGGCTGGCTCTGGACCTGGCCTGCCGAAGAGGCCGCGTTCGATCGTGACGGCAGGATGAGCGGCCCGCTACCGGTGCACCTCATCGACGCGACGGCCGACGACATCAGGGAGTCGCTGCCGCCCCGGTTCGTGTTCGTCACCGACCCCCCTGGCCGAGCACACCGGCCACGGTGACGGCTTCCCGTTCCTGCCCTTCGCCCGCGACGTCGGCACCGGCGAGATCCACTACCTCGACAGGCGGCTGCGGATCCGCCGGTGCACACCACCGCCCCGCCACGATGCCGGACGGCGTACCCGTCACTCCGAACGTCGACCTGTTTCTCGCCGAACGGGTCAGCGACCAGGGTGCCGGTACCGAGTGGGTCGGGGTGGTCGTGAGTGGCGATTCGGGCTAGAACACGAATCGCCACTCACGACCCTCAGCACCCGATCAAGCCGCCTTTGCCTTGCCCCTCGCTAAATGGACGCCCGGGCAGCCCGTGAGGCGTCGGTCAAGGTGGTGCCCACACCGGATACGAGACCGCTGTGGACGCAGGTGAGGGTGACTTTGTAGCCACCTGGAGTCGTGGCGTACACGAAGGCACTGCAGGTGTCGCCACCGCCGAGCGCGATCTGTGCCAAGGCACGCGCTTCCGTACTGGCATCGGTGAGGGTGGTGCCGAGCCCGTCGATGAAGGAGAGCCCGATGCCCTTGCAGTTGAGGGTGGCTTTGTAGCCGCCGCTGACCGCGGAGTTCATGAAGGCCGAGCACCCGGCGGCGGGGGCGGCGTTCGCGGTGGCGGGCAGCGCGAGACTCGCGGCGGTGAACGCTCCGATCATGACCATCGTTCCTTTGGCCAGGCCGATCTTGCTGATGCTTTCGCGCATCGACACGTCCTTCCCTCTCTCGCGGCGCGAGGCGCCGGATCCGACGGGCCGAGCGGGCTGCCGGCCCGTCGGTGGTTCGACGATCGGAAACCCTTGCCGGTTCCGGAAAAGAGCCTCAGCCAGGATGGGCGATGAACCGGTTTCCCCAGAAGCCGCCGAACTTTACCGGATTTTCCGCGATGCTCCAGCCGAAGATGTTGTCCTCCCCGGTACTCACCAGCACCTCCCGGATGACGCTCGTCATCGGCCCGGGATGCTCCTCGTGCCAGGCATCCCGATCGTGGTAGACGACCGGCCACTCGTCCGGATCCGCCGGCCCGGTGATCCACCAGAACGTTCCGCCCGCACCGTCGTTCCCCCAGGGGTAGAGGCCACCGGGCTCCGGGAACAACCGGTAAGTGACACCGCGCAGGTAGCCGAGGTCTTCGTCGCCGAAGAACCCCAGCATCTGGTGGTTGTGCCTCTTGACGTTCGCGCATTCCTCGGCGCTTTGGCCGGGATTCGAAATCTCGATCACGCCGCGAAAACCGCCGGCAGGGAACCGCGTGAGCAACTCCTTGTAGTCACCGGGCAGCGGTGTTCCCAGTTCGCGTTCGACGGTGGTCCAGTCCAACTCCGGCCGGAAGTCACCGGCCTGCCAGCCGACGAGCTCGCAGATCTCGTCGACGTGCGACCGTCTTGGCGCGTGTGTCACATCTTCTCCTGGTCGGTCAGACTGGTTTCCTCACGAGGAATCCTGCCAGGCCGAACCGGCCACAGAGCGGCGATGTGTTCCTGAAGCGAGATGACGCTCGAGTGGCCGCGGGTGACGGCCTCGATGCCTTGCACCGCGGCGGCCAGCCCCTGGACCGTCGTGAGGTACGGGATTCCGCGGGCGGCCGCCGCGGTGCGGATCTCGTCTTGTCTTTTCCCGGGCAGGGTGTCGACGACCAAAACGATGTCGCCTGCCTCTACGAGGTCCACAAGGGAGTGTTCGCGGGCGATCGTGACCGGCAGCCCGAGGTACTGGAGGATGGTGCCGGTTCCTTCGGCGGCCAGGATTTCGAAACCGTTGTCCGCCAGTGCTTTCACCGGGAAGATCATCGACCGGTTGTCGCGGGCGGCGAACGCGGCGTAGATCCGGCCCTTGGTGGGCAGCGGGCCGGACGCGGCGGCCTGTGCCTTGGCGTAAGCGGTGCCGAAATTCGAGTCGATCCCCATCACCTCGCCCTGTTTGACCGCGACGGCGGCGTCCGGCGGGAAAGTGCCGCCGTCTCCGATGGGCGGCAAGAGGCCCTCGGCGCGCAGGTCGGCGATGCGGGCGCCGAGCATCACCCGCGCGGCGGCCTTGGCCAGCGGCACGCCGGTGGCCCTCGACACGAACGGGATGGTGCGGTCTTCCCGCGGATTCGCCTCCAGGACGGACAAAGCACCCGGCGTGAGCGCGTACCGGACGTTCAGCGGCCCGCGCAGCCCCGTGTTTTCGGCCAGGACTCGGGTGGCCTCACGGATCCTGGCGAGATCGGCGCGGCCGAGGGTGATCGGCGGTAGCACGCAGGCCGGGTCGCCGGGGGCTTCGAAGCGCTCCATCACCCCGCCCAGATACAACTCATGGCCGTCGTAGAGGGCGTCGACATCGATCTCGAGCGCGTCGCCGGTCGAGCCGGCGCCCGGCGGCCGCGCCGCCGTCACGAAACCGAGGCCGTCCAGGGTGTGACCGACGGCCAGTTTGACGGCGAGCGCACTGGAGCCGGTCACCCGGGAGTCGAACCCGGTCACGACCACACGGCCGCCGGGCGGGTCGACCGCGAACCGGACGGTGCAGCCACCGGGTCCGGCGCCGACCGCCCGGGTCACCGCGACGGCGACGTCGCACATCCGCCGGTACGCCCGGTCGGTCGGCGATCCTTCCGACGAGCAGGCGACGGCCACCGTGTCTTCGTGGTCGCGGACCACTTCGAGCTCGAACTTCTCCCAGCCGGGCACGGACGTTTCCGGCACCATCTCGGCCCCCGCCCGCCCGGCGATCCGGGCGAGCTCCTCGGGATTCTCGCCTGCCAGGATCGCGTCGATACCGGTGCCGATCAGCTCGACGCCGTACCGGGTCAGCACCCCGGACTCGTACAGGGCGACCGTGGTGTCGAGCGCGGCCTGCCCGCCGAGGGTGGCGAGCAGGGCGTCCGGCCGTTCCCTGGCGATGACCTGCTCGACCGTGCCGGGGTCGATCGGCTCCAGGTAGGTGGAATCGGCGAACTCCGGATCGGTCGTCATCGTCGCCAGGTTGCTGTCGACCACCGTGACCCGCAGGCCCGCCGCCTTGAGCACCCGGCACGCGGCGGCGGTATGGCGGAGCACAACCGGACCGGAGCCGATCACCAGCACCGACCGCGGTTCAGGAGGCCGCGGCATGGGTGTCGTCGGGGGCGGGCCAGCGTCTGCCCGCTTCCCAATAGGACTGGACCTCGTCCAGCGACCGGCCCTTCGTCTCCGGAGCGAGAAAGAACACGAAGATCCAGGCCAGAGCCGTGATGGCGAAGAGGACGAGGAAGGTCAGCAGGCCGCCGATGGCGTTGAGCACGTCGAGGAAGAACTGGGCCACGAACAGGTTCGTCGTGAGATTCGTCAGCAGCATCACCGACGCCCCGGCGCCCCGAAGGTGATCCGGGAAACCTTCGGCGGCGAAGACCCACACCAGCGCCCCGAAGCCCGAGTTGAAGCCGACGATGAAGGCGATGAGACCGAGAAAGCCGACCACACCGGGAGAATCGGTGGCGAAGCCGATCACCAGCAGCGCGTGTCCCAGCCCCATCAGGGTGGTACCGGTGAGCAGCACCGGCCGCCTGCCGAACCGGTCGATCGTCAGCGCGCAGACGAGCGCCGCGGCGGCACCGGCGAGCTGGACGAAACCGGGCAGGACGAGCAGTCCGAAGTCATCGGTGTAGCCGATGTGCTGGAAGATCCGCGGGCTGAAGAAGACCATCGCGTTGATGCCGGTGGCCTGGACGAAAAACCCCAGTGTGACGACGAAAAGCGTGAGTCTCCGGTAACGGGGCCCGAAGATCGCGCGCACGACGCCCACCTGGCGTGCGGCTCCCTCCCGCCGGAGCTGCCGCCAGCGTTCGGTCTCGGGCAGCCCCAGCAGCCACAACGCGGTGGCGAGGGCGAGGACGCCGGGAATGGCGAGCATCAGCCGCCATTGCCCGCTGTCCGCGAGGAAGTAGCCGCCGAAGTAGCCCATCGCGATCCCGACGGAGGTCGCCACCTGGTAGAGGACCGCGATGCGCCCGCGAGCGCGCGTGGTGGCCGATTCGGCGATGAAGATCGGGGTCGTCACGATGGCGATGCCGATCGCGGTGCCCTGCCCGAACCGGCCCGCGCCCAGCCACAGCGGATTCGCCGCCGTGACGGCGATGCCGGTGGCCACCAGGTACAGGAGTGTCAAGCCGAGCAGGGTCTTGCGGCGGCCGAGGGCGTTGACGAGCTTGCTGCCCACAACGGCGCCGGCGATCCAGCCCGCCGCCGTGGCGGCGTACAGCGAACCCTGCTGTGTCGTCGTGAGGTCGAAGTGGTCGGTGACCAGCAGCAGCGCGCCCGCCATCGCGGTGGCGTCGTAGCCGCAGGTCAATCCCAGGATCAGGGCGAAAATGCTCACTCTGGCGTCCTGCGAGTAGCCCCTCACGCCGGGGCCGCCGCTTTCAGCGCGGTCATCACGGCGGGATGCACACCGGCCGAAGCCAGGCAGACCTCGAAGACCCGATCCGCCTTCGTCAGCGGGTCGGTGAGATCCAGCGGCCGCCCGTCGAGATCGGTGCAGACCCCGCCGCATTCCCCCAGAACGCACAACGCGGCCGCCACGTCCCAGATCCGGCAGCTGCGATGCACGAACGCCCCGTAAGCGCCGTCGGCCACCATGCAGATGTCGAAGACGCTGTTGCTCATGCGGACGCCGAGGCACGCCGTACCGAGTGCCGCGGCGAGCCTGCCTTCGGCGGCCATCAGGCCGGGCGGGCCCTTGTCCATTCCGAAGGCCACCAACGACTTCTCCGGACCGGTGGCCGGGAGCGGTCCGAGCGGCTGCCCGTTGCGCGTGGCGCCCTTGCCGGCTTCGGCGACGTAAACGGTGTCGAACGACGGCAGCGCGAGCCCGCCCGCGAGGACGCCCCCGGCGCCGACCGCCGCCATCATCACCCCGTAGAGCGGGCTGCCCGCGGCGTAATTGCTCGTGCCGTCCAACGGATCCACGATCCAGGTGACCTCGTCGTCGCCGGGGGTCGCCCCGCTCTCCTCTTCCAGGATCGCGTGCCGCGGATACCGTTCCCTGATCCGCCCGGTCAGCAGCGCGCCGACGGCGAGGTCCGTGTCGGTCACGAGCTGGTTCACGTCCGACGACTTGACCGTCGTCTCGCCGGTGCCCCGCATTCCCACGGCCACTTTGGACGCCTCACGAAGGCAGGTCTCGATGAACTCCGCGAATCCGGGATCCGGTCCGGTCATGGCGCGACCTTGGCGTATTCCGCGATGATGGGCTGCTCCGGAGTGATCACGGTGTCCGGGATCTCGTCCAGCCCGAAGAACCGCCAGGTGCTGTTCTCCGCGGTGTCCAGGACGATGGTGGCGTCCTCCGGCAGGCGGGCCACGTACGCGGCGGTGATGTTGTAGATCTCGTCGCCGTGCGGATAGCGGTAGTAGTACTCCGCTCCGGAAAAGAGCCCCAGCAGGTTCAGGTCGCCGATCTCCAGGCCGATCTCCTCCTTGACCTCCCGCCGTCCGGTCTCCTCGAACGACTCCCCCGGCTCCATGAGGCCGCCGGGCAGCCCCCAGCCGCCGGTGTCGACCCGCTCCAGCAGCAGGACGCGGTCGGCAGGATCGGTGATCACGACCGAGGTCCCCGGAAGGATCAGCGGCCGGGTTCCGACCAGTTTCCGCAGTTCCGCCACGTAGTCGTTCACGATGCTCTACCGCCTGCTTTCTGTGCTGTCGCGGATATTTCGCGGATGAGGTCGCAGATCTCGTCGACGACCCCCGCGGGCATATGAGAGTAGAGCGGCAGCGTGATCATGCTCGAAGCCAGTTCTTCGGTCACCGGCAGCTCCGCGACGGCGGGGACGTCCCGATAGGCGGTCTGCTGGTGCAAGGCCGGGCTGAAGTACTTGCGAGTGCTGACGTTCTCCTGCGCCAGCCGTTCGGCCAGTTCGTCGCGGGGCATCCCGAAGCGGGTGGCGTCGACACGGATCCCCAGGTCCTTGTACGAAGTCGCGGCGCCCTCCGGAATCGTCTGGAACTCCAGGCCGGGCAGTCCGTCCAGCCGGGAGCGATAGCGCTCCGCCAGGGAACGCCTGATGCCGATCCAGTGGGAGAACCGGTTGAGCGCGTGTACGCCCATGAACCCGGAGACCTCCGTCATCCGGCCGTTGAGTCCGGCGAACCGGCTGTCGTAGTCGCCGGGATTGCCGTATTCGCGTGCCATCCTCAGCTTGGCGGCGAGAGCGGCGTCGTTCGTCGTGATCAGCCCGCCCTCGCCGGTGCTGAGGGTTTTGGTCGGGCTGAGGCTGAACACCTCGGCCACCCCTTTGCTGCCGACCATGCTCCCGTCGGGGTAGCGGCTGCCGAAGCCGTGCGCGGAGTCGAAGACGAGCGGAATCCCCCGGGAGTCGCACAGTTCCTGCAACGGACCGGCGTCGCACGGGACCCCGAACGTGTGCACCGCCAGCACGGCGGCCGCTTCCGGCAGGAGCGGGGCCACGGCCTCCGGGTCGAGGGTCCAGGTGCGGGGATCCGAGTCGGCGAACCGGATCCCGTGCCCTGCCCAGCGGAGGGCGTGGCCGGAAGCCATGAAGGTGAAACTCGGGACGACGACGTCACCGGTCAGCTCCAGGCAGCGGAACACGAGCATCAACCCGGTGGTGCAGTTGCTGACCGCGACCGCGTGATCGACCCCCAGGTACACGCTCGCGGCTTCCTCGAATTCCCTTACGTACCGCCCGTTGGTGAGCATCCCCGACTGGAGGATCTCCTTGACGGCCAGCTCCATCTCGGCATCGGCTTCCACGGTCGGGCGGACCATGGGCACGAGTTCGGGAAAACGTCTCGGCCGGGTGTTCGGGCTGAGGTCGGTCATGGTCGGGCTCCTGAGGGTGGAAGACGGAAACTCACGCCGAGACCGGGTCAACGCGCTGGGCCACCGCGGTCAGGTAGTTGCTGTAGCGAGGCGAGGCGAAGTCCGAGTACTTCCCTTCGCGCATGGCGTCCCGGATCTCCCGGGCGGTGTCGACGACCCGGCGGCTCGGGGTGAAGCCCAGTTCCCGCCGGATGGGATCGAAGTTCACCCGGTAGTTCCGTGGATCGGTGTGCTCTTCGAGGATCTCCATGCGGACGCCGTCGATCTCCTCGGCGATCAGCTTGCCGATGGAGTCCATGCGGTAGTTCTCTTCGCCGAAGCCGCAGTTGTAGATACTCGGGGCGGTGGGCCGGTCGTCCTGGAGTACCAGGTGCACCGCCGCGGCGGCGTCCTCGACGTGCAGGAAGGGCCGCCACTGGGTCCCGCCGTGCACGGTGACCCGGCCGTGTTCCACGGCGTTCGCCGTCATGATGTTGACGGCGAGGTCGAACCGCATCCGCGGGGAAAGGCCGTGGATGGTGGCGAACCGCAGCAGACGAGGGGAAAGCTCGTCACGGGGCAGGGAGAGCAGGTAGTGCTCGGACAGCACCTTGGATTCGGCATAGACCGACTGGGGCGCCATGGGTGACAGGACGCCCACTTCCGTGTCCGCCGTGAATCCGTAGTTGCTGCAAGTGGAAGCGAAGACCAGCGACCGGATCCCGGCCCGCCGGCACGCCTCGGCGACCCGGATGGTGCCGAGATAGTTGACGTCCCAGGCGGTGTCCGTGTCGACGCCGCAGGCCGGATCGCCCACGATCGCCGCCAGGTGCACCACCGCGTCCACCCTGTCGAGGGCCTTGTCCCAGGCACCCGTGTCGAGGACGTCGCCGTCGATGTAGGTGACCCCGGGCAGTTCGAGTTCCGGACCGCCGACCAGACCGTTGTCGACGACCACGACCTCTGCCCCGGTTCGGCAGAGTCGCCTGGTCAGGACCGATCCGATATACCCTCGCCCGCCGGTGATCAGGTACTTCTTCATCGCGCGTCGTCTCCCAGCCTGGCGTCGGCCACCACGATCTGACCGAGCGAAATGCCGCCGTCGTTGGTCGGCACCTGCTGGTGGCAGTACGGGTCGAATCCCGCCTTCCGCAGCTCCACCATGCAGTTGACCACCAGGAACTCGTTCAAGAAGACGCCGCCGGAGAGCACCACCCGGTGCGTTCCGGACTCCCGGAGCGCCTGGCATCGGTCGACGACCATGTCGACCACGGCCGAGTGGAAACGACGGCTCAACGTGGCGGAGTCCAGCCCCGCCGCCCGGTCCGCGGCGAGCGCCCTGATCACCGGCCGAGGGTCGATTTCCCGGTCGTTCAGGCCGAATCGGTACCGGTGTTCCTGCTCGGCCATGGTGAAGTCGCGTTCGAGCAGACCCTCCAGCTCGATCGGGCCCTGCGCCTCGTATTCGGCGTGTGTGGTGATGGCGAGCAACGCGGCGACGCCGTCGAACAACCGGCCCATACTGGACGCGGGTGGAGCGTTGATCCCACGCTGCGCCATGGTCGCGAAGACGTGCCGCGCCTGCTCGTCGAGGGTCTCCAGCACCGGAAAGGCGTTGACCGCGGCGGAAGTCTCGCCGAACGCGTCCAGCGCCAGCGCGAACCCCGTCCTGATCGGTTCGGTGACCGCCTTGTCGCCGCCCAAAAGCGGCACGGTCCGCAGATGCGCGACGCGACGTGCATCGCGATAGCCGCCGACGAGGAACTCGCCACCCCAGATGGTGCCGTCGTCGCCGTAGCCGGTGCCGTCGAAGATGACACCGATGGTCTCGCCGTCGAGCCGGTTCTCCGCCATACAGGAGGCCATGTGCGCGTGATGGTGCTGGACCGGGACGACCTGCTCGAAGGTTTCGCCCTGCTCCTGAAAGGCGAACCGGGTCGCGCGGAACTGCGGATGCAGGTCCACCGCGGCGTGCCGCGGATGCAGGTCGTGGAGATCGGCGAGATGACGGACGGCTTCCCGATGCGCGCTGAAGGTCTCGTCGTTCTTGATGTCGCCGATGTGCTGGCTGACGTAGACACGTGAGCCGCTGCTCAACGCGACGGTCGTCTTCAGCTCGGCGCCATAGGCCACCAGCGGCGCCAGTTGCGTGCCGACCTCCACGGGATACGGCGCGTAGCCGCGGGACCGGCGGATGAAACCGACCAGTGGCTCGCCGAGTTCGGGATGCTCGGAGTACCGGACGATCGAGTCGTCGACCCGGACTTCGATGTCGCGGTCGTTGTAGAGGATCAGGTCGGCGACGGCGAAGAGCTGCGCCAGCGCGTCTTCGTTGCGGTACACGATCGGGTAGCCGGAAATGTTGCCGCTGGTCATGACCAGGGTGTCCAGACCGGCGTGGTCGAGCAGAAGGTGGTGCACCGGCGCGGAGGGGAGCATGACGCCGAGATTGGGGTTACGCGGGGCGATCTGCTCCGGCAGTCCCGGGGATCGCTTGCGCAGCAACACGATCGGCCGGGCAGGCGAGAGCAGCAGTTCGGCCTCGGCGGGACGGACCTCGGCGAACTCTTCGACGGTGCCCAGATCGCGGGCCATCACCGCGAACGGCTTGGAATCACGCCGTTTGCGGGTCCGCAGCCGGGCGACCGCCTCGCCGTCACGGGCGTTGACCGCGAGATGGAATCCGCCGACACTCTTGACCGCGACGATGCCGCCCTCGGCGAGTGCCGCCGTGGCCGCGGCGAGCGCTTCCTCCCCCGAAGCCGCCTCGCCACCGGTACCGGCCAGCAACAGCCGGGGACCGCAGTCGGGGCAGGCGTTGGGCTGGGCGTGATAGCGACGGTCCAGCGGGTCCCCGTACTCGGTGGCACACGGGCCGCACATGGTGAAGCCCGCCATCGTGGTGACGGCCCGGTCGTAGGGCAGCTCGCGGATGATCGAGTACCGCGGGCCGCAGTTGGTGCAGTTGATGAACGGATACCGGTAGCGGCGGTCGGCCGGATCACGCAGCTCGGCGCGGCAGTCGGCGCAGACGTAGGAGTCGGCGGGCACGACCGTGGTCCGGAGGCCGCTGTGCCTGCTTTCCCTGATGGTGAACCCCTCCGGGCGCGCCTCGGCCTCGGGCAGGTCGTTCACCTGGACCGCCGTGACCCTGGCCTGGGGCGGCGCCTGCGTGCTGAGGCCTTCGGTGAAGCGGTGCACCTCCTCCGGCCTGCCGGTGACCTCGATCAGCACACCCTCCGGGTCGTTGAGCACCCAGCCGGTCAGGTCGCAGTTCAACGCGAGCTTGTAGACGAAGGGCCGGTACCCCACGCCCTGGACCACCCCTGCCACGCGAATACTCCGCCGGACACTCACATCACTACTCGGCATCTCGTCACCTCCCCGCTCAGCACTTCACTGATCAGCACAGACGCGGCAGCTCGGCACCCTGAAGTTCCTCGACCACGGAATCCCGTCCGTCCGCGTCGCGCCTCAGCACGATCGGATCCGCGTCTCCGGTCACCTCGCCGATCGTCGTCGCCTCGGCGCCGTACTTGTGCGAGCGGAGCACGGCCAGGACTTCCTGCTCCGCCGCCGGATCGACGAACAGGCACAGACAGCCTTCGTTGGCGGCGTGAATCGCGTTGATTCCCAGCATGTCCGCGGCCATCACGGTCTCGAACTGAATGGGCAGCCGGTCCTGTTCGAACCGGACGGCGTGCCCGGACGCCCTGGCGTACTCGTGCAGGACGGCGGCCAGCCCGCCGCGGGTGACGTCCCGGACCGAATGCACCGCGCCCTCGCCGACCGTCGTCAGCAGCGTGTCCATGAGCCCGTTGAGCGGCGCGCAATCGCTCAGCACCCGCTGCTCGAAGCCGAGGCCCTCGCGGATCGACAGCAGGTGCACCGTGTGGTTGCCGATCGGTCCGCTGAGGATCACCCGGTCACCGGGCCGGACGTCGCGCATCCGCAGCGGCGCGCGCTCGAAGACGCCGATGCCGGCGGTGTTGAGGTAGATCTGGTCGACCTCGCCCTTGCGGACCACTTTGGTGTCACCGCAGACGATCTGGACGCCCGCCTCGAGCGCCGTCTCCCGGATCGACGTGCACACCTGGTGGAGCCGGGCCATCGGCAGCCCCGTCTCCAGGATCATCCCGAGTGTCAGGTAGAGCGGCCGCGCGCCGACCACGGCGAGGTCGTTCACCGTGCCACAGACCGAGATCTTGCCGATGTCCCCGTTGCCGAAGAACGGCGGATCGGCCACGAACGAGTCCGTGGTCATCGCGATCCGCCCGGCGGGAAGGGACAGCATCGCGCTGTCCTCCATCTCGCCGATGTACACCTCGCCGAGTGTCTCGACGACGAAGGAGATCAACTCACCGCTGAGCTTGGCTCCGCTTCCGTGGTCCAGAACGACCTCGTCGAGGCCGGTCACCGAGTCTGTCATCGGGCGTCCTACCTTCCTTTCTTCGAGCGAGGGCCGGAAGCCCTTTCGGACAGTGCTCAAGGAAGGGTCTTGACGACCATTCGGGGCAGTTCACCCTTGATGTCGAGGGTTTCCAAGATCTCTTTCGAGCTCGCGACCGTGGCGCAATACCCGGCGAGCCAGGCGAGGGAACGGTCACGATCCGCCGTCTTGTCGGAAACGACGCATTCGGCGGGCACCCAGACGTTGTAACCACGGAAGAACGCGTCGGCGGCGGTGGTCTGGACACAGATCTGGGTCTGCAATCCGGTGACCACAACGGTCTCGACACCCTCCGCCTGAAGCAGATCGTGCAATTTCGTCTCGTAGAAACCGCTGTCCTTGTTCTTCTCCACGACGACGTCGCCTTCGCCGAGGAACGCGGGGAGAATCGCCGCACCTTCGGTTTCGCGTTGCAGCGGCAGGGTTCCGTCCGCCCGGCGGTTCGCGTTCGGGTCGTCGGGCAGGTTGATCAGCTGCAGGTGGTAGACCGTGTGGCCGCGGCGCCGCATCTCGTCGAGGAAGGCGATGTAGTGGGGCTGCGCGTCGGTCATCACCGCTGTGCGTTCGGGGGTCAGGTAGACCACGTCACCCTGAAGATCGTTGGTGATGACGGCGATTTTGCCCATGACAGCTCCTTGTCGAGAGGAATGACGAATAGAGAAAACACCCATGAGACACAGAAAACGATCCAGCAGGATCGAACAAAGGAGTCCCCAGAGATCGACCCAAGGCCGCAAACGAATCCCGTCAGAAAGACTCGCTCCCCCAGTCCCCCTTTATTTTCACATTCCCGCCCAGCCGTTCAATGGTCGAGACCACTGACACACCTTTGTCTACCCAGCGAATGTCACCGTGTCAAGCCCCGAATTCGGCGCCGAAAGATCAATTACCCGACCTTCGGGGAATTCCACAGATTTCCGTCCCGTCACATACGGATACCCGCGTCGACGAGGGCCATCACGCATCCGCGACAGCTCCGAAATCCGTAGTGCGACAAAAGGATCAAGCCCTTCGGGATACCTGCGTCATCAGTCATCGAACGACTTCGCCCACCTCCCGGAACCCATTACTTACAACAAATGGCTCACTCCTTTCGTCTCCTGGGGAGCCACGCACGGGCGAGCGGCTTGCCGACGGTCGGCGTCGGCGGAGCGGTCGACGAGGCCGCCGCCCGTCAGGCCTGGGGGAAGTACTCGCCCGCCGAACTCGCCGTCGCCGCGGCGGCGATCGACGGCCTGCCGTACGTGGTGCCCGCGGCGACTTCTGCGTCCAGGGCGGCCCGTGCCTCGGGTGGCACGCCCACGCAGCGCTCCAGCACGGCCTCCGGTGCGCCCTTGGTGATGAGAGTCGATACGCCCGAGGTGCCGCGGGAGATGACGGACATCGAGCGGGTGGGTGTCCAGTCCGGCCGCGATCGAGTCGAACCGGGTGCGAGCACCGATGGCGACCACTACGCCGGCACCGGAGCCCGCGCGGACCACCGTTCCCATCAGCGCCGCGCCGGGGCGGCGCACCGGGTCTCTCGGGCGATCTGGAGGTCTTCCCTGGCGGTGATCACCAGGGTCCGTATCGCCGATCCTGTGGCGGTGAGGTCGGTGTCGCCGTGTGCGGACCGGTTGCGTTCCGGGTCGAGGGTGACGCCCAGGTAACCGAGGCGTTTCCCTTGGCTGACTGCCGCGGTTGACGGCACGCGGCCGATTCAGGTGGCGGGTGCCGTGGTGAGCATCCAGTGGCCGAAGGCGGCGTAGCGTTCGGCGGACTCGGCGGCGCCGTTGGCGTTTTCGACCGCTTCGGAGTGCTCGCGCACCTTCTCGAACCGGGAACGACGGGCGCTTTCGTAGCGGGCGAGGGCCTTGGCGATGTCGGACTCGTCGGCGAGTTCGGCGCGCAGCACTCCGGCGTCCTCGATACCGAGAGTGCCGCCCGCCGCGATGTGCGGGGACAGGCCGTGCGCGGCGTCGCCGATCAGCGCGACCCGGGCCGTGGTCCAGTGCGACAGCTCGGGGACGCGCATGATCTGGTTCTCCAGGATCGACTGCTCCGGGGTGGCGGCGATCATCTCCAGCAGCTCTTCGTGCCAGCCGGACTCGGCCACGTTGCGGGCCCGCCACAGCGCCCGTTCCCGTTTGCTGCCAACGAGTTCGCCCGCGTCGAACTGGCCGACCCACCACATGGTCCGGTCCTGGGAGACCCGGGTGTACCCGCCTCGGGTCCGCCCGGGGCCGATCGTGACCATCGTGCCCTCCGGCCGCTCGTGGCCGACGGGCAGCACCG
Organism: Amycolatopsis sp. lyj-84; assembly: GCF_046549075.1. NCBI lineage: Bacteria > Bacillati > Actinomycetota > Actinomycetes > Pseudonocardiales > Pseudonocardiaceae > Amycolatopsis > Amycolatopsis sp. lyj-84. The sequence goes on from NZ_JAJPWO010000014.1 coordinate 194,720, forward strand.
CCCGCCAGGCGTAGTTGCCGACGTGCTCGACCGCCGCGCTGCCGGGCACCAGGGCGGTGCGCACGTCGGAGTACACCCCGTCCGCGCCGATCAGCAGGTCCGCCCGCAACGGCGCGGCGTCAGCGAGGTGCACCTCCACCTGGGTGTCGTGTTCGGTGAAGCCGGTGACGTGTGCTCCCAGACGGATCCGGTCCCGGCCGACGGTATCGGCGAGCAGGTTGTTCAGTTCCGGCCGCGGCACCATCAGGAACTGGTAGGCGGCCGCGTCGTAGCCGGTCGCGCGGATCGGGCGTCCTGTCGGGTCGTAGCACCAGGCGTCGACGGCCTCGCCCAGGCCGCGGACGTCGTCCCCGATGCCGAGGGTGTCGAACTCCCGCAGCGCGTTGGGCCACAGGCCGATGCCCGCCCCGGCGGCTCGCACCTCCGGCGCGTGTTCCAGCACGGTGACTTCGTGTCCGATCAGCCGCAGCGAGGCCGCGGTGGTCAGTCCGACCAAACCTGCCCCGACGATCACCGTGTGCATCGTTCGTTCCCTTCGTTCTTCATGCGGCCGACCGTAGCACTAACAGTTAGTGTTTTGAAACAGTTACTCTTTTGTAGCTGATAGCATCGGCGAGTGACCGTGCCGCCAGGACGTCAGGCCGCGACCCGCCAGAAGATCGCTGACACCGCCCTGGGGCTGTTCCTGGAACGCGGGTACGACGCGGTGGGTATCCGTGATGTGGCCGCCGAGGCCGACGTGGCGGTCACCACGCTCTTCTCCCACTTCGCCTCGAAAGAAGCCCTGGTGTTCGAGCAGGACCAGGACCTCGAGCATCGCCTCACGCAGGCGGTCGCCGGCCGGGTGCCGGGTGAGCCGCTCATCCCTGCGCTGCGCCGCGAGATGCGGGCCATGGTGCGACATTGCGCGGCGGAGGCGCCGCTCCGATCTGGCGCATGATCGACGGGTCATCCGACCTGCGGGAGTACGAGGCGTCGATGAGGCTGCGCCACGCCGAGTCGTTGGCAACGGCCATCGCCGCCGATCTGGGCCTGTCGCCGGCTCCCACGGCCTGCCGCACCATCGCGCGGTTCGTGATCGACGCCCATTCGCCGGCCCGCGAGGCGGCCGATCCGGATGCCGCGGTGGACGAGATCTTCCGCATGATCGAGGCGGCCTGGGCCGTCACCGGTCCCCCTCGACATGGGCGAGAGGCCGTCACTCCAGGAAAGGCACCAGCCCATATCAGCCGCTGATCAGCGAAGCCTGCTCTGCGCCAAGGCTCCGACCCGCCTCGATGCGGTAGACCTGTTGATGCGCACGCGACACAGTCCAGGACCGACTCACGTCAAGGCGATCCGTCGCGCCCTGGCGAGGTTGGCAATGAGGTCGTTACGGGTCTGGTGCTCGTGCGCGAGCCACGCGGGTTGACCGGGGCCGCTGAGTGCCAGCCGGCCGGAGGTGCCCGCGGTGGTGAGCCGGGGAGCTTGGCACACCGAAGATTCGGCCTTCGATGCGTTGGCGCCTGCGCTGCGGAGCACCCAGGGCGCGATGCTGCACGCCCGGAACTCTGGGGCGCTCGACGATGCGCTCACGGCCGCCAGCCCGCGCATCTTCGGTCATCACTTTCATGGCACACTGGACCACTCACAGGCGAGGGGCACCAGCGTGCCGTAGGCCCCGGTGCAGCTAGCTGGACACGAACTTCGGCACAGCAGCGCAAACGGAGCCCAATCGCGGTCGACGCCGAGGCGGACAGACCCCAGAAAAGACAACATCCCCGCAGGTCATCGGCGATGTTGACGTTGTGGGCCGCCTGGGGCTCGAACCCAGAACCTACGGATCAAAAAGTCCGCAGCTCTACCATGTCAACCCGTGTCAATCGACGTCTCGGCGGTCAAACGCTCCGGCTGACGCCGACCCGGTCCAGGTAGTCCCGCACGGCGGTCCTGCTCGCGCCGGGTGCGCGCAGCGCGAGGTAGCCATCAGGCCGCACCAGGACGAGGGTGTCCCCGGTGACGCCGTACGCGGTCCGCGCGTGCCCTTCGACGTCCACCAGATCGGCACCGCTGCCCGGCGCGCCGACCGACACCGGCTTGATGAGTCCACTGTGGACGGTGCCGACGTCCTGCAGTGGACCGGCGCAGGACTCGCCGAAGCCGAGCAGGGTGAAATGCGGGCCGCGGAAAGCGTCGAACAGCCGCCGTGGCGTACCGGAGTTGTCGGCGCAGGGCGCGTCGGGCGCACGATCACCGGCTCGCGGTCCATTCCCTGCGTCGCCGTCGACGGATAGCGAGCTGGCCGGGTAGCCGAGCCCGAGCTGCTGGCCGCCCGGAGGCGCGCCGTCCGCGATGTCCGTGCTGCCACCGTTGACGAACCGCTCCGCGACCCTGCGCAGCCCCTCGGCACTCACGCCGAGCGTCCACGCGGCGACCGGGAGCCGCTCCTCCTGGTAGCTGTCCAGCAGCGTCTGCCGCGCGCCGGAACACACCATGGCGAGCTTCCAGCCGAGGTTGTACGCGTCCTGGATGCCGGTGTTCATGCCGAGGCCGCCGGCCGGCGGATGCACGTGCGCCGCGTCGCCGGCCAGCAACACCCGGCCCACCCTGAACTGGTCGGCCATCCGCACGTTCACCCGGTACGTGGACAGCCAGGTTGCCTTTGAGAGCCGGATGCCGTGCTCGCCGGCGAGATCGTCCACGATCCGCCGGAAGTACGGCAGCGAGGGTTCGGGGAGGCTGCCCTCCGCGCCGAGGTCGCTGAACGGTACGGCCTGCAGTTGCCAGGACCGCTCGTGGCGGAACGGGCACAGGGCCAGGAACCCGCGCCGTCGGACGGTCCACTGGTACCAGGCGTCCGGTTCGATCCCGCTGAGTTCGACGTCCCCGAGCAGCATGGCCTGCTCCTTGTTCTCGCCCTCGAAGCGCACGCCGAGTGCCTTGCGCACGGTGCTGCGGCCGCCGTCGCAGCCGACCAGGTAGCGCGCAGCCACCCGCTCGCCGGTATCCAGCACGGCATGCACACCGTTCGCGGACTGGCTGAACTCGACGAGGCCTGCGGCCAGTTCCACCCGCACGCCGTCCTCGGCGAGCCGCGCGCGCAGGATCCGCTCGATCCGCCACTGCGGGATCAGCAGCCCGCCGTCGTAGGGTCGATCCGGTGTGGGTGCCCGCTGGGCGTGCGGGTCGGTCTCGGCAACCAGGTCGCCGTCGAGGTACCGCCGGTGTGGCAGGTGCCGGAACCCGTGGTGCAGCACCTCGTCGGCGACACCGAGGTCGTCCAGCACCTCCTGGGTGCGTGCGGTGAGCCCCTTGCCGCGCGAACCGGGGAAGTGCTCGCCGGCTCGGTCGACGATGCGCACGTCGACGCCCCGGCGGGCCAGCTCGATGGCCAGCGTGAGCCCGGTGGGTCCGGCGCCCGCGATCAGGACGTCGGTCATCGGTCCCCGTCCTGGCGCACTGCCGGCGCCGATGCGGCATGCATGCTCGCCATCACACCCTCCCTGATCCCGTGCGGTCACTGAAGCGATCGGCGGTGACGCTAGCCGGTTTCCGGGCGGGGTGTCCTGGTGCTGGAGGTGGAGATCGGGTGGAGATCTACCTGGGAAATCTCCACCGCGGTTCCTACCGCGAACCGACGACACACCCGGGGTGGTGTTCGTAGCGTCGTCATCAACGGTTATGCCGTCGCGATAGTGACCATCGAAGGAGCACCGCTCATGTTGATCGGATCCCTGCTGAGTGCCACTGGCCTGTTGTTCGGTGTGCCCACCGTGGTGTGGGTGACCGTGGCTGTCCTCGCCGTGGTGGGCGTGGTGGCCTTCAGGATGCGGAAACGCCGGCGGCGTTAACCACCGGACTCCTGCTGGATATGCCCGTCCGCGGTGACCCATATGCCTGTCACATCGATATCGCCCGTCATACCGACCAGCGTCGGCAACCGGGACAGGCAATGACAGGACGTGTGGTGGCCGGGTGTGCGGCACCCTTCCAACCGGATGGACGGCGCCCTATTGCGGTGCGCATGAGGTGATTCACGAAGTGTTCGTCACCGAGGACCGCGAGGCCGATTCTCCCCCGACCTGGTTGGGTTGATCGGGCGCACAGCTGATCAACAGCCGGGCGGTGTGCGCGATGTGGTCACGCAGCAGTTCCTGCGCGTGGTCGGCGTCGTGCGCGAGAACGGCGTCGAGCAGTGCTCGATGCTCGGCGGCGACGTCGCGGCCGGGTTCGTTGCCGAGGGACACCGACCACTGCCGGTACAGCTCGGCCTCCTGCCGCAACGACCGTGCCGCGTCGAGCAGCCGCTGGTTGCGGCAGCCGGCCAGCAGCGCGTGGTGGAAGGCCGCGTGTGCCTGCGACCACTCGTCGGACAGGTGGTCCGGATCGGCCGGGTCGCGATACGGCGCGCGTTCCAGAAAGTGGTGCGCGGCAACGGCATCGGCCTCCCAGCGGGTGTCGCCTTCGCGCACCGACAGCCCCAGTACCAGGGACTCGATCTCCGCCCGCGCCTGTGTCAGTTCGGCCAGATCCTGATGGGACAGCGGCCGGACCAGGTAACCCTGACGCGGCCTGGCCACCACCAGCCCTTCGGCGACCAGCCTCGTCAGCGCCTCGCGGGTGGCACCGACGCTCACTTGGTAGCGGTCGGCCAGGTCCGGGAACTTGAGCCGGTCGCCCGGAACCAGCCGACCGGCGAGGATGTCGGCGCGCAACGCCTGGTGGATGCCGTCGGTGCGGGTCGCTCCGCCGCTCTTGGTCATGCCCCCAGCCTAGCACTTTACGAATCTTGGTTGAACTTTCGAAAGTTTGGGTCTAGTTTCGAATTTAGCTCGCAGCCCCTTCAGCCGCACGAGGAGTCGTGCACGGCCGGATCCCGAAAGGTGCAGTCATGAAACTGGCCAATGTGGACGGACGCGCGGTCCTGCTGACCGCCGACGACACCGGAATCGACGTCGAAACCGCGTCGGGCGGCAAGTTCGGCCCCGGTCTCGTGTCCGTTTACGAGAACTGGGACGGGTTCCGGGCCTGGGCGCGACAGCCGCCCGCCGAACCCGGCGTCGTCTTCACCCGCGCGCAGCTGGGTTCTCCTTCCCCTGCCCCGCGGCAGATCGTCGCGATCGGCCTGAACTACGACGCCCACGCCGCCGAGTCCGGTTTCAAGGCACCGGAAGGACTTCCCCCGACGTTCACCAAGTTCGTCTCCGCGCTGACCGGCCCCGACGCGGAGGTCGTGCTACCGGCCGGTGGCGACGTGGACTGGGAGGTGGAACTCGTCGCCGTCATCGGACGGACCGCCACCCGCGTCGCGGAATCCGACGCGTGGGACCACGTCGCCGGGATGACGATCGGACAGGACCTCTCCGAGCGCGTCACGCAACTGGCCGGCCCCGCCCCGCAGTTCAGCCTGGGTAAATCCTTCCCGAATTTCGCGCCGGTCGGGCCGTGGCTGGTCACGCCGGACGAGCTGGCGAACCGGGACGACCTGGCGCTCGGCTGCGCGGTCGACGGCGAGACCGTGCAGGACGGGCGCACCCGCGAACTGATCTACCCGGTCGCCAGGCTGGTATCCGCGCTGTCGCGGACCATCACCCTGTATCCGGGCGATCTCGTCTTCACCGGGACCCCGGCGGGCGTGGGCATGGGCCGCACGCCGAAGCGGTTCCTGCGAGCAGGCGAACACCTCGTCAGCTGGATCGAAGGCATCGGTGAGATGCGCCAGACATTCGTCACCGCACAGGAGGACTGACATGGGCATGCACCGCCTCACCCAGGTCACCATGGGTGTCCCGAACGTCGCGGAAACCATCGCCTACTACTCCGAGTTCGGGCTCACCCACCTCGGCGACGGGGCCTTCAGTACTCGCGAAGGCGGCGAGCAGCTGCGGGTCCGGCACGCCGCATCACGACGATTGCTCCAACTCGGGGTGGGGGTCGACGATGCCGACGACATCGCACGGACAGCGTCACGGCTGGATCGCCTCGGCGTGGCAGGCGGCACGGACGGCACCGCGGTCACCGCGATCGAGCCGGTCGCCGGGTTCACCGTCCGCGTCGAAATCGCGCCGAGAATCCTGCAGCGGCCCGTCCCGGCCACCCCCTACAACGGGCCCGGCCGCATCGAGCGATTCGGCCGCGCGCCCGGAGTGCTGCGCGAGGACCCGGTCCGGCCCAAGAAACTCGGCCACTGCGTGGTGGGCACGACCGATCTCGAAGCCACCATGGGGTTCTTCACCGAGGGACTCGGTTTCAAGGTCAGCGACTACATCGGGAACAAGGGCGCCTTCATGCGCTGCTCGGTCGATCACCACAACGTGCTGGCGCTCGCGGCACCGGTGAACTTCCTGCATCACACGTCCTGGCAGGTCGACGACATCGACGACGTCGGACGAGGCGCGGCGGCGATGCTGACGGGCAACCCCGAGCGACATGTCTGGGGCCTCGGCAGGCACCACGCGGGATCCAACTTCTTCTGGTACCTCAAGGATCCGGCGGGCAACTTCAGCGAGTACTACGCCGACATGGACTGCATCCCCGAGGACGAGATCTGGACCCCTGAAGTCTTCGAGGGCGCCCAAGGCCTGTTCAGCTGGGGCCCGCCCCCGCCACCGTCGTTCCTGGAACCGGACGACCTCGCCGCGCTCATGACCGGATTACACGCACCCTCCCGGTGACCTCGCACCTGATCAGCAAAGGAGAAAGTCATGCCAGTGGAACTGTATGTACCCCAAATCCCGGACAATCTGAACATCCGGTTCGTCGAAAACCGCATCGTCATCAACCGCCCGGCACAGGCCGTGTACGACTGGGTGACCACCTGGTCGAACCTGCCGAAATGGCTGCCGATGGCCCTCGGCACCGAGGTGCGACGCGGCACCGAAGGCGTTCCCGCCGAGATGGGCGACGTACTGCTCGAGACCATCCGGCCGGAGCTGAACGAGAAGCCGAAGCTCTACACCGTGGTGGCGCGGGTCCCCGGAAAGCTGTGGACGGTGGTCGGCCGGGACGTGCTCGACGACGGCTCCCTGGCCCCGGCGATGCACGCGATCGCCACCTTCACCACGTTCGGCCTCGGAGACGGAACGACCCTGTTCTGCCGCCTGTTCGAACGACTGGTCCCGGACACCGAGCCGCCCGGCCCGCACCCGGTCGAGGACCCGGTACGCATCCAGCCCGGCCTGGAACTGATCAAGGCACACCTCGAGGGCGCGGCCGGATGACGTCGGCAGGTGTTGATCGTGCGGAATCGAGGCGTTCGCTCGATCGTCGGTCGGCCCCGTAGGAGCACGGGTGCGCGCCCAACTGCACCGTACCGCACTGAAGTGCATCAAGCTTCCTTACTTACAACGGTTCTGACGTGCATGCGTTGTAAAATCACAGGTCAGAGCCACTGTCCAAACCAGACTGGCAGCGAGGGGGTCACGAGTGCTGTTCTCGCAGGTCCGGAAGCTGTCAATCTGAGCAACTCCGAGTTGCTCGCGCGACGATACGCACCACCGAAGCCGCTCCAGCGATAGCCGTTCGATTGAGACAGCAAGGAGAGCGCTCAGCCGCAAGTGAGCCGGAGGAGCACGGATTCCCTGCTGCTCGCTTCAAGGCGGGGCTCGACGGAATTGAGGCGCCGCTTGACCAGCCGCCAACCTCGGCGGCCAACACAGGGCCCGCGCGCCGGATTTCGCTGCCGCTCGTGCGGTGCGACAGGTAAGCACCGGACAAGGGTCGAAATCGACACTTAAGCGCCCCCTTGAGCCCGGACACGAAGAAAGTCCAGGCCACCGGCCTGGACTTAAGCTCCCCGCTTGGACTCGAACCAAGAACCCTCCGGTTGACTGATCCCCGTCGGTACCTAGTCTCCGTTCGGTTGTGACGAGGAAGCAGAAACGCTGCTACGCCAACAACCGGCTCCGCAGAGCACTCCTCCACCTATGAGCACCCCGGAGCAAACGGAGACATAACGGAGCCCAGTCGCGATCAACGTCGAGGCGAAATTGCCACCGAAGGACCAACATCCCCGCAGGTCGGCAGCGATGTTGACGTGGTGGGCCGGGTCGGGCTCGAACCGACGGCCAAGGGATTATGAGTCCCCTGCTCTAACCAACTGAGCTACCGGCCCCAAGGGTGTCCTGACACCTCCGCGGGAGCCGTCCCAGCCCGATCAGCGGGTTTGCTAACGCACAGAAGTCCCAGTTCGCTCCAAGTTATCACAGCGCTCACCTGCCGCGATCGCCTAGGCCAAACAGCTGGTTTCCAGCACAGGACGGGTTCGGCTCGTCTAGGTTGCAGGGACCAACGCCGGGCGGCTCACGCCCGGGGCACGCTGACCATCGGGATGGGCACGGGTTTCTCGCCCATCAGGGCAGGGAGGCGCTCGTGGCGAATTCGATCGCCATCGGGCTCGGTGTCGTGGCGGTCATCGGCGCCGCGTTGTTACTGAGGGCGAGCATCCGGGTACTGCGGCGGGCCCGTCTCCACCTCGACACGATCTTCGCCGAAGAACTGGACGACCGGCCGTCGCCGCGACCCCGGCAGTGAGCGCCGGTCCTCTTTGGACATTCAGCTGCCCGAGCCCGATCCACCACCCGGAAAGCCTGTCGTGGGTGTCGTGGGTGTCGTGGGTGTCGTGGTCGGCACCGGAGTCGTCGTAGGCGGCAACGCCGTGGTCGGCGGAGTGGTCGGCGGAGTCGTCTTCGTCGGTGTCTTCGTCGGCGTCGGCGTGGTCGGCGGCGAAACCGGCCCACCGTAGGCCGCGAAGCTGAACCAGATCGCCCCGCCCGCCTTCGGCGTGGTCTGGTTGAACATCGCCCGCACCTGGAACGTCGTCGCCGTGTACGAACCCTGCACCGTGTTCAGCATGTACGCGTTGAACTGCCCCGGCGTGTTCGCCGACACCACCACCGCGGCCGGGACCGCGCCCAGCGCGTGCGGCACGGTGCACATCCCGGCGCCGTCGGTCACGCACGACGTCTCCGCGGCCTGCACGCTCGGCGCGGGCGACGGGCCGACGGCCCCGGACGTCCCGGCGAACACCGTGCCCGCGGCCGCCGCGACGGCCAGCCCCGCGGCCGCGAGCGCGACCTTGTCCCTCGTCTTCATGCTCACCCTCCCTCGTTCGGGCCGGATGGCCCAACAGCAGGGGTCGGCCGCCACGCCGCGATCGTTACGCCACCCCGAGCCGCCTCAGCGCCGGTCGCCACCGGTTCCCGCCGGTCGCCAGCCCCAGCGCCACCAGGCCCGCGCAGTACTTGCTCACCGACTGCTCGCGGATCCGCAGTTTCGCCAGCGCCTCGGTGACGCTGTTGCGCTCGGAGGCCGACTTCACCTCCAGCAGCACCAGATCACCCCCGGCGGCGAGGCTCCGCGAACCCGCACGCCAAACCAGCGACGTGTCGCAGGTGATCCGGGTGTCGGCGGTGACGAGGGTGGTCCGCCGGTAGTCGGTGACCAGCGCGGGGATCAGCGGCCGGGGCGCGGGGCGTCCGTAAGCGGCGGTGAGGGCGTCGTCGAGGAACGCCAGCGCGGGCGCGGTCAGGCCGTGCGCCGACCCGGCCGGATGCGGGCGGCGGACCTTGACCGTCTCGTCCCGCCGTCCGCTGACCTTGAGTTCACAGTAGGTGTCGGCCGAGTCGGTGTAGGTGCGCGTGCGGATCTTGAACCGGCGCCGCCGATCTTGCCGGTGCGCGCGGAAGATCGCGAGATCCGGCGTGTCGAAATAGGTCGACGAGTAGCCGAACACCCGCTGCCCGTCGATCTCCAGGCACCGCGACGACAGCGCCTCGGTGACGGCCAGGAAATCGTTGAGCGAAAGGACGTACTTCCGATCCGTGCGGCTCATCAACCCGCTCGTGGCGACGACTTCGGCCAGCGACAGCGAAGGAAGCCCTTTGGCCACCGCCGCGACGGTGGCCGTTCCGCGCCCGCTCACTGGTGACCCGCCGGAGCACCGTGGACGACCGGGGTGGCGTCCGGCCTGAACCGGACGTCGACGACGGTGACCTCGCGGACATAGTCCACTTCGGACACGGTGTGCCGCACGACCGTTCCGCCGAGCCGTGCCCGCAGTTCCATCAGCATGGTCTGCTCGTCGGGGTACACGGTGTCGAGCACGACCGTCCGCCGCTGCGGTCCGCGCGTGCGCGAGGGGTGGTCGGCGACGTACATGACGGCGAGCAGCAGGACATTGAAAACCGCGACGATCCGCCAGTCCGCGGACGGCAACCCGTTCACCAGCCCCAGGACCAGCGCGACGAAGTAGTAGGCGACCTCCTGCTGGCTGATCGAATCTGACCGCAGGCGGATGATCGACAGTACCCCGAACAGGCCGAGCCCGAGCGCGCTCGCGGTCGACACGGAAAGCAGCACGGCGACCGAAACGCAGACGCCGACGTTCAGCGCGAGGTAGGCGCAGGCGAGGTCACCGCGGTGGTGGCGACGGGCGTAGATGCCGTAGGCGAGGATGACGGCGGCGACGAGGTCGACGGCGAGATGAAGCAGGGTCGTGGTCATGGGAACCACTGTGCCGCCGGGAAAAGAGACCGTCGTGAGAGCCGGATGAGAACCGTCTCATCAGGACTCGCCGAGCCGGTAACCCATCCCCCGCACCGTTTCGATCCGCTCGGCGCCGATCTTGCCGCGCAGGTAACGGATGTAGACGTCCACCACGTTCGAGCCGGGGTCGAAGTCGAAGCCCCAGACCCCGCCGAGCAACTGCTCGCGGGACAGGACCTGGCCGCGGTTGCGCAGCAGCGTCTCCAGCAGCGCGAACTCGCGAGCGGTGAGGTCCTTCTCCTCCCCCGCCACCGAAGCCTTCCGCGTGCGGAGGTCGAGCGAGAGGTCCCCGGCGCGCAGCACCGCCGGTTCGGCTTCGGGATTTCCCCGCAGCCGCAACCGGATCCGGGCCAGCAGTTCCTCGAACGCGAACGGTTTGGCCAGATAGTCGTCGGCGCCGCCGGAGAGCCCGGCGACCCGGTCGACGACGCTGTCCCGCGCGGTCAGGATGATCACCGGCACCGTCCGGCCCGCCGCGCGCAAGGCGCGCAACAGATCCGAACCGTCGAGATCCGGGAGCCCGAGATCGAGCACGACCAGATCGTGCGCGCCGGTCAACGCCTCGGTCAGCCCCTCGGAGCCGGTTTTGACCCAGCGGGTCGCGAAACCCTGCGCCCGCAGGCCCTTCTCGACGAACGCGCCGATCCGCGCGGAGTCCTCCACCACCAGCACACTGGTCACCGGTCCGCCCCTTCCGCGACAGGGATCTCCATGGTGAACCGCGCGCCTTCGCCGGGCACGGTGTCGAGCAGGACGCGGCCGCCGTGCGCCTCGGCGATCGCGGCGACGATCGCCAGGCCGAGTCCGGCGCCGTCGTCGCCGCTCGAGTTGCTGCCGCGTTTGAACCGTTCGAAGATCCGGCTCCTCGAATCGGGTGGTACTCCTTCTCCGGTGTCGCGGACCCAGAGCCGCGCCGTCGTCGCGGTGACCTCCGAGCCGAGGGCGATCTCCTGGCCCGGCGAAGTGTGCCGGACGGCGTTGGAGACCAGTTGCAGCAGGGCTTGCGTGAGCCGCTGCCCGTCCGCGCGGACGGTCACCTCGGCGACGGCGTCGAGCCGCCACGCCCGGTCGGCCAGCGGACGGGACTTGGCGAGCGTCTCGACGGTGAGATCGGCGAGGTCGGTATCGCCGGGCGAAAGAAAGTCGGGGCTGCCGGATTTCGCGAGGACCAGCAGATCGTCCACGATCCGTTGCATCCGGCCGAGTTCGTCGAGGACCAGATGCCGCGTGGCCGCGTTCTCCTCGGGGTCGTCGCCCATCAATTCGAGGTGGCCGCGGACGATCGTGATCGGCGTGCGCAGTTCGTGCCCGGCGTCGTCGATGAAGTCGCGCTGCCCGGCGAAGGCGCTTTCGAGCCGGTCCAGCATGGTGTTGAAGGTGCGCCCGAGCGCGGCGACGTCGTCCGAGCCGCGGACCTCGATCCGGCGTGAAAGATCGGTCTCGCCGATCTGTTCCGCGGCGAGGCGGACCTCCCGCACCGGCGCGAGGATGCGGCCCGCGACCAGCCAGCCGATCAGGCCGGCCAATACCAGCGCGGCCCCGGACATCGCGGCCATGACGCCGACGACGTCGTTGATCTCGCCCGCGGCGTGGTCGACGAACTCGACGATCACCAGCGTGCCGCGGCCCGGCGAGCCCTCGATGGTCACCGGGACGACGCCGTAGCGCGCGGATCCGACCGCGGTGGTGACCGTGCCGTACGCCGGGCTCGTGGCCCGGGACAGCTCGGCGGCGAACTTCGGGTCGGTGTCGAGGCGGACCGGCGGCTCGATCGCGCTCCTCCTCGACGCGGCGCCGTCGACGATCGAGAAGAACGTCTCGTACTTCTCGGGCAGATTCCGTTCCAGGTGACGGCCGAGGATCGCCTCGACGGTGGCGGGCTGCCCGGCGGGCCGGGCGTCCGGCGACGCCAGGAAGGCCCTGAGTTTGCCCGTCTCGTGCGCGATCTCGTTGTCGAGCCGCTGGTCCAGCTGGTTGTGCAGGACGGTGCGGGTCGCCAGCAGCGATCCGGCGAGCGCGAGCAGGACGACCAGCAGGACCCACGCGAGGATCCGGGCGCGGGCGCTCATCGGCCCCACTCAGTCGTCGAGGTCGAAGTCGAAAGAGTCGTCACCGTCGTCGTCATGGTCGTAGTCATCATCGAGGTCGTCGTCGTGCCCGGCCAGCCGGGGCGGGACGACGGCGGGCGGGGCACCGCCCTCCCCCGGCCCGGTGACGGCCTGCCCGGCGGGGGCGACGACCGCCGGGCCGAGGTCGGGCGGCGCGGCGGCGGTGGCCGCGATGACGGCGAACGTGCCGGTGGCCGCCACCACGACGGCGGCGACCCCGGCCAGGACGAAGATTCGGACTCGCATATCACCCAGGTTGCCCGGCGCGGGTGATACGCCGATGAGGACTCGATGAGAACTTTCTCATCGAGCCGGGCTCACGAACGCGCGTGCGGGTACTCCGGCGAACGGTCTTGGAAGGACAGGATGTCGGTGTTCCGGATCGTGCCCTCGCTGATCTCGACGGCGCGGTCGAGCGTTTCGTCGGCGGCCCAGGCGGAGGGTCCGCCGAGCATCCGCTTCAGATGCGGCAGCAACGCGCCGCTGATCTCCCAGGTGGCCGAGTCCCAGAGATAGGACGGGCTGTGGTCGACGGCGTAATAGGTGACACCGCCGACCTCGAAGGTCGGCTCGGTGAACGTCGTCGGCTTCGCCCAGCTGAAACCCATTGCCTCGTCACAGGAAACGTCGACGACGAGACTTCCGGGCCTGAACCCGGCGAGATCTTCCTCCTTGAGGAACATCAACGGGGCCTTGGGGTCCTGCAGCACGCAGTTGACGACGACGTCGTGCCCCACGAGGAAGTCCGACAGCGGTACACGGCCGGTCTCGGTGATGGCGTGGCTGCGGCGGAGATCGGCAGGCCCGTTCAGGTCGTGGTCGAGGTGCACGATGTTCGCGGAATGGATCGGCGAACCGACCGCGGTCACGCCGCGGTGGGTGAGCACGTGCACGTCGTGGATCCCGTGGGCGTTCAGCGCCGTCACCGAACCCCGCGCGGTCGCCCCGAAGCCGATCACGACGGCGCGGAGACGGCGGCCGTAGTCGCCGGTCGAACCGATCAGCTGCAACGCGTGCAGCACCGAGCAGTAGCCCGCCAGTTCGTTGTTCTTGTGAAAGACGTGCAAGCCGAACGAACCGTCGCCCCGCCAGTGGTTCATCGCTTCGAAGGCGACGAGCGTCAGCTTCCGGTCGATGGCCAGCTGGGTGAGCTTGTCGTCCTGGACGCAGTGCGGCCAGCCCCACAGGATCTGCCCCGGCCGGAGTTCGGCCAGATCGTCCGCGAGCGGTTTGGCCAGGAGGATGATGTCGCATTCCGCGATGAGCCATTCCCGTGACCGCAGACCGGCCACGAGCAGCACCAGATCCTCGTCCGGGATGCCGAAGCGCTCGCCGTAGCCGTGTTCGAGGTAGATGCGTTTCCGGAGTTCCGGGGCGATCCGTTCGAGATGGCGCGGATGGATCGGAAGCCGCCACTCGTTTTCTTTGCGAGAGCGGGAGATGACGCCGAGAGTGAGCTGGTCCACGTGGGCCCCTTAGCTAGACCACAGTCTAAGCACAAAGACCGCGACCAGCGTAAACTCGCACTGTCCGAGAGCATTTCGCGCGTGGGCGGTCGAGCTCACGTCGTCCTCGGCGCATCCGGGCCCGTTCGGCCTGGGACGGAGTACCGCCATGACGGTCCCGCAGACGAGCACCCTTGACCATCCGAAGCACGTCGCCCGCTTGCGCTTGAAGCCCAAAGCGCCCTCCACCGGCTATGTCGACGGCGCCTGGTGGCCCGCGTCCCGTGATCTCGCCGCCGAACTGCCGTCCCTGCTGGTGGTGCTGGCCGTCCAGCTCGACCACATCGAGCGGGTGACCTACAACCTCGAGGCCTGGCCTCCCGCTCCCCGGCGGCTCGTCGTCGAAAGCGGCGACGTCCGGCTCGAAGGGTTCCGCTCGCAGCACTTCGATTCCTTGACGGTGGTCGGCACGTCGGGCAGGCGACGGCTGACCCTGCTGGTCGTCCCGCCGGAGACCGAGCCGGAGCTCGCGCATCACCTGCTGATGACCGCGGCGCACCGGGACAGCGTCGACGACTTCGAGACCCTGCTCGCCTCTCGGATCATTTGAACGCCGCCGCGTTCCGGGCCGCCCAGTCGACGAAGGTCCGCCCCGGCCGTCCGAGCACCCGCTCGACGTCGGGGCCGACCCGCTGCTCGTCCTCCGTCGGCCTGCTGAGGATGGCGAGCGTGGCCTCGACGACGACCGGCGGCATGAACGCCGACATCGCGGCACGGGCCTCGTCTTCGGTCAGTTCGGCGAACCGCACCGGCTCGCCCAGCGCGTCACCGAGGGCCGCCGCCTGCCCCCGGGGCGAGATCGGCCCGGGTCCGGTCAGCACGTAGGTCTGTCCACTGTGGCCTGATTCCCGCAAGGTGGCCGCCGCGACGTCGGCGATGTCGGCCGGGTCGATCACCGGCAGCGCGACGTCGCCGAACGGCGCGGCGAGGACCCGGTCGGCGCGGATCGCCGGCGCCCACTGGAAAGCGTTCGACGCGAAGCCTCCCGGCCGCAGCACCGTCCACTCCAGACCGGACGCCTTGACCGCCTCTTCGAACGCCGGCGCGTGCCGCCCGCTCCCGACGCCTTGGGAGGACAGCAGCACGATCCGCCGCACCCCGGCTTCCCCCGCCGCCGCGACGACGTCCGCGACGTCACCTCCCGCCGCCAGGAATTCCCCCGATGTCAGAAGGAATGCCCGGTCCGCGCCCTCGAAAACCGGCTTCAGGTCTCCGGGCACCGCGAGGTCGGCCCGCACCGTCCGCACCCCGTCCGGCACGTCCGCCGCCGAGATCCGGCGCGACACCGCCGTCACCTCTTCCCCCGCCGCGGCAAGGGTTTCCACCAGCCGCCGTCCGACGTTCCCGGTCGCTCCGGTCACCCCGATCATGGTCGCTCCTCGGTTCGCTCTTCGTTGACGCGACCGAAGCTACCTTCCTGGGGATAGTAGGTACCTAGAGGAAAGTATTGGGAAAACCGGCCTTTCGTGAGCGCGATCACAACTTCGAAGACGCGAGCGGCCGCTTAGGGTCGGGTCCATGCCCGACACCGCACTCGGCCCGCTGCGCGTCCTCGACTTCTCGCGGGTGCTCGCCGGCCCCTTCGCCACCATGCTGCTGGCCGACCTCGGCGCGACGGTGGTCAAGGTCGAGCGGCCGGGCACCGGTGACGACACCCGCAGCTGGGGACCGCCCTACGACACGGCGGGCCAGGCGACGTACTTCCAGTCGGTGAACCGGAACAAGACGAGCGTGGCGCTGGACCTCGGCGATCCGGACGATCTCGCGAAGGCCCGCGCGCTCGCGCTGGAGGCCGACGTCGTGGTCGAGAACTTCCGGCCCGGCGTGATGAACCGCCTCGGCCTGGGCCCGGAGACGCTGCGAGCGGCGAACCCCGGGCTGGTCTATTGCTCCGTCACGGGTTTCGGCTCCGGCGGCGGCGCCGCGCTGCCCGGCTACGACCTGCTCATCCAGGCTGTCGGCGGGCTGATGAGCATCACCGGCGACCCCGCGGGCGAGCCGCAGAAGGTCGGCGTCGCGCTCGTCGACGTGCTGGCCGGGCTGTTCGCGAGCGTCGGCATCCTCGCCGCCCTGCGCCACCGCGACCGGACCGGGCAGGGGCAGCTCGTCGAGATCGACCTGCTGTCCAGCCTGCTCGCCGCGCTGGTCAACCAGGGCAGCGCGTACACCTCGGGCGGGACGGTCCCGGCGCGGATGGGCAACCGGCACCCCAGCATCGCGCCGTACGAACTCGTCCCCTGCGCCGATCACGAACTCGCGCTCGCCGTCGGCAACGACCGGCAGTTCGCGGCGTTGTGCGAGGTCATCGGCCTGCCGGAGCTCGCGGACCAGGCCAGATTCGCGACCAATCCGGCGCGGGTCGAGCACCGCGCCGAACTCCGCGCGCTGCTGGAGGAGCACCTCGGCCGCCGTCCGGCCGCCGACTGGGCGGCGGACCTGAGCGCCGCCGGGGTGCCGGCCGGGGAGGTCAACGACGTCGCGGGCGCGTTCGCCCTCGCGGAACGGCTCGGCCTGAACCCGACGGTCGACCTCCCCCGGCCCGACGGCACCTCCGTCCGGCTGACCCGCAACCCGATCGGCCTGTCCGCGACGCCACCTCGGTACGAGAGCGCGCCGCCGGACGATCCCGGCCAACTCACCCTCCCTCTACCGGGCTGGAGCTGACGGACGGCCGTCAGCGGACCGTCAGCGCTTCGTCAACACCGGCCGCGAAGCTCCTGGCCATGACGAACAGGACAGTCCTCATCTCCGGCGCCAGCATCGCCGGACCCGCGCTCGCTTTCTGGCTCTCCCGCCAGGGGTACGCGGTCACCGTCGTGGAACGGTCGGCGGAACTCCGCACCGGCGGCCAGGCGGTCGACTTCAAGGGCGCCACCCACCGCGCCGTGCTGGAGCGGATGGGCATCCTCGACGAGGTGTACCGGCGCCAGACCGGCGGGCACGACCAGACCATCATCGACGCCACGGAACGGCCACTGGCGGTCATGCCCGGCGAGTTCACCGGCGGCGACGTCGAGATCCGGCGCGGCGACCTGTCCGAGATCCTCTACGAACGGACCGCTCAGGACTGCGAGTACGTCTTCGGCGACTCCATCACCTCGCTGATCGAGACGGCCGACGGCGTCGATGTCACCTTCGAACGCGGCGCGCCGAGGCGGTTCGACATGGTCTTCGGCGCGGACGGCATCCACTCGACCGTGCGACGGCTGGCGTTCGGCCCGGAGGCCGACTACGTCAAGCACCTCGGCCACTACTACGCCCTGGTCGAGACCGGTGAAGATGACGATTTCCGCGGCCCGGGCGGCACCTCGGTCATGTACAACGAGCCCGGTCGTCTCGCCGCCACCGGCGGGCCCAAGGCCTCCGCGTTCTTCGTCTTCGCCTCCCCCGAGATCGCCTACGACCGGTACGACACCGACCAGCAGAAGAAGATCCTGTCCGGCGCGTTCGCCGACGGCGGCTGGCGGCTGCCCGAACTGATGGAGGCGGTGAAGCGGTCGGACGACGTCTACCTGGATTCGATCAGCCGCGTCACGATGGACGGCTACTCCACCGGCCGCGTCGCTCTCCTCGGCGATTCGGCTTACGGCAACACGTTGGGCGGCTTCGGCACCGGGCTCGCCATCGTGGCCGCGTACGTCATCGCGGGTGAGCTCGCGGGGGCGAACGGCGATCACGAGGTGGCGTTCCGGCGGTATGAGGAGAAGTTCCGCGGTTACGCCAGGATCGCCCGTGGTGCCAACGCGGGCCCGTTCCTCGCGCCGCCGACGAAACTGCGGATGAGCCTGCGCAACCAGATGTTCCGGCGGCCGTTCATGCTGCGCTGGATGCTGTGGGTGACCGACAAGTTCGCGACCGACATCGACCTGGAGGACTACCCCGCGCTCGCGTACCGTGCGTGACCACCTGACTTCGGCGTGCGCTGCCCGCTGTGACGTGGTCGGCTGGACCGGGTTTCCCGCGTGACGTTTCCGGGGAAGACGTGTCTTACGGGAGTCACCCGAGATGGTGGCGTGAAGGGAGCTTCGGATGGCGTCACTGCACAGGTGCGCTGGATGACGACGTCAGCGAGAGACGACGCACCGGCCGCCGGCGAGACGGTGCTGGACGACGCCACGCTGGTGGCGCGGGCCCGTGACGGCGAAATCCGCGCGTACGAGCAGCTCGTCCTGCGGTTCCAAGGGCCGATGTACCGGCTGGCGCTGCGGATGCTGGGGAACAAGGGGGACGCCGAGGACGTCGTCCAAGAGGTGTTCCTCCTCGCCTGGCGGCGGCTCGACCAGCTGCAGGAGGACGCGGCGTTCGTCGGCTGGCTCTACCGGATGACGACCAACCGGTGCCTGAACGTGATCCGCACCAGGAAACCGGTGGCCGACGTCGAACTCGACCTGCGGGAGTCCGAAGGGTCGGCCGGACGGCCGGACCGCGCCGCGGAGACCAGCGCGCAGATGACGGCGCTGACCGGGGCACTGGACCAGCTGACCGCCGAGCAACGGGCCTGCTGGCTGTTGCGCGAGGTCCACGGCCGCTCCTACGAAGAAATCGCGAAGGCGATCGGGGCGACCACCACCGCGGTGCGGGGACGCATCGCGCGAGCACGAGCACAGTTGGCGGAGGTGATGGCGCCATGGCGATGAACCACGCGACTCAGGACTACTTGCTCCCGTGCGGCAGGGACGTCGAACAGGTCTGGGAACGACTCGACGAGGTCGACGCCGGCCGCGCGGACGCGCACGAACTCGACTGCCCGCACTGCCGGGCGACCCGCGAAAGCCTCCGGGTGCTGCGCGGGCTGACCAGGGAACTGGCCGACGACGACGCCGAGCCGTCACCGGACCTCGCGAGCCGGATCATGTCCGCGGTCCGCGCCGAGGTGCGGCGCCGGGACCTGGTGCCGCTGGCCAGCCCCGAGCCCGGCGAGGTGCAGGTGAGCGATCAGGCGGTCGCGGCGGTGCTGCGGTTCGCCGCGGACTCCGTCGACGGCGTCCGCGCCCGGCACTGCCGGGTCCGGCGCTCAGCTGAAGACACCGACGCGCTGGCCGTGGACGTGGAACTGAGCCTCGCGATCGCGCATGATTTCGACGGTGACTCGCTGGCCGTGGTCCGGGAGCGGGTCACGGCGGCGGCGGGCGCCAGGGTCGGTCTCCGCCTGGCGCGGCTCGATCTCGTGGTGGAGGACATCTATGACGCGTGAGCAGGCACCGGCCGGGCAGCTGGTCGAAACGGTGATCTCCCCTCCGGTGATCGCGGCGGTCGCCGCGCATGCCGCGGCGAAGGTCCCCGGCGTGGTGCGCCTGGAACCCGGGTTGCGCGGACTGGCGGGCTCGCTGACCCGGATCGCGCGGCAGCGGATCAAGGGCCTCGAACCGGCACCGACCGAAGGGGTCCGCGCCTTCCTCGACCACGATCCGCCCGGGGTGCGGGTGGAGATCGACGTTTCACTTTCCGGGCTGGACCAGGCGGCAGCGACCGCGCAGGCGGTGCAGCGTGCCGTCAGCCGAGCGGTCACCGAGGCGACCGGGCTCACCCCGTCGGCCGTCTCGGTGTCCATTTTGGACATCGAAATCCGTGGAGGACTGTTGTGACCGCACGTTCCGAACTGACCGCGTCGCTGCTGAGCACGCTCCGCGACATCCCCGGGTTGCGCGCGGCGACGCCGTCCACCACGGCCGCCGCTTCGGCGGTGCCGTGGGATCTCGACGTGATGGCCGTCGACATCTCCGAGCACGTCGTCGAGATCCGCGTCGTCGCGCTGGAGGTGCCGATCCCGCCGCTGACGGAGGTCGCCGGCGCCGCGTTGCGCGCCGTGCTGGCCGGAACCCCTTGGGAGAACGCGAGCCTGCGGCTCGTGGTGACCGATGTGGACGCCGCCGCGCTCGTTCCCTGATCTTCCTGGCACACGACGATCGCGGTGGCCGCGCCCGAGGGCGTGGCCACCGCGATCGTGGTGTGGGGACCTTAGTTCTTGTTGGTGCCCGGGGTCATCACCTTGTCGATGACGAACACGGTGGCGTTCTTGGTGGGGATGTTGCCACACAGGATCTTGGCGCCGTTGACGGTCATGTTGTCACCGGTACCCTCGATCTTGAGCGGGCCGCCCGCGGTGTTCAGGCTCTCCAGCGTCTTGGCCGACTCCAGTCCCTTGGCGTCGTAACGCTTGCCGACGACGTGGTACTGCAGGATCGGGGCCAGCTCGGCCGGCTTGCCCGCCAGCTCGTTGAACTTCGCGTCGCCGAGGGCGGCGAAGGCCGGGTCCGCCGGGGCGAACACGGTGATGGCCTGCTGGCTGTTGAGCGTGTCGACCAGGTCGGTGGCCTTGACCGCGGCGACCAGCTTGGTCAGCAGCGGGTTGGTCGAGGCGGCGCTGGCGACGGGCTGCGGGCCCATCGAGTCCAGCGAACCGGGCGAACTGCCCTGCGGCAGCTGCGAACAGGCCGGGCCGAACACGTCGGCGTTGGTGGTGACGCCGTCACCGGAGGCGGCGCTGGACATCGGGGCGGACATCGAGCTCGAAGGCGCCGGGGCACTGCTGGAGCCGCCCGCCGAGGGGGTGTCGTTGCTGCTGCAGGCGGTCAGGGCCAGTGCGGCGACCGCGGTGAAACCGATTCCTGCGACGCGAAGCTTGCTCACGGAAAATCACTCCATTTGTTTTTCGGACTCTTACCGGGTATTCGGAACTGCTGCGGAATCGGATTGCCACTCTTTCGGGTGACGCCGATCACCGTGCGGTGAAACTGATGACATGCCAGCCCGTCGCACCGTCCGGAACGGTTCCGGCACGCGCGTCGGTCTGGGTGTAGCCGGATTTGTCGACCGCGCGGACGGTGACCTGGTGACTGCCCGCCGGAACGTCGAATTCGGTCCACCACATCCGCCAGGTGTTGAGACCCACCTCGCGGGAAAGCGTTGCGGGCTGCCAATTCCCGTTCGCACTGAGCCGGACTTCGACCCGCTCGACACCGGTGCGCTGCGCCCAGGCGACACCCGAGATCCGGACCTTGCCTGCGGGTACCGTTTCGAATCCTTTCGGACTGTCGATCCTGGACTGCGTTTTGATCGGGGCCTGTTCGCCCCAGCCGCGATCGAGCCAGTACGCGCGGCGTGCTTTCCAGGTGGTGATCTCCAGGTCTTTGACCCATTTCGTCGCCGAAACATAGCCATAGAGACCCGGGATGACCATTCGGGCGGGAAAACCGTGTTCGACCGGCAGCGGTTCCCCGTTCATCCCGATCGCCAGCATCGCTCCCCGCTCCGGATCGAGCGCGGCCACGACCGGGCTGCCCGCCGTCCAGCCGTCGACGCTGGTGGAGAAGATCTGCTCGGCACCGGGCAGGACCTCGGCCTCCCGCAACAGATCCCCGAGGTCCACGCCGATGAAGTTCGCCGTGGAGACGTAGGTCCCGCCTACCTCGTTGGACACGCACGTCATGGTGATCGTGCGCTCGATCAGCGGGCGGTTCCGGATGTCGTCGTAGCTGAACCGCTTTTCGTTGCGCACCATCCCGTGCAGCCGGAGACTCCAGTCCTCGGCCCGGACCTGCGGCAGCGACAACGCGGTGTCGACGCGGTAGAAGTCACGGTTCGAGGTGAGGAAGGTCGGCGTGCCCAGTTTGGCGAAATCCGCGTCGGCCGGGATCGGCGGCGCCGCCTCGGCGGGCACGAGCCGCCCGATGGCGGCACGGGAAGACTCCGCGTCCCGCGTCCCGGAGATCAGCTGTCCACCGGCGCCCGCCGCACCCGCGGCCACGACGGCCCCGGCTCCGGCCAGCAACACCGACCGGCGGGACGGAGCCCCACCGGGAGTCTCGTCGGTGACGCGCGACCTGGCCGCGGCCAGCCGGTGCAGCCAGAAGAAGACGCCGACTCCGGCGATCAGACTGGCCAGCGGCGCGAGCAGGGCCACCGCGGTGAGGTCGGGCCGCTGCGACACGGCGAAACCGCCCAGCAAACCGAAGGCCGCGATC
Organism: Amycolatopsis sp. lyj-84; assembly: GCF_046549075.1. NCBI lineage: Bacteria > Bacillati > Actinomycetota > Actinomycetes > Pseudonocardiales > Pseudonocardiaceae > Amycolatopsis > Amycolatopsis sp. lyj-84. Next base: position 216,821 of record NZ_JAJPWO010000014.1, read on the forward strand.
AGCACGATCCCCGGAACGGGTGACCGGCGCGAGGCGATCCCCGCCGCCGCGGCGGCGAGCACCATCACCACGGCCATCCCGCCGAGCAGCACGAGCTTGTCGTAGACCCCGAACGTCCGGACCGCGAAATCCTTCAATTCCACCGGGGTCAGGTCGATCGCCCCGTTGCCGACCGCCAGGTACGGCGAGGCGTTGAGGCTGATGAACCCGGCCACCAGATGTCCGGCCGCCAGTGCCGCGGCGAGGGCCACGACACCGATCAGCGCCGCCCCGAAGAAGGGGAGGCGTGGTTCCCGATCGGCTCGCGAAGTCTTCATGCCGGGTATTCGTGGCCGATGGCGGGACGGACTGGTTTTCTTTTCCCGTAAGGAAAATCGCTGATTTCACAACGGGCGTCACCCGGTATTCGTGGCGGAGGCGCTCGCGGACAGGTCACAAAAGGGACACGGTCCCTGAAGTCCATAGTGGACGTACGCCCTGGAGGCGTCAGGAGGGGGTTGCCTGCCCGCCCATGTGCCTGCTTCGGGTGTCGCTCCGGCTGGTCGTGAGTGGCGATTCGGGTTAGAGCCAAAGGGGTCTTAGGTACCTGCCGGTTGTGGCTGGAGTTGGTTGCAGGTCCGTGAAGGCCTCCTTGCCTACCCTGAAGGTAGTGAAGGAGGCCTTCACGGACTACGTGATCGCCCTCCGAAGCCTCAGCGACACCCGCCAGCCCAGCAGTCACGGACGGCGGCGCGTGAAGGACCCCTTCCCCCGAGTACATGAAGGCCCCCTTCCTGTACCTAGGCGCAAGGAAGGGGGCCTTCATGTACTGCGGGGGCGAGCCAGAGCGGCAGTGGCGTGGCAGGCGTTGCAAGGGCCTCGCCAGCCAGCCCGGGTGTCGCGAACTTGCGAACACTCGCACGCAAAACCCAGCAGGTACCTAGGGCACCTTGGCTAGAAACCCGAATCGCCACTCACGACCACCGGGACCACCCACCCGAGTTGCCCTGCTCACCCCGGCTTGCATGGTCATACACTCCTATGCATATACTTCCATCATGTCCAAGGTACTCACCTCTCTGCCTGTCGGCGAACGCGTCGGGATCGCCTTCTCCGGCGGCCTCGACACCTCCGTAGCGGTCGCGTGGATGCGCGAGAAGGGTGCGGTGCCGTGCACCTACACCGCTGACATCGGCCAATACGACGAACCCGACATCGCGTCGGTCCCGGGCCGGGCGAAGGCCTACGGTGCCGAGATCGCGCGGGCCGTCGACTGCAAGGCCGCACTGGTCGAGGAAGGGCTCGCGGCGCTGGCCTGCGGCGCCTTCCACATCCGCAACGGCGGCCGCACCTACTTCAACACGACCCCGCTCGGCCGCGCGGTCACCGGCACGCTGCTGGTGCGCGCGATGCTCGAGGACGACGTCCAGATCTGGGGCGACGGCTCCACCTTCAAGGGCAACGACATCGAGCGGTTCTACCGCTACGGCCTGCTCGCGAACCCGTCCCTGCGGATCTACAAGCCGTGGCTGGACGCCGCGTTCGTCAGCGAGCTCGGCGGCCGCAAGGAGATGTCCGAGTGGCTGCAGGGCCACGGGCTCCCCTACCGGGACAGCACCGAGAAGGCCTACTCGACGGACGCGAACATCTGGGGCGCGACCCACGAGGCCAAGTCGCTCGAACACCTCGACACCGGCATCGAGATCGTCAACCCGATCATGGGCGTCCGGTTCTGGGACCCCGAGGTCGAGATCGCGCCCGAGGACGTCACGATCGGCTTCGAGCAGGGCCGCCCGGTGACGATCAACGGCAAGGAGTTCGCCACCGCGGTCGACCTGGTCCTGGAGGCCAACGCCATCGGCGGGCGGCACGGGCTCGGCATGTCCGACCAGATCGAGAACCGGATCATCGAGGCCAAGAGCCGCGGGATCTACGAGGCGCCGGGCATGGCGCTGCTGCACGCGGCGTACGAGCGGCTCGTCAACGCGATCCACAACGAGGACACCCTCGCCAGCTACCACAACGAAGGCCGTCGTCTCGGCAGGCTGATGTACGAAGGCCGCTGGCTGGACCCGCAGGCCATGATGCTGCGCGAGTCGCTGCAGCGCTGGGTCGGCGCGGCCGTCACCGGCGAGGTCACCCTGCGGCTGCGGCGCGGCGAGGACTACTCGATCCTCGACACCAACGGTCCTTTCTTCAGCTACCACCCGGACAAGCTGTCGATGGAGCGCACCGAGGACTCGGCGTTCGGCCCGGTGGACCGGATCGGCCAGCTCACCATGCGGAACCTCGACATCGCCGACTCGCGCGCCAAGCTCGAGCAGTACGCCGGGCTCGGCATGGTCGGCGGCGGGCACCCGACGCTGATCGGCGCCGCGCAGGCCGCGTCGACCGGGCTGATCGGCGCGATGGACGCGGGCGGCGCGCAGGTGATCGCCTCACGCGGCAAGGCTTCGGGCGACGACGAGCTGCTCGACCACGCCGCGATCGAATACGGAACGGACTGAATCACCACGGACTGACCCGAACAAAACGGGACGCGAAAGCGCCGGGCGCGCGGCATCGAAGCCGTTCGCCCGGCGCTGTTCTTTCATCCGGTCAGGGATTGCGTCCCGAGCACGGTGAGCAGCGCGAGCCGCTCGGCGGCTTCGGAGCCGGGTTCGGCCGTGTAGACCATGATGTGCAGGTCGCAGCCTTCGACGGTCAGCACGTCACAGTCGAGTTCGACCGGCCCGACCGAAGGATGGTCGATGATCTTGCGTGCGGACTCGTGCCGTCCGACGGCACCGGAATCCCACAGCCGCGCGAACCGCGGGCTCCCGCCGCGCAGTTCCGCGATCAGCCGGGTGAGCCGCTGATCTGCCGAGTAGCGGGCGGCCGCCGAGCGCAGGTCCGCGACGAGGACGGCTTCGAAGGTCCGCAAGGATTCCGGGGTGTGCCGGGCACGCGTGCCCTCGCCGAGGAAGTGCCGCCAGACGGCGTTGCGCTCGAATCCGCGCACCTGGGACGGATCACCCATCAGGGCGGCGTACGGCGGGTTCGCCGACAGGAGCGTCCAGGTGGCGTCGAACACCGCGACGGGAATCCCGGTCATCCGGTCGATCAGCCGCTGGACCCCGGGAGTGAGGTACGCGGAGGCGACGTCCGGTCCCGGCACCGCCAGCCCGGCGAGACCGAACAGGTGGGCTCGTTCGGGCGCGGAGAGCCGAAGCGCCCTCGCCAGCGCCTCGACGACCTGATCGGACGGATGCGACGCGCGGCCTTGTTCCAGCCGGGTCACGTAGTCGACGGAAATCCCCGCCAGCATGGCCAGTTCCTCGCGGCGCAGGCCGGCCGCGCGCCGCTGACCGCCCTCGGGCAGGCCGACGTCCGACGGCGAGACGCGGTCGCGCCAGCGTCGTACCGCCCGCCCGAATTCCGTCGCCGCCATGCCCGCCAGTCTGCCCCGATCCCCCGGGAGGTGCCTGGTACCGCGAGTCCCAGGAAGATCGGTCGACTGGCTGTCCGGGTCTCACCGGGACGACGCTGATCCCATGACCACGACACTGATCACCGGGGCCAACAAGGGCCTTGGCCGTGAGACCGCCCGTCGCCTCATCGCCGACGGCCACACCGTCTACCTGGGCAGCCGCGACGCCGAACGCGGCCGCCGCGCCGCCGAAGAACTGGGCGCGCGCCTGGTCTTGCTCGACGTCACCGACGACGCGTCCGTCGAGGCGGCCGCGAAGACCATCGAGGCCGAGGGCGGGCTGGACGTCCTGGTCAACAACGCGGGCGTGGAAAACCGGCCCGTGCTCGGCGCCGCCGAGCTGACGGCGGACGAGCTGCGCACGACCTTCGAGACCAACGTGTACGGCACCGCCCGGGTGACGCACGCGTTCCTGCCGCTGCTGCGGCGCTCCGCCGCACCCGTGGTGGTCAACGTCAGCAGCGGCCTCGCCTCCCTCACCGGGCTGACCATGCCCGACTCGCCGTCGTACGCCTATCCGGGCGTGGCGTACCCGGCGTCGAAGGCCGCGGTCAACGTGCTCACCATCCAGTACGCCAAGGCGTTCCCCGGGATGCGGATCAACGCCGTCGAGCCGGGCTACACCGCGACCGACCTCAATGGACGGTCGGGGCATCAGACCGTCGAGAAGGGTGCCGAGATCATCGTCCGGATGGCCTCGCTCGGACCGGACGGCCCGACCGGCGGCTACTTCGACGACTCGGGGCCGCTCCCCTGGTGAGTCCAAACCGCCTCGAAATCGGCGCAGACCACCACGATCGACCCGCCGATCAGCTGGATCTCGTGACGGCAGCCCCGCTCGTGCGGCAGGGTCTCGTCGAGCTGGACCGGCCCCTCACCGGACTCGAGACGCAGTTCTCCGACACGGTCGTAAGTGATGGTGAGGACCACGGGAGTGCCTTCGTGCCAGGAGAACCGGGCGGTGACCGTCAGTTCCCGGTTCTCCCGCGCGAAGTCGACCGAGACGAGGTGCAGATCCTTGACGCAGCGGTCGCCGAAGAAGCTGTAGTGGTCCGGGTCGGTGGCGAACCGGGCCGCACCCGGCGGCAGTTCGGCCGCCAGGTCCGGCAAGCGCTCCAGGTAGGCGGTGGGGTCGAGGAAGAACCCCGTCGGCTCCGGAACGATCTTGATGTACTCCATTCCGGCAGTTTCCCAGGTCACTTGCCGCCGAGCTTCGACCGCCGCTCCGTCAGCTCGTCGACGAGCCGGGTGATCTCGACCTGCCCGATCGCTTCGGCCACCACGGAAACCGATGCGATGCTCTCGATCCGATACTGGACCGGCACCCCGCCCGAGGCCCGCGACTGCGCTTCCGCGTCCGCCTTCTTCTCCGCTTCGACGGCCGCGAAGACCCCGCCCGCCCCGCCGTTGACACAGCTGATCGAGCCCGAGCCGTTCAGCGGCAGGGTCGCCGTGTTCCGGCAACTGCCCGCCGAGCGGCCGCCGATGGTCACGTTCGCGGTCATCGTGGCGTTGACCTGGCCGGTGACCTTCCCGCCGCTGTTCGCCGACGCGGAGTTGGACACGTTCGCGGTCACCGTGCAGCCCGAGGCGCTGCACGCGACCGTGGCCGCGCCGTCCATGTCGAACCGCACACCGGTGTCGACGGCGTTGGACAGTTTCTTGGTGTTCGACGTCAGGTCTTCGTAGACGGCGTCGGTCTCTTCGGGCGACAAAGCGTCCACATCGGACTCACCGAGGGCGGCGCCGGAAGGCATCTGGGGCCGCGATTCCGCGTCGGGCATCGTCGGGAGCTTCGGGACCGACGGCGTCCCGCCGGGCACACTCACGGAGTAGCGGAGCAGCCGATGCGGCGCTTCCTTCGAGACGTACAGGACACCGGCGGGCGTGCTCGCCTTGATCGCCGGGACGTCACGGACGGTCTCGTTCTGGTCGTCCTCGATCTCCTTCGCCCGTTCCAGCGCCTCGCGCAGGCGGCCGGCGAGTTTCTCCGGGGACTCGAACTGCTGCAGGACCGGGCCGAACAACGCGTCCTCGCCAGTGATCCACCGGTCCTTGAGATCCTCGGCCCCGGACGAGTCCGCTCGCGACCCGGGCAGCATGCCGTCGGGCGCCTTGAAGTAGACCTTGCCGCCGACGACCAGGATCTCGATCTTCCTGCCCTGGAAGGACATCGTGCCGGACGTCTCGCCGAACGCGGTGGTCTTGACGTCCGTCTTGATCATCCCGCCGACCGCGGAGGTGCTGTTCCGGACCGCCGGTGCCGAGGACAGCGCCGCCAGTGCCTGCTCGAAGGGCTCGCGACCGGCTTTCGAGGGCCACAGCAGCCAGGTGGTCAGTCCGGCGAGGAGCACCAGCACCAGCCCCGCGATCCCGCCGAACAGCAGCCACCGCCGGGTTTTCCGGACGGGCGGCGCCGGGGCCGGTTGGGGTACCCAGCCCTGCGGCGGCGGCCACTGCGCGCCTTGGGGTGGGAATGAGTGCTCCACGTCGCCTCCATCGCTGAAGTCACCAGACGACGTCACGCTAGGGAGGGATGATGAAAACTTGATGAAACGCGATCAGGTGAAACGGTAGGGCGCGGGAGGCGGGGCGCTCAGCGCGTACCGGACGGCTTCGGCGCGCGAGTGGAAGCCCGCTTTCGCGAACAGGTTGTTGATGTGGGTCTTGACGGTGGCCTCGCTGATCACCAACCGCGCGGCGATCTCCGGATTGCGCAGGCCCTCGCCGATCAGCCCGAGGATCTCCGTCTCCCGCGAGGTGAACCCGAACCGGTCGCCCTCGTCCGCCGCGCGGACCCGGCGTGACGCGAGGGTGAGGAGCCGTCGCTGGACCTCCGGGGCGAGCACGACCTGCCCGTCGGCGGCGGTGCGCACGGCCTGTTCGATCTTCGCCCGGTCGGCTTCCTTGGTCAGGTACCCGCTCGCACCGGCTTCGAGCGCGGCGAGGATCGATTCGTCGTCGTCGAGGCTGGTCAGCACCACGACCTGGACCTCCGGCGCCGCGGCCTTGATCCGGCCGGTCGCCTCGACGCCGTTCAGCACCGGCATGTGGAGGTCCATCAGCACGACGTCCGGCGTGTGCCGGGAGACCGCGGCGAGGGCCTCCTCGCCGTTGGTGGCCGTCGCGACGACGGTGAGGCCGTCGGCGAGGTCGAGCATCACCGCGAGGGCTTCCCGCACGGACGCCTGGTCGTCGACGACGACGAGCGAGACGGTCACCTCGGCACCTCCGGTCAACGTCGGGTCATCCTGGCCTGCAGATCGTCGAGGAACGGAGAGGTGGTGTGCGCCTTGCCGTCCTCGCCCTTCTTCCAGACGATACGGCTGTCGGTGCGCATCGCCCTGGCGAGTACCACGACACCCTCCACGAGCATGCCCACGCCGATGGTCAGCATGACACTGTTCCCGCCGGAGGGGACTCCGGTGATCAGGCCCAGCAGCAGGTTCGCACCGACCTTGGCGGCCACGTTCAGCGCCCACAGCACGATCGTGAGCCAGGTGTAGCGCATGTGCGCGACACCGTCTTGCCGGTAGAGCCGGATGCTCACGCCCCGCAGCACTCCGAACAGGACACTCACCGCGAGGGTGACGACCAGGAACACCACCGCGGTCGCGGATTTCACGCTGTCGTCCACATCGGACAGCCCGATCACGGCGAGGATCGCGGGCAGCAGCAGCATCCGCTTGGCCTCGGCGACGTCCCCGGCCAGTCGCCGGATCAGGATGTATCCGACGGCGGCGACGATCAGGACTATTTCGACAGGTGTGCTCACGTTTACCCCCTCGGGCCGGTTTTCGAAGACACTCCGACGCTAGGGCGGTGATCGCGGGAAGTCGTGCGGCGGCGGCCGTATCTTCGGGTGGAGAACCGTCTCCACCCAGGGAGCATCGATGACCGGAAGCGCGACGGTGCTACGCCGCGAACGGATCGCCGACAGGCTGATCCGGCCCGTCCTGATCACGGCGGCGATCGGGGTGACCGGGGTCAGGATCTTCACCCATGAAGTCCATTTCCGTCCTTGGACGACGGCGCTCTTCTTCGTCGTCGCGCTCTTCGCCGTGGTCTCGCTCATGCCCTGGAACCGGATTCCGGCGCGGACGCAGACCACCCTCGCGAGCGGATACGCCGTCTCCGCGGCCGTGCTCCTCGCCTTGGCCCCGCAGACCTTCGCGCCGATGTTCGCCTACCTCGCCGCCGCGGTCGCCGGGATCAAACTCGCCTCCCGCACCGCGGCGATCTGGATCGCGGTACTCGACGCCGTCTGCTGTGCCGTGGCGGTCGCCGTGGTCGGCGCGGTGACTCCGGCGGCAGACGACTGGCCGTGGTGGCTCGCGCTTTCGGTGGGCCTGCCGGTGCTGCTGGGCATCGCCCGCCGAGACCGGCGTAACGCGCTCTTCAACGCCGAACGCGCCGCCTCCGAAGCCCGGCGGGCCGCCGCCTCCGAGTCGCGGGAGGCCGCGCTGCTGGAGCGGACGCGGATCGCGCGGGAACTGCACGACGTCCTCGGCCACTCGCTGACCGGGATCGCCCTGCAACTCGACATGGCCGACGCCCTCGACACGAAGGGCAGGGACGCGGAAGCCGGCGAGGCCGTGCGCCGCGCGCGGTCGCTGGCGGTGGACGGTATCGGGCGGATGCGGCAGGCGGTGCACGAACTGCGCGAGGGCGCCCTGCCGCTGGAGGACACCCTGGCCGCCCTGTGCGCGGGAGAGCTGGTGCCGTTCGAGGTCGAAGGCTCCGCCGGACCGCTCGGCGGCGGCGTCGCGCACACCCTGGTCCGCGCGGCGCAGGAGGCGCTGACGAACGCGGCCAAACACGCGCCCGGCACCGGACGCGCGGTGAAACTCGTGTTCTCACCGGAAACGGTCACGCTCGTCGTCACGAACGGCCCTGCCGGACGACGCGCGGCGCCGGACACCGGCGGCGGGATGGGACTGGTCGGGATGCGGGAACGGGCGACCGCGCTGGGCGGGTCGGCGCAGGCGGGCCCGGCGCCGGACGGCGGCTGGACGGTCGAAATCCGGCTGCCCCGCATGGGGTGAGCCCCCGGCCGCGCCGGGCGGACGCGGCCGAGGACCCGGGGTCAGCTCTTGCGCGCGAACGAGATCCGGTGCAGTCCGCCCGGCGTTTCGTCGGCCAGGTACAGCTCGCCGTACTGGTCGGTGCCGAACGTGGTGGCGTCGAGCGGGAACTCGCCGATCCGGGCGCTTTCGTAAGTGCCGTCGGCCTTCTTGCGGACGGCCCACGCCGTGCCCTGGCAGAAGTCGGTGGCGACTTGCCGCGGTAGACGTGCCCGCCGATGACCGCGCAGCCCTCCGCGCCGGAGATGTAGTGGAAGACCGGGTCGGTGAACGTCGCGCCGTCCTTGCACCGCGTCTGATCGAACACGACCGGCCCCTCCTTGCAGGACCAGCCGAAGTTCGCGCCGCCCTTGCCCGCGGCGAGGTGGTCGACCTCCTCGAACCGGCCCTGCCCGACGTCGCCGATCCACAGCGAGCCGTCGGCCGGGTCGAAGGAGAAGCGCCACGGGTTGCGCAGCCCGTACGACCAGATCTCCGCCCGCGCGCCCGCGACACCGGCGAACGGGTTGCCCGCCGGGACGCAGTACCGCAGCGGACGGCACGCGCGGTTGACGTCGACGCGCAGGATCTTGCCCAGCAGCGTGTCCAGCCGCTGCCCGCTGGCCAGCGGATCGCCCCCGCCGCCGCCGTCGCCGATCCCCCAGTACAGGTATCCGTCGGGGCCGAACGCCAGCTGGCCGCCGTTGTGGTTGGGGAACTCGGAATGCGGCTGGGTGATCAGCTCGGTGAGCTCGCCGGTGTCCGGCCGGACCCGCGACAGGGTCACCGCGCTGTCGGACTTGCGGGTGTACGCGACGTAGACCCGCTTGTCCTTGGCGATCGCCAGCCCGAGCAGCCCGCGTTCGACGTCCGCACCGTTCACTTTGGCGCTGATGTCCAGGAACGGTTTGGCGGCGAGCCCGGTCCTGGGATGGTAGGCGCGGACGACGCCCCTCTTCTCCACGACGAGGATCCGGCCGCTCCCGTCGTTGAGCGCCGTGATCGCGGTGGGGTTCACCAGGCCGGACGCGACCTGGGTCGCCGTGGCGGTCAGCTCGCCGAGCGGAACACCCCGCGCTTCCCGGGGTTCCGCGCTGCTCGCGGCCGGGAGCAGCGCTCCGGCCAAGGCGAGCCCGGCCACCAGGGACAACCCCCGGCGTAGGTGCCGTCGCGTCATGTGGACTCCAATCACCGATGAATGGTCTGGTCCAATTCAACAGCGGCCGGAGCAGCGGCGGTACCTCCATCCGCGAGCTTTTCGTCGGTTTGTTTCTGACCCGTCCGAGCGATGGATTTGCGGCCGGGCACCACCGGAATGGACACCATGCGCCCCGCGAGTTGTTGGCGACATGCCGGTGAAGGGCAACACATTCGAGTGAAGTACACGGTCAGCGGTGTGAGACTGAACGCCCATGCCTTTGTCTGGAGGATCGGGATGGAGCCTGGACGGCCAGGGTCCTCATGTCGGGCGACGATCGATCAGCTGTGCGGGCGGCGATGATCCGGTGACCGAGAACGACGACAGTGCTGGCGAACCAGCCGATTCCGAGGAGGACGGGGATTCCCCCGGCCCACGGGAAGCCGAGCTCGTTCGTCTCTACAACGACGGCGCGACGATCCACAGCCTGGCTCAGCGCTACGGACTGAGTTACCAAAAGGTACGAACCACTCTACTGGCCGCCGCCGTCACCTTTCGACCTCCGAAGATCCAGCTACCGCCCACGCCGCCAGGTCTCGTCAACGCCTACCTGTCAGGCAGGAGCATCCGGCAGCTGGCGGACATCCACGGCATGAGCTACAACCAGACCCGCCGGATCCTGCTCGCGGAAGGCGTGACCCTCCGCCCCCGCGGACGACAGTAGCCACCCTCGCCGACAGTTCGAGGCCGGTTCTCCGGGCGAGCGCCACACCCGGAGAACCTAGATCCTACGCTCAGCGAACGACTTCCATCATCACGCTGAGTACACAATCCAAATGTCGAGTCCGTTCACGGTCGACTGCTCCCTTTCATGTCCGCTATCGTGTGTCGACTCAGCAAGATCAGGTCACATCTTTAAGCTTACGAAGCGCTCTTTCACGTATTGAGCAGGCTTTGACCGGATGATCTCGCTAGAGACGAGGGCAGCTTACAACCACTCTCAGAGAGTCCGGCGACGGGCCATCACACTTCTGCGCATTCGTTGCCAGCGACACGCCACACGAAGGTTTGACATGCAGTTTCTCTCTGCGTTCGCGCAAGTTTCCGGCCCCGGACACCGGTGGCGCGGGCCACCCACGGGCGGCCGTCAACCCCATCAGAGACGCACACCCTGAATCTACTCTCCGGTAATCGCGGAATCGGCCTAATTCGCGAAAAAGATTCAGCACTGAAGGATGCACAAACCGCGCCGAAGAACGACTCTGAGTAGCAAGCAGCCGGACTGGACTACACTTTTCAGCGATTACTAACCGGTACCATCAAGCGCGGTTCGCGCGAAGGATCCGGAGATGCGGCGAGGGCATCGCCACCGTGTCCCCCTCGCCCTCTCGCGCCGCCGGGACGAGCGACTCACTCGCATCCAATTCGGCCAGCCGCACCTCGATCGCTTCGGCCTTCGCCTTCCGCGCCCGGCCGCGGAACAGTTCCGCCGCCTCCCGCCACAGCTTCCGCGCGTCGTCGGGGTTGCCGTGATCGCAGACAATCATGGCCAAAACGGACAAAGCGCGCGCTTGGCCGGTCGCGTGCTGCGACCGGTTCGCCAGATCGACCGCCCGATGCGCGTGCCGCAACGCCGCCCGGTCGTCGCCTTCGGCGTGCCGCAATCGAGCGAGAAGGGTGTTGAGTTTCATCACCGTCGGCAGTGGGCTCGCCCCGACCAAAACCGTCGCCGCGTGGCATTCCGCCGACGCTGCGGCAAGCCTGCCGAGCTGGACCAGCAGCGCCCCGAGTGCGATGTGCGTCCGCATGAGCTCGGTGGCATCGCCGGCCTCGTGCCCGCGCCGCAGAGCCTCCCGATACACACCGAGCGCCTCTTCGTCGTGGCCGCCCATCTCGACCAGCGCGTCGGCGAACCGCCGTTCCGCGATGGCGCACAACATCGGCTCGCCCAGTTCACGAACGGACGGGAGCACCTTCCGGTAGTTCTCGACCGCTTCAGCCGCGCGACCGGCATGGAGATGCACGCGGGCGAGATTCAACCGGACCGTCGCGCTGCCGACCGCGATCCCGTGGGCGTCGACCAGCTCGAGTGCGCGCAGCAGGCACTCCTCGGCCGCGTCGTCGGCGCCGATCAGCATGTGCACGACCGCCAGATCGTTCAAGCACGAAGCCAACGAGCCCACGTCGCCCTGTGCGGCCGACGCGCGGACGGCGATGGTCAACCCCTCGACCGCGTCGGGGAAACGCCCCTGCAGCATGAAGAATTCCGTTGTCATCGCGGGGAGAACGCACGAGATACCGTTCAGGACGCCCTCCGACGCCGCGATGATCGCCATCAGTGAAGTTCGTTCCCTCAGCACCCATTGCCGCGCTTCGGCGACGGTGCGAAATCCGGGCGTCGGCGCCGTCGACACCATCGGAGGCAGGTTCAGCAGTTCCTTGTGCGGGAACTGCAGCCGGTACGCGTCGACGACCATCCGCAGGGAGAACTCGAACATCTTCCTCCGCGCGAGGTCCACATCGGACAGCCGGGCGGCCAGAGACGCGGCGTAGAGGTGCAAAAGATCGTGCACGCGATAGCGATCGAGGTCGGCGGGGTGCTCGATCAGATGAGCGGCGACCAGCACGTCGAGCGAACGTCGCACTTCCGGCACCGGGCGCCCGTCCGCCGCGGCGATCGCGTCACCGGTCAATTCGGCGCTCGGATGCAGGCCGATCAGCGCGAACACCCGCTGTTCGGCAGGTTGAAGCGCTTGATAGGAAAGGGTGAAGGCGGACCGCAGGCTCGTCCCCGGCCAGTCTCCCTCGTCACCGAGGTCCAGCAGCATCTCGGCCGCGCGCAACTGGCTCGCCAAGGTCCGCATCCTGGTACCCGCGCGCGAGACCGCGCGTTCGGCCACCAGCGTCAGCGCCAACGGGTTGCCCCCGCACAACCGCACCAGCTCTTCTACGCCCTCGGCGTCGTCTCGCGCGCGGGGGCCGATTCGCCGGGCCAGCAGGGACGAGGAATGCCTGTCCTCGAGGGGATCGACCTTGATCACCGGCGGGGTCAGCTTCGCCGACAAGGACTTCAGCCGCCACCGCGAAATGATCAGCACCGTGCACGAAGACAGGACACCCAGCAACGGGGCCACCTGATCGGTACTGCGCACATTGTCGAGGATCACCAGCATCGAACGCCGGGCCAGCAGGCCGGTCAGTTTGGCCGCGCGTGCGATGGGATTGACCACCTGATCGACCGGAAAGTCGAGCAACGACAACAAAGTGTCGACGATCTCTCCCGCGTCGGCCCGCGCGGCCTGACCGTCACCGCGAAGATCCAGCATGACCGCACCGTGCCGATAGCGTCGTTCGGCGCGGTGGGCCCATTTGGCCGCCAAGGTCGTCTTCCCGACTCCGGGCCCTCCGTTCACCACCACGACGCCGGGCCGCGGCGCGCCCGCCGAATCGGTCGTGCAAGCGTCGAGCAGGGCGATCAGGTCGGCTCTTCCCGCGATATCGTCGACGTCCGGAGGCAGGTGCCGGATCACCTGGTCCGCGGGCTCGGCGGAATCGGGAATCGCCGGCCTCTGCCGCGGAATAACCCGGTCCGGCCGGATGAGCACTTCCTCGTTGACGGTTCGCAGTTCTTGCGCCGCCCTTGTCTCCCCCGCTTCCCGGTAGCGGGCATGAGCCGCCCGGAAGAAGTCGGCGGCTTCGGCAGGCTGGTCGGCCTCGGCCAGCGCGCGAATTCTCAATTTCGCGAAGCTCAGCTCCATCGGATGCGCCTGCTCGAGTTCCGCCAGTTTCCGCACCGCGGCCTCCGCTTGGCCGGTCGCCAATTGTTCGGCGATGACGAACGCATTGGCCGGGATCCAGTCGCTGCGGACCCACCGTGTGCGCCATCCGTCGGCACGTTCCGTCCGCAGATCGGCCAAGGCGTCGTCACGGCACAATCGGACGGCCGCCAGCGCTTCGATCAGCGCGCGGTCGTGCTGACCGAGTCCACGGAAACGGCGGGCCTTGTCCATCATGGCCAGGAATCCGACGTGGTCGATCAGTCCGGGGTCGATTTCCAGCAGACAATGCCCTTTTCCCACAATCACCTTTGCGGGCACGGATTTTTCGTGGAACGCCTGGCGCAGCTTCGTCGCGTTCTGGTGAAGTGTGGAGAGGGCGTTCCGTGGTGGCCCCTCGTGTTCTTCCCAGACCCAGTCCACGACGACGTCCAGCGGCAGCCGGCGGTTCGGCGCGGTCAGCAACGCGGTCAGCACCTGCTTCGGCCGCGGAGCCGCCCAGTTCACGTCCACATTCCCGTGCAGAAGCATGGCCGTTTGCCCGAGAATTCCGAATGCGATTTCCACGAGTACTCCCCTTCCCCATGGCGAACCCGGGTTCGCCACCCCTGTCCCGCCGGATCATTTTTCCACCCGACGGCACATAAGGCCAGGTCATCGACATAATTGTCAAACATGACCGATCACCGTTGATCGATTGTCAATGAACCGAGAACGGCGCGAAGCCGTTTTCTTCACGTGCACTCCCACGCTGGCTACGGATACCGACGTTGCGGCGAGGGGAAATGTCATGACCGAGTTATCGTGGGTCCGTAGTCCGGTGGGAAGTCCCGACCGGCACTGGGCGACACGCAAGGGCGTCAAATCCGTGCTGGTGCTGATCCCGCACATTGTCGCCGGAAACCGGCTTCTCGATCTGCTCCCGCTCCTGGAGGCCGACCACCGGCTGCAGGTCGTCTTCACCCTGGCGGAACCGTGGGAGTCCTGGCGCGCCACTGACGATTTCGTGAACGCACTCGGCGGGATCGTCTTGCCCTGGGCGCAGGCCCGGCGCGGCGAGTACGACCTCGTCCTCGCCGCCAGCCAGCGTGGCATCGACGAGGTCGCCGGGCCGGTGCTGCTGATCCCGCACGGCGGCGGGTTCGGCCAGTACCGACCGTGGCGGCCTCCTGGGGCCGGAGACGGCTGGAGGCCCCAGATCGGGCTCGAAGCGGGCCAGCTGATGCGGGAAGGACGGGTGCGCGCCGACTCGATCGTGCTCGTCCACGACCGCGAGATGGACGTCCTCGCCGAGACCTGCCCCCGCGCCGTCCCCGCCGCCGTCGTCGCGGGTGACATCGCTCTGGACCGGCTCACCGCCAGTCTTCCGTTTCGCGATCACTACCGGCGCGGCCTCGGCGTGCCCGACGACCGGCGTCTGGTGGTGGTCACCTCGACCTGGTCCGACCGCTCGGCCTATGGGCGCCACCCCGACCTGTTCGAGCGGGTACTCGACGAACTCCCGCCCGACCGGTTCCGGGTCCTCGGGGTTCTTCACCCCCAGATCTGGTCGCACCACGGTGCTTGGCAGATTCGCTCGTGGCTGGCGGGCAGCCTGCGGGCCGGGCTCGCCCTCCTGCGCCCCGAAGGAAGCTGGCAGGCCGCCTTGATCGCCGCCGACCACGTCATCGGCGACTACGGCTCCGTGACCGGCTACGCGTCCGGCATCGGCAAACCGGTACTCCTGGCCGTGGACGGCACTCAGCCGCTCCTGCCCGGCACTCCCGGCGCGGTCATCGCCGAGAAAGCCCCGAAGTGGGATCCCCGCCGTCCCCTCGTTCCTCAGCTGAGCGAGGCGGAGTCCCCCGGCCTGGCCGACCGTGTCCGTGCGTCGCTTTCGTCCCGGCCGGGCCGCGCCGGATCGATTCTGCGCACCGAGATGTACCGTCTCCTCGGCTTGGCCGAACCCGCCCGGAGGGTGCCGGTGTCCCCGGTCCGGCTGGCGGAGGTGCTGCCGTGCTGATCTCTGGTTCGCTTCACAGTGGCGTCGACGCCGGGGAGACCTCGTTCCTCTTGTCCACTGCCGGCGACGGCGTCCCCGCTTCTCTCGCCGACGTGCTGGTCCACTCCGGACAGTGCCAGGTCTCGACCGCCCGCGCCGCGATCGCGAACGCTTTCGGCAGGCTGCCCGGTCTCACGGTCGTCGCTGTCGCGTGTTCGCACGGGCGCTGCGTTCTCGGCGACCGCACGGGAGACATTGTCGTCATCCGATGCGATTCCGCCGAACTGGCGGGCGCGGGCGCCTGTCTATGGGTGCTCGCCCGCCGCAGACTCCGGCTGCTGCGGTCGATCACGTTCGTTCAACACGTCCAGCCGGGCCTGCGTCCACTCGACTCTCAATCCACCGACCGGACGGCACAACTCCAATGCCTTGATCAGATGGCGGCGAGCGGTGTCGGGATCACCTTCGAGTTCGGCGACTTCCGCGAAGACCAGCAGCACGTCGGCCTGGTAGACGGCCGAGCCTGACTTGTCGAGCACCGCGGCGGCGCGTTCGAGCTGTTGCTTCGCCGCGGTGAACTCCCCTGCCTGGGCGTCGAGCCGCGCCAGCAGGACGGTGACCTTGGCCTCGTCCTTCACGTCGCCGATCTCCAGGAATATTTCTCGCGCGAGGCGCAGGTGCCGAGCGGCGTCGGTGCCCCGGCCCGCCTGCAGCAGCGCTTCACCGATCCGGCGATGCCGCTGGGCAACGCCGCGATCGATCCCGAGTTCTCCTTCGATCACCAGGCTTTCGTTGAAGAACTCGACCGCCCGGCCGAAGTCACCGCGTCCTTGGGCCGCCATGCCCAGCTGGTCCAGTGCCACGGACTCGTTGTGACGGCTTCCGGCCCCTCTCGCCAGCTCAGCCGCCTTCAGGCATTCGCTTTCCGCGGCTTCGAACCGGCCCAGATCCAGGTAGGCGCGAGCCAGTTGACAGCGCAGCCGCGCTTCGGCCACCGCTGCGGCGCACCGGTGCGCCGCAGCGATGCCTGTCTCGTGCGTCCGGATCCACAGCTGATAGTGCTTGCGATGGAGGAACAGTTCCCAGAGCGCTTCGCACAGTTGCCAGGTCAGTTCGTCGTGCCGCAGCGCGAATGTCTCTTCCAGCACCTTCACGATGTCCAGCAACCGGTCGTCCAGCCAGCGAAGGGCCTCAGCCCCTGTGGCGAACAGCGGCGGTGAATCCTCATACCGGGCGCGGACCGTGCTCACCCGCCAGCGCATCGGGATCACCACCAGGTTCGCCCGGGTCATCCGGTGCAGATACCAGTCCGCGATCCGGGGGACGACTTCGAATCGTTCGTCGTCGGGCAGCGCCCGCGCGTGCAGCCGCACCAGATCGTGGAAGCGGTAGCCGTCCTCGCCGATCTCCTCGAGGAGGCTGGCATCCGCCAGCACCTGGAGCCCGTCCGCGGCCTCGTAGTCGGAAACCCTGACGGCGGCGGCCGCCGCTCCGACTTCGACCGTCGGTCCCGGATGCTCGCTCGCGAGCCGGTAGAGCCGGGCGGCGTGGGGCGGCAGCGCCGAATACGACGAATCGAAAGTGGCCGTCAACGACGCCTCGCCCACCGGCGACAGCCTCGTCAACCGCACTCGTTCGTCCCGGAGCTCCGCCACCATCCTGGCCACCGGCCACTTCGGCCGCGATGCCAATCGCGCACCAGCCACCCGGAGCGCGATCGGCAGCCGCCCGCACAACACGGCCAGTGCCGTGACGTCGGGCAGTTCGTCGGCCACCCTCGACTCCCCCACCGATCGCATCAGCAGCTTGACCGCGTGTTCCTGGGGCAGAGGCGCCATGTCGACGAACCTCGCGCCCTCCGCGTGCAGGCCGTCCAGCCTCAATCTGCTGGTGACCACCACGACGCAGTCCGACGAGGCCGGGATCAGCGGTCTGACCTGGGCGGCCGAGATCGCGTTGTCCACCACCAGCAGCAGGCGCATTCCCGCCGTGGTGGTCCGGAACAGCGCCGCCTGCTCGGCCAGCTCGACCGGCACCCGCTCGGGAGGGACACCGAGTGCGCGCAGGAACGCTCCGAGCGCCTCCTCGGGTGGGACGGCCGTCTCCGGGGAGAACCCGCGCAGATCCGCGTACAGCTGCCCTTCCGGGAAACGTCCGGCGTTCCGGACCGCCCAGGTGACGGCGAGTGCGGTCTTGCCCACTCCCCCGGGGCCGACCACCACGGTCACCGCGGGCAACTGATCGATCGAGTCGTCCTCCTCGCCGGCGGCGGCCGAGTCGAGCGCCGCGAGTTCGGCGGTCCTGCTGGTGAAATGCGCGGGGATCGGGGGCAACTGCCGGGGGATCGGGGCACCGGGGGACGGTCTCTCGACAGCCGCCGCTCCGAGATCATCTCCCATGGCCGTACCCCGACCGGTGGCGATTCGAGCCCGAATCGTATCGCCGCAATTCTTCACGACCGATGAAGCAATTCCATTTCAGGTGCAATCGTGAATTGATCACCGAAGATCGCATGCTCGTGATTCCCCCACACGGGCCTATTTTGTTGTGCACACAGTACCCGGACGCGGTTCCACCTCGTGCCGCACTCTCATGCCTCATCCGAGAACTTCTGACAAATCCTCGAACCTCCCTGTCTACCTCGCCGCCGGGAGCTTTCCCCTGCACAGCAGGCAGATCTACCCGAAAGAACCAAAAGTTCCGGCATGCGGAAGCGCTGGATGCACCTGAACGCGGGAGGATGGACAGCGCCACCACGCACTGTGACATCCGACACTGTCCCCCATCTTCGTCTGCCGCGCTCACGAATACGCGGAATCCACGGATGCGACGAGCCGGATGTCAATCGATAAAGAACGCTACCGTGATCGATTCCGAATCCGTCGCGGGACATGCCGGGCCGGATTATCAATTTCGAGTGATCTTCGGGTCGAATGCCCGAAGAACACTCCGGCCGCTGACCTGGCGCTACGAGTTGCCCGCCCCGGAAGGTCATCTACTCGCCCAAGATCATTCTCGCGCCGTTCACTCTTCTTTCGGGGCAATTCGGACATCGGCCATACCCCGGAGTAGCCACATGTGTGGCCTCTGTATGCTCCGCTCTCGCTCGATGGGATTACTGATCCCCCATCCGGGCGAGCCGTTGCGGTCGGGGCCTGTGGTCGCAAGCGGCACTGGCATTCGTGGTCCGTATCGGATGGGAGACACATGCACGGCAGGTCAGTTCTGGTTCGCGGCGGGATCGCGGTCGCTTCCGCGGCCGTCGCGATGACGATGGCCGCTCCGGCCGCACTCGCCGAGGACGGCGCGGCACGGGGCCGGGTCATCGACAAGGCCGGCGAGAGGGGCTACAGCGTCAACTTCGGGGACCCCAAGCACTACGTCCCGGAGCTGTTCGAGCTGAAGCTCTCCGACGGCAGCAAGCTCAAGATGTACTGCGTTCAGATCGAAGTCAACATGCGCACCGACCAGGACATGATCGAGCGCCCGTGGAACAAGTACCCGGACGCCGCCTCGCCGTTCAACAAGAACAACGCGAAGATCAACTGGGTGCTGCACCACGGCTACCCGTCGGTCGGCGTGAAGGCCATCGAGGGCACGCTCGGCAAGAAGTCGGTCAAGTTCAACGACGGTCTGTCCACCGGCGAGGCCGTCACCGCGACTCAGGCGGCCGTCTGGCACTTCAGCGACGGCAAGGACTTCGACCGCGACAAGCCGCTGATGGACGCGGACGCCAAGTCGTCGGCCGACGTGCTCGCCCTCTACGACTACCTCACCGGCAAGGACAACGTCGGCATCAGCGCGCAGCCGAAGCCGACCCTCGACATCGGCCCGGCCAAGGCCTCCGGTGCGACCGGCAGCAAGATCGGCCCGTTCAGCATCGCCACCACCGGTGACATCACCGAGCTGACCAGCAAGCTGCCCGAGGGTGTCAAGGTCGTCGACGCCGACGGCAAGGAGATCAAGGCCGCCGCCATCAAGGACGGCACCAAGGTCTTCGTCGACGTCCCCAAGGACGCCAAGGACGGCAACGGCTCGTTCTCGCTGAAGGTGAGCGGCCACCTCGACACCGGCCGCCTGTTCGTGGGCGAGAACTACGACAAGGTCCCCGCCCAGTCGCTGATCGTCGCGGACTCCGAGAAGACCTCGGTCACCGCGAACGCCACCGCGAGCTGGAAGCAGGGCGGCGCGCCCGCCACCGAGACCCCGGCCCCCACCACCCCCGGTGGCGCCGAGTCGGGCGGCGGTGACGAGCTGGCGAACACCGGTGCTTCCGCGACCCTGCCGCTGGTCATCGGCGGCTCGCTCCTCGGCGCGGGTGTGCTGATGGTGCTGCTGGTCCGTCGTCGCCGCAGCCAGGCGTAAGAAACGAACCCGAAGCGGGGCCGGTCCATTGTGGACCGGCCCCGCTTTTTCGTGACCGACGGCGTTCGGGTCTCGTGAGTGGTAAGGACGGTTAGAACGGACCGGTATTACCCACACCTGACCAGCGCGAAGGCGAAGTGGCAGCGGCGGCGCGGTCGAGTTTCGGTCACCGGTCGTAGTGCGTGCCCGGCGTGTGCCCGAAGGCGCGGCGGAAGACGTCGATGAACGCGCTGGTGGACGACCAGCCGCAGGCATGCGCCACCGCCGTCACCGGAGTGTTCTCGGCCAGAAGGACCAGCGCGCGGCAGAGCCGCAGCTGCGTGCGCCACTGCGGGAAGGTCATGCCGAGGTCGGCCTTGAAGAGCCGGGCCAGGGTGCGATCGCTCGCTCCGACCCGGGCACCGAGGGCGGCCAGAGTCCGGTTGTCGGCCGGATCGGCGCTCAGGATCTCGCACAGGGCGCGCAGCCGCGGGTCTTGCGGCGTCGGCAGGTGCAGAGGCTGCTGCGGTGAGGCGCGGAGCCGATCGAGCAGGACCGCGCGCAATCGACGGCGTTCGGGGCTGTCGTCGTGCGGCGGATCGGTGTAGGCGCGGATCAGCTCGCGCAGGAGCGGGCCGACTGCCAGGACGCTCGGTTCGTGCAGCCTCAACGGGTTCTCGGTGGCCGGCAGGCCGACCAGACGGAGTTCGAGGTCGCCGTGCGCCTGATGGGCGTGCACGGTCCCGGCGGGCACCCAGATGGCCCTGGTGGCGGGAGCGACCCACGAGCCCTTGTCGGTGGTGATGGCCAGGACACCACGGGCCGCGTAGACGACCTGGTGCTCGTCGTGGCGGTGCGCGTCGATGACCGCGCCGGAGGCCAGGGACCGGACCTGGGTCGGCGCCGCGGGAAGGTGGCGGATTTCCGTCATCGGTTGTCAATTTATCGGAAGCGCGACACCGCCGCTCACAGCGAGCATGACGGGGTGTCAAGGAACAAAGCGATCATCCTGTTGTCGGCAGGGCACGCGTGCGTGGACGTGTACCAGGGTTCGGTGGCCGCGCTCGTGCCCTTCTTCGCCGCCGAACGCGCCTACGGATACGCGGCGGTGTCGGGCATCGTGCTCGCCGCGTCGCTGCTCTCGTCGGTCGCGCAGCCGTTGTTCGGCGCGCTGACCGACCGGTGGGCGATGCCCTGGCTGCTCCCGTCGAGCACGATCCTCGGCGGGCTGGGCATCGGACTCGGCGGGCTCGTCGACTCCTACGCGCTGACGCTCGTTTTCGTCGCCGTGTCGGGGATCGGGGTGGCCGCCTACCACCCCGAGGCGGCTCGGGTCGCGAGGATCGCCGGAGGCGGCGGGCATACGGCGATGGGCTGGTTCTCCCTCGGCGGGAACATCGGATTCGCCGCCGCCCCGGTGCTCGTCACCGCGGTCATGGCCCTCGGCGGGCTCCGCATGTCGCCACTGCTCGTCCTGCCCGCCCTGGCCGGTTCCGTGCTCTGCCTCCCCGTATTGCGCGCACTCGCCAGGACCGCCCACACCGGCGGCCCGGCGGCGGACGTCGTGGGGGTCGACGACTGGAGGTCGTTCACCAAACTGTCGCTGGCCGTCGTCTTCCGTTCGATCGTGTTCGTCGGGCTGAGCACGTTCGTCTCGCTCTACGCCCAGCAGCGCACCGGCGGCGGCACGACGACGGGCAGTGCCGCGCTGTTCCTGCTCTATCTCGGCGGGGCCGGAGGCACCCTGCTGGGCAGCAGACTGGCCGGCCGGTGGGACCGCGTCACCGTGGTGCGCCGCTCGTATCTGGGCACCATCGCCGCCGTCGCCGGGGTCGTGCTGGTGCCGGGTCCGGCGTTCTTCCCGTTCGTCCTGCTGGCCGCCGTGGGCCTGTACATCCCGTTCTCCCTGCAGATCACGCTCGCCCAGGACTACCTCCCCCGCCGGGTCGGCACCGCCAGCGGTGTCACCCTCGGCCTGACCGTCAGCATCGGCGGTCTCGCGAGCCCGGTCCTCGGCACGATCGCCGACCACACCTCGTTGCGGACGGCGTTGATCCCGTTGATCGCACTGCCGTTTTTGTGCTGGATCACAACCAGGACCCTGTCGGAGCCGTGCTCCGTCCAAATCGGAACGTCTCGCCGGGAGGCGATATCAAAGTCGTGACAATAAATGGTGTACGCCTCTGTACATCATCAGTTACCGGCTGGTAGGTTCCGAGCATCCAAAACGTGATCCACTTCATGATTCAAAGGGGAGTCATGACCCGAAAGCCCGCTCGCCTGCTGGCCGTCGCGATCGCTCTCGTCGTCACTTTCGCCGCCGCGCCCGCCGCCTCCGCCGCCCCCGCGACCGATCCGTTCTACAGCTACAGCGGCAGTGAACCACTGTCGTCGTTCAGCCCCGGAACCGTCTTGAAGACCCGGACGCTGAATTACCACGTGATCGGCATTTCCACGCCGCTCAAGGTCACCCAGTTGCTCTACCGGACCACCGACGCGCTGGGGAAACCGTCCGCCAACGTCACTTCGGTGGTGCGCAGCCTCACCGGTGACAACACCAAAGCCGTTTCGTACCAATCGTTCTACGACTCGCTCAACCCCGAGCACGGCCCGTCGAGGGCGATCGCCGGCGACGTTTCGTTCGGCGGACTGATCGCCAACGCGGAGGCGCTGTTCGTCGCACCCGCGCTACTGCTGGGCTACAACGTCGTCATTCCCGACACCGAGGGCCAGAAGGCGAACTTCGCGGCCGGTCCGGAATACGGGACGAACACCCTGGATTCGGTCCGCGCCGCGACGCGGGCGCCGGAAACGGGAATGAACGACAAGACCAAGTTCGGTCTCATCGGCTATTCGGGTGGTGCCATCGCGACCGGCTGGGCCGCCGCGCTCGCGCCGACTTACGCGCCCGAGGTCAACAAGAATCTGGTCGGATTCACCGAAGGCGGAGTGCTCGTCAAACCGTCGCACAATCTCAAGTACGTCAACGGAAGCATCGCCTGGACCGGCGTCATTCCGATGGCTCTCATCGGGGTCTCGCGCTCCTTCGAGATCGATCTCAAGCCGTACGCGAATTCTTACGGCCTCAAGGTGCTCAAGGACCTGGAGAAGGCGTCGATCGCCGACGCGCTCGGCCGCTATCCCGGGCTGACGTGGGAGAAGTTCGTCAAGCCCGAGTACGCCAACCCGAACAAGGTGCTGCCGTACATCGAGGCCGTGAACAAGATCAACCTCGGCTCCGCGCCGACGCCCACCGTGCCCGGCTACATCGCGCAGGGCAACAACGGTGTCGTGGAAGGCACTTTCGGCAACCCGCCGGGTATCGGGACCGGTGACGGTGTGATGGTCGCCGGCGACGTGCGCTCGCTCGCCCGGCAGTACTGCGACACCGGCAACAAGTCGATCAAGTACGACCAGTACAACACGCTGAGCCACGTCGGGGCGGCGGTCGCCTGGGCGCCGCAGGCCATCGGCTGGCTCAACGACCGGTTCGCGGGCAAGCCCGCGCCGTCCACCTGCGGAAAGATCGCACCCGGCAACTCGCTCGCCCCGGAGGTGCCGGTCAGCTAGAACGACGCTCCGTCCGTGAAGGCCTCCTTCCCCACCCTGACAGTGGGGAAGGAGGCCTTCACGGTTGTCTGGACCGGTACCGTGCTGCACGTGACCGAGCACCGCAAGCTGCCGAAGGGGCCGCACAACCTCAGCCGTGACGAGGTCGCCGGAACCCAGCGGGCCCGGCTGATCGACGCGGTACTCGAGAACACCGGAACGCGCGGCTACGTCGGCACCACCGTCGGCCACATCACCGCCACCGCGGGCGTGTCCCGGACTTCGTTCTACCAGCAGTTCGCCGACAAACAGGACGCGTTCCTCGCCGCCTATCGCGAGATCACCACCGAGTTCATCGCGCAGGGGGTCGCCGCGGGCGCCGAGGCCGCGACCCCACTGGACGCCGTCGCCGCCTGCTGCGACTTCCTCGTCGACTACGTGCACCGGCGGCCCACCGCCGTCCGGGCCGCCCTGCTGGAGATCTACGCGCTCGGCGACGCGGGGCTCGAAGCGCGGGAGAACACCTTGCGCGCCGGGGAGGCCGTCTTCGACCGGACGGCGAAATGGCTGCGTGCCACCGATCCCGCGCTGCCGTCACCGCCGCCGTTCACCGCGCGGACGGTCATCGCCGCCACGATCGAGCTGATCACGCAGGCCATCTGGAACGGCACCGAAGACGCCTACGGCCAGGCACGCGAAGCCGTCCGCTACACCTGGCTGCTCGGCTTGTTCGGGCACCGGAGCGTCGACGCCTGATCACTTGCGGGCGAAACGCCGCCGTTCGAAGTCGACGATCAGCTTCGGGTAGAGCCGCGGGAGCAGCCGGACGAGCCTGTCGACCAGTTTCGCGTCGTTTCCGACCAGCACGCGCGGTTTCCCGGCCTCGACCCCGTCGACGATGATGCGGGCGGCCTGATCGGCCGGCATCTTCAGCAGCTTTTCGTTGTACAGCCGGACACGTTCGAGCTGTTCGGCGGTGGGCTCGATACCGCGCGCCTGAGCTTCCTTCAACGCCGACGAGGCGATGCCGGTCTTGACCCCGCCCGGGTGGACGACCGTCACGCGCACCGGATGCCTGCCCGCGATCATCTCGGTGCGCAGGGCTTCGGTGAAGCCGCGGACACCGAACTTGCTGGCACAGTAGGCACTGAGGGTCGGCTGGGCCATGAACCCGTTGAGGCTGGAGACGTTGACGACCTGGCCGTCGCCGGAGTCGATCAGGTGCGGCAGGAAAGCCTTGGTGCCGTTGATGACGCCGAAGAGGTTGACCGCGAGTGTGCGGTCGTAGAGCTCCCACTCGGCGTCGAGGACGGTCTGCCCGCCACCGGCGACGCCGGCGTTGTTGTAGATCTGGTGCACCACACCGAACTGCCCGGCGACCGTGGTCGCGTACTCCTGGACGGCCGCCCGGTCGCTGACGTCCAGCGTGGCGCCCTGCACTTCCGCGCCGAGGGCCTTGACCTCGGCGACCGTTTCGGCCAGCCCCGTTTCGTCCACATCGGACACCGCGAGCCGGGCGCCGCGCCGCGCGAGTTCCAGCGCGAGCTGACGGCCGATGCCGGAACCGGCTCCGGTGACGACGGCGACCTTGCCGCGAACGCTGCTCATCGGGATTCTCCTGCCGGGTCGAGGGCCAGTTCGGCGGTGAGTTCGACGAGCCTGTCCACGAGGTCGGGGGCGATGTGGTGGCCCATTCCGGGGATTTCGACGTAGCGGGCACCCTTCACGGCCTTCGAGGTCGCCCGTCCGCCGCTGTGGTGGACCATGCGATCGGCGTTCCCGTGGACCACGACCGTCGGACAGGTGACGCGGCCGAGTTCCGCCGTCCGGTCGCCGCTGGCCTGGATCGCGCCGATCTGCCGGGCGATGCCGCTGCGGGCCCGCCTGCCTCCCGCCCGTTCCCACAGGCCGGTGGCCCAGGCCGTCTCGATGTCCTTGTCCAGTGGGAACTCGGCCGAGCCGAGGTGACCCATCATCGCCAGGTGGCCGACCACCGATTCCTCGACCGTCCGCGCGGGACGCCTCGCCATGCGCAGCAACGTCGACCGCGCAGGCTGCCCGACCCTGCGATGTCCGGTGGTCGAGAAGATCGACGTCAGCGACAGGACCCGGCCGGGATTCCTGGCGGCGACGGTCTGGGCGATCATGCCGCCCATCGACATGCCGACCAGATGCGCTTGTTCGACGCCGAGGTGGTCCAGCAGGCCGACGGTGTCCGCCGCCATGTCCCCCAGGTCGTACGCGTCCGGCAGGGGCCGCGCCAGCAGTTGCCGCAGCTTGCCGGGATTCGGCGCCTTGATGCGATCGGAGCGGCCCGCGTCGCGGTTGTCGAACCGGATGACGCGGAAGCCGCGGCCGGTGAACCCCTCGATCATCGGCCGCGGCCACGACGTGAGGTCCAGGCCGAGCCCGGCGATCAGCACCAGCGGGACACCGTCGGCGGGCCCGTCCTCGCGATAGCAGATCCGCGGGCCGCCGGGCAGGTCGGCGAAGCTGTCGGTCACGAGCCCACCGCTTCCCGGACCTTCGCGTGGGAGAAGTGCAGCTCGGGGTCGGTGATGTCGTCCGCGCGCAGCAGCTTGATGTCCGAGTGGTAGCTCATCGAGGTCAGCCACGGCATGCGGTCGCCCTGGCGCGGCAGCTGGCCGAGCGCACGCTGCACGTACCCGGCGGCGAAGTCCAGGAACGGCTTCGTGGGCATGTCCGGGTCGGCGAGGACGGGACGGCAGACGTCGTAGCCGTGGGTGTCCATATGCGCCAGCAGGCGGCAGAAATGCTCGCACAGCAGGCCGATCTTGAGCGTCCACGACGAGTTCGTGTAGCCGATCGCGAACGCGGCGTTCGGCACGTCCGAAAGCATCATTCCCTTGTACGCGACGGTTTCCGACAGGATCACCGGTTTGCCGTCGACGCTGAGGGTCGCCCCGCCGAACACCTGGAGATTCAGGCCGGTGGCGGTGATGACGACGTCCGCCTCCAGCTCACGCCCGGATTCGAGCAGGACTCCCTTTTCGGTGAAGGTCGCGATCTTGTCGGTGACGACGTCGGCCTTGCCCTTGCGGATGGCGGCGAACAGGTCGCCACCGGGCACCGCGCACAGCCGCTGGTCCCACGGGTCGTACGGCGGGTTGAAGTGCTCGTCGACCGGATAGCCCTTGGGAAGCTGCTTCTTGTTGACGTAGCGGATGAGCGAGCGGGCGAGTTTGGGGAACTTCTGGCAGAACTGCCAGACCGCGAGGCCCTTGCGGATGTTCTTGCGGCGGGTGAGCGCGTAGGCCCGCTCGTCGCCGAGGATCTTGCGCAGGCCGTTGGCGAGCTTGTCCTCGCGCGGCACCGGCATCACGTAGGTGGGGGTGCGCTGCAGCATCGTCACGTGCGCCGCCGTCGGCGCCATCGCCGGGATCAGGGTGACCGCGGTGGCGCCACTGCCGATCACGAGGACGCGCTTGCCCGCGTAGTCGAGGTCCTCCGGCCAGTGCTGCGGGTGCACGATCGTGCCGGTGAAGCGGTCCCGGCCTTCGAAGTGCGGGGTGAAGCCCTCGTCGTAGCGGTAGTAGCCGCCCGCGTTGAACATCCAGCCCGCGCTCAGGCGGGTGCGCTCACCGGTGTCGGTCCGCTCGATCTCGAGCAGCCACCGCGCCTCGTCACTCGACCAGGCGGCCGAGAGCAGCTTGTGGTGGTAGCGGATGCTGGGCTCGAGGCCGTTCTCGGTGACCGTCTCGCGCAGGTACGACAGGATGCGGGGCGCGTCGGCGATGGACTGCTTGTCCCGCCACGGCTTGAACTCGTAGCCGAAGGTGTGGAGGTCGGAATCCGACCGGATGCCCGGGTAGCGGAACAGGTCCCAGGTGCCGCCGGACGCGCCGCGGGCCTCCAGGATGGCGAACTTCTTGCCCGGATGCTCGGTCTTGAGGTAGCGCGCGGCCCCGATCCCGGAAATCCCGGCACCGATGATGACCACGTCGAGGTGCTCGACGGGTGTGCTCGTCGTCATGCGGTACTCCAGCCTCGTCTCGGTTCCCCTCACCATGCGGGTCGGCCGGGGAATTGCGCTAGCACTATCTGCACCATCATCATGGACCCATGGTGCAAAGTGCCGCAGCGCGATGGCCGACGCTGTCCCCCGAAGCGCGCGATCTCTTCCGCCGTGGCGCGGAGATCGTCCTGCATCCGCGCGCCGAATGGATCGAGGAGCTGCACGAAGCCTCGCTCGGCGGCGACAGCATGCGCGCGGTCTCCGAGGACCCCGTCCTGACCGAAGGGACGAAGCGCGCGAATCTGGCGAATCTGCTGCACTGGGCGGCCGCCAACGTGCAGCATCCCGGCAGGCGGGTCTCGGCCAACCTGAACCAGGAAGTGCTCGACGGCGCCCGCGACATGGTGCGGCGGGGCTTCGACTCCGGCGGTCTCGACGCCTACCGGCGGGCGCAGGGGGTGGCCTGGCGCCGGTGGATCGAGATCTGCTTCGACCTCACGTCGGACCCGGTCCTGCTCCGCGAACTGCTGGACGTCTCGTCGCTGTCCATCACCACGTTCATCGAGGACACCGTTTCCGCGGTGTCCGAGCGGATGGCCGCCGAACGCACGGAACTGACCCGCGGCGCCCACGCCGAACGGCGGGCGACGGTCACCCTGCTGCTGGAAGGCGCCCCCATCAGCCGTTCGCGGGCCGAGGCGCAGCTGGGCTACCCGCTCGCCGGCCCGCATACGGCCGCGATCGTCTGGAGCGGCTCGGTCACGCCGTCGTCCCAGCAGCTCGAAACCGCCGCCGAAACGCTCATGCGGGCCAGCGACGCTTCGCACCGGCTGACCGTCGTCGCCAGCGCCGCCGCCCTGTGGGTCTGGCTGCCCGGCCGGACCCCGCCGCGAGCGGACCGGCTCGCCGAAGAGCTCGCGCCGCACCCCGACGTCCGGGTCGCCTTGGGACGTCCCGGCAGCGGCATCGACGGATTCCGCCGCAGCCATCTGGACGCCGCGGCCACCCAGCGGATGCTCGCCCGGCTCACGTCACCGCAGCAGATCGCGCACTACCAGGACATCCAGCTGCTCGCCCTGCTCACCGGCGATCCCGCGCAGGCGAGCGAATTCGTCGCCGACACCCTCGGCGAACTCCGGCACGCCGACGCCGAAACCCGGGAGACCGTCCGGACTTACGTCCACGAACTGGGCAACACGACGCGGACCGCGGAGCGGCTCTACACCCACCGGAACACCGTCGTCCGCCGGTTGGCGCGGGCAGACGAGCTGCTTCCGCGACCGTTGGCGGAGAACGCGGTGGCGGTGGCCGTCGCGCTGGAGACGTTGCGGTGGCTGGGAAGCGGCGCGTGAACGACGGCGGGCGACCTCACCCGTAAGCGACCGCGAAACAGAGCACGACCGCCAAGAGGTAGACGGGGTAGCCGATGCGGGCGGCTCGGCTCAGGGCCTGCTCGGCGTTGTCACGTTTCGTCGAGGCGAGGCGTTTGCGCAGCATGGTGATCAGGACGCAGATCCCGGCGAGCAGGATGAACGCGTAATAACCCCATTCCAGGGCCACGATGTAGCTGACCGAGGGAAGCTGCGAGGTCACGTTGTTGAGCAGGACCGCGGTGCTCAGGATCGCGGTGACGCCCATCGACACGGCCGCCCGGTCGTCGGCCGGTTTGAAGAACAGGCACAGGAAAGTGACACTGATCAGCAAGACCAGCGGCAGCAGGTTCTTGATCAGGAACGGCAGGGTGTCCCGCTTGAGCTCGATCTCGCCCGCGTATTGGCTGTAGTGGATGCCTGCCGCGGCTCCCGTGGCCTGGCCGTCGCCCAGCGCGTCACTGCTGCCGACGGTCTGCCGGTAGAACCGGACCGACGAGGCGACCCAGTTCGGGACCTGGTTGATGTCGGCGGTCGCGTCGGCGCCACTGCGCAGGTAGACCCGGGGATCCTGGTCGAGGATCTCCTTGTCGGTCACGTACGACACCTGGTCTGCGGTCTGGGTCCGGTTCTGCAGCAGGACGGTGAGCCGCTGGCGGTCGAACGGGAAGTCGCGGAACTCCAGGCTGCTCTTGAACCGGTCGGCGACCCGGTAGAGGCGATAGGTGTGCCCGTTCTCGGTGACGTCGCGCAGCGGCTCCCCGAGCGCCAGATCGGGCCGGACCGCGTTGACGAACTGCACGTCGGCCGCGCCATGGCCTCCGGTGTACTTCAACCAGACGAAGAAGTCGACGAAGTAGGTGCCCGCCGCGGTGTCCAGCTCGCGGATCTCGTTGAAGTTGATCCCGGTGGCCACCACCTGGCGCCGGCTCAGATACCGGTTCTTGACCGCGATGACGTTCCCCTCCGCCACATCGGCCTTCAAGGCATCCTCGGTCAGCGGCTCGTGGATCGTGAACTGCGTCGGCGCCGAGACGAACCGTGCGCCGTCGCTGGTCACGACGGACACCGCCATCTGCGCCGACCCGTTCGCCGTGAAATACAACGGTCCCAGCAGTGCCGGGAAGGAGTTCTTCTTGTCCTTCAACGACGCCATCGTGTCGCGCACGCGCCCGCGGTCCCGCTCGCGGTGTTCTTCGTCGAAGTCGAGACCGCCAGTCTGCATCGCGTGCAGGCCGACGTTGACGGCCTGCCTGGCCGTCGCGGCCTGCCACTGCGGACGTTCCCCGTAGCGCCGTTCGTAGGCGTCGGCCCAGACCTGGGCGGTGCCGGACAGCGAGTCATGGGCCATCGGCGTCCCCATGAACAGGTTCCCGGTGAGCGAACCCGGACGGCCGCTCTTCCGTTCCGCTTCGACCAGAGAAGCGTGAAACGTACGCGAACTCAGCGACGAGACCCCGACGATGGGCGCCGTGACGCCGGCGGAACGCAGCCCTTCTATCAACTCGAGGCCGCTCTTTTCCTTGACGGCGAGCAGGATCGGCTCACCCGGATCGTGGGTCCTCAGCTCGGCGACCGCGGCCTGGACCGACGCCGCGTGCGATTCCGGCCCCGTCGCGATCGGCAGATCGGCGGTCACCCGGCCGAACTCGCCGAACGACTCCAGGAACGTCTCCCTGCCGGATCGGCCGTCCTCGTCCTCCTCGTGGACGACGGCCGCGGTGGCCGAGCCCAGGACACGCGAGATGTAGACGGAGAGGAAGTCGCTCTG
This sequence comes from Amycolatopsis sp. lyj-84, assembly GCF_046549075.1. NCBI lineage: Bacteria > Bacillati > Actinomycetota > Actinomycetes > Pseudonocardiales > Pseudonocardiaceae > Amycolatopsis > Amycolatopsis sp. lyj-84. Next base: position 247,237 of record NZ_JAJPWO010000014.1, read on the forward strand.
GGTCCGGTTCCCGAACATGCTGCGGAAGTACCAGTCGCTGCCGTCGGTGATCCGCGACGCGCCCGCGGACGGGGTGATGGCCGGGATCCTGGCCCGCTGGTAGATCGGCGCCGCCGCGAGCGCGGTGTCGCTGCCGGCGTGCCCGATGACGAACATCGTCTTGTTCTCGCGGACGATCCGCCGCGCGATGTCGACCGCCTTGCCCACGGTGTCCTCGTCGTCGTGGACGAGCAGTTCCACCGGATGCCCGTCGACACCACCCGCGGCGTTCACGGTGTCGAGATGCATGCGCACCGCGCGCTCCATATGCGACGCTGCCACCGCGTTGGGTCCGGTCATCCCCGCCACCAGCGCGATCTGGACGGGCTCGCCGCGATCGTCCCCCGCCGCCGACCACACCCCGAGCACCGAGAGCAGGACGACCGCGGCCGCGCCCATCGCGACCCACCGCGCGGTTCGGCGACGGCCGGGCGCGGGTGTGGCGGGTGGCGACGGGTCGATCAGGTCGGCGATCTCGGCGGGCGGCGTGGACGGCACGGCGGCCAGTGCCTTGCGGGCCCGGGCGGTCGCCGGGTCGACCTTGATCGCGTAAGCCCTGTCGAGGCAGAACCTCCGTTCGCCGTCGTCGGTGACCAGGTCGGCGAGCCAGCGCCACGCGGGTTCGTAGTCGTAGTCCGTCGCGAGCGCGGCGCCCAGCAGTTCACGGGCCCGCGAGGGATCCGATTCGGCGAGCCTGGCCGCCTGGTGGGTCAGCGTGACCGCGGTGTCGGGCCTCTCCGGCACGGGACGGACCTCCGGGACTGTCGGTTCACTGGCGAACCGACAGTAGGCAGCGCTCGGCTACCCGATCGAGAAGCCTCCATCCCCTGAACCGGTGACACGCCCCGACGGCCATCCACAGTGGACGGCGACACGGTCACTCGACGTCCTCCGGACGGGCCAGCGGGAGATCCAGGTTCCGGAGCATGGCACGTTGTTCGCCGGTCAGGTCGCCTTCGATCGTGATGGTGAACGGGGGCGTTTCCTTACGGGAGTGAAGAAAATTGCCCCACGCGATGCCGAGGTTGGCCAATCCCGTGAGCGAGCCGATGGACATGCGGATGACCTCGAAGGCTCCCAGCTGACCCGAATCCGTCGAGCTGATCGTCGCGGACCGGCCCACGTCGTCGTCCTCACGAAGCCAGTCATGGAATTCTTTCAACCCTTGTTCGTCGCCGCCGGCGTTGATCGTTAGCTCCACGAGACCTCCACTCGAACGTGCATCCCTACAGATCGCGGCGTGAGCTCCAGGCGTAACAAGAATTCTGTCCTGAGACCTGACCGGTGGTTCCCGTTGACCGGCCGGTGATCAAACCCGGATCATGAAAGCCATCCCAGATCCGGTGCTTGGCCGATCCCGAGGGCGGACAACGATGTCACCGCTGCTCCATCTCGCGCTTTCCCTGATCCTGACAGCGATTCCCGTACCGGCCGCGGAACCGGTCGCTTCCGCGGCGACGGTCTGCGTGCTCTCCTGCGACACGCTCGACCCTTCTCACGCACAGCAAGACACGTTCCCGGTTCCGGACAAACTGCTCAACGGGCGCCAGATTCGGCTGCACGTCTCCGATGCCGACGGGATGGCCTGGGGCAGCATCGATCGCGGCGCGACGGGCGACTCGGTCTGGCTCGACCGGTCTTGGGACGGGGGCGCGTCCTGGGAAGGATTGCTGGGCAAGGCGAGCATCCCCGGCTCGTGGACCGGCACGAGAACCTTGATGTACAACGTGACCGACCCCGGCGAGCACCGGCGCGGCCTGATCCGCGCGTGTGGCGACGCCGCCGGTGTCACCTGTACGGAATGGATTCACCCGAAGGTCTGCGATGTCGTCTGCGACGGCACGACCCAGGCGAACGGCGACACCCAGCCGGTTCCGCCGACGACGTTGTTAGGGCGCACGATCCGCCTGCACGTCGACCGGAACGCGATGGCTTGGGGCACCATCGAATCCGGTGCGCGGGGCGACGAGATCTGGCTGGATCGCTCCTGGGACGCGGGGGCGGGCTGGGCGGGTGGTTCGTCTCTCGGCCGGACGTCGGTCGCCGCGGGCGCGAGTACCGGCGGGACGGCGTTGTTCGCGACCCGCGATCCCCGTGGCCGTCACTACGGCGGCGCCGTCCGCGCTTGTGGCAGGGAGGCCGGACACCGGGAAGGATCCTGTACGGCGTGGGCGCGCCCGGCGCCGACGCGGGCACAGGCGGCGGCCGACGCGCTCTTGTACTCCTACGATCCGTATCCGGGCTGGTGGCCGAGCAGCTGGTGGAACTCGGCGGCGACACTGACGGCGGTCATCGACCACGGGGATCGCCGCCACGACTGGGTCATCGCGCGCACCTTCGAGCGGAACCGTGGCGTTTTCCCCGCCGGTGAGCGCAGTTCCGACGCCATCGAAGGGAATTTCGAGAGCCGCGCCATCGACGACAGCGCCTGGTGGGGCTTGGCGTGGGTGGCCGCCTACGACCACACCGGCGATCCCCGTTACCTCGCCATGGCGACCAGGATCGCCGCCTACGTGCACCAATACTGGGACACGGGATCCTGCGGCGGCGGTGTCTGGTGGGACCGGGAACGGACCTACAAGAACGCCGTCACCAGTGGTCTGTACCTGCGGCTCGCGGCTTCCGTGCACCGCCGGACGCCGGGTGATTCGCTTTGGCTGCAACGATCCCGGACCGCCGCGGACTGGTACCTGGCCAGCGGGATGATCAACGCGGCCGGACTGGTCAACGACGGCCTGACCCGCGACTGCCGCAACAACGGCCAGACGGTCTGGACGTACAACCAGGGACTCGGCATCGGTGGTCTCGTCGAGGTCTGGCGTGCCACCGGCGAAACCCGCTGGCTCGACGCCGCCCGGCGACTGGCCGACGCCGCGGTGACCGGCCCGGTGCTGACCAGGAACGGCGTGCTCACCGAATCCTGCGACGTCGGGCAGAACTCCTGTGACGACAACCAAAAGCAGTTCAAGGGTATTTTCATGCGCTTTCTCGCCGATTTGGCGAACGCGACGGACTCCACGCTCTACCGGGACTTCGCGCGGCGGCAGGCCGACTCGCTGTGGGTGTCCGATCGCGACCCGCTGAACCGGATCGGGCAGCGCTGGGCGGGCGGGACGCCGAACCAGGCCGATTGGCGAACCCAAGCCAGCGGACTGGGGGCGCTCACCGCGGCTTCCTGAGTGCCGCGCGCGGTGAGGCCTGGGTCGGGTTGGCCGTGAGTGGCGGTTCGGGTTATAGCCAAGGGTGCCTACTGGATTCTGCGTGCGAGAGTTCGCGAGTTCGTGCTGCCCAGGGGTCGTGTCGCGAAAGCCACTTTCGGGACATCAGACGTCGCGAAAGTGGCTTTCGCGACACCCGGGCTGGCTGGCGAGGCCCTCGCAACGGCCCGCCACGCCACTGCCGCTCTGGCTCTCCTCTGCGGTACATGAAGGCCCCCTTCCTTGCGCCTAGGTACAGGAAGGGGGGCCTTCATGTACTCGGGGGAAGGGGTCCTTCACGCGCCGCCGCCCGCGACTGCCGGGGCTGGCGGTGTCGCTGAGGCTTCGGAGGGCGATCACGTAGTCCGTGAAGGCCTCCTTCCCTACCTTCAGGGTAGGCAAGGAGGCCTTCACGGACCTGCGACCAACTCCAGCCACAAACAGCAGGTACTTAAGACCCCTTCGGCACTAACCCGAATCGCCACTCACGACCACCTGGACCGACCGCCCAGCTCCGCATCCCCCGCCCACCCGCTCACAACCTCTAGATTGATGGCATGGTTTCCATCGCCGAGAAGGCCACCCGGCTGCAGGAGCTGCACGCCGCCCCCGAACTGCTGCTCGTCGTCAACGTCTGGGACGCGATCACCGCGAAGGTCGTCGCCGAAACACCCGGCACGCAAGCGCTCGCCACCCCGAGTCACGGCATCGCCGCCGCCCGCGGTTACCCCGACGGCGAGGTGATCCCCCGCGACGAAATGATCGCCGAAGTCGCCCTGATCGTCCGGACCGCGGGCGATCTGCCGGTCACCGCGGACCTGGAAGCGGGCTACGGCGACCCGGGCGGCACGGTCGCCCGGGCGATCGAGGTCGGCGCGGTCGGCTGCAACCTCGAAGACCAGATGAAGCCGCTGGACGAGTCCGTCAAGGCCGTCGAGGCCGTGGTCGCCGCCGCTCAGTCCGCCGGTGTCGACTTCGTGCTCAACGCCCGCACCGACGCCTTCCTCAGGGCGGGCGACCGTGACCCCGAGGAGGTGCTGGCCGACGCGATCACCCGGGGCCGCGCGTACCTGGACGCGGGCGCGTCGAACGTCTTCGTGCCCGGCAAGCTCGACGAGACCCAGGTCGGCAGGCTGGTCGAGGCGCTGGGCGACCGCAAGGTGAACCTGATCGGCGTCCCGGGCTCGATCTCGCTGGCGACCGCGCAAGAACTCGGCGTCTCCCGGGTGTCCTACGGGCCGTTCGCCCAGAACGTCGCGCTCACCGCGCTGGCGAAGCTCGCCGAGGACGTCTACGCCGGCGGCGGCCTGCCCGCCGACATGCGCAAGCTCAACTGACGTAAACGGGAAGATCGATGGCGTCCGAGGGCGGGTTGGTGAAACGAGCCGCGACACGACCGGCCCTCGGACCCGCCGCGAGACCTGCGAGAGCGTGAAGCAGGCCGATACCGGCGCGACTCTTCGGAGCCGCCAGCCGTGGCGCGATCCACGGGACCTTCTGCGCCTGCGCCACGTACGGACGCATGATCGTCTCGTAGGAACGGAAGGCGTCACCGTGTCCGGCGTGACGGCCGAGTTCTCCGGCGAGCACGTACGCGCCGACGAGGGCGAGGCTGGTGCCCATGCCGCTGAGCGGCGACGCGCAATAGGCGGCGTCCCCGACGACGGCGATCCGGCCGCGTGACCACTGTTCCAGGCGCATTTGGCCGACCGATTCGAAGAAGTAGTCGGGTGAGCCGCCCAGCTCGTCGAGTACGCGCGGGGTCTCCCAGCCGACACCGGCGTAGTGACGGCGCAGGAATTCGTGCTGTGCTGGGATATCCAGCCGTTCGAGGCCGGGACGCGGGAGCAGGAACGACAGCGAGGCACGCGTGGTGCCCTGGTTGTCGGGGCGCAGGAGGACGACCCGGCGGCCGGGAGCGTTGTACCAGCGGGCCCACCGGCCGTCGGCTTCCTCGCGCGGGACGGTGAAGTAGGCCGTGTAGAGGCCGAACGACCGGATGCGGGCGAGGTCGGCGAAAACGAGATCGCGGGTCCGTGACCGCAGGCCGTCGGCGAGCACGACGAGGTCGAAACGCCGTTCGATACCGCTGCGGAAACTGGCCTCCACACCGTCGCCGGACTCGGTCAGGCCGGTGATCTCGTCGCCGAAGACGTACTCGGCGTCGTCGCGGGTGCTCTGGTGGAGCAGGTCGGCGAGTTCACCGCGCAGGAGTTCCAGTTCCGTGACGAACCCATCGCCGTCGAGGGAATCCGTGCCGAACGACGCCCGGACGCGGCCGCGACGGTCGATGAACCGCAGTCCCTCCTCGTGGGTGACGCGATCGCGGGCGGCTTGTTCGAGACCCATGCGTTCGACGACGGTGCGGCCTGCGCCCCGCAGATCGACGGTCTGCCCGCCGAGGCGTGGCTCCGGCGCGCGTTCGACCACGGTCGGGTTCATGCCGTGCCGCCGTAGCCAGAAGGCGAGAGCGGGTCCGGCGATGCCCGCGCCGGAGATCAGGACGTTCCTCATCGCGCACCGGCCTGCGCCACGACGACGGCCTCGGTTTCCTCGGGCCGGGCCCGGCGCGGGAACAGCGGGGAGATCAGCAGGAACAGCCCGATGACCACCGTCTGGACCACGAGCGCGTCGCGGAACCCTTCGGCGGGATGGGCGATGTCGGCGAAGAACACCGTGCTGAACACCGCGACCCCGACCGAGCCCCCGATCGCCTGGACGGCGGTGAGCACTCCGGACGCGGAGCCGACCTCGTCGTCGGCGACGGCGCCGAGCACGGTGTTGAACACGGCCGCGATCACGATGCCCGCGCCGATCCCCGCGACGACGCCACCGGGCACGATCCGCCAGATCGTGAACTCACCGGTGCCGGACAAGGAGATCCACAGCCACGCGACACCGGCGAGCTGGACGACGGCCCCCGTCTGCAGGACGGTCCTGCCGAGTTTGGCGGCGAGCAGCCCCCCGCTGATGCCGCCGCCGACGGCGGTGCCGAGCGCGACCGGGAGGTTGCCCAGCCCGGCCTCTCCCGCGGTGAAGCCCTGGCCGATCTGCAGGAAGAACGTCAGCACCAGCTGGGTGCCGATCATCCCGCCGAAGAACAGCGCGACCGCGGCCAGTCCGACGGTGAAAGCCGGCTTGCCGAACAGGGCAGGGGTGACCAGCGGAGCCCGGCCGAAGCGCGCGATCCGGCGCTGCCACAACGCGAAAGCCACGTAGCCGAGCGCCGCGACCGTCAGGGAGAGCCAGGTCCACAGTGGCCATCCCGCCGCCTGTCCCTCGTTGAGCGGGAGGACCAGCAGCGCCGAGGCGGCCGCGACGAGTACGGCTCCGGCGATGTCCACGCGCAGCCCCGGCGTCCCGGTGCCGCGGGGAACCAGCCGCCGGGCCAGTACCAGCGCGACGAGCCCGACCGGAACGTTGACCAGGAACACCAGCCGCCAGCCGAGACCGAACAGATCCCAGTCGACCAGCGCGCCGCCCAGCACCGGGCCCAGCACACCGCCGAGCCCCAGCACCGGCCCGAAGACGGCGAGCGCCTTGGTGAGGTCGCGAGGGGCGAGGTTGTCCCGGAGGATGCCGAGTCCCTGCGGCAGCATCATCGCCCCCGCCACGCCCTGGACCAGGCGGAAGGTGATCAGCAGACCGGCACTCGGCGCGATCGCGCACAGCAGGGACGCGAGGGTGAAGGCCACGAGCCCGAACAGGAACATCGGGCGGCGGCCGTAGCGGTCGCCGAGCCGCCCGCCCAGCACGAGGCCCGCGCCGAGGGTGAGGGCGTACCCGCCGATCACCCACTGCAGGCCGACCGGGCTCGTGCCCAGCGATCGTTCCAGCGACGGGCCTGCCACGTTGACGATCGTCGAGTCGAGCAGGTCCATCAATTCGACGACGAGCACCGTGGCCAGCAGCCACCAGACCGCTCGTGGAGACGTCTTTTCTTCGGGTACCGACATGGTTCGTTCACTCCGGATCCTGGCGCGTTCGTACGCCGGGGCGCACGGGCGCTCCGGTCATGGGCGGGGAAAATCAGCTCTCGGGCAGGGAATCCGCGGTGCCGGTGTAGATCCGCACGACACCGGTCAGGAAGTTCTCGACGACGTCACGGTCTCCGGGGCTCAGTGCCTCGACGAGCCCCTCCACGCCACTGAGCAGCGGATGAAGCTGCTCGAAGATCCTGGCCATCGACTCCCGCACCGGCTCGACCAGCACCTTGCGCCGGTCGGTGGCGTGCGGCTTGCGGAGGATGTGCCCGGCTTTCTCGAGTCTGTCGACGATATGAGTGCTCGCCGCCGTCGAGACCCGCAGCCGATCCGCGAGTTCCTTCGCGGTCAGCGGTCCCTCGCTGGTGAGGTGTTCCATCGCCGACAGGTCGGTGGAGTTGATCCCCAGTGTCCCGCTCAGGCGCTTCTCGATCACCCGCGTGAGCGTCCCGACCTCCTGCAGGCGCTCCATCACGGAGTTGCCCACGCCGGGGGAATCGACCTGCCACGAGTCTGCTGACGTCATGCCAGGAAGCTTACTAGATAAGTCACTAACCAGGTTAGTGAAATACTGTGGCAGTCGACACCGCCTACCGCGCGGCTCCCCCGTACAGCGCGTCGATCTCGGCGGCGTAGGTCTTCGCGATCGCGGCCCGCTTGAGCTTCATCGTCGGAGTCAGTTCGACACCGCCCGGCTCCCAGCAGACCGGCAGGATGGTGAAGTCCTTGATCTGTTCGACGCGCGAAAGCCTGCCGTTGGCCTGCTCGACCACGGCGGCGACTTCCTGACGGAGAACCGCGTTCCCGGCGAGGGCTGCGGGATCGGCCGGAAGCCCGTGACGCTCGGCGAACGACGCGGCCGCGTCCGGGTCGAGGGTGATCAGGGCGACCACGCAGGGCCGCCGGTCGCCGATCGCGACGGCCGAGCCGATCAGCGCGCCCGCCGACTTGAGCATGTTCTCGATGTTGGACGGCGACATGTTCTTGCCCGCCGCGTTGATGATCAACTCCTTCTTGCGATCCACGATCGACACGTAGCCGTCCGCGTCGATGGTGGCGATGTCGCCGGTGTGCAGCCAGCCGTCGGCGTCGATCGCCTCGGCGGTCCGCTCGGGGTCGTTCCGATAGCCGCGCATCACCGCCGGACTGCGCATCAGCAGCTCCCCGTCGTCGGCCAGCCGCAGTTCCGCGCCGTACTGGGCTTGACCGACCGTGCCCGGGCGAATGGCGTGCCGCGGGTTGATCGTGCCGTGGACCGAGGTCTCCGACATCGCCCAGCCCTCGCAGATCGGCAGCCCGACGGCCATCAGGAAGTCCAGCGTGTCCACCGCGATCGGGGCGGCGCCGCTGATCGGGATCACGCAGGCGTCCAGTCCCATCCTGGCGAGCACCCGGTCGAGGACGAGCCGCCGCGCCAGCCGGTGCCGCCATCGCGAGCGCTTGTTCGGACTGTGCACTGTGGACAGTCCCACGGCGAGCGCCCAGCCCGCGATCGTCCGCCGGAGGCCGGTTTGCGCCGCGAGGGCCTGCTCGATCCCCGCCTTGATCTTGTACCAGAGCATGGGCACGCCGAGGAACACCGTCGGCCGGACGGCGGGCAGCGTGGCCACCACGGCCTTGGGGTCCGCGACACAGGTGACCGTCGCCGCCGAGACGATCGGGAAGTAGTGCGCGAAGTACCGGTTGGCCAGATGCGCGTCCGGCAGGAACGAAAGGACGCGTCCGTTGCGGACGGCGTCGGCGATGTCGGGTGACTCCAGTGCCGCGCCCATGCTGTAGGTGAGGTTGCGATGCGTGAGTTCGACACCCTTCGGCGGCCCGGTGGTGCCGGAGGTGTAGATCAGCGTCAGCACGTCGTCTGGTCCGACGGCTTGCCACGCGGTCTCGAAGTCGAACTCCGGTGACTCGCTGTTTTCCAGCTCCGCCAGGGAAGTCGTGCCCTCGGGGGCGCCGTCCACGCAGACGACGCGGTCCACGTTCCGCACCCGCGGGAGGAACTGCTCCTCGCAGACCACCACGCGGTTGCCCGCGTTCGCGAACAGGTACTCGATCTGCTCGGCGGAACTGGTGTTGTAGACCGAGAAAGGGATCGCGCCCAGGTGGATCGCCGCCACGTCGACGAGGTGGAACTCGGGCCGGTTGGTCAGCATCAGCGCCACGGTGTCCCCGCGCCGGACGCCGAGCGCGTGCAGCCCCTCGGCCAGCCGCCGCACTCGCGCGCCGTACTGCCGCCAGGTCAGCGATACCGCGTCGTCCGGCGTCCGCAGCGCGACGACGTCGCCGGATTCCGCGACCGTGCGCTGGAAAACCTGGCACAGGCTGGAGATCTCCCGCAGTTCGGCCGCGCCGACGCTCATCCGCTCTCCTCAAGATTAATACAAACGTATCAATTAAGAGTGAGACGTTAGTATCGGTTCGACCGAAGGGGAAGTCAATGACCGGTAGTCGCGGCAAGCAGCAGGCACGGAGCCGGGAGCGCCGGGAACTGCTGCTCCGGGCCGCGATGCGGCTGATCTGCGACAGCGGCGTCAAGGCGGTGACCCATCGCGCGGTCTCGGCCAGCGCCGGGCTGCCGCAGGCCGCGGCGGGCTACTACTTCGCGACCAGCGAGGAACTCATCGCCGAGGCCCTGCGGTTCCACATCCACGAGCGGATCGAGGTCGTGCGCGTCCTGCTCACCGATGTCCTGCGTGACGCGGAATCCGTGCTGGAAGTCGGCGAACGGCTCACCCAGGCGCTGGTGGCGGGCAAGTTCGGCGTGACCGTCGCCCAGTACGAGCTGTACATGGAAGCCGCCAGGAACCCGGCCATGCGGGCCGTGGTCGACGAGGCGATGGGCGCTTTCGAAGCGTCCGCCGCTCCCCTGCTCGCCTCCCTCGGCATCGCCGATTCCCGGCGCGCGGCCAAGGCTTTCATGGCCCTGCTGGACGGCCTGGCGCTGCACCGGCTGGCCAACCCGCAGCCGGTCGAAGAGGACGTCGAGCTCACGAAGCGCTCGCTGCAAGGCCTCTTCCTCGCCTTCTCCATGGACGCCGCCGACCTGCGACGGCAGACCAGCGTCCCGCTCGCCGATTGACACGCTCCCCATAATTGATACACATGTACTAGTTCAGTCGATGGGGAGGCCTCTATGACCGGACGCGTTCGCGGCGTCATCGCCGCGACGATCGTGATGGCGGCGGCCTTCACCGCCCCGGTCGCGACAGCGGCGGCCGCGCCGGGCTGTGTGCCGTGGCAGGTGCGCACCGTCGCGACGGGACTCGGCCTCCCGCTGGAAAACCTCGCCTTCGACGGACGGGGCGGGCTGCTCGTCTCGAAGACCCTGTTCGCGGGCAACGGATCCGTCGAACGCGTGACCCCGGACGGCGCGGTGAGCACCCTGCTGCCGGTTTCCGGTCCGGGCGCGCTCACGGTGCGCGGCAACGAGTTGTACGTCAACACCGGGCACAAGACGCTCGACGGGACACTCGGCCTGAAGACCGGCACCATCGACATCTTCGACCTCGACACCGGCAAACGGCGGACCTGGGCCACCGGCCTCACGATGCCCGACGGCGGCACGGTGCTGCCGAACGGCGACGCCGTGATCAGCACCCTCATCGGCCCGAAACGCGGACTCTGGCTGGTACGCAAGGAGAATCCGTCGGCGCCGGAACGGTACGGACCCGATCTGCTCGGTCCCAACGGGATGGTCGTCAGCAACGACGGGCGCACCCTGTACGTGGCCAACACCGGCGGCCCGGACTTCCAGATCGCCGCGATCGACCTCGCGAACCCGTCCGCGCCCGCGAAGAAGATCCGGCTCCAGGCGCCGTGGCCGCTGAACATCATCGACGACCTGGCCCTCGGCACCGACGGTCGGCTCTACACCGCGGGCGAGCACGGCATCGTGTACCGCGTCGACCCGGACTCCGGCGCGACCTGCGCGATCGCCACGGGCGTCCACCTCGGCTCGTCCGTGCGGTTCGGCGCGGGACCGGGCTGGGACCCGGAAAGCCTGTACAGCACCGGATTCGACGGCGCTGTACGGCGACTGGTCCCACCGGCCTGAAAAGCGGCGGCATGGCGGTGGGTCTCGTGAGTGGTAAGGACGGTTGTTGAGGGGTAGGGCAAACGTGTCGTGTTCGGGCGGGATGGGTGTTCGCGTGTGATGGGGCGGCGATCACGGAGTTCGGGGTCTGATCACGCGAGATCCGTCTCTGGTCACACGAGTCACGCCTTCGCTCACGTTAGGTTCAGTCACAGCGACACTTTTGCCCGGGGCGTCGCGAAAGCCACTTTCGGGACGTCTGATGTCCCGAAAGTGGCTTTCGCGAC
>NZ_JAJPWO010000015.1:0-218725 GCF_046549075.1 Amycolatopsis sp. lyj-84
TAGTGTTTCGGTGGTTATAGCGTCAGGGAAACGCCCGGTCCCATTCCGAACCCGGAAGCTAAGCCTGACAGCGCCGATGGTACTGCAACCGAAGGGTTGTGGGAGAGTAGGACACCGCCGGACTAACATTAAGAAGAAGAGGGTCCAGGCCCCGGTCGAGAACCACGAGTTCTCCCGGGGCCTGGACCCTTTTTTCGTACCCGCCTGCAGAGCGCGGTCGGCCAGGTGGTCGTGAGTGACAGTTCGGGTTCTAACCCGAAACGCCACTCACGACCCACCCGACCCACAGCCTCGTGAGCGGCAAAGACGGTTCTAACCGCCCTTACCACTCACGAGATCCGCAGGCGGTCCTCGCACGTGGCCCTGGCCCGCGGGAAGTACATGAAGGCCCCCTTCCCTGCGTCTAACGCAAGGAAGGGAGCCTTCACGTACTTGCGACTAGACCGAAAGGGCCCCTTCGGCCCACCGACAGCGGAAACGACACCCTCGCGCGCAGCCTCGTGAGTGGCGATTCGTGTTCTAACCGCCTTTACCACTCACGAGGCTCTCGCCTCATGCGGTCACGTGACGTACTCCTGGTCCCCCGATACCGTGAAGCTGACGGCCATGCTCAAGGACTCGGCACCGGCACAGATGGCGCATGTGTCGCCGACAGAACCGATCGAGCGAACAGGAGCGGGGATGACCGACGATGTGGCCGGCCAAGTGATCAAGGCCGAGCAGGATCGGATCCAATGTCTCCTCGACGTGGATCGCGGCACCTACGACCGCTTGCACGCCGCGGAGTACCGGTTGTGCAACCCGACCGGCACCGTGTGGACGAAGGCCGAGTACCTGGATCTCCTCACCACCGGGCGGGTCGCCTACCGGGAACTGGAGCTGACCGGCGACGTGGACGCCATCGTCGGCACCGACGTCGTCGTCCTCCGCTACCGGTGTTTCATCGAACTCACCGTCGACGGCGCGGACATCCCGCGGCACGAGGCCTGGCACACCGACGTCTACACGAATGCCGGCGGCACGTGGCGTTGTGTCTGGTCGCAAGCCACCGGCATCATGGACCTTCCGTCAGCCGCATCCTGACCCACTCACGAGACGTGGCCCGAAGCAGTGAGGGCCGGGAGCGTCTCACCGAGCGGGCCGCGGACGACCGCGGTCGCCATCGAGTCATACGGCGTCTCGGAGCCGTTGAAGATCACCACGTCAGCCCCAGCCCGTGAAGCGACGCTCACCAGCGAGGCGGCCGGCTGCACGCTCAGCGAAGACCCTGCCACCAGCAGGAGATCACTCCCGGAGACAGCGGCACGCGCGGCCCGGAGCAGGGTCTGATCCAGGTGCTGGCCGAACGAGATCGTGGCGGACTTCAGGATGCCGCCGCACTCCAGGCAGGGCGGATCGGTCTCGCCAGCCCGGACGCGCTCCAGGGTCGCGCGCATGTCCCGGTGATCGTCGCAGGACAGGCAGGCGGACTCGAACATCGTCCCGTGCAGTTCCAGCACCTGCTCCGGCGGAGAACCAGCCTTCTGATGCAGGCGGTCGATGTTCTGGGTGACGATGTGCGTCGGCGACAGGCGTTCGAGCGCGTAGTGCGCGGCGTTCGGCACTGCATCCCAGCCGGGGTGCACCAGCCGCGCCTGCCAGGTCCGTTCCCGGACTTCGCGACTGCCTCGGTATGCCTGGAGGTTCGACATCTTCTCCGCGGCCGGGTCGCGGGTCCACAGGCCTTGAGGGCCCCGGAAGTCGGGGATGCCCGAATCCGTGGAGATCCCGGCGCCGGTCAGTGCGACGATCCGGCCGGCGCCGGCCACGAGCGTGCGGGCCTTGCTCAGTGCGGCATCGGGGCCGGTGGTGGTCACCGGCCCATCATGCCCCTACTTGACGGCGCTGCCCGCCTGCCAGTCCGCCCACGACTTCGACCAGTCGCCGTAGAGGTCCCAGACCGGCAGCTGCGGGCCGCCCGAGTTGGTCACCTCGACGACGTCGCCGAGCCCCATGTTCTGGTAGAACCACTGGGCGTTGGCGGCGTTGAGGTTGATGCAGCCGTGCGACACGTTCGAGCTGCCCTGCGCGCCGACGCTGTTCGGGTTCTCGTGGACGAACTCGCCGTCGTTGGAGATGCGCAGCGACCATTTCTCGTTCGCCTTGTAGTACCCCGGCTGTCCTTGGCAGACGCCGTAGGTGCACGAGTCCATCGTGTAATTCTCGTGTTTGTCCGAAATGACGTGCGCGCCCAAATGCGTCGGCGTCGCGTCCTTGCCCATGGAAATGGGCATCGATTTCGCCAGCTGGCCGTTGTGGAAGATCTGCATCTGTTCGGTGTTGCCGTCGGCCTTCGCGACCCAGGAATCGTGCACCTTGTACGTTTCGGTGCGGTCGGTCGCGCCGTAGACGCCATTGCCGAAATCGACGCCGTAGATCATCGCCGACACCTTGAGCGTCGTCCCCGGCTGCCAGTACACCTTCGGGCGGTAATGGACGTTCTTGTCGTCGATCCAGTACCAGGAGCCCTCCTGCTTCGGAGTGGACTCCACCGACAGCTTCTTCTCCACCTCGGCCTTGTTCTTCACCGGCTGGCCGAAGGCGAACACGATCGGCTGTCCGACGCCGACCCCGCCGGACGCGACCGCCGAGGGCGCCGGGATCAGGTTCGGGTTCGCCTGCTGCTTAGGGCTCAGGGTGGACACCCTGCTCTGCTGCTCCACGGGCTTCCCGTCGGTGCCCTGGGCATGCGCCACGATCTTGTAGGTGCTGCCGTAGCCGAGCGGCTCGACGGTCTTCCAGCTGAGCCCGTCGCCCGCCAGTTCGCCCTTGACCTGCTTGCCCTTGTCGGCGTTGCTGACCGTGACGTCGGTCAGTTTGCCGTGCTCGGCCTTGACCACCACCGGGGTCGCCGGATTGACGTCGGTCCCGCCCGCCGGATCGATGGTCACCGAGACCGGGCTTTCGCCCGATTCGGCACTGGTACCGGTCGAATTCGCGGGACCGTTCCCGCCCGAGGACGAACAGGCCGAGATCAGCAGTATCGCGGCGAGTATTCCGGCCGTCGAAAGTAATGTCTTCTTGGGAAACATATAGTTCTCTCTTTAAAATATAACCAGTACGTCGCTCGATCAGCGGAAAGGTCCTTTTTCAAAAGTACGCGAAGACGAAGACGCGATCGATGCCGGATGGTTGCTCGTCAGCCCACGACGAGACCTGGCGCACCATAAAGACCAGGGCCATCCACGCTCAATTCACCCAAATAGGTCTTCGCGGCGTCGTAGGCCTCGGCGGTCAAAGTCGTGGTGTGACTGAAGTCCAGCGGGCTGACCCGCACCGGCTTCGGTCCCGGCACGTAGACCACGGGCACTTCGGCCGCGGCGATCGGCGCCTCCAGCACGGCCTGGTTCCGCATGCTGATCATCGCGGTGAACATCATCACCTCGGCGAAGGTCTGCGGGGTACCGGGCATTTTGCCGGGGAAGGCGCAGTCGAGGACGACGAGCGACTTCGCGCCCATCGCGAGCGCCTGGCGCATCGGCACGTTGGCGACCAGGCCGCCGTCGTAGAGCATGCGGTCCCCGAACGGCACCGGCGGATAGATCCCCGGGATCGCGCAGCTGGCCAGCAGCGGCGCCAAAACGGGTCCTGAGCGGATGAGCAGCGGCTCGGCGGTGTCGACGTCCGTCGCGACGACGCCCAGCGGCAGCGCGAGGTCCTCGAACCGGACGCCCTCGCCGATGTGCTCGTCGACGATCGCGGCGAGACCGGTGTTGGGGAACAGGTTGGTCTTGCTGTGCCGCAGGGTCCGCACCTGGCTGAGCACGCCGCCGGGGAACGCCTCGTGCCGCGTCATCCGCGACCAGATCCGGTTCAGCCGGTCACCCGATTCGTCCCCGAGCGCGAGGACGGCGGCGTTCAGGGAACCCACCGAGGTGCCGACGACGAGGTCCGGGGCGACGCCCGCTTCCGAGAGCGCCTGCAGCATCCCGACCTGCATGGCGCCGAGGCTGCCTCCACCGCCGAGGACGAAACCGATCGGCTGGGGCAGGTTCAGGGCGGCCATGCCCGGAATCTAGTCCTCCGCGCCGACCTTCGCCGGGGTGGCTTCTTCGGCTGTGACACCGAGCGCTTTCTTCTTCTTGTAGCGCAGCAGGAAGAACACGGCGACGCCGACGAGCACGCCGACGATGGCCAGGCCGCCGGTGTTCAGCACGCCTTCGACCTTTTTCGCGGCCTCACCGAGGGCGGCGCCGATGCCGATGTGGATCGCCGACCAGCAGGCCGCACCGGCCGCGGCGGCCGGCAGGAACTTGCGGAACGGCAGGCCCGAGGTGCCGGACGCCGCCGGGGTCAGCGTGCGGATCACCGGGAGGAACCGCGCGAAGAACACCGCCCACGCGCCTCGCCGTTCGAGCACGCCCGTCGCCTTGTCCCAGGCGTCGAGGCCGTACTTGCGGATCAGCTTCGTCTCGCGCAGGCGCGGGCCGAACCGTTTGCCGATCGCGTAGCCGAGCGAGTCGCCCAGCGCGGCGCAGACCGTCACGACCGCCCACAGGGTCAGGAAGCGGGAGACCGACGTCGCCGTCGTGGCCGCGACCAGCAGCCCCGATTCGCCGGGCGCGATGAAGCCGAGCCCGATGGTGCATTCGGCGAACACCAGTCCGCCGGTTGCCGCGACCAGTCCCGGTTCGGGGAGTCCCTGCAGCCAATTGAGAAGATCCGTTACCAACGCCACCAGGTCACATTACTGATCTGTGACCTTTCGGGTGGCGAGGTCGCGGCGAGGGTGACCGGAGTCACCGAGCCAGCAGCGAACTGGCTTCCTGGGCGGCGGTCCCTTCGGCGGCGAGGTGGGCCAGGTTCTCCGACAGCGCTTCGCCGCGGCGAGCCTTTGTCTGCGCGAAGAGACGCCCGGCGCGGTACGAGGACCGGACCAGCGGCCCCGCCATCACACCGGCGAAGCCCATGGCCTCGGCGGCGTTGGAGTGCTCGACGAACTCCTCCGGCTTGACCCAGCGGTCGACGGGGTGGTGCCGCGGCGAGGGACGCAGGTACTGGGTGATCGTGAGGATCTCGCAGCCCGCGTCGACCAGGTCCTTCATTGCGGGCGCGACCTCGTCGGGGGTCTCGCCCATGCCGAGGATGAGGTTCGACTTCGTCACCAGGCCGGCTTCGCGAGCGCGGGTGATGACTTCCAGCGACCGCGCGTAGCGGAAGCCGGGGCGGATGCGCTTGAAGATCCGCGGCACGGTCTCGACGTTGTGCGCGAGCACCTCGGGACGCGAGCCGAAGACTTCGGCGAGCTGGTCGGGGTCGGCGTTGAAGTCCGGGATCAGCAGCTCGACGCCGGTGCCGGGGTTCAGCGCGTGGATCTGGCGGACGGTCTCGGCGTACAGCCACGCGCCGCCGTCTTCGAGATCGTCCCGCGCCACACCGGTCACCGTGGAGTAGCGCAGGCCCATCGCCTGGACGCTCTCGGCGACCTTGCGGGGCTCGGTGCGGTCCAGCTCGGCGGGTTTGCCGGTGTCGATCTGGCAGAAGTCACAGCGCCGCGTGCACTGGTCGCCACCGATCAGGAAGGTGGCCTCGCGGTCTTCCCAGCATTCGTAGATGTTGGGACAACCGGCTTCTTCGCAGACGGTGTGGAGGCCTTCGCGGCGCACCAGGCCTTTGAGTTCGGTGAACTCCGGTCCCATCCGGGCGCGCGTCTTGATCCAAGACGGCTTCTTTTCGATGGGAGTCTGGGAATTCCGGACCTCGAGCCGCAACAGCTTGCGGCCATCTGGGGCAGCACTCACCCCGTCACCCTACGCTCGCCGCAGTAGTGGTCGCCGCTCACGCGGGGTCAGGGGTGACGCCCGTCAACTTGGTGCTCACGTCCCACAACGCGGCACCGAGCGATTCGCTCCTCGCGGCGGGCAAAGGGCGCACCTTGACCGGGGCGCCGCGAAGCCCGCCGAGCCCGCGAGGGCCGATGTAATCGCCGCCCCGGACCTCGGGGGAGGTCGCCGCGAACAGCTGCGGGAGCGTGCCCTGACGGGCGTTCTGCGCGATGAAGATCTCGCCGATCCGGTTGCCCGCGCCGACGAGCGCCCGCACCACCGGGTTGCGGTACGAGCGGGCCATCCCCGAACCGAGGCCGGTCCACGTGTAGCCGGGGTGCGCCGCCACGCTGATGACATCCTCGCCCGCAGCGCGCAGCCTGCGGTCGAGTTCGAGCGCGAACACCTGATTGGAGAGTTTCGACTGGCCGTAGGCGGAGCCCGGGTTGTACATCCGGCGCTCGAAGTTGGGGTCGGCGACGTCGATGCGCGCGCCTGTCGCCGCGACGCTCGACAGGGTCACGACCCGCGCTCCCGAGCCGCCGCGCAGGGACGGCATCAGCAGCCAGGTCAGCACCGCGTGCCCGAGATGGTTCGTGCCGAACTGGGTCTCGAACCCGTCCTTGGTGTGGCCGCGCGGGGTCGCCATCACGCCCGCGTTGTTGACCAGGAGGTCGAGCTTGCGGTCTGACAGCTCCTGGACCTTCTTCGCGGCTTCGCGGACCGACTCGAGGTCGGCGAGATCCAGGCGGACGAGCTCGGGTGCTTCCCCGGTCGCGGCCGCGCGGACCTGCTCCAGCGCCTTGGCGCCGCGCTCCGGCGACCGGCAGCCGAGCAGCACGCGGGCACCCTTGCCCGCGAGCACCTCGGCGGTCCGCAGCCCCAGTCCCGAGTTCGCGCCGGTGACGAAGACGGTCCGCCCGGTCTGATCAGGGATGTCGGCCTCGGTCCAGCGCGCGTGAGCAGCCATGTCGGTCACCTAACTACATCGGCGGTGGCCCCGCCAGGCCGGATCACGCGCTCGGCGCGAGCAACCGGAGCAGGTGTCCCATCGGGCTGCGGCGGCGGGCGGGCTTCGCGTGACGGCCGTGCCGGAGCAGGGTCGCGAAAGCGCTGCCGACCTGGGTGATCTCCCCGGTCGGTTCCTTGCCGTCGGCCAGTCCCGCCGTCAGCGCGAGAGTGCGCAGTTCGGCTTCGTGGGACGGGATCAGCGCGGGGCACCGTTCGAGGGCCGCGTCGAGAACGGCGCGGAGGGTCTCGTGTTCGGCAGTGGCGCTGTTCCAGGCGCGGGTGACGGCTTCGACCCTGTCGAGCGCGAGATCCTGTTCGGCGTAGTCCGGATCGGTCGTCTCGGCGCGCAGGTGGCCCGCGAACACCTGGTTCCACTTGTACCGAAGCGCGACCAGAAGCTCTTCTTCGGTCGCGAAGTACTGGGTGGCGCCAGGGATTTCTTCAAGTGAAATCGCCTCGGACGGGTGGTGACCCGCCTGTCGGAGTGCGGCTTCGAGGATGTCGCGCCGCTGGTAGAAGTCGTTCCAGCTCATGATGTGGGCTCCCCTCCGTGACCCGGTTCATACCGCAGGTTTGCGGCATACTCCCGGTACGGACCTGACAGCAGCCAACATACCATGAGTATGGTGCGGGGCCGGCGGCGTAAAGTTGTGAAGGTGGCGACAATGAGGTCAAGGCGGCTGGACTATTCCGAGTCCACCCGGTCGGCACTCGTCGAGAGTGCCGTGGAGCTGTTCACCAAACGCGGATACGCCGGCACGTCTCTCGACGAGATCGCCAAGCGGGCCAGGGTGACGAAGGGCGCGCTCTACCACCATTTCAGTGGCAAGCAGGCGCTTTTCGAGGCTGCCTTCGACACCGTAGAGAGCCAGGTCTTCGACAGGCTCGAAAAGATCATGAACGGCCCGGACTCGCCGTGGGAGCGTGCGCTCGCCGGGCTGCGCGGTTTCCTGCAGAGCTGTCTCGACCCGGCGTATCAGCGGATCGCGATCCACGAGGCCCCGGTGGTGATGGGCTGGGAACGGTGGCGCGAGGCCGAAGAACGGTGCAGTTTCGGCCTGGTCCGCAACGGGATCCAGTCGCTCATCGAGGTCGGCGAGGTCGACGACGTCCCGGTGGACGTCACCGCGCGGCTGCTGTTCGGCGCGCTGTCGAGCGCCGCGATCGAGATCGCGAGTTCGCCGGAGCCGAAGAAGGTCAGCGCCCAGGTCGAAGAGGTCCTGGTGCGGCTGCTCGTCGGATTCCGCCGTGTTCCGCCCGCCGAACACGGGAAAGCGAGCTGACGGCCTCCTCTATATGGTGGCCTTCGTGGACCTCAGGATCTTTACCGAGCCCCAGCAGGGGGCCGGCTACGAAGACTTGCTCCGGGTGGCCAAGGCCACCGAGGACGCGGGTTACGACGCCTTCTTCCGCAGTGACCACTACCTGAAGATGGGTTCGGCGACCGGTCTGCCGGGGCCGACCGACGCGTGGATCACCCTCGCGGGTCTCGCCCGTGAGACCAGCCGGGTGCGGCTGGGCACCCTCGTCACCGCCGCCACCTTCCGGCACCCTTCGGTGCTCGCGATCTCGGTCGCCCAGGTGGACCAGATGTCCGGCGGCCGCGTCGAGCTCGGCATCGGCTCGGGCTGGTACGACGACGAGCACACCGCCTACGGCCTCGACCTGCCGCCGATGAAGGAGCGCTTCGACCGCTACGCCGAGCAGCTCGCGGTCGTCACCGGGCTGTGGGAGACGCCGGAAGGCGAGACGTTCTCCTACGACGGCGAGCACTACCAGCTCGTCGAGTCGCCCGGCCTGCCGAAGCCCGCTCAGCGGCCCCGGCCGCCGGTGATCATCGGTGGCGGCGGCAAGAAGCGCACCCCGGCGCTCGCCGCTCGCTATGCGGACGAGTTCAACCTGCCGTTCGTGGGGCCGGACTTCGCGGTCGAGCAGTTCGGCCGTGTCGACGACGCCGCCCGCGAGATCGGGCGCGACCCCAAGGAGATCCTGCGCTCTGTCGCGCTCGTCGTCGCCGTGGGCCGCGACGAGGCCGAGGTGGCGAAGCGAGCTTCGGTGATCGGGCGTGAGGTTTCCGAGCTGCGTGAGAACGGGCTCGCGGGGACGCCGTCCGAGGTCGTCGAGAAGATCGGGCAGTGGCGGGAGAAGACCGGGATCACCCGGCTCTATCTGCAGCTGCTGGACCTCTCGGATCTGGACCAGGTCGACCTGATCGCCGCCGAGGTCGCTCCTCAGCTGGACTGAACCGGAAATCCGTGAAGGCCTCCTTCCCTACGCTCAAGGTAGGGAAGGAGGCCTTCACGGATTTCTAGACGTATTCGACGTCCACGCTGGCGATGGAGCCGCCGGGGCTGAAGGAGATCCCCGAAGGCCTGCCGTTGGTGGCCGGGTAGCCCTCTTCCCGGTGACAGTTCGGACGGCAGTACTGGACGACGACCTTGTAGGTCCCCTCCGGACAGAAGCCGGCGGCCCAGGTCGAGCCGTTGGTCTCGGTCCAGCAGCTCGGGGGTGCCGCCGACGCGACGCCGGGTGCGGCCAGCATTCCGCCGACAGCGGCCACGACCGCGACGGCGTGCGCGAATTTGCGCATGTTTCCTCCCAGTGGGACCGCGGTGTTTCCGCGGCCCTACCGGGAAGGGTGGCACAAAAACTAGTTCTGCAAAGCGAAAGTGACACCAGGGGCGGCGGGCGCCTCGGCACGCGGCAGCCAGCGCTCGTCGTTCACCGGGAGGTCGCCCTCCAGTGCGGCGAGGACGGCTTCGCGCGCCATCGGCAGGACCGACGCCACGGTGACCTCGCGGTCGAGTTCGTAGGACAGCGACGTCACGCCCGCGTCCCGGATGCCGCACGGGACGATCTTGTCGAAGGCGCCCAGGTCGGGATTGCAGTTCAGCTCGAAACCGTGCATGGTCACACCGCGCTGGACGCGGATGCCGATCGCGGCGATCTTCCGCTCCACGCCGCGATCGTCGGCGGGGATCCAGACACCGCTGCGGCCCTCGACCCGGCCGGTGTGCACGCCGAGCTGGTCGCAGACGGTGATCAAGGCCTCTTCGAGACGCCGCACGTAGTGCACGACGTCGATCGGGTCGGCGAGTTTGATGATCGGGTAGCCGACCAGCTGGCCGGGCCCGTGCCAGGTGATCTTGCCGCCGCGGTCGACGTCGAGCACCGGGGTGCCGTCGGTCGGCCGGTCCTCGGCTTCGGTGCGCTTGCCCGCGGTGTAGACCGACGGGTGCTCCAACAGCAACATGGTGTCCGGGCCGTCGCCGTCGGCGCGGGCCGTCACGTGCCGGCGCTGGAGGTCCCAGGCCTCGGTGTAGTCGATCGTCCCGATCTCGCGGACGTCGACGGGCTCGCTGGTGGCACGGCATGACGTGGTCGAAGAGCTCACGCCCGCGACACTACGCCGGATCCCCCGGCCGGGGCAGCAGGCCCAGTCCGGTCGCCGAAATCAGGCCGACACCGCCCACGGCGAGTACGGATCCCGCCGTGTCGGTCAGCCAGTGCACACCCAGCACGACCCGGCAGAGCGCGCCGGCCACCGTCGCCGCGACGGCGATCGTGATCGCCAGGCGGGTCAGGCGCGGGCGGGTCCACGCGCACAACAGCACCGCGACGAACCCGGTGCAGGCGACCGCCACGACATGCCCGCTCGGGTAACTCAGATCGGGGAATTCGCGGGGCCGTTCCCGGTAGAACAGCGGTTTGGCGATCAGGCTGGTCAGACGGCACAGCAACAGGACGACGGCCAGTTTGACGCACAACACGGTCAGGTCCCGGCGGCGCCAGGCGATCACCACCAGCACCGCGCCCAGCGCGAACGGCAGGACCGGGCCGAGGACGTTCGTGATCAGCTCGGCCACCTGCCCGGCTGGCCGGGTGTACTGCCCGCGGAACGCGTCGGCGAGGGCGACGTCCACCGGCGGCGGCCGGTCGTCGACGAGCAGCCCGAGGGTGACGAAGCCGATGAGCAGCAGGACTCCGGCGAGGAAGTACAGACCGCGTTGCAGGGTCATGTCGCGGCGGCCAGCGCGTCCTCGAGGGTCGGGTGGCGGAACGGGTAGCCCGCCTCCTCCAGCGCGCGGGGCAGGGCGCGCTGCCCGAACAGCGCCATCTCCTCGGCCGCCTGACCGAGGGCGATCTTCATCGCGAAACCGGGGACCTGCCAGAACGCCGGCCGGTGCACGGCCCGGCCGAGCGCCTTCGTGAACGCCGCGTTCGTGGCGGGCTGCGGCCCGCTGAGGTTCACCGCGCCGGACAGCGAGTCGTTCTCCAGCGCGAAAACGATCGCCCCGACCTCGTCGTCGAGCGAGATCCACGGCATGTACTGCTTGCCGTCGCCGAGTTTCCCGCCGAGCCCCAACCGGAACAGCGGCCGCAGGACGTCGAGAAGTCCACCCTTGCGGGCGAGGACCAGACCGGTGCGGACACGCACGACGCGGGCGCCCGCGGTGGCCGCGGTCTCGGTGGCGCCTTCCCACGCGGTGCAGAGTTCGGCGAGGAAACCGCGTCCCACCGGGCTGTTTTCGTCCACAAGGGACGGACCGGGGTCGCCGTAGTAGCCGACGGCGGAGGCGTTGACCAGTACCGGGATCCCGTGTTCGGCGACGGCTTCGGCGAGCACTTCCGTCGGTTCGACCCGGCTGTCGAGCAGGACCTGTTTGCGGGCCGCGCTCCAGCGTCCGGGCAGGAGCGGCGCGCCGGCGAGGTTCACCACGGCGTCGACGCCGTCGAGCGCGCCGTCGGCGATCTCCCCGGCAGGGGGATCCCAGCGGCGTTCGTCGGCGGCCCGCTCTTCCCGGCGCACGAGCCGGACCACCTCGTGCCCTGACTCACGGAGCCGCTTGGTCAGGGAGGTACCGATCAGTCCGCTCGCACCCGCGATCAGAACTCGCATTGTCCGATCGTGTCGTATCCGCGATCCGGGCGCACGCTCAGGTTCGCAGTTGCCCGGCCACGTCCGACGCGGCGGTGAGCAGCACCAGCACCGGGATCGTCGCGGCGGGGCGGAGGCGATAGCTGCCCCGCTTGTCCTGCTCGACGATCCCGGCGCCGGTCAGCGCCTTGAGATGGTGGTAGAGCTGGCCGGGGGAGCCGAGTTCGGCGGCCTCCTGCAGGGCGGGCGCGGACTGGGCACCCTTTTCGGCCAGCGTCCGCACGAGTGCCACCCGCGCGGTGCTGGACAGGGCCGCGAGCACCTCGGCGCGCGGACCGTCCGCCAGCGCCAGCACGGGGCCGGGGGTGACGGTGATCGCCCAGCTCAGTTCGAGGGGGTCGGTCAGCTCTCCGTGGTAGCCGATCAGGCCGCCGGGGCCCGCCGCCGGTTCGGTCCGCTGCCCGCCTTCGAGCGCGGCGACCCGGGCTTCGAGGGCGGCGATCCGGTCGGCGAGCTCAGCGTTCATACCGGTTATCTATACCTTCGTCTCAGCCGAGCGCCCGTTCCAGGGCGGCGAACCGGGCCGGGTCGGACAGCGCCGCGAGCAAGGCGTCGATGAGCGGCAGCTCGTTCTGCGTGTCCTGGTCCGTCACGCCGTGGAGCAGGACGGCCGCCGTGCCGGACCGTCCTCCCGGCCACCTGACCGAAAGCCCGATGGTGAGCGTGCGCGGCAGGGCCCCGTCCTTGACGAGCACCTCGCTCGCGCCGGGCGGCACGCGGTCGGAAAGCGGCCTGGCGAGGATTTCGCGGGCGAGCGCGCCTCCCGGCCGGTAGCGACCGGACGCCAGGCTGCGGTGGAGAGAGAACAGTTCCGACGCCGTCCCCCTGGCGTGGCCCTTGACCCAGGGCCACTGCGCGTCCGGCGTCCCCGGCATGGTCGGGAAGCGCGCGAAGGCTTTGGCGCGGAACGCGGGGTCGGCCACGAAGCGCCGGGCCACCGCGTCGCCCAGCGCCCGCCGGACCGCGACGGGACTGCCGGGCGGCGGCGCGTACTCCGGCATCATCAGCATCAGGACCTCGCCGCCCAGCGAACGGGTGTCCGGCCGCACCCACCCGCCTCGTGCCGCCGCGAGCTGGAGGGCGGGATCACCGAGGCGGGTGCGCAGATAGTCGGTGGCGGCGTTGTCGCTGAAGAAGATCATCGCTTCGGGGAGCCTCGCCAGCGGGACACGCTGTTCGGGGTCCTTGGCGATGCCGTAGTCGTCGCAGGGGACGCCCAGCCAGGTGAGCGCGTGGAAGTGCGCGCGGCCGTCGGCCACGAACGGGTGGTGGGCGTCCCAATCGCCGACCCTGATCTGTTCCTTCGGATCGAGCCTGCCTTCGGCGACCGCGACGGCGTACGCGCTGAGATGCACGACCTTGACCGACGAGGCCAGCAGCCGCCGGACGTCGGCGTTGCGCGAAGCCCGCCGGCCCGCGCCGTCGTCGATCACGACGGAGACATCGCGCCGATGGGCGGCGAGCCAGTCGAGCCAGCCCTGTTCGGTCCCCGTGTCCGGCTCGGCCGCACTCGCGGTTCCCGGAAGCAGCAGCGCCGCCGACCCCACGGCGGCGCCCGTCAGCAGATGACGTCTTGTCAGCATGGGTGACACCCTCCCTCTTGTTTTCCGTAATTCCGGAATACTAGAGTTCTGGGTGGCTGTCAAACCCTCGCAACCAGAGGACGAATTGCGGGTAAAGAGGAAGGCCCTCGTCCCGCCGGAGCGGAACGAGGGCCTTCACGGGACTACCGGAGGATCAGAGACCGAGCTCGTCCTCGAAGTTGCCCTCTTCCAGACGCTGCTTGATCGTCGTGACGAAGCGGCCCGCGTCGGCCCCGTCCACCAGGCGGTGGTCGTAGGTCAGCGGCAGGAACGCCATCGACCGGACGGCGATCGTGTCGTTGCCGTCGGCGTCCGCGATCACGACCGGGCGCTTCACGACCGCGCCGGTACCGAGCATGCCGGACTGCGGCTGCACGATGATCGGCGTGTCGAACAGGGCGCCGTTGGAGCCGATGTTCGTGATCGTGAAGGTGCCGCCCGACAGCTCGTCCGGCTTGATCTGGCCCGAACGCGCGCGGCCCGCCAGGTCGGCGATGCGGTGTGCGAGACCGGCGAGGCTGAGCTCACCCGCGTCGTGGATGACCACCGACAGCAGACCCTTTTCGGTGTCCACCGCGATCCCCAGGTGCACCGCACCGTGGTAGGTGATCTCCTTCGTGTCCTCGTTGTAGGACGCGTTGACGTTCGGGTGCTGCTTGAGCGCCTCGACGGTGGCCTTCGCGAAGAACGGCAGGAACGTCAGGTTGACGCCCTCGCGCTCCTTGAAGGCCGCCTTCGCCCGCTGGCGGAGCTTGGCGATCTTCGTGACGTCCACCTCGTGGACCTGCGTGAGCTGCGCGGAAAGCTGCAGCGACTCGCGGGTCTTGATGGCGGTGATCTGACGGATCCGGCTGGCCTTCTGCACGGTGCCGCGCAGGGCCGCGAGCTCCGGCGAAACCGCGGCCTTGCGCGGAGCGGCCGGTGCCGACGACGCGGCCGGGGCCGCGGCGGCGGGCTGTGCGGCGGGAGCCGGGGCTTCCTTCTTCTGCTTGGCCTCGGCGGCCGCGAGCACGTCCTGCTTGCGGATACGGCCACCGACACCGCTGCCGCTCAGCGACGACAGGTCGATGCCGTGCTCGGAAGCGAGCTTGCGGACCAGCGGCGTCACGTACGGCGAGCTGTCCGAACCGTTGTCGCTGCTCGCCGCGGGCTGTGCGGCGGGCTTCGGTGCCTCGGCGGGCTTCGGCGCGGGCGCGGGAGCCGCTTCGGCCTTGGGCTCGGGCTTCGGTTCCGGCTTGGGCTCGGGCTTCGGCTCGGGCTTGGGTTCCGGCTTGGGCTCGGGCTTGGCCTCGGCCTTCGGCGCGGATCCGGCCGCGCCGATCACCGCGAGGACACCGCCGACCTCGACGGTCTCGTCCTCGCCCGCGCGGATCTCCAGCACGGTGCCGGCGACCGGGGACGGGACCTCGGTGTCGACCTTGTCCGTGGAGATCTCGAGCAGCGGCTCGTCGACCTCGACGCTGTCGCCGACCTGCTTGAGCCACCGGGTGACGGTGCCCTCGGTGACGCTCTCGCCCAGCTCGGGCAGCTTCACCTCGGTGCCTTCACCACCGGAGGCGGGCGCGGTGTCCGGCTGGGACGGCGCGGACGCCTGCTCCTGCGCGGGCTCCGGCTCGGGCTCGGGCTCGGGCTCCGGCTGCGCCTCTTCGGCGGCGGGCTCGGCGGACCCGGACGACTCCGGCACCCCTCCGGTCCCGTCGTCGATGACGGCGAGTTCGCCGCCGACCTCGACGGTCTCGTCTTCCTGGGCGCTGATCTTCACAACCTTGCCGGCGACCGGGGAGGGGACCTCGGTGTCGACCTTGTCCGTGGAGATCTCGAGCAACGGCTCGTCGACCTCGACGGTGTCGCCCTCCTGCTTCAACCACCGGGTGACGGTGCCCTCGGTGACGCTCTCACCGAGCTCCGGCAACGTGACGGAGTAGGCCATCGTTCGCTGACTCCCTTGATATGTCTTGCTTGGTCTGGTTCTTCGACGGTGAGACGTCAGCTGTGGACGTGCAGCGGCTTGCCCGCCAGGGCGAGGAACGCTTCACCGAGGGCCTCGGTCTGGGTGGGGTGCGCGTGGATGAGCGGAGCCACGTCCTCCGGGAACGCCTCCCAGCTGTAGATCAGCTGCGCTTCGCCGATCAGCTCGCCGACGCGGTCGCCCACCATGTGCACGCCCACGACCGGCCCTTCCGGAGCCTTGATCAGCTTGACCCCACCGGAGGTCTTGAGGATCTGGCTCTTGCCGTTGCCGCCGAGGTCGTAGGTGAAGGTGGTGACGTCGGAGCCGTACTTCTCCTTCGCCTGAGACTCGGTGAGACCGACCGAAGCGACCTCGGGGTGCGAGTAGGTGACGCGCGGGATTCCGCTCTCGTCGATCACGCGCGGCTCCTGGCCCGCGATCTCCTCGGCGACGAAGATGCCCTGCTGGAAGCCGCGGTGCGCGAGCTGCAGACCCGGGACGATGTCGCCGACGGCGTAGACGTTCGGCAGGTTGGTGCGGAGGCGGTCGTCGGTGAGGACGAAACCGCGGTCCATCTTGACCCCGGCCTCCTCGTAGCCGTGCCCGGCCGAGTTCGGGCCGCGGCCCACGGCGACCAGCAGCAGGTCGGCTTCGAGCGTCTCGCCGGACTCCAGCGAAACGCTGACGCCGTTGTCGTCCTGCTTGGCGCCGGTGAAGCGGACGCCGGTCTTGAAGGCGATCTTGCGACGGCGGAAAGCGCGCTCGAGCTGCTTGGACGCGTACTCGTCCTCGTTCGGGACCAGGCGGGGCAGCGCCTCCACGATGGTGACGTCGACGCCGAAGGACGCCCAGACGGACGCGAATTCGACACCGATGACACCACCGCCGAGGACGATGACCTTCTTCGGGATGTAGTCCAGCGAAAGGGCCTGCTCGCTCGCGATGACGCGGCCGCCCAGCTCCAGGCCCGGCAGCGTCTTCGAGTACGAGCCGGTGGCGAGGATGACGTTCTTGCCGGTGTAGCGGGTGCCGTCGACCTCGACGGTGGTGCCGCCGACGAACGTTCCGGTGCCCTCGACGAGGTTCACCTTGTGCGCCTTGGCCAGGCCCTGCAGGCCCTTGTACAGGCGGGAGACGATCCCGTCCTTGTACTTGTTGACCCCGGCGATGTCGATGCCTTCCAGCACGGCCTTGACGCCGAAGGTCTCGGCGTCGCGGGTCTCGTCGGCGACCTCCGCCGCGTGCAGGAGGGCCTTGGTCGGGATGCAGCCTCGGTGGAGGCACGTCCCGCCAAGCTTGTCCTTTTCGATCAGGGTGACGGAAAGGCCCAGCTCGGCCGCGCGGAACGCGGCGGCGTAGCCGCCCGATCCGCCACCCAGGATCACAAGGTCGGCGGAGGTGTCGGTCACTTCAATAACTCCTCGGCAAGCGGTAGGGGTGGTGCTCTGGCGCCGCTTCGCGCGGTATACGCGCGCGCGGACACTTGCCATCTTGTCACTACGCGCGGCGGGCCTGCGACCTAGGCCGTGTCGTGTGACCCACGGGACACGGCCTACCAGGGTCGCCACGGTGAGCACACGCCCGGGTCGGGATAATGGGCGTCGGACGCGAATGGGAAGTGAGGTGGTCGGAGTGGGTCTGTTCGACTCGCTGCGCCGGCGCTCTAAAGGTGGGCAAAAGCCCGGTACGCTGCGGAAAGCCTCTTCAAACGACTTCAAGCACCTTGAGGAGTGGGCCTCTTCGAGGACCGGTGTCGAGGCCTACGTGGAGCCCAAGACCAACGTCACGGAGACCACGGTCGTCCTCATCGCACACGATGGTGAGTGGACGAGGCGCCGGATCGAGAGTCTCGACGCGGCGCAGCAGTTCGGTCACAAACGGTCGATCCCCGTCTACGAGGTGGCGCGGGTCGGCTATCCGAAGCGGATGCGTGAGTACACCGAGCGGAAGAAGCGCGGCGAAGCCTGAGGGCTCGTGAGTGGCGATTCGGGTTCTGGTGGACCTGCATTGCCTACCACTCGGCTGTCGTTCGCCGGGGTTGCGGGGTGGCACGGTCTTGATCGACGGAGGATCGGGGACGTTGAGTGTCCCCGATCCTCCGTTGATCGAGCTCCGAGACCGGTCCGACCCCCTCGACTACCGCGCACCATCTTCGCCCTGGTCACGCGTAGGTAGGCAAATACCGGTCCGCTCCAACCCGAATCGCCACTCACGGCCCCCTGTACCGACGCTCCGCCGGGCTTGGACGCTTCCCACGGCCCGCGAGAACGCGTTGCGAAAGCCACTTTCGCAACCCTCAACGTTGCGAAAGCCACTTTCGCAACGCAGCCATCCCACCCGGCCAGCCCGGCCTAGCCATTCACGAGCCCGACGCGTGCCCGGACCTCTTCACGCAGACTGCGCCAACAACAACAGGTGCCGTTCCAGCAGGGCCCGGAACGTCGGGTGCACCGTCGTGCCCAGCGCCGGGTCGATCTCGACCGTCCGCCACTGGGCACGGGCGGCGGTGAGCAGCACCGAAGCGGGGTCGGCGATCACGACGACCCCGCCTTCCGCGCGCAGTTCCGCCGTGCCGAGCAGACGCGGGAAGACGACGTCGGCGGGCAGGCCGTCGCAGGTCATCAGGAACTCCCGGTAGTCGGCGGGCAGCCTGAGCCCGATGCGCGCTTCGGCCGCGTCGATGTTCCGGGCCGAGGCCGCCGGGGGCGCGGTGCCGCCGCCGCGCAGCCGGAGAACGCCCGCGATCATTTCGCGCCACGAGCCGGTGTCCGGCGGGTAGCGCTCGTACAGCGCCGCGACCAGTGCCCCGGCGCACAGCCCCGGCCAGTCGCCGAGTCCGAGCGGGTCGGCTCCCGCGACCAGACGCGGCGCGAGCCGCCTCGACGCGGCGAGGACGGCGACGTCCGGCCGTGCCTGCCGCGAGGCGATCCCGGCCCAGGCGTCGACGTCGCCTCGCGTGACGGCCTCCCGTAACCGATCCGGCCGCGACGACCCGAGGTGCGAGACAGCCTCTCCGATCGGGGAGCCGCCGAGGAGACCGTCGAGATCGGACACCCGGCGGGCGAGGTACGCGTCGTGGGCGCGTTCTTCCGCGTCGAGGTCGAGCGGGGTCAGCGCGGCCGCCCACTCCGGCCGAGACCCTTGTGCGTCGAAGAGCATCGCCCACGCGCGGGCCTGCACGGCGCCGGGGACGAGCGCGGTGACGGGACGTTCGGTGAGCGCGTGCCAATGCGTGATCAGCCTGTCGGCTTCCGCCATCGCGCCGGAGGCGGCGAACAGCAGCGCGGCGTGCCCGATCCGGTCGTCGAGCGTCGCGTCGTCGCCGCTGAGCACGTCCCTGATCGCGCCTTCGAGATACGCGTCCCTGTCCACGGAAGCGACCTTGCCACACCGGGGTTCGCACTGCCCGCTGCCTCATGGGGCAGTTCATCGGGCCATGCGTTGACGGCTGATCCATTCGGCCGCCACGCTGAAGGACATCCGCATCGAAAGACTTCACCGGCCCGCACCGCCGTGTCCGGCGGTTGTCCGCGCGTGGATGACAAAGGGGTGGGGAATGGTCGTCACCAACGTCGGCATGGTCTTTTTTCCGCACGGCGATCTGCATGTCGCGCGTACCGGGACACCACCGCTCAAGGTTTCCTTTCACACTCAGGATTTCGACGACACAAAGCCCGATCGCTATCAGCTCGGGGAAGTCACCAAGGACTGCGTGTTCGACTTCTTCGCGCCGCACAAGCCGGTCGGGCAACGCTTCGACGGATTGCCTTCGATCAACCCGGCCACGGGCATCGTCACCCCGAAAGACCCGGGCGTCTTCCTGTTCCAGGTCCGCTGGGGTGAGGTCTATCTGGTCGGGCGTCTCCAGGTGCACGAAGGAATCGACGCGTGGTGGTTCGGGAACGACTCGATCACGACGGCGCTCGACAGCGAATTCGGCCACGCCCAGCCGTCCCTCTACGCGAGGTTCACCGACGACGCCACGGGCGTGGACCGGATCGGCGACATCACCGGACACGGGTACGTGACCTTGACGCCGGACGATCCGGCGAAGCTCAAGATCGCGCCGCAGGGCAGGGTGCAGGGACTGGCCGAGACCACCGATCCGGCCGTGCCCACCGGGATCAAGGGAAACTTCCTCGGCGTCACCAATTCCCTGCCGGTCAGGGTGGTCGACTACGGGAAGACGCGCCAGAACCTCCAGCCGGTACAGACGCCCGATGTGGCACAAGCCGACGGCATGGTCAACATCCTGTTCATACCGGAGGGGTTCCAGGACACCGACACGGACCGGGCGGCCTTCGACCTCATCGTCGCCGGCACCGTGCGGGATCTCTTCGACAAACCGAGGCACCAGCCGTACGCGATGCTGGAAGCCGGGTTCAACATCTTCAAGGCCTACCTGCCTTCGCGTGATCATTACCTCACCTGCGGGTTCAGGATCACCGACGACGACTTCAACAAGGCGAAGCCCATTCCGTTCAACGGGCGGCTCGGCAGCGAGAAAACCAGCTACACCATGCAGGAACTCGTCGCCGTGGTCGGTCTGCCGATGCACAACGAGAGCCGGTTCGATCTCGTGACGATCTGGCAGGGGCAGAGCCTCAAGGGATTCGAACCGTCGCGAGTGGACCCGAAGCTGATCGCCGCGTGGCGGGCGCACGAAGCCGTCGGGATCCTGCACGCGAGGGACACGGTGTTCGGGATGTACCTGGGACAGCGGCCCGGCGACCGTACGTCCGGGAATTCGAAGCCGCCGGTGAAGCCGCCGGCGCTGGGAGACACGACGCATGTCGATCTGAGCGCTTTCGTCGCGCGGTTGTACGAGTTCTACAGTCCCGACGCGACCAGGCTTCTCACTCCCGATCCTCGCCGGAACCCGCCGGAGCGGTACTCGGCGGGACGGGAGAATCCGGGCGCGGCGCTGCCGCGGTACTTCGGCGGATCGCAGTACGCCTTCGCGCCGTTCCACCCGATCGGCAAGAACTGGGTCCCGGACACGACGAAATTCACGCCGAGCCGGGGACTGGTCGCGATGATCTGTTACGAGGATGTCGATGGCGGTACCAACTTCGACGGAACCGCCACCGCGCAGACCATGGGCAGCGTGCGCACGGTGGCCTTCACCTATGCCGACGTGGTCGACAAACGAGAAATGCGACGACGTGATCCGCTGACCGGGGTCCCGCCCACCGCGGCCGCCGTACTCGAGATCGCCAACACGGTGGCCCACGAGTTCGGGCACAGTTTCAACCTCGGCGACGAGTACGAGGATTTCGAAGGGGACGGCACCGCGGCCACGGCGACCGGGGACCTGACGGACGACAACCTTTCGGTTCTGGGCTTCCTGCGCGACCCGGGTTCACCGGCACCGGGAAGGCTGATCGACCCGGCGAAGGTCAAATGGCTCGATCTGCACCGGATGCTCCTTTCCGCGAAGATCACGGCACCCGCCCGGCCCGCCGGTGGTGCCATCACCGTGACGATCGATCCTCGCTACAGCGGGAAATGGGTCCAGGCGCAGCGGGACGGCGCCGAGATCTGGCTGCGTAATTTCTCGATCACCAAGGACGGGGTCCAATTGCCGCTGGCCAAGGGCCAGGGCGAACTGCTCACCGGGCTCAAGATCGGGACGATCGACACGACGGCGGGCAAGATCACCCTGTCCGGAGTCGTGTCGCCGTTGGCGGAGTACCGGGCGGGCTCTTTCCTGTACATCCCGCTCAAGGCTCCGGACGGCGGTCTCGTTTCGGTGGTGGACAAGAAGGTCAAAGAATCCCTCTTCCTCACGAAGACCCCGCTGAACCGGGACACCGTTTTCGGCAAGGTGCGGAAAGAGGACGACGAGCCGGTGGACATCACCGGATTCGCGCCGCCGTGCAACTCGAGCAAGACGGTCGGGGTCTTCGAAGGTGGAGGCACCTTTTCCGGTGGCCATTATCGTCCCGCCGGCTCGTGCAAAATGCGGAATCACTACGGCACGGCGAACGTGTGGACCGAGATCAGCCAGGACGCCGGCGCCTTCTGCTACGTCTGCAAATGGTTGATCGTCAACCGGGTCGATCCGAGTTACCACGCGATTCTCAGCGCCGCTTTCTACCCAGGGGAGCTGTGAAATGGCCGGGACGGGTGTGTTCGAAAAGATCCTCGCCGGGATCGGGCAGGCGGCGCTCCCGCTTCGTGAGGCGGTGCGTTCGCCCGGTGCCTGCATCGCCCTCCTGCAGAAGATGGGCTGGCGCGTGGACGCCGTCCCGCCCGCCCTGTCGGCTTTGGGCGGGACGCTCGAAACGCTGACCGAATCTCTCCGCCGGTTGCTCGGAGACGGCGGGCTGAACGTGGGCGGTGGTTCCTCCGGCGGTGTCGACGTCGAGTTCTCGGCCGACGACGTGGCCCGGGTGCTCAGCGCGGTGCAAGCCCTCGTCGACGGCGTCAAAGGCATCGCCACCGCGCCGGACTCCGCCGTCCCGGAGGCTTTGCGGGTGGACGGATTCAAGGAGAAGTTCCCCCGTCAGCTGCTCGACTTCCTGATCGTCTCCTATCTCCAGCGGCACCATCCGGCCGTGGGTTTCGGGTTGCGCGGCCTCGGTGTCGTCAAGGGGAAGTACGCTCCGCGCTTCGGGAACCGGCCGTCGTACCTGCATCTCACTCTCGACCTCACGGACATCCCGCGGTTGATCGGTGATCCGGGGCAGGTGCTCAAGAAGGCCTTCGGCTGGGGTGGAACGGACTTCGACTTCGCGTCGCTGTCGTCCCAGCTCGACAACCTGCTGATGAGCATGGGCGTCGACGTCGACCTGCGATCCTTGCCGTCCGGAGCCACGGCGGCCGTCCGGGGGACGCCGGAAGACCTGACGGCCCCGCTGGTGAAAGCCGTCCGCGGCACCGTGTTCGAACGGTTCCTTCCGCAGAACGAGCGTTTGGCGGCCGAGATCCGGCTCGTCGAATTGCCGTCGGTGAACGGCGCACCGGCAGGCCTGGCGCTGTTGCCGTACTTCACCGGCTCATTGGGCGCCAACCTGCCGTTGACCGAGGACCTCACCCTCCTCATCCGCAGCGACCTCGACCTCGAAGGCGGCGTCGCGCTCAGAATCCTTCCCGGCCAAGGCATCGAGACCGTCGTCGGCTTCGAGAAGGAGAACCCGGCCCCGCGACAGCTCGACGGCGCCATCGAGGTCGTCATCGAGCGTGGCGAGGCCGGGAGCGAGCCCACCCTCCTGATCGGTTCCAGGGACGGCACGAGGCTGCAGTTCCGCAAGCTCGCCGCGACCGGGGGCGTGCGGATCAGCGACGGCGTGGACGTCTTCGCGGAGTTCGAACTCCAGGGGCTCGAGTTCGTCTTCAAACCGGGCGGGGCCGACGGCTTCATCGCGAAACTCCTGCCCGGCGACGGATTCACCGTCGGCGGCGACCTCGTCGTCGGGATCTCGCACGCGCACGGGTTCTACTTCCGCGGTTCGGCCAACCTCGAAGCGCGTATCGCGGCCCATTTCGAGCTGGGGCCGCTGGAGATCCAGGGGCTGACGATCTCCGCGTCGCCGTCGGGGGACGGGATCCCGATCGGGCTGGGGACGACGATCAAGGCGCGGCTCGGGCCGATCACGGCGGTGGTGGAGCAGATCGGGCTCACCGCCGGCCTCGCGTTCAAGGAGGACAACGACGGCAACCTGGGGCCGGTCGATCTTTCGCTCGGTTTCAAGCCGCCCAAGGGGGTCGGGCTGTCGGTCGACGCGGGCATCGTGTCCGGTGGCGGGTATCTCTACTTCGACCCGGATCGCGGCGAGTACGCGGGCGCGCTGGAGCTGGAGTTCGCGGGGCTGGTGGAACTCAAGGCCATCGGGCTGATCACCACGCGGATGCCGGACGGGTCCGACGGGTTCTCGTTGCTGATCGTGATCGCCACCGAGTTCGGGGGCGGCGGGATCCAGCTCGGGTTCGGGTTCACGCTGCTCGGCGTCGGCGGGGTGCTCGGGCTCAACCGGCGGATGGACTTCGCCGCGCTGATCGACGGCGTGGTCAGCGGCGGGATCGAATCGGTGATGTTCCCCAAGGACGTCATCGCGAACGCGCCGCGGATCATCAGCGACCTCCGGCGGTTCTTCCCGCCGGAGGACGGCCGGTTCCTCATCGGCCCGATGGCGAAGATCGGCTGGGGGACACCGGCGCTGGTCACCGTCTCGCTCGGGGTGATCGTGGAGATCCCGCCCGGCAACGTCGCGATCCTCGGGGTGCTGAAATGCGTGCTGCCCAGTGAAGACGTCGCCCTGCTGAAACTGCAGGTCAATTTCATCGGCGCGCTCGAAGTCGACAAATCGAGACTCTGGTTCTACGCCCAGCTCTTCGACTCGCGCATCCTGACGATGACCATCGAAGGCGGGATGGGCCTGCTGGTCGACTGGAGCGACAACCCCGACTTCGTGCTCAGTGTCGGCGGCTTCCATCCGTCGTTCAAGCCGCCGCCGTTGCCGTTCCCGGTACCGCCGCGGCTGTCCATCGACATCCTGAACGCGCCGGGACGCCTGATCCGCGTGTCCGGCTATTTCGCGGTCACCAGCAACACCGCCCAGTTCGGCGCCAAGGCCGAACTCCGGCTGGGTTTCGGCGGGTTCGGCATCGAAGGGCATCTCGCCTTCGACGCGCTGTTCCGCTTCTCGCCGTTCTCGTTCATCATCCAGATCTCCGCCGGTGTCTCGCTGAAGGCGTTCGGGGTCGGCGTGTTCGGCATCGATCTCGACTTCCAGCTCGAGGGCCCGTCACTGTGGCGTGCGCACGGGCGCGGGTCGATCTCCTTGCTGTTCTTCGAGATCTCGGCGGACTTCGACATCAGCTGGGGCGAGGAGCGCGACACCGCGCTGCCGCCGGTCGAGGTGCTCGGCCTGCTGGAGAACGAGGTCCGCAAGGTCGAGGGCTGGCAGACGCGGCTGCCGGC
The DNA here is from genome assembly GCF_046549075.1 of Amycolatopsis sp. lyj-84. Classification (NCBI taxonomy): domain Bacteria; kingdom Bacillati; phylum Actinomycetota; class Actinomycetes; order Pseudonocardiales; family Pseudonocardiaceae; genus Amycolatopsis; species Amycolatopsis sp. lyj-84. The sequence goes on from NZ_JAJPWO010000015.1 coordinate 24,215, forward strand.
GGGCGGGGTCAATCCGCTGGTCACGTTGCGGCAGCTGCCGGGGACCGACGACCTCGTCCTGCATCCCCTCGGCTCGTTGTTCGTCCGGCAGCGGGCCGTCCCGCTCGACGTCCGGATCGACCGGATCGGTGCGCAGAAGCCCAGTGACGGCAAGCGGTTCACCCTGGAGCCGATGCCCTCCAGCGGTTTCAAGCGCGCGTCGATCACCGGCGACAAGTTCGCGATGGGGCAGTTCCAGGACTCCGGCGACGCCGAGAAGCTTTCGCGCGCCGCCTTCGAGGACCAGAACGCCGGGCTGGAACTGGTCGCCGCGGACGGCGCGATCTTCTCGCCGCGCGTCGTGCGGCGCAGCGCCCGCTACGAACTGTACATAGTGGACAATGAACCACCGGAAACGTTCACCACCCTCGGGATGCGCCGTCGCCGGGTCCGGATGGCGGTGAAGGCACCCGCCGCGCCGAAGCTGTACAGCCCCGCTCCCGCGGTCTTCGACACCCTGCTCGCCGGCAGCAGCACCGCGCGCTCCTCCCTGTCCCAGCACGAATCCCGGCTGCGGCAACCGTTCGCGCCCGCCGAGACGGTGCGCGTCACCGGTGACAGCTTCATCGTCGCGTACCGCCGCAACAACCTCCAGGCGTTCCCGCCGGTGCGGACGGGCTCGACCGCCGCGACCTTCCGGAGCGAGGCGAGCGCGACCGACGCCATGGCGGACTGGATCCGCGCCGACGCGTCCCTGTCCGGGCAGGTGCACGTCCTGCGCCGGACCGAAGCGGGCGGCGGCCCGGTCGCGGAACCCGGTGTCTGGTCGAACGCGGGCAACGCGCCGTCGCCGGTTTCGGGGGCGGACGCTGTCGTCCTCGTCGGCGGGAAGGTACTCGTCGCGGGCGGCGCCGGCGCGACCGGAAAACCGGTGTCCACCACGGCGATCTTCGATCCGGTCGTGGTGACCTGGGCGGCCGGGGTGTCGTCGTTGAAGACCGCGCGGGCGCGGCACAGCACGACAAGGCTGGCGGACGGCAGGACCGTCGTGGCGGGCGGGCTCGACGCGAACGGCGCCCCGCTGGCGTCGGCCGAGGTGTTCGACCCGGCCGTGAACGCCTGGAAGGACACGGCGGATCTCGCCACCGCGCGAGCAGGACACGGCGCCGTGGCGATCGGGTCCCGGCTGCTCGTGGCGGGTGGGACGTCGCCGAGAGGCGCCGCGCTCGCCTCGGCCGAACTGCTCGACCCGGGAACGCTGACCTGGACCGCGGCCGCGCCGATGTCCGACGCCCGCACCGGGCACCGGATGGTCCCGCTCACCGACGAGAAGACCGGGAAGGTGACGGTTCTGGTCGTCGGGGGCGCCGTACCGACCGGGCAGGGCGAGCGAGCCGTCGCGACCTGCGAGACCTACGACCCCGAGGCGAGGCAATGGACTCCGGCCGGGAGCCTTTCCGTGCCCCGCAAGGGTCATCAGGCGACACTGCTGCCGGACGGGCGCGTGCTGGTCACCGGCGGAGACGCCGTCGAGTCACGGCCCTACCGGCGGGAAAGCCTTGCCACCGCGGAAATTTACGACCCGGCGAAGCGGACCTGGCTTCCCGTGAACGCCATGCCGGGCGGCGGCCGCAGCGGACATCGGTGTGTGGCGACCCCGCTCGGCGCCGTCGTCGTCGGGGGCACCGGCCGTCCGGGGGCCACGGCCGGATTCCGTGCCGCCGCGGTGTTCGAGCCCGGCTCCGGAACCTGGTCGGAGACCGGGGCACTGACGGTGGGCCGCCACGACTTCGCGGCGATCGACCTCGCCGACGGCCGGGTGTTCGCCGTGGGCGGCCTCGCCAGGACCGGCGCCGCCGCACCGGGACCCGACCCCGTCGAACTCGCCACCACCACCGAGATCTACCTGCCATGACCGAAGGGAACGCCTCATGACCAGCGCGACGCTCGCGGCCGACAAGTGGTCGGACGCCACCGATTACGCGGTGGCGGCGACCTGGGCCGGTCAGCATGACGCCGCCGTCCTGCTCACGGACGGCAAGAAGGCACTCGTCGCAGGGGGAGCCGACGCGGCCTCGGTGAGCGTCGGGCAAAGCGCGGTCTACGACTTCGACGCCGGGACGTGGGGGCAGCCCGCGTTGCTGGGCACGGCGAGACAACTGCACGCGCTGACCCCGTTGCCGGGCGGGAAGGCGCTGATCACCGGCGGGATTCCGGCGCCGGGCGGGGCCGCGATCGGCACGGCCGAGATCTACGACCCGGTGGCGAAGAAGTGGGAGCCGGTGGTGAAGCCGATGCTCAAGGCCCGGTGGGGGCACAGCGCCGTCGCGCTCTCGAACGGGCTGGTCCTGATCGCGGGCGGCAGCACGCTCCGGCCGGACGGGAAGGCGATGGCGGTCCGCTGGGCCGAGTTGTTCGATCCGGCCGGCGGCGGGAGCTGGGCCGTGGCCGAGGAGATGACCGACGCCCGCACGGGGCACACCGCGGTGGTGTTGCAGGACGGCAAGAAGGTGCTGGTCTGTGGCGGCACCGCGCCGGTCGGCGGCGCCGACGACCCGGCGCTGGCCTTCTGCGAGCTCTACGACACCGACACCAAGAAGTGGTCGGTGGCGGCCACGATGAAGTTCCCGCGCAGCGGGCACACCGCGACCGCGCTGACCGCGACTTCCGTGCTCGTCGCCGGGGGAACGGCACCGGGAGTGACCCCCGACGGCGCCTTCGATCCCTTCGCCCGCGCCACCGCCGAGGTCTTCCAGCTGAACTCCTCCGGCGGGGTCTGGAGCCAGGCCAAGGCCATGCCGGGCGGCAGGGCGTTCCACCGCGCCGTTCCCGCGGGCGAGGGGAAGGTCGTGCTGCTCGGCGGGGCGGACGACGTCGCGAACGAGGCGGGGTACCGCAGCGCGGTGCGGTACGAGGGCGGCGAATGGACCGCGATGCCCGGATTGGACCGCGGCCGCTGGGGTTTCGCCGCGGTCGCTTCGGGCGCCAAGGTGCTCGTCGCCGGAGGCACCGCCGGTACCGGGCTCGCGATGGCGGCCGGGCAGTCGGGGAAGGCCGAACTGACGAAGTCCGCGGAGAAGTTCGGGAGCGGTTCGTGAGCGCGAACGCCTATTCCTTCCTGCCCTGGCTCCGGACCGGGCTGAGCACGCGGATCAAGGGCGAGGTCGCCGGGGCGCGCGCGACGATCCCGGTCGGGCTCAGGCTGACCGGGGACGCGCTCGCCGAGAACGCCGAGGCGCTGCATCGCGAGATCACCAAGCCCGTCCAGCTCTACGGCCCCGGCGACGTCGTGGGGCTGGACCCGCGCGCCGTCTCGCGGACCGAGCCACATCCGTTCGCCGTCAACTTCGAGCCCAACTACCTGGCCCACATCGAGTTCTACGACGAAGACACCCCGTGGCGCTACAGTCCCGCGGCGCCGGACGAGGTGGCGAAACGGCTGGATCCCTGGCTGGCGCTGATCGTGCTGTCCGCGGGCGGCGATTCGGGTCCGGCGGAGTTCAAGGAGGGTGCGGCGACGGAACAGCCGCTGCCCTTCATCACCGTCACGGAGCCGAAGGCGCTGCAACCGTCGGGTGAACTCGGGGCGTGGGCGCACGTCCACGTCAACGGGACGCTCGACGGCAGGATCGCGGTCGACACCCCCGACGACATGAAGCCCTCGCTGGGAGTGCTGAGCGACGTCCTGCGCCGGTCGCCCGACAGCGCGTGTTCACGCGTGCTCTGTCCCCGGCATCTGAAGCCCAGCACCACCTACCACGCCTTCCTGGTTCCGGCGTTCGAGGCGGGGCGCGTCGCCGGGCTCGGTGGCGATCCGAAGGACATCCCGGCGAAGAACCCGAGCTGGACCGCCTCGACGGGTCAGCTGGACCTGCCGTTCTACCACCGCTGGTCGTTCACCACGAGCACGGTCGGCGACTTCGAGTACCTCGTCCGGTTGCTGAAGCCGATCGAGGCGCAGGCGCCGGTCGGCAGGCGCGACATGGACGCGCATCGCTCGCCGGGCTACGCCCTCGAAGGCGTCACCACACCGACGGATCCCAAGGGAGTCCTGAAGCTCGGTGGCGCGTTGCAGTTGCCCGACAGCGACGACAAGCCCGACAAGTACGAGAACTGGGACAACTTCTACGGCACCGACACCTCGGCGACGCCCTATCCGAACCAGTGGCAGCGGTCCCTGGCCGACCTGATCAATCTCGCGGACGCCTATCAGCGGAAAACGCCACAGGCCGCGAACGCCGAAACGGCCGCGGTGGCAGCGGGGACCGATCCGGTGATCACCCCGCCGCTGTACGGCTGCTGGCCGTCGCTGACCCGGACGCTGGTGGAGGACGAGACCGGCAAACCGCGGCCGCCGGACCAGGTCCACAACTGGGTGCACCGGCTCAACCTCGATCCGCGATTCCGGGTCGCCGCGCAGTTCGGCACCGAGGTCGTCCAGGCGCGGCAGGAGGAGTTCATGGCGGCCGCGTGGAACCAGCTCGGCGACATCCAGAAGGCGAACGAGCTCATCCGGGCCGCGCAACTGGCCCGCCAGCTCGGAAAGACGTTGCAGGGCAAGCACATCACTCCGCAGGCGCCGCCGAAAACAGCGGCCGCGGCGGCCGGGCCGGTGTCCGGCCGTGCGCTGACCCTGACCGCGCCCGCGCACGGACGAGTCGTCGGACGCCCGAGGCAGACGGCTTTGGCCGCCGAGCCCGAACTGTTCGCCGTGGGCTACAAGGTGAGCGAGAGCCGGGTCGCGGCGGCACCGATGTCCGCGCCGATGCGCCGGATCACCCGGCCGGGGTCACGACTGAGGAAACGGCTGCTGCGCGAGGGAAGCCAGTACGACCTGCTGGTGGACCGGATCGACCGGAACGAGGTCTTCGCCGCGAAACCCAAAGGGGCGCCGGGGGTCACGTTCAGGATGAGCATGCCGGATTTCGCGGCAGAGCAGGACGACAGCGAAGACAGCGAGGAGACGAAGCGCTACAAGAGCGCCTTGCGGGCGATGCACGACGGCCTCGCCGAGACCGCCGCCGGTGACCCCGGCGAAGACCAGCTCGACGTGCTGACCGCCATCGACGACATGCTCGCCGGCCTCCGCGCCGAGAAGACCCTGCTGGAAAGCATGGCGGGGGCGATGAACCTGCCGGAGCGGCTGCGGATCGCGGTGGGCGACCTCATCGAGATCCTGGCCTATCCGGTGTTCGACATGCCGATGTACGAAGAACTCCTGAAGATGTCGGTGGAGACCTTCGTACCGAACATCGGGCTGCTCCCGGACAATTCGATCACCCTGCTGGAGAACAACCGGCAGTTCATCGAGGCCTATCTCGTCGGGCTCAACCACGAGATGGCGCGGGAGCTGCTGTGGCGCGAGTTCCCGACCGACCAGCGGGGAACGCCGTTCCGTCAGTTCTGGGACCCGCGCACGGTGCCGCTGCGGGCGGGCGAGAGCCGAGAGGCCTGGCGTGAGCGGCTGTACGACATCCCGCCGTTGCACCTCTGGGAACCGGCCGCGCGACTGGGCGAGAACAACCCCCGGCAGGCGCCGCCGTCACCCCCGGAGACGAGGCAACGGAAGGACCTCGTCCTGGTGATCCGCGGCGAGCTGCTCAAGAAGTACCCGAACGCGTCGATCTACGCGCACAAGGCGGTCTGGCCGGTCAAGGACGGCGTCGTGGACAAGAGCGGGGAGCGGACCATCGCCCCGCTTTCGCCGAACGCCCCGCTGGATCCGAAACTCGTGTTGCTGCCGACCTACGAGGCGAAGATCGCCCCGGATCTCTACCTGCTCGGCTTCCCGCTCGAAGACGACGAGGCGCGAGAAGGCGGGGAAGACAAACTCGGCTGGTTCTTCGTCCTCAAGGAGCGCCCCGGCGAGCCGAGGTTCGGGGTGGACGAGCCGCCCAAGGGGCAGCTGCCCGAGGTCGAGGTCTGGAACGACATCACCTGGGGCCACGTGGATCCCAAGCCGGGCGAGACCGGGTTCGTGCGGTTCGACCGGAACGTGACGGTCCGCCTCGGCGACGCGCGGCTGGATCCCGACGACGGCGAAAAGGTGGCCCAGCGCGAAGACGATCTGAACATCGGCAGCTGGGCAACCAGGATCAGCTCCGCCGACGTCGCCTACATCCTTTTCCAGGCCCCGGTCCTGGTGGCCGTGCACGCGGGGGAGATGCTGCCGAATGGCTGAGCTGACGCTCGATTTCCCGGTCCTGCTCGGACCGGTGCGGGTCGAGACCCGGTTCGTCGGCGACGATCTGCTGGTGCGGATCTTCCCCGACGAATGGTCGGTGGACAAGTTCGAAGACAACCTGACCCGTGCCGAACTCGCCGCGCTGGACGCGTACTGGACCACGCTCTGGGCGGTCGGCGACTCCCCGGTGGGACGGCGGTCCGCGTGGCAGCAGCTCGTCGGACGCGTACCCGCCGGCCGCGCGGGATGGTTGCTGGGGAAACACAAACCGGCCAACCCCGACGACCGCCCGACCGGGATTCCCGACGGGCCCGTGCTGGTGGTCGTCACGCCGCAGGCCGTCGCGGCGCAGGACCGCGGGCCGACGGTGACGTACTGGACGTCGGTCCGGAAGGCGCGCGGCGATCGCCGGAAACTGCGGGACGCCGACATCGCCCTGCTCGCCGCGGTCGGAGCCGTCAGGGCGAACGCGATCCGCGCCCGGCGTCCGTCCGGTGTGGACAGTGCGCCGTCGAACCCGGTCGAAACCGTCACGGTGGCGTTCCTCGTGCTCACCCCGCCGCCGGAGATCGCCGAAGAGTCATGGACGGTGGCGGCGAAGGCCAAATTGTTGCCGGACCTGTTCACCGTCTACGGCTACGTGGGAGACCAGCGCGTCTTCGCGGTGCCGGGGCGTCCTGTCCAGCCCGATCTCGCCGTCAGCCCGGATCCCGGCGAGACCGGGGAAGACCGGCTGAGAGTCGTCGAGGAGACCGGCGAACTCGTCGTCCCCACGGCGCTGAAGTGGCTGGTGGACTTCGAAGCGGCCAAGACGGCGGGTATGGCCGTGCGGATCCCCGCCGAAGTCCTCCCGCCCGGGAACATCGACCGGCTCGTCGTGCTCGGTCTCCGCGAGCAGGCCACTCCACAGGAGTCCGCGACGGCGTGGGGAAAGCTGATCGGGGACCAGCTGCGCACGCCGTCCGGCTTCGGTTTCCTGCCGCAGGGTACGCCGACGAACAACTCCGAAGAGGTCTCCGCGGGCCAGGATCCCCAAGCCGAGGCCGAATCCGGGTTCGCGACCGCGGCGGGGTTCACCGCCGCCGCGGCCGACTGGACCACCAAGACCGACGGCGAGTGGTTCGCCGAACTGCTCGGGCTCGATCCGGCGGTGCTCGCCGGGGTGCCGAACGCCGAGGGCACCGACCGGCGGGACGCCCGCGCGGCCCACACCGCGCTGTGGCCCGCCACCTGGGGCCATTACCTTCCCGCGCTCCTCAATGGCGTCCTGACCGAGGAGCAGATCGCGAAGACGCGGCAGTTCTTCCTCGAACACGTGTCGGGGCGGGGACCGCTGCCGGTGGTGAAGATCGGGCGCCAGCCCTACGGAATCCTGCCGACGACGGTGTTCTCCGAACTCGCCTTTCCCGAGACCCTGCCTCATCGCACCGCCTTGAACAACATCCTCAAAGAGGCCGCGAAGGACTGGGACGCCGCGCTCGCACACGTCCAGTACCTCGACTCGGCCGGGGGCGACCCGCACCAGAAGCTGCTGGACATCCTCGCGCTCCATCCGACGTCGGCCGAGTACCACCAGCGGTACGCCCAAAGCGTCGAAGACCTGTCCAGACGTGAGGAACTGGGCGCGAGCGGTCTCCGCGCGGCCGTGGCCGCGGTCGGTGAACCCGTCCGCGAGGTGCTGGCCAGGTTCGGGTACTCGGCCGGTGAACCCGATCTGGCCCGGCGGGTGTTCGCCGAGGAGGTCCGGCTGCTGGCGGCCCCGGTCGTCGACGACCGGCCACTGTCCGAAGTGGACAAGATCCGGAAGTACGCGGCCGAGGGGAACTACCTGCACTGGCTCGCCCACTACGGGGCGAACGAGCTGGAGACCGTGCGCAAGGAACTCGGATTCATCGACAACCTCCCGCCGTCCGCGCTGCTGTACTCGCTGGCGAGGCACGCGGTGCTGCTCGGCGCGGCCGAGGCGGCGAGGCGGCTCGCCCTGCTGACCCCCGGCGCCGAGGCACCCGACGGCCGGGACGCGCCGTTCATCCACGTCGACCCCTCCGGCGGGCCCAGCGAAAGCCGGTACCACAAGCTCTATTCGACGGATCCGGCGATCGATCCCGAGCGGCCGGTGCACGAGTACCTGCGCACGATCCTGGACGCGAGCCCGGCGACGGCGGAGCTGAGCGAACAGCTGAAAGCGGTGAAGGCGCTGGCGGAACTGCCCACCGCGCGGCTGGAGCGGGTGTTCGCCGAGCATCTCGACTGCACCTCCTACCGGCTCGACGCCTGGCGGCTCGGCCTGGTCAACGAGCGGCTGGCCGAGCTGCGGAAGGATCCGGCCGGGGGCGCGCCGAAACGGGGAACGCATCTGGGGGCGTACGGCTGGCTGGAGAACGTCCACCGCGAATCCGCGGCGGAGACGGCACCCCTTCCCGCCGGGCTGCCCGCGATCTTCGGTACCGAAGACCTGCCCCACGACGAGGACAACGGCGGATTCGTGCACGCGCCGTCGCCGGCCCACGCGCGGACGGCCGCGATACTGCGCGCGGGTTTCCTCGCGAACGGCAAGGGACGCAAGGACAGTACGTTCGCGGTGAACCTGAGCTCCGAACGAGTCCGGATCGCACTGTCTCTTTTGGACGGAATGCGGCAGGGACAGTCTCCCGGCGCCCTGCTGGGGTACCGGTTCGAACGCGGTCTCCACGACGCCCGCGCCGGCCTCGACAAGTTCATCGCCGGGCTGCGGCGAAAGTTCCCGTTGCGGGCCAACAAGATCACCGACACGAAGACGACCCCGGGGAGCATCGAACAGGTCGAGGCCCGCAACGTGATCGACGGGCTGGCCCTGCTCCGGCACGTGGACCGAGAAGTGGAACCGTTGCCGAAGGACCAGAAGGTCTACCCGTTCGACTTCACCGATCTCCCCGAGGCGAACGGGGACGAGAAGACGGCGATCGGCGTTCAGCTCGATGCCCTGCGCAACGCCCACGACGCGCTGGCCGACCTCGTCGTCGCCGAAGGCGCGCATCAAGCCTTGCAGGGCAACGCCGAACGCGCGTCGGCGACGCTGGACTCCTATGCGAAAGGCGGCGTCCTGCCCGAGCCTTCGGTGGTCGAGACGCCGCGCAGCGGGACCACGCTCACCCACCGGTTCGGCCTGCAGTTCACCCCCGGCCTCCGGCCCGATCACGGAGCCCCGTTGCTGGGCAGGAACAATCCGCGCGCCAGGGCGGAACCGGCGGTCAACGCCTGGCTGAGGACGGTCCTGCCGGACGCGGGCTCCGTGGCCGCGCTGGTCACCTGGCTCGACGAACGCGGAAGGCCGCAGAGCCGGGTGGTGAGCCAGGCCGAGGCAGGACTGCAGGCGATCGACCTGCTGTGGGCGGTGCCCCCGGCGCGAAAGGCGGAGACGACCGACCTCGACGACCGGATCCTCGGCGTCGTCGTCGAGAAGTCCCGGCCCCGGCCGGACGCGGCGCTCACGATCGAGTACACCGAACGGGTCGAGGGGAAGGTCAGCTTCTTCGAACTTTCCCCGCTGATCGGCACTCTGCGCTCGCTGCTGACCACGGCCCGGCCGTTGCGGCCGACCGATCTGGTGCCCGGTGCCGGTTCGGCGCAGGTGGACCGCCGCGCCGACGACGAGGTGACCGTCGCCAGGGAACGCCCGGTCGCGGTGCTGGACTCCCTCACCAGGCTGGGCACCGAGGTCACCGCTTTCCGCACCGACCTCGGGGAGCTCTACCCCGCGCAGCCGAACCGCGCGGAGATCCTCGAGAACATCGACGACTTCCTCGCCCGGTACGCGAAACTGGCGCGGACCGCGGGCGACTTCGGGCTGGTGATCAGCGGCTGGGGCGAGCTGTCGGTCTGGCGGGGCGGTGTCTTCGCCACCGTTCTCGCCGCCGTCGCCGCGGTGGCCGAGCGGATGAAAAAGGCACTGGACACGGCGAACGTCCTGTTCGGGGAATACGAGAGACTGCCTTCGTCCACATCGGACGCGGAGCGGTTCCGGTTGCTGGAACAGATCGAGCGGCTGATCGTCACGAAGCTCGGAGCCCGTGAGCGGACGCCGTCCTTGCAACGTGGCAGGGTGCGGTCGAACCGCATCGTGTTCGAACGGCGTCTTGGCAGGCTGACCGACTTCGCCGGCACGAGCGAGCCGACGCTGAGCGGGTTGCTCGACGACGTCGCCCGCCAGCTGCCGTTGACCGACATCGACCCGGCGGGCCTCGATCTGAAGCCGTTCGAGGACCAGGTCGTCGCGTATGGCCAGGAACTGCTGACCAGGGCGAAAAAGCTCGAAGTGGACCTCATCGGCGAGAAGGGCCGGAAGAAGACGGCGGAAGACCTGCTGGTGAACGTCCACGACAAGGCCGTCACCCGGCCGGACCGGGTCGCCGCCGCGATCGACGTCCTCGAAGTGCTGCTGGGCGAGGACGTCCTCGTCGTTCCCGAATTCACCCCGCCGGAAGCGGTCCTCGAACAGTGGCGGGACGCCAGGGCCGACAGTGTGGAGCTGGTCGCGCACCTGACGTCGCGTGATCCCGACGTCCTCGAACGCCGCGACTTCCCGGTGGACGACTGGCTGCACGGCATGGCGAGGGTGCGGGAGAAGCCGCGGTTGTGGGAGAAGACCGTGCTGCTCGCCAACGCGCTGCTCGACACCGGCCCTCTCACCTGGAAGGAACCGGCGCTGACCCCGGTCCAGCTGCCCTACGTCGAGAACGATCACTGGCTGGCCATGGAGTTCTTCGATCCGGAGAAGGTGGGCGACCAGCTCGACCAGGACCGGCTGCTGTTCACCGCGCACTACGCGGCCTCCTTGAACGGCAAAGACCACTGTGGACTGTTGCTGGACGAATGGACCGAGGTGATTCCCGCCGAACGGGAGACGACGGGGATCGCGCTGCACTACGACCGCCCGGATTCCGAGCCGCCGCAGGCGATGCTGCTCGTGGTCCCGCCGGTGCTCGATCCGGAGAAGAGCTGGACGCCGGAACTGCTCGTGGAAGCGATCACGGAGACGTTCCAGCTCGCCAAGACCCGTGCCGTCGAACCGGACCACCTCGACGGCACGCCGCTTTCCCAGCTGCTCCCGGCCGCCGTGCTTTCGGCCGTCCGGGGCGACGTCACCGTCGGCACCGACCTCGCCGTCGCCGACCTGCGCCGGAAGGCCATGCCATGACCGAAGCGCGGAACTTCGCCGACGAGCTGGCCGCCAGGGAAACCCCGGCCGTCGGGGTCTGGAACCGGCTGGAAGGCCGTCCCCGCACGGTCGGCTTCGACCGGGCGCTGCGGGCGGAGGTCCGGGATCCTTTGTGGATGCTCACCCGGCAGTGGCAGCTGGGGGAGCTGCGCGGCGCGGACGCGGGCAGCCCGGTCACGGTGACCTACGCGGTGACACCGTCGCGTCCCACCCGGTTCCAGCCGCACGAGGGCACGCCGCGGGAGCTGGCCGTCGACCATCCACTCGAGACCGCCGCGGAACGACGGCTGCCGACGCTGGCCTACGGCACCAGTGGTGACGAGAAGGTCGCCTTCGATCTCCGGCTGGCGATCGGCAGGCAGTGGTTCAAACTGATGGCGGCCCATTCTCTGCTGGGCGCACTCTTCAGGATCAAGGAGGACTACCTCAAGCGGTATCCCATCGCCCTGCCCGCTCCCGGCAACCCCGGCGACGTCGCGAAACTGGCGCATCCCGAGGTCTGGGCGATGATGCAGACGATCGCCGGACGCGCGATGGACGGGCACCTTTTCTACCTGCACCTCAAGGGCGGCGGGAACGCCGAGGACGGCACCGGCGTCATCGGCGCGGTGCAGCGTGACCTGCTGCGGAAGCTGGGGCGGCGGCTGGTCCGCTGGTACGAGAGCCTGATCGAACGACCCGAGCCCGCCGACGCGACCTGGGATCCCAGCCGGTTCGAGCACCGGTTCTCGGTGGCCGCGGGGGCACCGGGCGGTGGCGAGAAGAAGCTGTCCGCCAAGGAGTACGAAGGCGGGACCCTGGACTGGCACGCCTTCTCCGTCGACCCGAAGAACCCGCTCGGTGGCACGAAACCGCCGGAGCCGACGCTGACCAGGACCGTGTTCCCCGCCCCGGTGCGCTATTCCGGGATGCCGCTGCCGCGCTGGTGGGCGCAGGAGGACGGGAAGACGAACTTCGCCGCCGTCCGGACGGACAGCACCGATCTCGCGCGGCTGGTCTTCCTGGAGTTCGCGCTGGTCTTCTCCAACGACTGGTACCAGGTGCCGTGCGATCTGCCCGCCGGCACGCTCGCGAAGGTCACGGGCATGGTCGTCACGGACGTGTTCGGGCAGAAGCAGGCGATCACCCCGGCGGGCGCGGGGCCCGACCAGGACTGGCGCCGGTGGTCGATGTTCACCTTGGACACCATCGGCGACGACGACGTCCAGGCGGACACCGATCTGCTGCTCCCGCCGAGTGTGCCGAAGGTGACCGAGGGACCCGCGCTGGAGGAGGTCCTGCTGATCCGCGACGAGGCCGCGAACATGGTCTGGGGGATCGAGCAGACCGTCACCACGCCGATCGGGGAGCCCCGCCGCGGAAGCGAGGCGGCCGCCGAGGTCGTCACGTTCCGGCGACGCCTGGCCGAGGCCACCGAGGCGGCCGACGCCGATCCGCCGCGCGCCCCGATCTCGTACGTCCTGATGAACACCGTGCCGGAGCACTGGATCCCGTTCATCCCGGTGCACGAACCCGGCGACCACCGCGAGATCCGGTTGCAGCGCGCGGCGATGCCCGGCGTCGTGGACCAGAAGCCGGTGGAGCCGAGGACGACGTTGCTGCGGCCGGGGCTCGACCAGCCGCAACCCGGTCAGAAACCGCAGTACTTCGTCAACGAGGAAGAGGTGACCCAGGCGGGCACGCGGCTTTCGGTCGCCTACAACCGGACACGCTGGCGTGACGGCCGCGTCGTCGTCTGGCTCAGCGCACGGCGCGGCGTCGGCAGGGGTGAGGGCTCCAGCGGGCTGGCCTTCGACCAGCTCGTGGACACACCGCTGCCCCCGGCCCCCTGAAGCGCGTGAAGGCCCCCTTCCCTCGGCTGGACAGAGGGAAGGGGGCCTTCACGCGGGAAAGCGATCAGCCGTTGGCGGCGATGTCCGCCAGCACCGCGGCGATGGTGCGGACCGGGACGCCGGTGCCGCCCTTGCCGGTGTAGCCCCACACCCCGGCGGTGTTGAACGACGGGCCCGCGATGTCGATGTGGGCCCAGGGCAGGCCGTCGGCGACGAACTCGCGCAGGAAGACACCCGCGGCGAGCATGCCGCCCCAGCGGTGCCCGGTGACGTTGGCCAGGTCGGCCAGGCGCGAGTCGAGGTCGGCGCGCAGCTCCTCCGGCAGCGGCATGGCCCAGCCGCCCTCACCGGTCGCCTGCGCGATCGAAGCGACCCGGTCGCGGAACTCGTCCGAGCCCATGACGCCCGCGGTGCGGTTGCCCAGCGCGACGACCTGCGCGCCGGTCAGCGTCGAGGTCTCGATCAGGTAGTCGGGGTTCTCCTCGCCCGCGCGCACGATCGCGTCGGCCAGCACGAGACGGCCTTCGGCGTCGGTGTTGAGCACCTCGACGGTCTTGCCGCCGTACATGCTGAGCACGTCGCCCGGCCGGTAGGCGGTGGACGAGGGCAGGTTCTCCGCCAGCGGGATGTGCGCGACGACCTCGAGCGGGTACTTCAGCTTCGCGGCCAGCACCACGGAGGCGAGCACGGCGGCCGCGCCCGACATGTCCGAGGTCATGTGGTCCATGTTCGCGGCGGGCTTGATCGAGATGCCGCCCGAGTCGAAGGTGATGCCCTTGCCGACCAGCGCGACCTTCTTCGACGCCTTCGCCGGCTTGTAGGCGAGGCGCAGCAGGCGCGGCTGCCGCGAGGAACCGCCGCCGACGCCGAGGATGCCGCCGAAGCCCTTGCGCTTGAGGGCCTTCTCGTCGAGGACCTCGAACTCGAGGTTGTTCGCCTCGGCCAGGGTCTTCGCGCGGTCGGCGAAGGAGGCCGGGAACAGGTCGTTCGGCGGGGTGTTGATCAGGTCGCGGGCGATGATCACCGACTCCGCGATCAGGGTGGCGGCCTTCAGCGTCGCCTTGTGGTCCTTGGCGGTGCCCTCTTCGGGGCTCACGAAGTCGACCTTCGCGACCGGGCCGTCGCCCTTTTCGGAGCGGTACTCGGTGAAGGAGTACGCGCCGAGCGCGGTGCCCTCGACGGCGGCCTGCAGGTCGATCGCCGACAGCGTGACGAACGCGCGCTCGGTCCCGTTCAGCGCCCGCGCGGCGGCACCGGCACCCCGGCGGACCTGCTCGGCGGTGACGCCGTCCGCGCCCGCCTTGCCGAGGCCGACGGCCAGTACGACACCGGCGGACAGCTTGCCCAGCGTCGGTACCTTCACGACCTCGTCGGCCTTGCCGGACGCGCCGAGCGTGCCGAGGACGTCGGCGAGCTTGCCGTCGAAGGCGGCATCGGCAACGGAGGAGCCGGCGGCGAGCGCCAGGCCGTCCTCGCCCTGCAGGGTTCCGATGACGACGACGTCGGCGCGCGTCTTGGCAAGCGCCGCTTCGGCGTTCTCGGTCAGGGCAAGCTTCGGCACGGTCACTTCTGGCTCCTCGCGCGTTCGCGGTGGTACCGGGCGTCCGCCCGGTTGGATCGTGAGCCATGCTAATGACAGTCGGACCTGGGGTAACAGCGGGGCCGACCGGGTCACTCGATCTACGGCAAGGGAGACGGCGTGCGGCTGGCGGGCGGTCTGCTCATCGCACTCGCGGTGGGTACCTCCGGAGCGGACTACTGGGTTCTTCTCGCCGCCGTGGTCGCGGCCGTGCTCGCCGTCGCGGCCGAGGCACTGCTGCCGCCGGTGGGGGACACCCGGCCCGAGCGGATCGTGGGCTCCGTTTCACGGCTGGGCCTGGTCCTGGTCTTCGCGACGACGTTCGGGCAGTACCTCTTCCCGACCGCGCCGGGAGCCGCCGCCGCGGTGTTCGCCGTCGTGGTGGCCGTGGCCGATCTGGCGGGCGTCCGCCTCGGTGACTACGCCGCCCGCTGGGTCACCGGTCTGCTGCTGGCCGCGGCCGCCTCCCTGGTCGCGATCTGCGTGGGCATCCCGCCGCTGGCGCAGTTCATCGCGCCGGACCCGCCGTCCGTGCCCGGTCTCGGCTTCGCGGTGCTGGTGCTGCTGCCGTTCCTGCTGCCCCGCCGTCCCGGCGCCGGGCGCGCGGCCGCGGTGGGCGCCGTGGCCGTGGCGATCATCGCCGTCGCCCTCTACCAGCTGGGACCGGTCCGGCTGGGGCTTTCGGCGACGTCGTTCCGCGAACTCCTCGCCGCGGCGGACGCGGTCTCGCTGCTGCCGGTGCTGACCGTGGCGGTCGCGGTGGCGACCGTGCCGGTCGCGGTGGACGCCTTCACCGACGGCCGGGAGCGCCTTTCCCCGGAACGTCCGAAGGCGACACTCGCTTGTGGACTGATCGTGGCCGTCGCGGCGGCCTTCGCTGGGCCGGTCGTGGCCCTCGGGCTCGCGGGAGTGGGAACGCTCGCCGAACTGGTTCTGCGGGTCCGCGCCCGTGGGTACCGTTCAAGGCGTGCGTGATCCCCAATGGACCCCGGGTGACACGGTCGTCGAACGGTTCCTGCGACCGGACGGTTCGATCGGCCAGCATCACCCGCTGCGCGTCATCGCCGACGACGGCACCGTGCTGCTCGGCTGGCTTCCCGCGGACACCCCGATCGTCGGCAGCAGGCTCGCCGACGGGCGGCTCTTCCGCGAGGCACCGCTGGAGGAGCGGTTCCGGGTGGAGAGGGTGCGCGTGCCCGACTTCTGGCGCGACACCTCGACGCTGCGCCGGATCGCCGACGACGAATGGTCGTCGGTCTGGTGGTTCTTCGACGCCGAAGGCCACTTCCTGAACTGGTACGTCAACCTCGAGGTCCCGCTGGGGCGCACGCCGTCCGGGCCGGACCGGATCGACGGCATCCTCGACGTCGCCGTCGAGCCCGGCGGACGCTGGCAATGGAAGGACGAGGACGAGGCCGAAGAAGCCGTCCTCGCGGGCCGCATCACGGCAGGACAGCTGAGCCGGCTGCGCGCCGAGGGCGAGCGGATCGGGGCGCTCGCGGACGCCGGTCGCTTCCCCTTCGACGGGACGTGGACCGACTTCCGCCCGGACCCGGACTGGCCGGCGCCCGGGCTCCCCGACGGGTTGCTCTAGCTCACCTGGAGGAGCAGGAGCAGCACGAGCGCGACGTTGATCACCGTGAGGATGACCACCGACTTGGTGGACAGCTCGCGCGGGAACACCTTGCCGTGGATCTGACGCCACCAGAAGACGCCGAAGCCGCCGGCGACCAGGCCGAGGAACGCGCCGAAGCCGCTTTCCAGCAGGGCCCAGCCGTCCATCATCAGTACGCCGACGCCGAAGGTCAGCAGTACCGCCGTCGCGAACGTCTTGACGTCGGTCGCCCGGCCGGGGGTGGCGGACTTGGCCGGGTGGGCGGGCTGCATCGGGTTTACCGTCACGTCACCCATCCTAGGGGCGAGCGCCCTCGCGTGTTCGTCCTGACGGACAGATCGTGTGAGGTAAAGATATGCGGACGTCCGACTAACGTGGGTCCGACCAAGCGTTATCGTCTAGGCATGACGACCACGACGCAGTTCGCCCACCTCCCGCACTCGAGCCCCGCGAGCCCGGAACGCGTCGCGGACGTACTGGCGGCACCCGGTTTCGGGCTGCATTTCACCGACCACATGGTGACCGTGAAATGGAGCGCCGAGCAGGGCTGGCACGACGCGACCGTCGGGCCGTACGCGCCCCTCACCCTCGACCCGGCGACCTCCGTGCTGCACTACGGCCAGGCGATCTTCGAAGGCCTCAAAGCGTACCGCCAGCCGGACGGCACCATCGCCGCGTTCCGGCCCGACGCGAACGCGATCCGGTTCCGTAACTCGGCCGAGCGACTGGCCATGCCGCAGCTGCCGGTGGAGGTCTTCCTCGACTCGATCCGCGAACTCCTCGCCGTCGACAGCCGCTGGGTCCCGACGAAGCCGGGCGAGTCGCTGTACCTGCGGCCCTTCATGATCTCCACCGAAGCCGGGCTCGGGGTCAACCGCCCCGCGAACGAGTACCTCTACGCGCTGATCGGCTCGCCCGCGGGCTCGTACTTCTCCGGCGGCGTCAAGCCGGTGAGCGTGTGGCTCTCGACCGAGTACGTGCGCGCGGTCCCCGGTGGCACCGGCGAGGCCAAATGCGCCGGGAACTACGCGGCGTCGTTCGTGGCGCAGGCGCAGGCCGTGGCCAAGGGCTGCGACCAGGTCGTGTGGCTCGACGCGGTCGAGCGGCGCTGGGTCGAGGAGATGGGCGGGATGAACCTGTTCTTCGTCTTCGGCTCCGGTGACGACGCCCGCGTCGTGACCCCGGAACTGACCGGTTCGCTGCTGCCGGGCGTGACCCGCAAGTCGCTGCTGGAGCTGGCGAAGTCGTTCGGGCACCAGGTCGAGGAGCGGCGCATCTCCACCGACGAGTGGGAGAAGGCGGCGGCCTCCGGCGAGCTGACCGAGGTGTTCGCCTGCGGGACCGCGGCGGTCATCACGCCGGTCGGGCACGTGAAGCACGCGGGCGGCGAGTTCTCCGTGGCCGGCGGGCAGCCCGGTGAGCTGACGATGAAGCTGCGCGGCGCGCTGACCGGCATCCAGGAGGGCACCCGTCCCGCTCCGGAAGGCTGGATGTACCCGCTGGGCTGACGTCCGCTCCGGTCCGGAGCCCCGTCACCGACGCTAGGAAAGGCCCGTTACTTGCAAAATTTGCAAGTAACGGGCCTTTCCTGTCACGCGCGGGGCGGCCCGAACCGCAACTAGAGGACCAAACGCGGTGGAGGAGCGTCAGGAAGCGGGTGCCTCGATCAGCGGACCGCTCACCCCGGCCTGCTCGTGCGTCGCCATCTCCGCGAGCACCCGTGTCGCCATGAACACCAGCGGCAGCGCCGCGACGGCGCCCGTCCCCTCGCCGAGGCGCACGTCCAGATCCAGGATCGGCTCCAGGTCGAGGTGCTCCAGCGCCAGCGCGTGCGCGGGTTCGCCGCCGCGCTGGCCCGCGGTCCACCACTGCCGCGCGCCGGGGACGAGCTCCTCGGCGACCAGCGCGGCCGCGGCGGCGACCAGGCCGTCCAGGATCACCGGCGTCTTCCGCAGCGAGGCCTGGGCGAGGAAGCCCGCCATCGCGGCGATGTCGGCGCCTGCCGCGGTGCGCAGCAGCGCGACCGGGTCGGCCAGCACGGTCCTCGCCCGCCGCAGCGCGTCACGGACCGCCGCGGCCTTGCGCATCCAGGCGTTGTCGTCGATCCCCGAACCGCGGCCGACGACGGCCACCGGTTCGCTGCCGGTCAGCGCCGCGATCAGCACCGAGGCCGGGGTGCTGTTCCCGATCCCGAGGTCGCCCGCGATGAGCAGGTCGGCCCCGCCGTCGACCTCGGCGTCGGCGATCGCCCTGCCCGCGCGGACGGCGGCACGCGCCTCTTCGTCGGTCAGCGCGTCCTCGACGTCGATCGAGCCGGACCCGCGCCGCACCTTGTACTCGCCGATCGACCGGGTGGCGGGGGCGTCGGTGTCGACGGCCATGTCGACGACCCGGACGCTCGCGCCCGCCGAAGCCGCCAGCACGTTGATGGCCGCGCCGCCGGTCAGCATGCTGCCGACCAGTTGCGCGGTGACCTCGCCCGGGTACGCCGAGACGCCCTTGGCCGCGACGCCGTGGTCTCCGGCGAACACCACGACCCTGGGCCGCGTGAACGGCCGCGGCGGCGACTGGCCCTGGCAGGCCGCGACCCACACGCCCAGTTCTTCGAGCCTGCCCAGCGACCCGGCGGGTTTGATCAGTTTCGAGTGCAGGGCGATCGCCGCCGAGCGCGCGTGTTCATCTGGCTGCTCGACTTCGGCGAACTCGAGGATTTCGTCTTCCAACGCCCTGCCCCTTCGGATCACTTCGGTGGCCGGACCCAACCTACCGACCCGCCTGTGCCAGAGTTGCCTGTGGCTCAGACG
The DNA here is from genome assembly GCF_046549075.1 of Amycolatopsis sp. lyj-84. Lineage (NCBI taxonomy): Bacteria > Bacillati > Actinomycetota > Actinomycetes > Pseudonocardiales > Pseudonocardiaceae > Amycolatopsis > Amycolatopsis sp. lyj-84. The sequence continues at coordinate 43,405 of NZ_JAJPWO010000015.1, forward strand.
AAGGCCGCCGGGGTGGTGCTCGCGAGCGGAGCGGGCACCCGGGTCGGCGCCAAGCTCAACAAGGTCTACCTGCCGGTGGCGGGCAGGCGCGTGGTCGCGTGGTCGCTCGGCGCGTTCGCCCGCGTGCCCGGGATCGACGTGCTCGTGCTGGTCATCCGGCCACAGGACACCGAACTCGCGCAAGAGGTACTCGCCTCGCATCCGGGTGAAGTCGAACTCGTGCACGGCGGTGCGACGCGCCAGGGTTCGGAGCTGAACGCCTTGCGCCACTTGGCTTCCCGCATCGAGAGCGGCGAGATCGACGCGGTACTGCTGCACGACGCGGCCCGTCCGCTCGTCACGCCGGAACTGATCGCGGACGTCCTCGCCGACACGCGGCGGTACGGGGGAGCGGTGCCGGGGGTCGCGGCCGACGACATCGTGCGCGTGGACGGAGACACCGTGTCCGGCGCGCTGCCCGGCGCGATCCGGGTGCAGACGCCGCAGGGTTTCCGCGCCGCCCCGTTGCTCGAGGCGTACGAAACGGCCGAGCGCGAGGGTTTCGTCGGCACGGACACGTCTTCGTGCATGGAAAGGTTCTCCGCGCTGCCGGTGCGGTGGGTTCCGGGCAGCGCGGAGAACCTCAAGATCACCTACCCGCACGACCTCGTTGTCGCCGAGCAGGTGATCGGCCGCGGTTAGGGATCTCCCTGGTCGGGCTTGGGGGTCCCGTTGGCGGGCAGGATGGTGACCGGCTGGCGCGCTTCCATCGGGATCACGCAGTCCGGATGTGGTTGCAGCAGTTGGATCGGCGCGGCGGCGTCGCCGGGCGCGGGGATGGTGAGCACCGCGCGCAGGGTCCAGTCGGCCGTCGAGTGGTACTGCCATGAGACGAGCGCCGGACGGAAGACGTCCGTGTCGGGGAGGGTGGTGACCCGGAAAGCGGAGGCTCGTTCCTCACCGCGGAGGACGAGGACGTCGGCGCAGGTGTCCCACTGGAACACCGCGGCACAGACCTCCGGTTCCTCCCGGGGACCGAAGATGTAGACGACCCACCGGCGTCTTCGAAGCTCTTCGAGCAGTTCGTCGATGCTCAGATGGTTCATCGAGCCCCCCAACGGGTTTCGGGAACTCTGCGGAGAGTAACAGGTGTACTAGAGCACCGTCCAGAATGTGTACTAGTACGTAATAATGGGGTGTGAGCAGGATCCTTGGTGCTCGCCCATTGGTGTGCTAGAACGCTTGTGCGCACCGCGCGACCTTGTGAGGAGTCACCTTGCCCGCCGTCGACCGACCCGAACCGCCATACCTCCAGATCGCGGGAAACATCCGCGACGACATCGTTTCGGGCAGGCTCAAGGAAGGTGACGCGGTCCCGTCCGCGCGTGAGATCGCCAGAAACTGGAACGTCGCGATGGCGACCGCGATGAAGGTGCTCTCGACGCTCCGGGCCGAAGGTCTGGTGCGCGCGGTACGCGGGATCGGGACAGTGGTGCAGACCAGATCGCTCCACCGCTCCGCGCACGATCGGACGATCTCGATCGCGCGAACCGGCAAGGTCTATCCGCCGGGCCACTACGCGAAAATCCGTGAGGCCGGGCTCGTCCCGGCGCCGGACCGGGTGGCGGCCGCGCTCGGCATCGAAGAGGGTTCTCCCGTGATCCGGCGGCGCCGGACCACATACACGGGACAGGAACAGCCGGTGTCGACGTCGGTCTCCTGGTTCGAAGGCGCTGTCGCGGCCAAAGCGCCGCTGCTGTTCGAGCCGGTGCGGATCGTCGAAGGCACGGTGAAGTACGTCGCGGACCGGACTGGCCGGGTTCTCGCGTCGACGCAGACTCAGCACGCCGCGGGGCTGGCGGGTGCCGAGGACGCGGCGGAACTCGGCGTGGCCGAAGGTTCGGCGATCTTGTTGAGCCGTAACAGGTTTCTCTCCGCGGAGGGCGACGTGCTCGAGTACGGCGAATCAGCGGCGTTGCCGGACCACTGGGTTTTCTACGAATACAACATCGAGGACGGGGCATGAAGCACATTCACGCGGGTAAGGTACGGGACCTTTACGAAATCGACGGCGACATTCTGCTCGTCGCGTCGGATCGCGTTTCGGTCTACGACGTCTCGCTGCCGACCCCGATTCCGGACAAGGGTGCGCTGCTGAACCAGCTTTCCGCCTGGTGGTTCGAAAAGATGGCCGACGTCGTGCCGAACCACGTCGTCTCCACGACGGACGTCCCCGCCGAATTCGCGGGCCGCGCCACGCGGTGCAAACCGCTGAAGATGATCCAGGTCGAATGCATCGCGCGCGGTTATCTCACCGGTCTCGGCATGCGCGAGTATCAGCGTGACGGCAAGGTTTCGGGCGTCGAACTGCCCGCCGGTCTCATCGAGGCCGACAAACTGCCCGAGCCGATCTTCACGCCCACCACGAAGATCTCCGACACCGGCCACGACGAGTTCATGACCTTCGCCGACGTCGTGAACGACATCGGCAAGGAGACCGCGGACCGCATCCGCGACCTGACGCTCGAGGTCTATACCAAGGGCGCGGAGCACGCGGCGAAGACCGGCATCATCATCGCCGACACCAAGATCGAATTCGGTTTCGACGCCGACGGTGTGCTGACGCTCGGGGACGAGGTCCTCACGTCGGACTCGTCGCGGTTCTGGCCCGCCGACGACTACGAGCCTGGCCGGACGCAGCACGCGTTCGACAAGCAGTTCGTCCGCGACTGGTCCGCGAGCACCGGCTGGGACAAGACGCCGCCCGGCCCCGCCATCCCGGACGAGATCGTCGAGGCGACCCGCAAGCGCTACACCGAGGTCTACGAGAGGATCACCGGAAAGACCTGGGTTCCCGGCGGTGGCCATGCCTGAACAGCAGGTCTACGACCCGTACCGGTTGATCGACGACGTCGAGGGCCTGCTGATCCAGCGGGGTCACCGGCCGGAGCGCCTCGACGGCCGGACGGGTGATCGGGTCGCCGGTGCGAGCAGGTTGTTGCGGGGCTTGGGAATCGACCCCCTGCGCGCCCCCGGCGACGCCCTCGATCTCGATGGTCAGATCGCGTACCAGTCACGGGTACACGGCGACTGAAGCAAGCAGTCGACTAATTGCGGGAAGATCGTCCGCAATTAGTCGACTGCTTGCGGTGCGTCAGGGGCTGCGGGTGAGGGTGGGGTCGGTCTCGACGACGCCGTCGAGCGCCTCGTCGATCGCGGTCAGCAGATCCGCGTCCAGCTTCACGCCGGCCGCCTTCACGTTCTCGTGTACCTGCTCCGGCCGCGAAGCGCCGATGATCGCCGAAGCGACGTTCGGGTTCTGAAGCACCCACGCCACGGCCAGCTGCGCCAGCGACAGGCCCGCCTTGTCCGCGATCGGCTGCAGCCGCTGGACGCGCTCGAGGACGTCGTCGTTGAGGAAGCGGGCGACCATGTTGGCGCCGCCCTTCTCGTCCGTCGCGCGGGAGCCCGCGGGCAGCGGCTGACCGGGCTTGTACTTGCCGGTGAGCACACCCTGCGCGATCGGCGACCAGACGATCTGGCTGAGGCCCTCGCGCTCGGACGCCGGGACGACCTGCGCTTCGATGACCCGCCACAGCGCGTTGTACTGCGGCTGGTTCGAGATGAGCGGCACCTTCAGTTCCCGCGCGATCGCGGCGCCCTGGGTGATCTGCTCGGCGGTCCACTCCGAGACGCCGACGTAGAGCACCTTGCCCTGGCGGACGAGGTCGGCGAAGGCGAGGAAGGTCTCCTCGAGCGGGACGGTCCGGTCGAAGCGGTGTGCCTGGTACAGGTCGACGTAGTCGGTGCCGAGCCGCTTCAGCGACGCGTTCGCCGACTCGATGACGTGCTTGCGGCCGAGTCCCTGGTCGTTGGGACCCTTCGGGCCGGTCGGCCAGTAGACCTTGGTGAAGATCTCCAGGCTTTCGCGCCGCAGGCCCTTCAGGCCGCGGCCGAGCACCGATTCGGCGGCCGTGTTCGCGTAGGCGTCGGCGGTGTCGAAGGTGGTGATGCCGACGTCGAGCGCCGCCTTGATGCAGGCGTGCGCCTGGTCCTCTTCGACCTGGGACCCGTGGGTGAGCCAGTTGCCGTACGCGATCTCACTGACATTGAGGCCGCTGCGGCCCAGTCGTCGAAACTCCATGGGCGCGACTCTACCCCAGACCGTTAGCCAGGCTAACGACCCGGGTTTCGCCTGCTCAGACCTTGTCGCCGGGCTTGACCCGCGGCTTGGGGACGCGCAGCTTGCGGATCTGGCTCGCGCGGATGAAGGAGTACCAGCCGATCGACGTGCCCTTGACCGTCTCGCCGGGGAACTTCAGCCGGACCATCTTGGAGATCCGGCGGCCGCTGAGGACGCCCTCGACGATCATGCCGAGCAGCATCACGGTGCACAGGAGTGTCGCGTAGCGCTGGACGTCCGGGTACGGCACCAGCAGGGCGACGAACACCAGGATCGCGAGTGGCATGAAGAGACCGAGCAGGTTGCGCCGCGAGTCGACCAGGTCGCGCACGTAGGCCTTGACCGGGCCGCGGTCGCGGGGGAGCAGGTACTTGTCGTCGCCCGCCATCATCTTCTCGCGGCGTTCCTTGGCGGCGTTGCGCTGCTTCGCCTTGTACTCCGGATCGGACTTCGCGGACTTGCGGAGTTCCTTGTTGCGCTTCATCGCCTCCCGCATGGTGGTCGGCGGGGGCGCCACCGGGCCGCGGCGCTTGGCCTCGGCCTCACGCCGCTTGGGCGTGGCCTTGCCCTTTCCGGGCGTGTACGCCTTGGCCTGGACATCGACGGCCTCGTTGTCGAGGGTCTCGGTGTCGGTCGTGGCGGAGTCTGTGGTGCTACGGCGCAGGAACCTCACCTCACCAGGGTAGTTGCAGGCGTCACGGTGTCACGCACCAGGCCGAGCGATATGTCACCATGGAGGGGAACAGATCGGGACTCCGACGTGTTGGACCATGTGCAAGACGAGTACCCGCAGCGAGTTCGACCAGAGGGAGAACCATGACGACCGCTGAGCAGGCAGCCGCAGCTCAGGCCGAAACCGCCGAGGAGACCCACGGCGTCACGTTGACCGACGCCGCCGCCGTCAAGGCGAAGGCCCTGCTCGAGCAGGAGGGCCGTGACGACATGCACCTGCGCATCGCCGTCCAGCCCGGTGGGTGCGCGGGCCTGCGCTACCAGCTGTTCTTCGACGAGCGGACGCTCGACGGTGACCTGTTCCGTGACTTCGACGGGCTTCGCGTCGCCGTCGACCGGATGAGCGCGCCGTACGTGTCGACCGCCGTGATCGACTTCGTCGACTCGATCGAGAAGCAGGGCTTCACGATCGACAACCCCAACGCGACGGGTAGCTGCGCCTGCGGCGACAGCTTCCACTGACGCACGTCGTGCATGAAGAAGGGCCGCGAACCTCACCCAGGTCGCGGCCCTTCTTCATGCACGGAACGCCGATCAGACGTAGGCGTCCAGATCGGCGACCTGGGCCAGGCACCGCTCGTCCACGGTCCAGGGCGGAGCGATCTGCCGGGGCAGTGGCAGGTTCTCGGCCTGGAGGGACGACGGGATACCGGCACAGTCGGCGATGAGTTCGCCGATCGATTCCGGCTCGAGGTGATACGCGGAAGTGGTCACGAACGACAAGTTAATGACTGACGTTGCAGTAGGACACCACTACCAACCGGTAGTGTTCATGGCCGTGCCTGAAGCAACCCGTATGGGGCATGACCTGCGGGTAACTTAGCCGTCCTCGTTTCGGCGGGGCCGACCGATCAAGGAGAACCGGTGGCAGACAGCGCCAGGATCGCAGTATCCGGCAGTATCGCAACCGACCACCTCATGCACTTCCCGGGCAGGTTCGCCGAGCAGCTCGTCGCAGAGCAACTGCACCGTGTGTCCCTGAGCTTCCTGGCGGACGACCTCGTCGTCCGGCGTGGCGGTATCGGCGCGAACATCGCCTTCGGCCTCGGTGTGCTGGGCAAGCGCCCGATCCTGGTCGGCGCGGTGGGCTCCGACTTCGCCGACTACCGCTCGTGGCTCGAGCGGCACGGTGTCGACACCGCCGGCGTGCTGGTGTCCGAGGTCGCGCACACCGCCCGCTTCGTCTGCACCACCGACGAGGACCTCTGCCAGATCGCCACCTTCTACGCCGGCGCGATGGCCGAATCCCGCAACATCGAACTGGAGCCGGTCGCCGCGCACGCCGGTGAACTGTCGCTCGTGCTGATCAGCCCGGACGACCCCGAAGGCATGGTCCGGCACGCCGAGGAGTGCCGCCAGCGCGGCTACACCTTCGCCGTCGACCCCTCGCAGCAGCTCGCGCGGATGGACGGCGCGCAGGTGCGTGCCTTCGTGGAGGGCGCGAAGTACCTGTTCAGCAACGACTACGAATGGGAACTGCTGCTCCAGAAGACCGGCTGGACCGAGGCCGACGTCCTCGACCGCGTCGGCATGCGGATCACCACGCTCGGGGAAAAGGGCGTCGAGATCATCGGCAAGGACGGCCTCGCGCTGCAGATCGGCGCCGTCCCGGAGCGCGGCAAGGTCGACCCGACCGGCGTCGGCGACGGCTTCCGCGCCGGATTCATCGCCGGTATCGACAGCGGCCTGAGCCTGGAGCGCGCGGCGCAGCTGGGCTCGCTGATCGCCGTACTGGTGCTGGAAACCGTGGGAACGCAGGAGTGGGCCTTCGACCGCGCCGACGTCCTGGGCCGCCTCAAGGAGGCCTTCGGCCCGGAGTCCGCCGAGGAGATCGCGGCGATCCTGCCGGTGTGAGCTGAAGGGGACTTTCCCCTCATGTGATGCGACGAAGGGGCCCTTGACCGCGTGGGACGCGGGGAAGGGCCCCTTCAGCTTTAAAGGTTCGCTTGGTGCGTGCGGTCTCCAGCACACTGTGCAGGGTGAACACCGACGACCTCGAGGAGAAACTCGCCCGCCTGCACGCGATCGAGGAAGACCTCCCCGAGTCTCTTCTGCATCTGCGCAAGTACGACGAGTTCGTGATTTTCGGCGCCTGCACCCACCTGTACCGCAGCCGGCCACAGGACGAAGCCGATATCGCGGCCGTCGAGGCCGAGCTCGGCGTCGAGATCCAGGGCGACTATCGCGACTTCCTGACCCGGGTCGGTGCCGGTGCCGGGCCCTATCACGGCCTGTTGACCATGGCAGAGCTGCGGGACTGGGCCGAGGACATGAAGCTCGCCGGAGAGTTCCCGTTCACCAGGGCGGACGCCCACCGGGTTCATCAGGAGTTGCAGGACTGGCAGCCCGGCTTCGCTCACGACTGGTTCAAGGGCATCGAGGTGAGGAAGGATCTGCCCGGCTGTATCGCCATCAGCGAGCAAGGCTGCACCGGGTTCACGATGCTGGTCACCACCGGCGAACTGGCGGGGACGCTGTGGGACATGGACGAGTGGGGCTGGATGCCCGCCCGCGCTCCCAGTTCAGGTATCCCTCGGGGCAAGCCGATCGACCTCGGCCCCACACCGACCTTCATACCCTGGTACGACGCCTGGCTCACCGAGTCCCTGCGAAAGCTAACGCCGTGAACCGGTCAAAATCCCGGCGAGTTCAGCAGGCCGGGAGACGTGAGGACAGTGCCCCGCGTCGATCTCGATCGCGGTAACGCCGAGCCGCTCCCTGGCGGCAGTACGCACCCACTCCGGCTTCAGCGTGCGGTCGCGGGCGGGGACGATCACCGTCGACGGGATCTCCGGCGCGGGACCGGCGGGATGTGCCGCGAGGACCGCGGGATTGAACAGCCGCAAGGTGTCCAAGGCCCGGTGTTCGGTCTCGGGGTCGCAGTCGTGGAAGAGGAACTCCGACGCCTTCGCGGGGTCGGCCGTCGGGTCCACGCCGATCCATTCCGGGGTGAACAGGGCCTGAACCTCGTCCCGCAGGCTCTTCCCGCCCGCGAAATCGGGGATGTAGGCGGCGACCCACACCATCGCCCGCGCGTCGAGCGCCTCGGCGATCGAGGGGAGCAGCACGCCTGCCCCGGAATGGGCCACCACGACCGGCCGCTCGCCGTCGTACTGGTCCCGCGCGTGCTGGGCGTAGCCGTCGACCGGCAGCTCTCGCGAGGTCAGCAGGTCCACCGCGATCGCGCGGTGCCCGGCAGCGGTGAGCAGCTTGGCCACGCGGTCCCAGCCCGCGGGGCTCTGCGTCGTGCCGTGAACGAGGACGAAGTCCATGACCCCATGCTGGCCTCCACCGGGTGAACGGTGAAGGCCGGCATGGCGAGTCGTGACTAGAGCTTCACCGGGTAGACGGGTTCCGGCACCTCGGGCTTGATGCGGTTCTCGATGAAGATCCCGTGCCACAGCATGAACACCAGCAGCGCCCACAGCTGACGGCTCCGGTCGAGCTGACCGGCCTTGTGCTCGTCGAGCAGCGCCAGGACGGCCTTCTTGTCGAGCAGCGCGTCGGTCTGCGAGTCCGCGATGATGCCCTTGGCCCAGTCGTACATCTCGTTGCGCAGCCACAGCCGGATCGGCACCGGGAAGCCGAGCTTGCGCCGGTTCAGCACGTGCGCGGGGATGATCTTCGCCAGCCCCTGGCGCAGCGCGTACTTCGTGGTGCCGTGCGCGAGCTTCTGGTCGAGCGGGATGCTCGCGGCGACCTTGAACACCTCGGCGTCCAGGAACGGCACGCGCAGTTCCAGCGAGTTCGCCATGGTGACCTTGTCGGCCTTGACCAGGATGTCGCCGCGCAGCCAGGTGAAGAAGTCCACGTGCTGCATCCGCGCGACCGGGTCCCAGCCCTCGGAGATCTTGTACCAAGGCGCGGTGACGTCCTTGAAGCCGACACCTTCCTCGTACGTGCGCAGCACCTTGCGGAGCTGGTCGTCGCGGAAGTTGCGGGCGTTGCCGTAGTAGCGGTCCTCCAGCGGCAGCGCGCCACGCCGCAGCAGGTCCTTGCCGCGGGTGCCCTCCGGGATCTTCGTGGAGACCTTGCCGATGATCTTCCGCATCCCGCCGGGGATCTTCTCGAACGGCGCGAGCGAAATCGGCTCGTTGTAGATCGTGTAGCCGCCGAAGAGCTCGTCGGCGCCTTCGCCGGACAGCACCGCCTTGACGTGCTTGCGGGCTTCGCGGGCGATGAACCACAGCGGTACGAGCGCCGGGTCGGCCACCGGGTCGTCGAGGTACCAGACGATGAGCGGCAGCGCCTCCATCATCTCGTCCGGCGACACCGTGCGGACCACGTGCTCGACCCCGATCGCGGCGGCCGTCTCGGCGGCCACGTCGACCTCGGAGTAACCCTCGCGTTCGAACCCGGTGGTGAACGCGATCAGGTTCGGGTTGTGCTCCTTGGCCAGCGTCGCGGTCGCGGTCGAGTCGATCCCGCCGGAGAGGAACGCGCCGACCGTGACGTCCGGGTCGGAGATCATGTGCTTGCCGACCGAGTCGCGCATCACGTCGGCGATGCGCTCGTACAGCGCGTCGGCCTCGGCCTGGCCGTTGACCGGCTTCGCGCTGAACTGCGGGTGGAAGTAGCGGGTGAACTCCACCTCGCCGCCGGGGACCATCCGGAACGACGTGCCGGACTCGACACGGCGGATCCCGGCGTGCATCGACTCGGGCTCCGGCACGTACTGCAACACCAGGTAGTGCTGCAACGCCGTCCGGTCCAGCTCGTCCTCGACACCGAGGACGCTCGAAAGCTCCAGCAGGCTCTTCTTCTCACTCGAGAAGGCGACCTTGCCGGGGCCGGCGGCGTAGTACAGCGGCTTGATGCCGAACGGGTCGCGCGCGCCGAAGACGACCTTCTCCTGGGAGTCCCAGATCATGAAGGCGAACATGCCGCGCAGCTTCTTCACCGCGTCGTCGCCGAGGTAGTGGTACGCCGCGACGATCGCCTCGCCGTCACCCTCTGTGGCGAATTTCGCACCGTGTTCGGAAGCCAGCTCGTCGCGCAGCTCGCGGTAGTTGTAGATCTCGCCGTTGAAGTTCAGCGTGTAGCGCTCGGGGGCCTCCGGCGGCCCCCAGATCAGCGGCTGGTGGGAGTGGTCGACGTCGATGAAGGCCAGCCGGTTGAAGCCGTAGACCACCTCGGCGTCGGCCCAGGTGTCGTGCTCGTCGGGGCCGCGGTGCCGCTGGCAGCGCATCGCCGCGTCGACGGCCTCACGGGCGCCTGCCGCGTCGGCTTCGGTCGAACAGATCAGTCCAAGCAGGCCGCACACGTCTAGTTCACACACCTCTTGTTGGCCGAGCGGGGGAGAAGGGCCCAGTATGCCCGTGCGTGCGTACACCCGGATGTGGTGGGGGATACGCGTGTTGGGGTTACCCCTTGGTCAGCACGGCGCCGTAACTCGGCTAGGCTCCGCCCTGTCACAAAGATCGGTCGAGGAGGCTCTGGGTGAAAGGGCAAGGCGCAGTGGGAAATCCAGAGCGCAAGCCGGTAAAGCGAGCTGGTCGCGTCGCCGCGCTCGCCGCGCTGGTGTTGCTGACCGCGACGGGCTGTTCCGGGGACGAGATCCTCCGCTTCGGCTGGCCGGTCGGGGTGACCCCGCAGGCGCACGACATGCGCACCCTGTGGACGTGGACGGTCGTCGCCGCCCTGATCGTCGGTGTCATCGTCTGGGCGCTGATCTTCTGGACCGCGATCTTCCACCGCAAGAAGAAGACCGCCGACGGCGCGGAAGAGGAACTGCCCCGTCAGTTCCAGTACAACATCCCGCTGGAGATCTTCACGGTCGTCGTCCCGACGATCATGGTCTGCGTGCTGTTCTTCTTCACCGCGACCACCGAGAACCGCGTGCTCGCCGAGACGGAGAACCCGGACGTCACGGTCGACATCGTCGCGTTCCAGTGGAACTGGGAGTTCAAGTACAAGAGCGACTCCAAGAACCACGACGACCCCGAGATCACCACGGTCGGCAGCTCGACCGAGATCCCGCTGCTCGTCCTGCCGACGAAGAAGACGATCCAGTACAACCTGCGGTCGGCGGACGTCATCCACTCGTTCTGGGTGCCGGAGTTCCACTTCAAGCGGGACGTCATGCCGGACCCGGAGAAGAACAACCAGGACTTCACCTTCCAGAACTCGATCGACAAGGAAGGTTCGTTCGTCGGCCGCTGCGCCGAACTGTGCGGCACCTACCACTCGGGGATGAACTTCGAGGTCAGGGCGCTGTCGGCGGACAAGTACGCGCAGTACATCCAGCTTCGCGGCACGGTGAACCCGAAGAGCGGCAAGCCGAACACCGCCTCCGAGGCGCTGACGGCGATGAACTGTGGCGAACTGTGCTCGCCCTACGCCGTCACCACCACCCCGTTCAACACCGACCGCACCGCGCGGGTCGCGTCCAACTGACCCGGCTGTTCGAGCCCGAAACAGGAGTGAGGCAACGTCCATGAAGGTCGAAGGACGGATTTTCTTCCTCGTCGCGGTCTTCTCCGTCGTCGTGGCGGGTATCTACGCGTACATGACCGGAACGATGACCCGGGACGGCGTCGAGCCGGTCGGTGTGGTGGCCCTGATCCTCACCGGTGGCCTGGCCTTCCTGGCCGGGAGCTACCTGCAGTTCGTGGCGCGGCGCATCGAGCCGCGGCCGGAGGACCGGGAAGACGCCGAGATCAGCGACGGTGCCGGTGAGCTGGGCTTCTTCAGCCCCGGCAGCTACTGGCCGATCGGTCTCGCGGCGGCCGCCGCGCTGACCGGTGTCGCGCTCGCGTTCTTCCACGTCTGGCTGTTGATCATCGCGCTGGGCCTGGTGATCGTCGCGATCGGCGGGCTGGTGTTCGAGTACCACACCGGTCCGAATCACGACTGAGTCTTCACTGCTTCGCGAAGCGGCGCCCCGGTCTTCGGACCGAGGCGCCGTTTTCGCGTTCAGAGGACTAAACGCGGGCGGGTTGGGGCTGCCGGGGTGCCCGGGCCCTCTTCGGTGCCAGGGCGGCCGCCAGGACGGCCAGCATCCCCACGCCCTCCGGCCACGTCGGCCGGTGCCCGTAGGCGAGGATGTCCACCACCACGGCGACCACCGGATACACGTAGGACAGCAAGGCCACCGTCGTGGTCGGCAGCTTGCCGATGCTCGCGTACATCAGGACGTACATCAGCGCGGTGTGCACGGTCCCCAGCAGGACCAGCCACAGCAGCCCCGAGGTGTCCGTCGGCAGCGGCGTGACCAGCAGCGCGGGCGCGAGCACGATCGTGCCGGTCACCAGTTGGACGGCCGCCAGGACGTGCGGCCGCAGGTGTTTGAGCTGTTTCGCGACGAACGAGGCACCGGCGTAGAGCGCGGCCGCGCCGAGGGCGAGCACGATTCCCCACAGCTGCACGGGTTTGCCGTCGGCGCCGTGCGCGGACAGCGAGATGAGCGTCACGCCGCCGAACGCGATCAGCGCCCGGACCAGCTGGCTCTTCGCCATTTTCTCGCCGAGGAAGGCCGCGGCGAGACCGACCAGCATCAGCGGTTGCGTGTGGTAGACGACGGTGCTGACGGAGATCGACGACAGCGTGTACGAAGCGAACAGCAGCACCCAGTTCCCGACCAGGAACAGCCCGCCGAGGATGGCGAGCAGCAGTTCGCGCCGGGTGAGTGTCCACGGGCGGAGCCAGCCTCGGGCGGCGCTCCACACCAGGAGCAGCAGGCCGCCGACCAGGCTCCTCGCGAACGCCACGGCGGGCGCGTCGGCGCCGCTTTCGAGGACGACGGCACCGATCGTGCCGGAGAGGGCCATCGCGGCCGTCCACTGGAGCAGGGGGTTGTTCTTGGTCATGGCGACCACTCTCGCCCTCGTACGCACTCCCAACCAGTGTCAGAGATGACATCGACCGCAAAACTTGTGACACACTGCCTCGATGGACGTGAAGAAGGTCGCGGTGGTGCTGGCCGACCAGGTGTCGCCGTTCGAACTCGGCGTCGCGTGCGAGGTCTTCGGCACCGATCGCAGCGCGGACGGCATCGAGGGCTGGGACTTCGCGGTCTGCTCGCCCGGCGGCGAGAACGTCCTGAGCTGGTCCGGATTCGGACTGAACGGGCTGGAGAGCCTGGACTTCGCGGCGTCCGCCGATCTGCTGATCGTCCCGACCTGCGCGCCGCGCAGCGCGAGCCCGCCGGAGCCGGTCCTCGAGGTCCTGCGCGAGGCGGCGAGCCGGGGTGCCTGGGTCGCGGGCTTCTGCGCGGGAGTCTTCTCGCTCGGCTACGCGGGGCTTCTCGACGGGCGCAACTGCACCGTGCACTGGGTCTACGAGCAGGAGTTCCGAAGGCGCTTCCCGACGGCGAAGGTCGACCCGAAGGCGTTGTACGTCGACGACGGCGGCGTTCTCACCAGCGCGGGGACCGTCGCCGCCGTCGACCTGTGCCTGCATCTGGTGCGCGAACTGCGCGGTGTCGCCGCGGCCACCGCGCTGGCCAGGCGGATGGTCGCGGCGCCGCACCGGGTCGGCGGGCAGGCGCAGTTCGTGCAGGCGCCGGTACCCGAGACCGCCGCGCCGGACGACACCGTGCTCGCCGAAGCGCTCGAATGGATCGAGCGGCGGCTGGATCGGCCGTTCACCGTCGCGGAACTCGCCCGCCGCAGCGGTTTGGGGGAGCGGACCTTCCTTCGCCGGTTCTCGGCGGCCACCGGGACGACCCCGCACCGCTGGCTCACCGAACGCCGTCTCGATCGCGCGCAGTCGTTGCTCGAAGAAGGCCGTCTGTCCATTGAGGACATCGCGGTCGCCTGCGGATACGCCTCCGCCGCGGCGCTGCGGCACCAGTTCGGCAAGCTCCGCGGCACCAGTCCGAGCGCCTACCGCCGGACTTTTTCCGTCGGCTAGAAGGAGATTTCCTGCCCGACGGTGACCGTGACGTGGTCCGGCACCTCGTCGTGCTTGTCGCCGACCGACAGCGTCCCGGTCGGTTCGAACAGCAACAGTGAGGCACCGTCCACAGAGGACGGCTTGTGATACGTCCCGCGCGGCACGACGAACACCGAACCACGGGGCAGGGTCACGACGCGTTCGCCGTCCTCCTCGCGCAACGCGATGTCCAGCGTCCCGTCGAGGACGAGGAAGAACTCGTCGGTGTTCTCGTGGACGTGCCAGACGTGCTCGCCCGCGACCTTGGCGAGGCGGACGTCGTAGTCGTTGACGTGGGCGACGATCCGCGGGCTCCAGATCTCGTCGAATCCGGCCAGCGCGGTGCCCAGATCGATCGGCTGCTTGCTCATGAACCGATCCTGGCCGCTGGACCACCCGGGCAGTGAGTGCTAGGAATCGCATATGTCGCATGATTTCTCGCACGAGGTCGCCGTCCTGGTCGACGAGGGGTCCAATCCCTTCGAACTGGGCGTCGCGACCGAACTCTTCGGCCTGCGGCGGCCGGAACTGGATCGGCCCTGGTACGGCTTCACGTTGTGCGCCGCCGAGCCGTCCGTGCGCATGCACCTGGGGATGTTCACCCTCAGCGGGGTCGCCGGGCTCGACGCCGTGGAGTCCGCCGACACGGTGATCGTGCCCAACCGGCCCGATCCGGAGAGCCCGGCGCGGGAAGCGGTGCTGACCGCCATCCGCGACGCGGCCGCGCGGGGTGCCCGGCTGGTGAGCTTCTGCACCGGCGCCTTCACCCTCGCGCAGGCGGGCGTCCTGGACGGACGGCGCGCGACGACGCACTGGCGATGGGCCGGGCAGTTCCGGGCGCGGTTCCCCGAAGTGCGGCTGGAGCCGGACGTCCTGTTCGTCGACGACGGCGACGTCCTGACCGCGGCGGGCAGCGCGGCCGCGCTCGATCTGGGCCTGCACCTGATCAGCCGCGACCACGGCGCCGAGGTCGCCAACGCGGTGAGCAGGCGGCTGGTGTTCGCCGGGCACCGGGACGGCGGTCAGCGGCAGTTCGTCGAACGGCCGGTGCCGCCGGTGGCGGACACCTCGCTGGCGCCGGTGCTCGAATGGGCGCGGGAACGGCTGGACCGGCCGCTCACCGTCGCCGACCTCGCCACGCGGGCGGCGGCCAGCCAGGCGACGCTGCACCGGCGGTTCCGGGCCGAACTGGGGACGACGCCGCTGGCGTGGCTCACGACGGAACGGATCGCGCTGGCGTGCCGGTTGATCGAGCGCGGGGAGCAGCGGCTGGACCGGGTGGCGCGGGCTTCGGGTTTCGGCACCGCGGCGAACCTGCGGACCCAGCTCCGGCGGGCCACGGGACTGACTCCCTCGGCTTACCGGGCGCGGTTCAGCACCGCTTCTTAGCGCGGCCGCTCGCTCCGCTCCCCGGGACGGTCGCTCCGCTCCCCAACGCTATGAAAGGCCCGTTACTTGCAAAATTTGCAAGTAACGGGCCTTTCATAGCGCGCTTGAGGGGTTACGCGAAGGCGATCCACCGGTTCAGCAGGTCGGCGGCCGCACCCGAGTCGATGGCCGATGCCGCCCGCGCCAGGCCCGCGGCGAGGTCGTCTTCCAGCGAACCCGAGAACCCGGTGAAGGCCGCCAGCGCGGCCGCCGCGTTGAGCAGGACCGCGTCCCGCACCGGCCCGGGCTTCCCGGCCATCACCTGGCGGAACACCTCGGCGTTGTGCGCCGCGTCGCCGCCGCGCAGGTCTTCCGCGGTCGCTCGCGCGATGCCCAGTGACGAAGGGTCGAAACTGCGCTCGGTGATCTCGCCACCGGTGACCACCCACACCGAACTGGTGGTCGTGGTGGTGATCTCGTCGAGCCCGTCGTCGCCGCGGACGAGCAGCACGGTCATCCCGCGCCGCGCGAACACCTCGGCCAGCACGCGGGTCTTGTCCTCGTAGGCGCAGCCGATCAGCGAACTGCGCGGCTGCGCGGGGTTGGTCAGCGGGCCCAGCAGGTTGAACGTCGTGGGCACGCCGAGTTCGCCGCGTGTCGGGCCGGCGTGGCGCAGGGCGGGGTGGAACTTCGGCGCGAAGCAGAAGCCGATCCCCAGTTCGTTCACGCTGCGCTGCACCGTCTCGGGCGGCAGGTCGATGGTGACGCCCAGTTCCTCCAGCACGTCGGCTGCGCCGGACTTCGACGAGGCGCTCCGGTTGCCGTGCTTGGCCACCGGGGCGCCGGCCGCGGCCGTCACCACCGTGGCCATGGTGGAGATGTTGACCGAGTTGGACCGGTCGCCACCGGTGCCGACGATGTCCACCGACGGCCTGTCGATGGTCACCCGTTTGGCGTGCGCCAGCATGGCGTCGGCCATGCCGGAGATCTCCGCCGGTGTCTCGCCCTTCGCGCGCAGTGCGACGGCGAATCCGGCGATTTGGGAGGGCGTCGCCGCCCCGCTCATGATCTGGTCCATCGCCCACGCGGTGTCCTCCGCGGACAGGTCCGCGCGCGCGATGAGCTGGTTGAGCAGGGACGGCCAGGTCTTAGTGGTCACCATCGGAAGTCCTCCGGGGGTCTCGACGGCCCAGCTTCCCGCTGGACGCACGGGCCGCGAGATCCGAGTACAACGCCGGTACGAGGACCTCGCGGCCGCACGCCCAGCGGAAACCTGGATCCGCCGAATACCCCCGAATGCCTTCCGATGGCAACCACTTGGCGGCCGCGCTCATCGGCTCAGCCGTGCACGACTGGCACCCGGCGGGCGCGCAGTACGTCGGCGACCGTCTCGGCGGCGGTCAGCGGGTCGAGCGGGTGGACCAGCACCGCGTCGGCCTGCGACCAGGTCGCCAGCCATCGGTCGTCCTTGCGCCGCACCGAAACCACGATCGGCGGGCAATCCTCGATCTCGTTCTTGAGCTGACGGGTCAGCCCGATGCCGCCGGTCGGCTGTGCCTCGCCGTCGAGGATGGCCAGGTCCACGTTGCCCGCGTCCATCTCGACGAGGACCTCGGAGATGCCGGACGCCTCGGTGTAGTCCACCCGGCCGAGGTCGGCGGCGGGCCTGCGGCCGACGGCGTTGATGATCGCCTCGCGCACCTCCGCCTTGTGGCTGAACACCAGGATCCGCATCGCCTGCTCGCCCATGAGCGCGCCTCCGCCTCGTCTAGTCATGTCGACCCCGCGATGTTATCCGTCATGACCGACATCACGTGACGCACCCGACGGCTGGAGCGCGTCCCAGCCCAGCGAGTCCCCGCCGAGCCGCTGCGCGAGGCCCGCCATCCGCGACCGTTCCTGCGCGCAATGCAGCGCGTCGAGGGTCTGGACGCGCACCGCGTGCGTCAGCGTGAAGCCGCCGTCCGGTCCCTGTTCTCGCAGCTCCCAGCCGTCCTGGGCGAGGATCGAGGTCGCCTCCGCCACCTTTTCGGGCGGAAGTTTCAAGTGGTGGCGCAGGATCGCGGGTGCTTCGGCGACCCAAGCGGGTGATCTCGCCAGCACCGAAGAGTCCGCCTCGGCCGGATCGAAGGCCTCCGCGACGATCTCCACGCCGGGCGTGTCGACCGTCAGACCTGGGAGGTTCGGCTTCTTGACCAGGTCACGAAGCCGATCTAGTAAACCCATGAGTAGCCCGGTTCCCTCTTTCGTTCAGATGTGACCCGACACGCACGCGACTTGCCGTGGACCCACCCGGCGGGCCCCGTGCGTGAGAGGACATAATGCGACGCGTGACAACGGCAGCTCCCACCATCAGCCAGCGGGTCCACTCGCTGAACCGGCCGAACATGGTCAGTGTCGGCACCATCGTGTGGCTGTCCAGCGAACTGATGTTCTTCGCCGGACTGTTCGCCATGTTCTTCACCGTGAAGGCGCAGAACGCGACCGGCCAGTGGCCGCCGCCGCTGCACGGTGAGCCCTTCGAGTTGAACATCGCGCTGGCGATCCCGTTCACGGTGATCCTCGTGGCGTCTTCGTTCACTTGCCAGTTCGGCGTGTTCGCCGCCGAAAAGGGTGACGTCTTCGGCCTCCGCCGCTGGTACATCATCACGTTGATCATGGGCGCGATCTTCGTCGGCGGCCAGGGTTACGAGTACCTCCACCTGATCGAAGAGGGGATGACGATCCCGTCCGGCCCGTTCGGCACGGTCTTCTTCCTCGCGACCGGGTTCCACGGCCTGCACGTCATCGGCGGGCTCATCGCGTTCGTGTACCTGCTCATCCGCACCAAGCTGAGCAAGTTCACCCCGGCCCAGGCCACCTCGGCGATCGTCGTGTCGTACTACTGGCACTTCGTCGACATCGTGTGGGTGGGCCTGTTCGCGGTGATCTACATCCTTCCGTGATCGAAGCCGCCACCACGACCTATCGGCCTGAACTGACAGCAAGGGTTGCCGCAAGATGACCTCCAGCAAGGACAAGACGGAGCGCCGCTTCCGCAAGCGCTCGAAGGCGCGCAAGCGGTTCGCCGGCGCGCTGGCGCTCGGGATCGCGCTGCTGAGCGTGGGCGGCCTGTACGCCGTTTTCGCTCCGGAGCCGCAGACCGCGCAGGCGCAGGGCGAGTCCGCCCTCCTGCGCGAGGGCGAGAAGCTCTACAACAACACGTGTATCGAATGTCACGGGCCGAAGCTCGAAGGCGTCCCCGACCGCGGCCCGAGCCTCATCGGCATCGGCGACGCGGCCGTGTACTTCCAGACCTCGACCGGCCGCATGCCGGCGGTGCGCCAGGAGGCGCAGGCGATCCGCAAGCCGCCGAAGCTGTCCGAGGCCGAGATCAACGCGCTGGGCGCCTACATCCAGGCCAACGGCGGTGGCGCGCAGCGTCCCACCGAGAAGGGTGACGCGCTGCGCGGCGAGGACGTCGCGCGCGGCAGCGAGCTCTTCCGCCTCAACTGCGCCTCCTGCCACGGCTTCACCGGCCGCGGCGGCGCGCTCTCGTCGGGCAAGTTCGCCCCGAACCTGGACCCGGCCACGGAAGAGCAGATCTACACCGCGATGCTCACCGGGCCGCAGAACATGCCCAAGTTCTCCGACCGGCAGCTGTCGCCGGAGGAGAAGAAGGACATCATCGCGTTCGTGAAG
Organism: Amycolatopsis sp. lyj-84; assembly: GCF_046549075.1. Classification (NCBI taxonomy): domain Bacteria; kingdom Bacillati; phylum Actinomycetota; class Actinomycetes; order Pseudonocardiales; family Pseudonocardiaceae; genus Amycolatopsis; species Amycolatopsis sp. lyj-84. The sequence goes on from NZ_JAJPWO010000015.1 coordinate 62,222, forward strand.
TCCGTGAGTAACGGGAACAACTCACCCGGCGGTAGCTCGCTCGGCGGTATTGGCCCGGCCTCGGAGGGCGCGATCGCGTGGATCGTCGGGATCGCCGCGCTGATCGGCGTGACGTTGTGGATTGGATCGAAGGCATGAGCGCCGAAGGGCCGAAGCCGCCGACAGAGGCGGAGTTGGCGGACATGGATCGCGACCAGCTGGTGAAGCTGGGTACCGCGCTCGACGGTGTCGAGATCGTCGAGTACCCGACTCCGTGGCCGGTCGAGGGGACGCGGGCGGAGAAGCGCGCCGAGCGCGCTGTCGCGCTGTGGTTCGTGCTGGCCGCGATCGCCGGTCTCGCGTTCGTGGTCCTCATCGCGTGGCCGCACTGGTTCGAGTACAAGGAGCCGGGCACGACCGGCTACACCAAGTACACGCTGTACACGCCGCTGCTCGGGGTCACGCTCGGCCTCGCCGTGCTCAGCATCGGCATCGGCGCGGTCCTCTACACCAAGAAGTTCATCCCGGCCGAGGTCGCGGTGCAGGAGCGCGGGGACGGCGGGTCGAAAGAGGTCGACAAGGCCACCATCCTCGCCCAGCTGGCCCACTCGGGCAGCCACAGCACCATCGCGCGCCGGTCGCTGATCAAGCGGTCCGCGGGCGCCGGTGCCGGTGTGCTCGGCCTGGCCGTCGCGGCCCTGCCGGTGGCGTCCTTCATCAAGGACCCCTGGAAGGACACCGAAGGCCGCGACTCGCTGTGGCACTCGGGCTGGAAGAAGAACTTCCCGGACGAGGTCGTCTACCTGCGCCGCAACACCGGCCGTCCGCACGAGGTCTCCCTGGTCAGGGTCGAGGACCTCGACGCGGGCGCCATGGAGACGGTGTTCCCGTTCCGCGAGTCGGAGCGGGAGGACGAGCACGCGCTGTCCGCCGCCTTCAAGCGGGTCGACAACCCCGTCATGCTGATCCGCCTTCGCCCCACCGACGCCGCCAAGGTCGTCAAGCGGGCGAACCAGGAGGATTACAACTTCGGTGACTACTACGCGTACACGAAGATCTGCAGCCACGTGGGCTGCCCGACCTCCCTGTACGAGCAGCGGACCAACCGCATCCTCTGCCCCTGTCACCAGTCGCAGTTCGACGCGCTCCACTACGCCAAGCCGATTTTCGGTCCGGCGACGCGGCCGTTGGCCCAGCTTCCGATTACAGTGGACAAAGAGGGCTTCCTGATCGCGCGCGGAGACTTCAACGAGGCCGTCGGACCGGCCTTTTGGGAGCGTAAGTCATGAGTTCACTCACCACCCCGACGAAGGGGACGAACCCGGTCGAGAAGGCCGCGGGTGCGGGTGCCAAGTGGGCCGACGACCGGTATCACCTGGCCAAGGGCATGCGGCACCAGATCAACAAGGTGTTCCCGACCCACTGGTCCTTCCTCCTGGGCGAGATCGCGCTCTACAGCTTCATCATCCTGCTGCTGTCGGGTGTGTACCTCACGCTGTTCTTCGACCCCTCCATGGAGGAGGTCGTCTACAACGGCAGCTACACCGGTCTTCAGGGCGTCGAGATGTCGCGGGCCTTCGCGACCACGCTCGACATCTCGTTCGACGTCCGCGGCGGTCTGTTCGTCCGCCAGCTGCACCACTGGGCCGCGCTGATCTTCGTCGCGTCGATGATGGTGCACATGTTCCGGATCTTCTTCACCGGAGCGTTCCGCCGTCCGCGTGAGGCGAACTGGGTCATCGGCGCGCTGCTGCTGGTCCTGGGCATGTTCGAGGGCTTCTTCGGCTACTCGCTCCCGGACGACCTGCTCTCCGGTACCGGTATCCGCGCGACCCTGTCGGGCATCGTGCTCTCGGTGCCGGTCATGGGCACCTGGATCCACTGGGCGCTGTTCGGCGGGGAGTTCCCCGGCAACGAGATCATCCCGCGCCTCTACACGATCCACATCCTGCTGCTGCCGGGCATCATGCTCGCCCTCGTCGGCGCGCACCTCGCGCTGGTCTGGTACCAGAAGCACACGCAGTTCCCCGGCGTGCGCCGCAAGGAGACCAACGTCGTCGGCGTCCGCATCATGCCGGTCTTCGCGCTCAAGGGCGGTGCGTTCTTCGCACTGGTCACCGGCATCATCGCGCTGATGTCGGGCCTCTTCCAGATCAACCCGATCTGGAACATCGGCCCGTACAACGCGGCGCAGGTCTCGGCGGGCTCACAGCCTGACTGGTACATGGCCTGGGCCGACGGCATGCTGCGGATCTGGCCCGCGTGGGAGCTCTACCTGGGGAACTACACGGTCCCCGCGGTGTTCTTCCCCGGCGCGGTCGGGATGCCACTGCTGATCGGGTTGCTGGTGATGTATCCCTGGATCGAGCGAAAGCTGTCCAAGGACACCGCGCACCACAACCTGCTGCAGCGTCCGCGCGACGTCCCGGTCCGGACCTCGCTCGGCATCATGGCCCTGACGTTCTTCGCGGTCATCATGCTGTCGGGCTTCAACGACATCATCGCGTTCGCCTTCGACATCTCGCTGAACGCGACGACGTGGGCGGGCCGGATCGGTGTGCTGCTCGCACCGCCGATCGCGTACTACCTCACCTACCGGATCTGCCTGGGTCTCCAGCGGGCCGACCGCGAGGTGCTGGAGCACGGTGTCGAAACCGGCATCATCAAGCGCCTGCCGCACGGTGAGTTCATCGAAATCCACCAGCCGCTCGGCCCGGTGGACGACCACGGCCACCCGCTGCCGCTCGAGTACCAGGGCGCGTCGGTGCCGAAGAAGATGAACAAGCTCGGCTCGGCCGGACACCCCGTCGCGGGTTCGACCTGGTCTCCGGACCCGGTCGAGGAGACGATCGCGCTGGAGCGCGCCCGGGCCAACGGGCACGGCAACGGCAACGGCAAGGTCGACGACATCGGCGGCGAGCCCTCGCAGGAGCGCAAGGAGATCACCTCCGGGCACTAGCGGACCGCCGCTGAAGGGGACTTTCCCCTCGTTACACGCGACCAAGGGCGCTTTCCCCGCATGCGATGCGGGGAAAGCGCCCTTCGTCTTGCCCTCGTGTGGCTGGTCAGCCGACGACCCGCAGCTCCAGCGGCCGCATGTCGTCCTCGCTCGGTACCACGGTGAGGCCCGCGGCGGTGAGGACCGCGGTGAGCGCCGCCCTCACCGCCGCGTGTGCGGAGTTCAGCTGCCGCACCCTCGGATGTTCGATCTCCCCGGCCGTCAGATGCCGGTAGACCTCCTCCTGCCAGGCGACGTTCATCAGCCAGTTCACGTAGACGCCGCCGGCTTCGCCGAAGAGGTCCACGTCGATCGCCGCGCCGCCCTCGTCGCTGAGGCCGGAGAGGTCCGGTTCGGCGATCACCCGGAAACCCGCCTCCAGCAGGACGGCCGCGGTCCGGCCGCCCAGTGCGAGCAGCCGTTCCTGGTCGGCGGGGGAGACCCGTCGCGGCGACGTCATCCGGCACCCACGAGCACGCGTTCCTCCTTGGTCTCGGCGATCAGCGCGCCGGGGAAGTGGATACCGCGTTTCCGGTAGGCGGTCCGCATGTAGCCCTGCAGGAGCGTCTTGTACGCCGAATTGAGCAGCTCGTCGTTGGTCCAGGCCACCGAGAAGGAAACCTTGAGATCGTCCCCCATTTCGGGCACCCAATCCCGATCACAGTCCGGACACGGCTCTCGTTCGGAGTACAGGGCCTTGATGTCCTTCGGGTTCTTCCCCTTGGCCCGCACCTTCTGGACGATGTCCTTCTCGGAGTGATGGTCCTTGCCCGCACTGTAACCGATCACGTAGTTCGGATACTTGCCGTCGGGGTTGGTCCAGCCTTCCAAGTAGGCGACCGCGATATTGCGGCTGATCCCGAAGCCGGACCCGATCCGCGCGTCCATCGCGATGGACGACATGCCGCCGCTGTCGTAGTCGACGATCCCGCAGGTGAAGTCCGGTAAGTCCGCGGTTTTCGCCGCGGTCGCCGGGACTTCGGAGAGCCGCTTGCACCATTTGCGGATGGTCTTGAAGATCGGCGTGACCTTCTCAACGACCTTGCTGAAGAGCGCGGATTTGCTCACGAACTTCTTGATGTTGTCGATGATCTTCACGACCGCCGAAGCCACCTTCGGCAACTTCAGGAACACCGCGACCACCGACGCCACGTTGAGCACGGTCCAGATGCAGGCTTCGATGTTGCCCTCGCCGAAGCACCTTTCCGCGTCGCGCCAGCCGATGACCTCCAGCAGCACTTCGGCGCCGATCTCGACGAGGAATTCGACGACCCCGCCGCCGCTCTGGGCCTTGTCCCTCGCCTGCCGGTATTCGTCCAGGAGCATGCGCCCGAAATCGGACGTCGAAAGCATCGCGACTTCTTCCGGCGTCAGGTCCGGGAGCTGCCCGGACGCCTCGGCCGCCTTGCGCCGTACTTCCTCCTCTTCCTGGCGTTGCCGTTCTTCGGCGCGGTCCGCGGCCTGCTGGGCCTCGGTCGCGCTTTGCCTCGCCCGCTCGGCCGCGGCGGCGGCGTTGCGGGCGTGCTCCTCCGCCCGGTCGGCGGCGTCCCTGGCCTCGGCCGCCGACCTTTCGGCGTTCGTCGCCGCTTCCCTGGCCAGCCGCGCGTCGTTCTCTGCCCGGCTCGCGGAGTCACGGGCGGCCTGCGCCTCCCGCTCGGCCGCGGCCGCGCTCCGGCCCGCGATGGCCGCGTCGGCGTTCGCCTCGTTGGCGGCGGCCCTGGCGGTCTGCGCGTCGGCCCTGGCGGCCGCGTCGGACGCGTTCGCCCGTTCGCCCGCCGCTCGGGCGAGTGCCCCTTCGGCCGCCGCGCGTGCCGCCGCTTCCTGTGCCTCCGCGGCGGAATTCGCCGCCGCCGCGGCCGACGACGCCGCCCGTGCCGCGGCTTCGAAGGCGGGTTTCACCGCGTCCGCCGCCCGCCTGGCCGCGTCCGCGGCGCGTTCGGCGGCCGACTGGGCCTCGGCGGCCCGTTCCCGCGCGGCCCTCGCCTGCTCGTCGCCGACCGCCCTGGCCTGGCTCGCGACCAGGATGACGAAGTCCGCGTCGATGTCCGTGCCCGCGTACGGCGCGACGACCCGGATCGCGGTGTTCGCCGGATCGGTGATGGCCGCCGACGAAGAGCTCGCCGCCGTGGACGCCCGGAGCGCGACGGACGCCTGCGTGGCCGCCGAAACCGACTCGTTGAAGGCCGCGTCGGCCTCGGCACGCGTCCGTTCCGCCGCCATCAGCGAGCGCATCGCCTCCTGGGACGCCTGCTCGGCCAGCTGGACGGCCGCCCGCGCGGCCTCGCCCGCCTTGGTCTCCTCCAGGGTCGCTTCGCTGGCTTTGACGTTGGCCACGGTCGCGTGCTGGTGCGTTTCCGCGGCCGACGACTCGGCCTGGCCCGCTGCCCTGTCCGAAGCCGCGGCGGCTGCCTTGGCCTCCTGTGCGGCCGCGCGTGCCCGGGCCGCGGCCCGGGTCGACTCGGTCGCCGCTTCCCTGGCGACCACGGCCGCCCCGGTCGCCCGGTTGGCCGCGTCCCGTGCCGCGGAAGCCGCCGTGGTGGCCTGTCCTGCCTCGGCCCGGGCCGAGTCGGCCGCCCGGCGCGCGTCGCCCTCGGCCGTCGTCCCGCGTGCCGCCGCCTCGGCCGCGGTGAGCGCGTCCGCCTTGGCCTGGGCCGACTGCTTGCGCTGCTCGGCCGCGAAAGCGTTGTCACGGGCCGTCCGCGCGTTGCCTTCCTCGGTGACCGCCCGCTGTTCGGCGTCGCTAGCGAGCCGCTCCTGGTGCTGCGCCCGCTGGTTGGCGTCCTCGGCGATCCCGGCCTGACGCTGGGCCTCGCCGCGCTGTCGTCGCGCTTCCGCCGCCGCCTGGTCGGCACGCTGCCGCGCGTTGGCCGCGTTGACGCGTTCCGCCTCGGCGACCTGCCGGGCGCTCTTCGCCCGGTCCCGCTGGCGTTGCGCCTCTTCCCGGTGCCCGCGGGTCCGGTCCGCGGCCGCCCTGGCCGCCTCGGCCGCGGTTTCCGCCTGTTCGCGAGCGGACTTGGCGCGGACGGCGGCGTCCTTGGCCGCCGCGGCCTGTGCGGCCGCGGCATCGGCGACCGCCTTGGCGGCCTGCGCGTGCTGTTCGGCGTGCAGGCCCCACTGACGTGCCTGTTCCGCGTGCCGCTCCGCCCGTTCCTGCGCGTTGCGGGCCTGATCGGTCGCCTCGGTGGCGTCGATCGCGTGCTGCGCGGTCTCCGAAGCGTGCACGGCGCCCTGGGCGGCCGCGGCCATTCCCCGGGCCATGTCGCCCCACTGCGTGCCGTAGGGCAGCCCGGCGGCGATGAGTTCGGCGGCCTGGACACCCGCTCGTTCGGCGGCACCGACGGCGTCGGTCGACGCGGTGCGGGCGTTGGCCACCTGACGCGCGGCTTCGGCCTTGACGATGGTGAACGAGTCCGCCGGGTGATTCCCCGCCGCGTCGTTGGCGTCGAGGATCTGCTTGGCCTTACGGGCTTCGTTGCCCGCCTGCACCATCGCGTTGGCCACCCGCTGCAGCGCCCGCAGCGCGTCGCCGTGCGCCACCACGAGCTGTCCGCGCGCGGTCATCGCCCTGGCGGACCGCCGGGCGAGATCGCTCAGCTGGTCGGCCGCGCGTTCGGCGGCCTCCTGGTCGCGGATCTGCTTGTCGCGGTCTTCGGCGTCGCGCCGTGCGGCGGCCAGGTAGCCGGTGTTGAGGAATTCGGCGATCGCGGCGTCACCGGCGTCGAGCGCGGCCTGCGCCGCGGTCTTCACGTGGTGCCCGGCGACGCCGAGCAGGGCGGTGACCCGCGCGCGCAGCTGGTCGGCCCTGGCGTGGGTCCCGGCGGCGATCTGCGTGTCCCGTTCCTGCGCGATCTCCTTGCCGTAGGCCAGGAACTGCTCGCGATCGGTGTCGGTACCCGCCAGCACCCGCTGGACCTCGGCCTTGAAGATCGGGCCGCCGGTGCCCGTCATCGCCTGGATCGTGGCCCGGTTTTGCCTGGCCGTCTCGGCCACGCGTGCCGCGGCGCGGGCTTTGGCCGCGTCGAGACCTTGTTCGAGGAATTCCTCCAGCGCGGCGGCGGTTCCGGCGGCCAGCGCGGCCGCGGCGGCTTCGCGGACTTCCGGCTCTTCGGCCAGTTCCGCGTAGTCGGTGACGATCTGGCGGACGAACGGTTCGCCGACGAGGGAGGGGACACCCGCCTGTCCGTCCCAGTTGCGGTACGGGTCTTCCGGCATCGGCCGTGCGGGCGACGTCGGTGGCGGGGTGACGGGTGGTGGATCGTCGGCCGACGCGGAACCGGGCTGGATCAGCCCGGCGAAAACGGTCAGGACCAAAAAGAGGACGAGCGCTCTCAGCGCGTGTTCGGGTTTTGACATCTGAACCCCCAGAAGTCTTCGTTTCCTGGAAAAGGAAAGGTGGCCTCGCCGGTGTCCCGGCGAGGCCACCGGTGTCACCTGGCGTACGCCCACGCGCCCTTCTGGGCGGTGTGATCGATGTTGCCGAACTGGAACATGCTCCGGCGCTTCCCGGGTTCACCCGGGACGTCCATCTCGTCGGAGATGGGATAGCCGAGCCAGCTTCGTTCCCAGCCCATCTTTTCCCAGAGTTCGCGGATGGCACCGAAGATCAGCCGCGAATCCGTGCTGGGACTCCAATAGATGGACCGGCCGCTTTCGAGATGGGTCGCCCGGCCGACCCCGTCCGGGAGGAAGAGGTTGTCGACGACGGGCAGGTTGGCGGGGACCTTGTGCCCGCCCATGGACCAGTACTTGGTCAGGATCGGGAACAGGATGTTCTTCGGCCCCAGCGAAGGGTTCCAGAAGGCCGCGCCGTTCTGGAACTTCCGCACCCGCACCCCGTTCTCGATGTACTCCGGCGTCACCGCCGGTCCGAAGTACTCACGCCACCAGTCCTCGTTGAGCAGGCGGAGGTCGATCTTCGTGGAGATGTTGGGATTCGGGTCGACGGTCTTCCACGACGCATCGGTCGCGTAATTGCCCGTGGTGTCGAAGTTGTTCTCGGCGCTCTGGCCGTGCGCGGCCCACAGTTCGCCCCAGTACTGCCTCAGGTACCGGCCGGGGTGCGCCTTCGACTGCAGGCTCACGTTGCCCGCGCTGTTGTCCAGGCCCGGCCGCGCGCACCAGGTCGCGTTGAGCTTGAACCCGTCGGTGCCGTCGTTGCCCGCGAGCTGGACCCGCAGGTTCGGCGCGACCCGCAGATAGCTGCCGACCCGGGTGGCCGATTCGAGCGAGAAGCAGTTCGCGTCCGCGAGCCCGGTGACGACCTTCCAGCTGGCCTCGCCGAGCGGGGCGGTGACGGTGTTCGCCGGCTGCGTCCCCGGGGTCGCCCAGGCGTCGCCTCCGCCGCTGCGCACGTGCCAGCCGCGGGTATTCGAGGTGACTCCCGAGAAACCCTGCTCGAGCGGAAGGTACTGGCCCCTGGCGAGGAAGTCCTTGACCTGGTCCCAGGTCCCGGTCGCCGCGACCGAAGCCGCCGCGGCCGAGAGCCGCGGGCGCAGCCTGCTCGCATCGGCCTTCGTCTTGATGTCCCGCACCTTCTGCCGGTCGGCTTCCTCACGCTCGCGCAGGATCCGGGCGTCGTCGCGGGCACGGGCCTCGCCGATGCCGGTGACGATGAACCGCGTCCAGTCCGCCGCCCCGGCGATCAAGGCGGCGTTCGCCGCGTTCTTGATCTCGCGGTGCGCGGGGTCGGCCAGTTCCGGCGTCTTCAGCAGTTCCCGGATGAAGTCGTCGTCGGGCAGCAGCAGCCAGCTCGCGACGGCGACGACCGGGATCTTGTGGCAGGCGTCCTTCTTGGCCGCGACCGCTTCGGCGCGTCGGCCTTCTTCCTCGCCCTTCTGTTTCTCCCGCTCGATGTAGTCGAGCTGGTCCTGGTGGTGCAGCTCCCGGATCTTGTTCTCGATGAAGTCCTTCCAGACCGCCGCGTCGCCACCGAAGGCGTCGAGGGCACCGAGCTTGAGCTTGGTGCCCGCCGGAGCCCGTTGGTAGACCTTGTAGACGAAGTTCTGGTCGTTGTCGTTGAGGATGACGTCGTCGTAGGCGAGTTCGGCGTCGATCAGCACCTCCCGCCGGACACGGACGGTCTCGTTCCACGCGTCCTGACGGCGCTGCCGTTCGATCCGGTCCCGCGCGGCGAAGTCGAAGACCCCGGTGCGGATGAACGCCGTCGCGTCCGGCGCGGCGGGCGTCTGCACCATGATCCGGTAGACGCGGTACGACTCTTCTTTGGTGAGCGGGAAATCGGTGCCGTTGATCCGGTCGAAGACCTTGAAGACGAAGTTCATGTCGGTGGCGTTACGCCATTCGGACGTCGCGTCGCCGACCTCGATCTCGTGGACCGCCCTGACCTTTTCCAGTTCGGTCGCGGCCGGGAGTTCGGCCGCCGCCACGTCCGGGCTCTCCAGCGGGACCTCGGGCGCGGGCGGTGGCGGTGCGGCGCTCGCGCCCGCCGGGGCGACCAGACCGGTCAGCGCGGTGGCGACGGTCAGGATCGCGAGCGTCCGGGTCAGTTTTCCGGTGTTCCCCAGTGTTCTTCGCATTTCGGAATACCTTCGTCGAGGAGAAAGAAGACCGGCAGGGGACCGGGACCTCCCGGTCCCCTGCCGGATTCGGGCCGGACTCAGCCCACGGGGACGCCCACGCGGCGGAATACCCTCAGTTCGCCGTCGGCCGCGTTCCAGCTGATGGACCAGCCGTTCTGGAAATCGCTGCGGCGTCCGCCGGGGATGTCGTACTCGTCACTGGTCGGGAAACCGAGCTGACCGGTCTCCGCGCCGAGCGAATCCCATTTGCCGCGGATGGCGCCCATCACGAGCTTGGCCCCGGTCGCCGGGGTCCAATAGATCGCGACACCCTGCTGCAGCGAGATCTTCGCCGAACCGCTCCCGGAGATTTGATGGGTCAGCGGCAGCAGCCATTTGTGCCCGCCCAAGGCCAGATACCGCGTGTGGACCTCGCCCGTGACGAACCTGGCGCCGGTCTCCGGGCCCCAGTAGACGCGCCCGTTCTGGAAGTCCCGGTAGCGGACGCCCGCGTCGTGGACCTCGGCGGCCTTCGGGTTCCCGGCCAGGGCGCGAAGCTGGTCGTCGTTGTACCAGCCCAGCATCAGCGGGGTGGAGACCTCGGGGTTGGGGGCGACGACCTTCCAGCCCGAGTCCTCGTTGAACAGCCGTTCGGTGTCGAACCAGTTGCCGCCGCCGAGCTGCGCGACCCACAGCTGCGCGTCGGTGTGCCGCAGGACCCGGCCCGGCTGCGCCTTCGACTCCAGCGCGATGCCCCAGCCGGTGCGCTTCGGGCACCAGGTCGCGTCCCGTTTGAACGCGTCCGTGCCGTCGTTGCCGTGCAGCTTGACCCGGAAGTCCTGCTGCCGCAGGTAGTTCCCGGTGCGGTCGACGGATTCGAACGAGTAGCAGAGGGGGTCGGCGAGCCCGCTCGCGACCTTCCACGTCGCGTACGGCAGCGGTTTGGTGCCGTCGGTACCGGCCTGCCCGGGGGTGATCCAGGCATCGCCGCCGCCGGAGTGCACGTACCAGCCCTTCACCCCGGGGGTCACGGTCTGGAGCGACTGGTTCAGCACCTGGTACTGGCCCTCGCGCAGGAACGCGACGACGTCGGAGCGCGAACCGGTGAGCGCGGTGTCGGCGGCCGCGACCAGCCGGGGCCGGACACCGCCGTTCTCCGCCCTGGTCCTGATCTCCCGGACGACACGGCGGTTCGCCTCGTCCTCCTCGCGTTCGCGGCGGGCCTTGCCCCGGTCCGCCGCCTGCTTGAGGCCGGTGTTGACGAACGTCCGCCACACGGCCGGATCGGTGCTGCGCGAAGCGAGGTCGGCGGCGTCCTTGATCTCGACGTTCGCCGGGACCGCGAGTTCGGGGAGACGCAGCAGTTCGCGGATGAAGACGTCGTCGGGTGCCTGCAGCCAAACGGTCTGGAAGGTGGCGGGGATGGCGGCCACCGCCGAACGCCGTTTGAGTTCGCGCTCGACGCGCTGTGCCTCTTCTTCGCTCTGCTGACGCGCCTTTTCGATGGCGGCGAAGTCGTCCTGCTCGGCGAGTTCGAGGACGGTGACCTCGATGAAGGTCTTCCACACGGCGGCGTCACCCTGATACGCGGTGGCGGCGCCCGCCTTGACCTTGCTCCCGGTGGTGGCCCGGCTGAAGACCTGGAACACGAAGTTCCGGTCGGTCAGGTCGAGCATCGCCGGGTCCGGGGCGATGTGCGCGTTCTCGATCGCCTTCATCCGGGTGGTGACGCGATGCTGCTTTTCGGCGTCGCGCAGCACCTGCTCGTCCTGATCGCGCTGGACGAACTCGTGGACGCCGGTCCGGATGAACACCGAGGCGTCGGGCACGGCGAGCCCGTAGACCCGGGAGGCCTCGGCCTTGGTGCGGGGGAACTTGTCGATACTGATCTTGTCGTAGATCCGGAAGACGAAGTTCCGGTCGGACAGCCGGAGCCAGTCGTCGGTCGGTTCCCCGACGTGGATGGCGTTGACGGCGTCGTACTTCTCCCGTTGCGTGGCGGGGAGAATGGTCGTCGAGCCGACGTCGGGTTCGGCCGTCGGGATCGCCGGCGGCACGGCCTGCCCCGGCGGTGGTTCGGCCGCGTGGGCGGGAATGCCCAGCAGTCCGGAGAAGGCGGCGGCGACGGTTGCCACCGCCAGGCCACGGCACAACCGTGACGTGGACATAGTCGTTCTTCGCATACCCCAGTTCCTTCTTCTCGAGAGAGACGGTCGTGATCAGCTCGGGTTCTTGACCCGCTGTTCGCCTTCGAGTGCCTGTCGCAGCAGCGATTCCCAGTACGCGGCCTGGTCGACGGCCATCGAGCGGTTGTTCTCCCAATCGGCCTCGGTCGCTTTCGCCGGGTCGATCATCGCGTTCCAGTTCGGGTTCTGCGCCTGCTGGGCCGCGAGCAGGATGGCGCGCCAGGTTTCGGCCTGCTGCCGCGAGAAGTCACGCGCCTCCTCCCATTTGGACTGTGCGGGCGAGGCCTGCGTGCCGACGCTTCGCCAGGCCGCGGCTGCCTTGTCCCTGGCTTCTTTCCCGGCTTCGCCCTCGGTCTCCCTGGCGGCCTTCTCCGCGGCTTCCGCGTCGGTGATCAGCCGCGCGATGGTGTGCAGCCACTGCTGGTTCTGGTCCAGCACCCGCTCGCGGAACGACTCGATGTCCAGCCGTGCCGCGTGCGCCCAGCCCCAGGCGAAGAAGTCGGTCAGATCGTCGTCGGTCGCTCCCGCCCGGACGGCGTAGGAGGCGGCGAACCGCACCTGCGCGCCGGGATCGTTCTGCGCCAGCATCCGGATGTAGCGGCGGTCCTCCTCGACCAGTGCCCGTTTCTGCTCTCCGAGATCGGCGCGGAACTTCAGGTCGCGGGCCTTGGCGGCCTCGTAACCACCGCCGTGACAGAACTCTTCGCGTTTCGACGGCGACTCGGTCAGGTAGTTCGAGGCCGCTTCGTAGACCTCCGGCGAATACTGCCGGGTGTGCGTTTCCAGCAGCCTGTTCAGGAAATCGATGTTGCGTTTGTCGAGGTTCTGCGCCCTTTCCTTCGCGAAGACGAGGCCGCCGTCGGGAAGACGCAGGAACTCGATGGCCGCCGCGTCCGGATCCTCGCTCAGCAGCGCCACCCACGCGTCGGTCTTCACCGTCGCGTAGAAGCCGTATTTCGCGTGGTACAACACTTCTCGCCGGGCGATCTCACCCGGCATCGAGGCCGAGGCCGAGACGACGCCCGGCACGGCCGCGCCCGCCACCGGAACGGAGACCGTCCCGGTGAACAGGACGGCCGCGCACAGGGCACAGGACAGCATTCGTAGATACACGGAAGCCCCCAATCACTTCGGTGCAGAATGGATATTCGGTTATGGGTGGAAAGGGTCAGCGGCGATAGGCCAGCGTTTGCCCCGTCGCCGGGTAGTGCACGATCCAGCCGCCTTGGAAGTCGCTGCGCCTTCCGTTTTCGACGGCGTATTCGTCACTGATCGGGTATCCGAGATAACCCGTCCCGCCGCCTTCGGCGATCCACTTGTCCTGGATGGCGCCGTAGACGAGTTTCGGTTCGATCGACTTGTCGCCCCAGTAGAGGCTCGCCCCGTTCCGGAACTTCACGCGGTGCGCGCCGTCGGGGAGGGTCTCCTGGTCGGTCTCCGGGAACGAGAACTGGAGGCCGCCGAAGGCGACGTACCTCGCGACGAACGGCGAGCCCATCCACTTCGCGGCCGGTCCGAGCCGATCGTGCTGGTACATCCGGCCCTTGGCGAAGTCGCGGTACCGGAATCCGTTGCCGTCATAGCCTTCGAACACCTCGGCGGCGACGGGCGCGCCCACCGCCGCGGCGGCCGCGGCGTCGTTGTGCCACCGGAGCATGAGGACCGTGGTGATCTCGGGGTCCGGTTCCCGGGTCGCCCACGCGATGTCGGCCATGAAGGACGGGCCGCCGTCGAAGGCGTCGGACCCGGTCCGTGCCGCCGCCCAGAGCTTGTTCTGGAAATGGCGGAGGAACCGGCCCGGCTGGGCCTTCGATTCCAGGGCGACGTGGGCCGAGACGGGTTTCGGGCACCAGGTCGCGTCGAGTTTGAACTGGTCCGTGCCGTCGTGACCCTGCACCTTCACCGCGAGGTTCTGCTGCCGGAGGTAGATACCCGCCTGACGGGTGGATTCCAGCGAATAGCAGCCCGCGTCGGCCAGTCCGGTCACCACCCGCCAGTTCGCCGCGGGGAACGGTCTGGTCCCCGTCGGCCGGTTCGGGTTGTCGCCGGTGCCGACGGTCCCTTCGCCGACGACGTTGCCGGTCACGTAGTAGCCACGCCGCCCTTGCGAGGTGGCCATGAGCGACTGTGCCAGCGGAAGGAACTGCCCGTCCCGCAGGAAAGCGGTCACGTCGGCGGGAGTGCCCCGCAGTGCCGCGTCGGCGGCCTGGACCAGCCGCGGCCGCAACCGGGAGGCCTCGGCCTTCGCCCTGATGTCCCGCACCTTCTGGCGGTCGGCCTCGTCGCGCGCGGCCTGTTCGCGGGCGCCGTCCCGTTTGACCGCGTCGTGGACACCGCGGTCGATGTACGCCCGCCACACGAGCCTGTCGCTGCTCTGCAGCGCGGCCAGCGCGGCGGCCTTGACCTCCGCGTGGACCGGATCGGCGAGCTGGGTGGTCTTGAGCAGCTCACGGATGAAATCGTCGTCGGTCAGGCCGAGCCACGCCGGGTTCGGCGGGACCGGGACGGCGTTGACCGCGTTGGTGCGGGCGAAGTCGGATTCCAGTTTCTTCGCGGCTTCTTCGTCCCGCTCGCGTTCACGCTCGATGGCGTCGAGCTGATCTCGCGTGTGCAGGTCGTAGATCGTGGTGGTGATGTACGTCTTCCACGCCGCCGCGTCGCCGCCCCAGGCGTCGAGAGCGCCGTTCTTCACCTTCGGCCCGGAAGCGCGTTTCCAGACCTGGTAGACGAAGTTCTGGTCGGTCCCGTCGAGCATCGCGGCGTCGGCGGTGATCCCGGCCCAGCGCGCCGCGTCCTCCCTGGCCTTCCTGGCCAGCGCGACTTCCCGGTCGCGCCGGATCTTCTCGTCGTGGTCGCGTTCGACGAATTCGTGGATCCCGGTGCGGATGAACGCCGACGCGTCGGCGACTTCGAGTTTGTAGACGCGATACGCCTCGATCCTGGTCAGCGGGTACTGCGCCGGGTCGGCCCGGTCGTACACGCGGAACACGAACGCCTTGTCGTCCAGTGAGGTCCACTCACCGGTGATCTCTTCGCCGATGGCCGTGACGGCCCTGGCCTTTTCGAGGACACCGGCGGGCGGGACTTCCGTCGTGGCGACGTCTTTCGCCACTTCGGCGGCCATCGGTGACGCGATCGCGAGGTTTCCGGACAGGAAAGTGGCAGCGGCCATCGCCGCGATCCCCGAAGGGACCGATCTTCGGTACATGTTCAGTTATCCCCAGTTCCCGGAATTCCCCCAGTGAAATCCCGGTCGAGGTTCACCTAACCGCTGATGTCCGATTCGCGCAAGATCCGCCTGGACTAGTCAGGAAATCACTCTTGCGACATGTGTCCGGAAAGGAATTGTCAGGCGCCTTCCACCCCGATGTCGAAGGCCGACTCGCTGTCCGCCTTCGAGTACGAGCGGAACGCGATGTGCGTGACCGTGCTCAGCACTCCGGGGACCTTGCCGATCTTCGCCGGGATCAGATCCGCGAGGTCTTCGTGGGCCGCGACGCGGACCGAAGCGATCAGGTCGACGTCGCCCGCGCAGGAGTAGACCTCGCGGACGCCCTCGATGTCCGCGATCGCCTGCGCCGCTTCGGGGATCGCATCGGCTTCGACCTGGATCAGCACGATCGCCGTGATCAAAGGGTCCTCCTGTGTTCGTTGTCGCGCGTCTCCGTCGGGCTTGGTCCCGGCAAAAAGATCCTAGCCCGCGACCCGCTCCAGCGCCGTCGCGCTCGCGGCCAGGTCGAGCCACTCCTGCCAGCCGCCCGCGACGGCCGCCTCGGCCCACGGGTGGGTGGTGCGCACGAGCCGGACCCCCGGGCGGGTCAGCCAGCGGAGCAGGATGCCGACCTCCTCCGAGATCGCGCCGAAGAGCGGCCCTGGACCGGGGATCACCGTCTCCGCCGAGGCCACCAGCATCTCGACCACCGGCATCGGCGGCACCCCGCGCCGGGCGACGCCCGCCGACGCGAGCCTGCCGTGCCGGATCACCGCGAGTTCCCAGCCGCCCTTCCCGTCCGGCCCGGCGGCGATCAGTTCGGGAATACCCGCCAGCGCAGACTGCCGGTGTGCCCTGCCGACCGCGCGGATCAGCCCGGCCAGCTGATCGCGGTGCTGGGCGGCCTGTTCGTAGTGTTCGGCCTCGGCGAGCCGGGCCAGCTGGTCGGCGGCGGCCCGCAGCGGGCGGGCGTCCGTCCCGGCGATGAGACCGGACACCGCCAGCACGCCGGGCCGGTACGCCTCGACCGTCTGCAGACCGGCGCACGGCGCGCCGCAGCGGCCGAGCTCGGCGAGGACGCAGGGGGTGCCGCTCGGCGCGGTGGCCGAGATGCGCTGGGTGCACGTGCGCAGCCCGGTGGCGCCGGCGAGAGTGTCCGCGGCCGACCGGGCGTCGGTCTGGGTGCGGAAGGGGCCCAGCGTCCCGTCCCGCGGCAGGCGGACCACCGAAAGGCGCGGGAACGCCTCCTCGGTCAGCGAGACCCACCAGGCGTGCCGCGGATTCTTGGAACGGCGGTTGTACATGGGGCGGTGGGCGGCGATCAGCCGCAGCTCCCGGATGGAGGCCTCCAGCGCGTGCGCGCACTCGACCGTGTCGACCCGCTCGGCCAGCGCGACCATCTCCCGGATCCGCCCGCGGCTTTCCGAGCCGGTGAAGTACTGCCGGACGCGCCGCCGCAGGTCGGACGACGTCCCGACGTAGAGGACCTCCTCGCTCGGGCCGCGGAACAGGTAGACCCCGGGCCTCGACGGCAGATGCTCGGCCAGCGAACGTTTGCGGCGCTGGGCCGGGGTCACCTCGGGCAGGTAGTCCAGCAGCTCTTCGAGCGTGTGGACGCCGACGTTGCCGACGCGTTCGAGCAGTGCGTGGAGGACGTCCACTGTGGCGCGCGCGTCCGCGAGGGCGCGGTGGTTGGGCGTCGTCCTCGCCCCGAACAGCGCGGCCAGCGCGGAAAGCCGGTAGCTGGGCGTCTCGTCACGGGAGATGACCCGGCGGGCGAGCCGGACCGTGCAGACGACGGCCGTCTTCGGCCAGCGGTAACCGTGGCCTTCGCAGGCCGCGCGCATGAAACCGGTGTCGAAGGGGGCGTTGTGCGCCACGAGCACGGCACCGGAGATGAACTCGAGGAACGCCGGCAGGACCCGCTCGATCCGGGGGGCGTCGTAGACCATCGCGCTGGTGATGCCGGTGAGCTCGACGATCTGCGGCGGGATCGGCATCCCCGGGTTGACGAAGGTGGCGAACTCGCCGACGATCTCACCTGCGTGGACCTTGACCGCGCCGATCTCGGTGATCCCGTCCGGCCCGGGTTTCGTCCCGGTGGTCTCCAGGTCGAAGACGACGAAAGTGGTGTCCCGCAAGGGTGTTCCGAGTTCGTCGAAGGCGAGTTGCGCCGCCCCCGGCCGCCGTCCGGTGTCCATGGTCGGGCACAGTAGGGGTGGGCACCGACAATCTCAGTATTCGCGCACGGTGTCCCATCGAGCGCGCCCTGAGCCCATGGGGCCTACCCTGGAGCGATGCAGCCGCAGCCCGCAGTGCCCGAACTGCCCGAGGACGCCACTGGCGGCCCCTCGGGGGTCGTGGCGTCGTCAGGTGGGCCGTCCGACGAGGTCCCGGCCGAAGGCTGGACGTCCCTGCCGGAGACCGTACGTGAGCGGATCGCCGAGCTGGCGGCCGCCGCCGTCGGCAAGCTGCCGGTCGCCGACGTGCCGAGGCAGCTGCGCCCGGTCGCCAAGTTCGCTCCGGCCAAGCGCGCGAAACTCGGCGGGACGGCGTTGCTCGCCGCGCTGGGGGAGTCGTCGCAGTTCCGGGTCGCGGTCACCGAATGGCTGCGCGACCACCGCACGGACGCCCTCGACCCGAACGCCCCCGATTCCGTCGCCGCCGCGGCCGCCGCCGTGCTGCTGGGCGAAGCGGGTGCGGCGGGCCGGGTCCGGCTGGTGGCGAAGAACGCCGAGGAGACGGCGTTGCGTGCAGAACGCGACGCCGCGCTGGCCCGTAACCAGCGGCTCGAGTCCGAAGTGGCGCAGCTGCGTGAAGACTTGCGCGGGGCCAAGGAGATCGCCGGTGGCGCGCGGGGCGAACGTGACGCCGAGGTCGAGAAGCTGTTGAAGCGCCTGCGGGAGCAAGGCGTCCAGCTGCGTCAGGCCAAGGACGCGGTCGCGCAGGCTCACGCCGAAATGGAGAGCGGCGGTGCCGAGCGCGCCGAAGAGGTCAAGGCACTGAAGGCCCAGTTGGACCGTGAGAGGCAGCGAGTCGCGGCTGAGCGGGTGCGGGCGGAGAAGGCCGTCACAGACGCTGAGATCGCCCGTCAGTCCGCCCGAGAGGCGCGTCAGGCCGACGAGGTCCGGCTCGGGCTGCTACTGGACACGATCGAAGGCGCCGTCGGCGGCCTGCGCCGGGAACTCTCGGTGAGCGCGCGGGGCCAGCGGCCGGCGGACATGGTCCGCGGTGCGACGTCGGGCCTGGGGGCGGGCGGCAAGATCCAGGACGTCACCGCGCTCGACAGGCACCTCGCGCTGCCCAACGTGCATCTGATCGTCGACGGCTACAACGTCACGAAGACGGGCTATCCGGAGCTGGCGCTTTCCGACCAGCGCGACCGGCTTATCCACCAGCTTTCCGCGCTGGCCGCGCGGACCAGCGCCGAGGTGACCGTGGTGTTCGACGGCGCCGGGGTGCTCTCCGTGCCCGCGGCGGTGCCGCGCGGGGTGCGGGTGCTGTTCTCCGAACGCGGCGTGCTCGCGGACGACGTCATCCGGTCCCTGGTCGCGGCCGAGCCGCCCGGGCGGCCGATGGTGGTCGCGAGCACGGACCGCGCGGTGGCCGACTCGGTGCGGCGGAAGGGCGCGCATCCGGTGCCCTCGGCGGTGCTGGTGTCGAGGCTCAGCCGGGTGTGACGGGTGCGGCAGCGCGTGGGCCTCGTGAGTGGCTAGGACGGTTCTGACGGACCCGTAGTTGCGCCGACCCACAGGAATCCGGCCTTGTGTCGGTGTCCCTTGGGGCTCTCGCTGGCTGGCGTGTGAGTGGGGAAGATTTGGGACGTTGAGTGTCCCCGATCCTCCGTTGATCAAGCTCCGAGAACGGAACACCCGCCTCGACGATGAAGGAATCGGGACACTCGACGTCCCAATTCCTTCATCGTCGACATCCGGCACGCGCTGAGCACTCCACACTCGAACGTGCCGCGGCGCTCCGCTCCTACCGCTCAACGAGGTCCGGAAACTGTCGGTGGTCGCTCTTAACGTGCACCTCACCACTGAAAGTGAGGAGTCCGAGATGGACGACAAGGCCATCGCCGATATAGCGGACATAGAGACGTTCGTCATCGATTGCGACCGCTGCGCGGTCCGCGGTGACGCATGTCATGACTGTGTCGTCAGTGTTCTCCTCGGCGCGCCCCCGGCGCTCGAATGGGACGCCGACGAGCGGAAGGCCGTCGACGCGCTCGCGGAAGCCGGGATGATCCCGCGCCTCCGGATGGTCGAGATCGTCGGTCAGGAGCGCCGGATGACGGCTTGAGACACGCCGCGACCGGGGCATTCGACGAGTGGTCGATCCGATCGGGTGAACGGTAGGTAGTCGTGACAAGCCCCAGGATGTAACGCCCGTCACAACTTTCCGCTCATGCTGGTCCGAAGGTGTTTCGGCGCATCACGGAGAGTTTTTGTGGTGGGCACGGTGGACGCGGTGCCCGTGGTTTCGTAACCTGTCCGAGATCTCGTGGCCGGAAGTCGTCGCCAGATGACGACACGGGATCGCCACTGAAGCAGCTTTGTCGGGGAGTTGCACCAGAACCAGCCACGCGCCAAACCTGTTGCGATAGCACTCGGCCAGGCGCAAGGCGGGAACGCGGGGAACCGCGCGGGCCTCACGGCCGGCGACGCGGCTTCGCGGAAGAGGGCCCCCGACCTCTTCGTCCCGGGTTCCGGAGTAGGTGGCCGACAGCAAAGGAGACACGCGCGACCGTGCAGTCGCATCCAGTCAAGCGCGTGGTGTCAGGAGCTTTGGCCGCGGCCGCGGTGATCACAGCCGTAACGGTCGCCCAGCCTGCCGCCACTGCCGCCCCAGCCCCCGCCCCCCAGCAGCCCCCCTCCGGATCGGACGCGCTCGCCAAGTACCGCGACCTCGCGGCACAGGCCGAGAAGGCGAACGAGGATCTCCTCAAGGCGAAGGACGACCTCACCGCGAAGCAGGGCGAGCTCGACAAGGCCACCGCCGACGCCGCAGCCGCCAAGGACATCGGCGTCAAGGCGGCCGGTGACGAGAAGACGTTCCAGGCCGAGGTCAACAAGTTCGCCGGTGCGTCGTTCACCAGCGGTGTGCAGCTGAACAAGCTGTCGTCGCTGCTGTCGGGCGCGTCGACCCAGGAATTCCTGGAGCGCTCCTCGGCGCTCGAGGTCCTCGCCGCGAACAAGAACACCGCCCTGAACAACCTGAGTGGTGCCGTCGCCCAGGCCGCGGCCTCCGCGAAGCAGGCGTCGGATGCCCAGGGTGCGGCCACCGCCGCCCGTGACTCCGCCTCCAAGCTGACGACGGACATCGAGGCGCGCAAGAAGACGCTGGACGACCAGCTCAAGGAGATCCAGCGGGCCAGCGGCAACCTGAGCACCGCGGACAAGGCCGCCCAGAAGGACAAGGGCGGCGCGTTCCCCAACCTGCCCGCCCCGGGTCCCGCCGCCGCTTCGGCCCTCTCGGCCGCGAAGAGCAAGCTCGGCAGCCCCTACGGCTGGGGTGACGTCGGCCCGTCGTCGTTCGACTGCTCGGGTCTGATGCTGTGGGCGTACAAGCAGGCGGGTGTCACCCTGCCGCGGTCCAGCCGTCAGCAGTCGACCTTCGGCGCCCCGGTGCAGCGCTCGCAGCTCCAGCCGGGCGACCTGGTGTTCTACAACTCACCGGTTTCGCACGTCGGCATGTACGTCGGCAACGGCATGATGGTGCACGCGCCGACCACCGGCGACGTCGTCAAGGTGTCGCCGCTGCAGAACAACTACGTCGGAGCCCGTCGCCCGACGGCTTGACGAATACCGAAAAGGGGCGGTACCGCGCAGGCGGTGCCGCCCTTTTCGCGTACCGGGGGCCAAGTAGCCTGCAGGGGTGCTGAGGACCCTGCTCGTGACCAACGACTTCCCGCCCCGGCCAGGCGGCATCCAGAACTACCTGAACTCGCTGGCCACCCGCCTCCCCGCGGACGACCTCGTCGTCTACGCCCCGTCCTGGGAATCGAGCACCGGCTCGCACGGCGAGTTCGACGCCGCCGCCCCGTTCGAGGTGGTGCGCCATCCGACGTCGCTCATGCTGCCGACACCGGACGTTCTCAAGCGGGCGAAGGAGATCATGCGGGCCCGCGACTGCGAGGCCGTCTGGTTCGGCGCCGCCGCCCCGCTCGCCCTGCTGGGACAGCCGCTGCGGTCGGCGGGCGCCCGCCGGGTCCTGGCGTCGACGCACGGCCACGAGGTCGGCTGGTCGATGCTTCCGGGCTCGCGGCAGGCGTTGCGGCGGATCGGCGACACCGTCGACGTGATCACCTACGTCAGCAAATACACGCGCTCCCGGTTTTCGGCCGCTTTCGGCCCGATGGCGGGGCTGGAGATGCTCCCGTGCGGCGTCGACACCGCGCTCTACCGCCCGGACGCCGCCGCGGGCAAGGAGATCCGCGACCGGCACGGTCTCGGCGACCGTCCGACGATCGTCTGCGTTTCGCGGCTGGTGCCGCGCAAGGGCCAGGACATGCTCATCAAGATCCTGCCCGAGCTCCGCAGGCGCGTCCCGGACGTGGCGCTGCTGATCGTCGGCGGCGGCCCGTACCGCAAGACGCTCACCGGCCTCGTCGGAGCGCTGGGGCTCGAAAACGACGTGGTCATCACCGGATCGGTGCCGTGGAAGGAGTTGCCCGCGCACTACAACGCGGGTGACGTCTTCGCCATGCCGGCGCGGACCCGCGGGAAGGGGCTCGACGTCGAGGGCCTCGGCATCGTGTACCTGGAGGCTTCCGCGACCGGGCTGCCGGTCGTCGCCGGGAACTCCGGCGGTGCCCCGGAAACGGTGCTGGACGAGGTCACCGGGCACGTCGTCGACGGCCGTGACGAACAGCAGCTGAGGGAGACGCTGGCCGCGCTGCTGGACGATCCGGTGCGGGCGCGGCGGATGGGGGCCGCCGGCCGCGAATGGGTCAGTGAGAACTGGCGGTGGGACACCATGGCGAGCAGGCTTTCCGGGCTGCTCGACGGCGACCCGGTCGCCGCGATCCGATAGCCGGTCAGGGTTCGTAGCGCGCGGGATGGTTCGGGTCGTCGACGCGGATCACCACGTCGGACAGCGCCGTGGGGTCGACTTCCTGTTCGTAGCGCTCGTAAGCGGGGAGCGCCCACTCGTCGGGGACTCGCCGCTTGAGCGCGGACGGCGAGAGCCACAGGTGCACGCTCAGGTCGAAGGCGAGTCCCGCGCCGAACAGGAACTCGCCCTCCACCAGCACGACGCCGCCCTCGGGCAGTTCGACGCGTTCGGCACGGGTGGCGCGATCGCGGACCGGGTCCCACAGCGAGGGGAGGACCCGGCCGCTGCCGCCCTCGGCGAGCGGGTCGAGCACCTCGCGGCGCAGGGCGCCGAGGTCGAGCCAGTCGCTGTAGCGCGAGTCCGGGTCTTCCTTGCCGCGTTCGAAACGCAGCGAGGCGGGGCGGAGGAAGTCGTTCGCCGAGATCCGCAACGCCGCGTGACCGGCGATCCGCAGGGGATCGACCAGGGCGTCGGCGAGTTCTGTGGTGTTGGTCGCACCGGCCGCGCCGTCGACGGCGACCGCGATCCGGCGGCGGCCGGTGATCGCCGTGATGCGGTCGGTCAGTTCGGAGACCAGCAGAGCGGGAGAAATCGGACGGTAGCGCACAGACAGAGATCCTCCACCCGGACCGGTGACTGCCGCACGGTACACCCGGTGAGAGGATGGGCCGGTGACGAAAGCAGTGGCCAAAACAGCCGGAAGTGGTTGGCAGGTAGGGGTTTCCCAAACTGTGCCGCAGAGCAGCGCACAGGTGTGGGACTTCCTGGTCGGACGCGACGGGGTGGGGATCTGGCTCGGGCCGGGTGCCGAACTCGGCCGTGAGCTGGGCGAGGCGTACGAAACGGCCAACGGGACGACCGGCGAGATCCGCGGTCGTTCCGAGGGCGACAAGCTGAGGCTGACCTGGCGGCCGAAGGACTGGGATCACGACTCGACCCTGCAGATCACGGTGAGCGGCACCGAGCAGAAGACCACGTTCCGTTTCCACCAGGAGTGGCTCGCGGGCGCCGACGAGCGCGAGGAACAGCGGGCATACTGGACCGAGGTGACCGAGCGGGTGGTGGCCGCGCTGGCCGAACGCTGACCGGCGCGCCGGGGGAGGCGGGCCGATGCGCGAAGACCTGAAGGATCTGGCCGGTGATCTCGTCCAGGAGCCACACCGGATCTCCTCGCTGCTGCGGGAAGAAGGCAGGGTCCGCAAGGTCCGGATGCCGCGCGGTCTGGACGTGTGGCTCGTGACCGGGCACGCAGAGGCCCGCGCCGTGCTCTCGGATCCCCGCGTGGGCAAGGACACGGGCGAGATCCGGCGGCTCTTCGAACGCGACGGCTTCGAATCCGCGGGCGACAACGCCGTCCGCGCGCTGAACGGGCACATGCTCAACTCGGATCCGCCGGATCACACGCGGCTGCGCAAACTGGTCAACCAGGCCTTCACCTCGCGGACGGTTTCCCGGCTGCGGCCCAGGATCGAGCAGATCACCGCGGAACTGCTGGACGGGATCGGCGACGCCGGGCGCACCGATCTGCTGCCCGCGTTCGCCGTCCCGTTGCCGATCAGGGTGATCTGCGAACTGCTCGGCGTGCACGCGGGCGACCGGCCGTCGTTCGTGAAGTGGTCGAACACGATGGTCGCCTGGTCCACGCCGGAGGAACTCCGCGCCGCCGCGGCGCGGATGCACGCGTACCTCGTCGACCTGATCGAAGAGAAGCGCGCGCGGCCCGCCGAGGATCTGCTTTCGGGCCTGATCCACGCCAGTGACGAGGGCGATTCGCTCTCCGGCGAAGAACTGCTGTCGATGGCGTTCCTCCTGCTGGTGGCGGGGTTCGAGACGACGGTCAACCTCATCGCGAACAGCGTGTTCGCCCTGCTGCGCGAACCGGATCAGCTCGCCGCGCTCCGTGCCGATCCCGCGTTGCTGCCGGGTGCGGTCGAGGAGTTCCTGCGCTACGACGGCGCGATCCACTTGGCGACCATCCGGTTCACCCGCGAGCCTCTGCCGGTCGGTGACGTCGTGATCCCGGAAGGTGAGTTCGTGCTCGTCTCCCTGATCGGCGCGAACCGGGACGCCGAGCGATTCGAGGACCCCCACCGGCTGGACGTCACGCGGCAGGCGACCGGGCATCTCGCGTTCGGGCACGGCATCCACCACTGCGTCGGCGCCCCGCTGGCCCGGCTGGAGGCCGGGATCGCGTTGCGCGGACTGCTGGAGAGGTACCCGCTCCTGAGCTTGGACGCCGAGCCGGAATCCTTGCGGTGGCGGGAAAGCACCCTCGTCCACGGTCTCGAAACCCTCCCTGTGCGTCTGCGCTGACGCGGGCGTGTCATAGGGTCGCGGGATGGACGCCGCCGAACTCCTCGCGCTCGACGCGGAACACGTCTGGCACCCGTACGGGCCGATGCCGAGCACGATCGATTCCCTGCTGGTCCGCGAGGCGAGCGGGGTCCGGCTCACCCTCGACGACGGCCGCGAACTGGTCGACGGCATGTCGTCCTGGTGGGCGGCGATCCACGGCTACCGGAACCCGGTGCTGGACGCGGCGCTGGCCGAGCAGGCGGGCCGGATGAGCCACGTGATGTTCGGCGGGCTCACCCACGAACCGGCCATCAGGCTGGCGAAGACGCTGGTCGACCTCACGCCGGACGGCCTGCGGCACGTCTTCCTGTGCGACTCCGGGTCGGTGTCGGTCGAGGTCGGCGTCAAGATGTGCCTGCAGTACTGGCAGTCGGTGGGGCGCAAGGAAAAGCGGCGCCTGATGACCTGGCGCGGCGGCTACCACGGCGACACGTTCACCCCGATGAGCGTCTGCGACCCCGACGGCGGGATGCATTCGCTGTGGCGCGGGATCCTGCCGGACCAGCTGTTCCTGCCCAAACCGCCCGGCGGGTTCGACGACGAGCCCGATCAGGCCTACCTCGACGTCCTCGCGGCGGAAATCGAGCGGCACGCGGGCGAGCTGGCCGCGGTCATCGTCGAGCCGGTCGTGCAGGGTGCCGGCGGCATGCGGTTCCACCCGCCCGCGTATCTGCGCGCGCTGCGTGAACTCACCGAGGCCAACGACGTCCTGCTGATCTTCGACGAGATCGCCACCGGCTTCGGCCGCACCGGCAAGATGTTCGCCGCCGAGCACGCCGGGGTGACACCGGACGTCCTGTGCCTCGGCAAGGCGCTGACCGGCGGTTACCTGACGATGGCGGCGGCGCTGTGCACACCGGAGATCGCCGACGGGATCTCGCGGGGCGAGCTGCCGGTGCTGGCGCACGGCCCGACCTTCATGGCGAATCCGCTGTCCTCGGCCGTGGCCAACGCCTCGCTGGGGATCCTCGCCGGGGGCGGCTGGAAGTCCGACGTCCCGCGGATCGAGGCCGCGCTGAAAGCCGGGCTCGAACCCGCTCGCGAATTGCCCGCGGTCGCCGACGTGCGGGTGCTCGGCGCCATCGGCGTGGTGGAGCTGGACCATCCGGTGGACATGGCGATCGCGACCGAGGTCCTCACCGCGAACGGTGTCTGGCTGCGCCCGTTCCGGAACCTGATCTACACGATGCCGCCGTACATCTCCGACGCCGAGGACCTCGCGACGATCACGTCGGCCGTGGTCGCGGCGGCGCAAAAAGCCTGAAATGGGCCAAGTTCAACCTAAAGGGTGTGACGACGGCCACAGCAAACCGCAAAGGCCACGCTCGGTACAGCGCGTGACCTCGAGCTGATCTTGGTCAAGCGATCGGGCGAGTCCGATCGGGAGGTTTACCCTGTGGTTTGTCGCAAAAGGCTGTTATGTCCTAGTTCTCCGGTGCACAAGCAAACCTGAGAAACCTTTGCGTAGCGGACTTTTGCGCGCCGATCAGGTTTCCTGCCCCCATGATCGACATCGTTGGTGACGAGCACGACACCGGGCCCCCGGGCCGCCGTAACCCCGCATCGACCCTCCTGAAGAACCTGCGCCACGACCTCCCGGCTTCGGTCGTCGTCTTCCTCGTGGCCGTCCCGCTTTCGCTCGGCGTCGCCCACGCCGCCGGTGCCCCTCTGCTCGCCGGACTCGTCTCCGCCGTCGTCGGCGGACTCGTCGCGAGCCTCTTCGGCGCTTCCGCCCTTCAGGTCAGCGGACCGTCCGCCGCGCTGACCGTCGTCCTCGCGGAGACCATCGCCACCTTCGGCTGGGCCGCCACCTGCGCCATCACCGCCGCGGCGGGCGTGGTCCAGATCCTCTTCGGCGTCAGCCGGATCGCCAGGGCCGCGCTCGCGATCTCGCCGGCGATCGTGCACGGCCTGCTCGCCGGGATCGGCCTGATCATCGTCCTCGGCCAGTTGCACGTCGCGCTCGGCGGCGCGGCGCACGGTTCCGCGATCGCGAACGTCCTCGCGCTGCCGGGCCAGATCGTCGGCCACCACGACCAGGCCGCGCTGATCGGCGTGGTCACCGTCGGTGTCCTGCTGGCGTGGACCCGGATGCCGCGTCCGGTGCGCCGCGTCCCCGGGCCGCTGGCCGCCGTCGTGCTGGCCACCGGGCTCTCCGTCGCGGCCGGGATGGACCTGCCGCGCGTCGACCTCCCGAACGGCTTGCCAGGGCTGGGTTTCGTGCCCGAGGCGCCGTCGGGATCCTGGGCGGCGATCACCGCTGCCGTCTTCACCATCGCGCTCATCGCCAGCCTGGAAAGCCTGCTTTCCGTCCTCGCCGTCGACAAACTGCGTGACGGTCCCCGCACCGACCTCAACCGCGAACTCGTCGGCCAGGGCCTGGCGAATGTCGCCGCGGGCTCGCTCGGCGGATTCCCGGTCACCGGCGTCGTCGTGCGCACCATGACCAACTTCGAAGCGGGCGCCCGGACCCGGATGTCGGCGATCCTGCACAGCGCCTGGATTCTCGGCTGCTGCCTGTTCCTGGCCGGCACGCTGCGGCTGATCCCGCTCGCCGCCCTCGCCGGGCTCCTCGTCTACGTCGGCGCCAAACTGGTCAACGTCACCAACCTCCGTGAGGTCCGCCGCCACGGCGACCTGCCGGTCTACCTCGCGACCCTGACCGGCGCGGTCGCCGTCAACCTGCTCACCGGGGTCGCCGCGGGGGTCGCGGTGGCGCTCGTGCTCATGCTGCGCCGGATGCTGTTCTCCGGGATCCACATCGAACCGGACGGCGCGCGGACCCGCGTCGTCATCGAAGGCGCGCTCACTTTCCTTTCCGTGCCAAGGCTCACGACCGTTCTCGCCGGAGTCCCCGCGGGTTCGGAAGTGACGCTGGAACTCTTCGTCGACTATCTCGACCACGCCGCTTTCGATTGCCTGCGCGGCTGGCAGCGCGCGCACGAGCGGGCCGGGGGAGTCGTGCTCGTCGACGAGATCGGGCATCCGTGGTTCGGGCGAGGCAAGGCAGGCGTGCCGACCGTGCGGCGCGGTGTCGCGTCCCGGGTGGTGCCGCGCTGGCTCGCACCGTGGTCGGAATGGCAGGCGGAGCATCTCGAACTGCCGGGCCAGCGCGGCGGTAGCGTTCCGTTGTGCCGCGGTGCTTCCGAATTCCAGCGGCGGACCGCACCGCTGCTGCGGCGGACCTGGGACGGGCTGGCGAACGGGCAGCAGCCGCATACGCTGTTCGTCACCTGCGGCGACGCGCGGATCGTGCCGAACCTGATCACCACCAGCGGACCGGGTGACCTGTTCACCGTGCGGAACATCGGAAACCTCGTCCCGCACGCCAGTGCCGAGGCGGATTTCTCCGTGGGGGCGGCGATCGAGTACGCCGTCGGTCTGCTGCGGGTGCGGGAAGTGGTGGTGTGCGGGCATTCCGGCTGCGGAGCGATGAAGGCGCTGCTCGGGGACGCGCCCACCGGACTCGTGCACCTGGGCAGCTGGCTGCGCCACGGGGAAGCGACGATGCGGCGCCGGGAAAGCGAGGGGCCGGTGCTGCTCGACGGCGCCCGTCCCGATCACGAGGCCGACCGGCTCGCTCTGCACAATGTCGTGCAGCAACTGGAAAACCTGCGCTCGTACCCGGTCGTGGACGCCGCGCTGGCCCGGGGCGAACTCCGGCTCACCGGGATGTACTTCGACGTCGGCAAGGCGAACGTCTACCTGCTCGACGCGGCGCATCGGTCGTTCACGTCGGCCGCCACCCCGGTGAAGTCCTAGCCTTTCGCGGCACGCCCGGTCCCCGCCGAAACCCGAATGTCATTCGCGATCGACGGCCTGAATCCCAATATTTGGGAGCCCGTAAGGCTTTTCGAAATGCTGAGGACATCTCAAAGCAACGAAAGAGCGCGAAAGTGGGCCACGCCACTCGACTGTGGGGTGATATTCACTCGATCAGGTGGTGCATATCGGACAATTCACCAGTTTCCTGGTGATCATGAAACAACCCCTCGCCGTGCTTCGTCACGACCTGCCCGCCTCGTTGGTGGTGTTCCTCGTCGCCGTCCCGCTGTCACTCGGGATCGCTCTCGCGTCAGGGGCGCCGATCGTCGCGGGGCTGATCGCGGCCGTGGTGGGAGGTGTGGTCGCCGGCGCGCTCGGCGGCTCCCCGCTTCAGGTCAGCGGTCCGGCCGCCGGTCTGACGGTGATCATGGCCGAAACGATCGCGACCTTCGGCTGGGCCACCACCTGCGCGATCACCGTCGCCGCGGGCGCGCTCCAGATCCTGCTCGGGCTGAGCCGCATCGCGCGCGCCGCGCTCGCGATCTCACCCGCCATCGTCCACGGCATGCTCGCCGGGATCGGCGTCACGATCGTCCTCGGCCAGCTGCACGTCGTGCTGGGCGGATCGGCGCAGAGTTCCGCGCTCAAGAACATCGCCGAACTGCCCGCGCAGATCGTCGGCCACCACGACACCGCCGCGCTGATCGGCGTGCTCACCATCGGCATCCTGCTGCTGTGGCCGAGGCTGCCCAAGGTCGTCCGCAAGGTGCCCGGCCCGCTCGCCGCGATCGCGTTGGTGACCGTGCTGTCCGTCGCCGCCGGGATGACCCTGCCCCGCGTCACGCTGCCGGGTGACCTGCTCAACATCCGCTTCGCACCCGAATTCCCGGGCACCGGCTGGGGCGCGTTCGCCGTCGCCGTCATCACCATCGCCCTGATCGCCAGCGTGGAAAGCCTGCTCTCGGCCGTCGCGGTCGACAAGATGCACACCGGGCCGCGGTCGAACCTCGACCGCGAACTGATCGGACAGGGCGCCGCGAACATGACCTCCGGCGCGCTGGGCGGCCTCCCGGTCACCGGCGTGATCGTCCGCAGCTCGACCAACGTCGCCGCCGGTGCCCGCACCCGCACCTCGGCGATCCTGCACGGGGTCTGGATCCTGGTGTTCGTCGCCGCGTTCGCCGGGCTGATCCAGAACATCCCGCTCGCCGCGCTGGCGGGCCTGCTCGTCCACGTCGGCGCGAAACTGGTCAACCCCGGCCACATGAAACAGGTCCTCAAACACGGTGACCTCGGGCTGTACCTGCTGACACTCGCCGGTGTCGTCGTCTTCGACCTGCTCACGGGTGTCCTGCTCGGCATCGCGCTTTCGGTGCTGCTGATGCTGCGGCGCACGGTGTGGTCCGGGATCCACGCCGAACGCGACGGTGAGGAATGGCGCGTCGTCGTCGAGGGCGTCCTGACGTTCCTTTCGGTGCCGAGGCTCAGCCGGGTGCTCGCGACCGTGCCTGACGGCGCGAAGGTGACCCTGGAGCTGGTCGTCGACTACCTCGACCACGCCGCCTTCGAGAGCCTTTCGAACTGGCAGCAGGGACACG
The DNA here is from genome assembly GCF_046549075.1 of Amycolatopsis sp. lyj-84. Classification (NCBI taxonomy): domain Bacteria; kingdom Bacillati; phylum Actinomycetota; class Actinomycetes; order Pseudonocardiales; family Pseudonocardiaceae; genus Amycolatopsis; species Amycolatopsis sp. lyj-84. The sequence goes on from NZ_JAJPWO010000015.1 coordinate 91,888, forward strand.
AGCGCACCGGCGGCGAGGTGATCGTCGACGAGGTCGGGCATCCGTGGTTCGCCAACGGCAAATCCGGCGATCCCACCCTGACCAGGACGGACGCGGTGCGTTCGGTGCCGCGGCTCCTCGCACCGTGGTCCGACTGGCAGGCCAAGGACGTCCAGGTGCCCGGCCAGCGCGGCGGTCCGACACTGCGCGGGGCGACCGAATTCCAGCGGCGCACCGCGGCGCTCATGCAGCCCGCGCTCAGCAAGCTGGCGGGCGGCCAGTCACCGCACACGCTGTTCATCACCTGCGGTGACGCGCGGATCGTGCCGAACATGATCACCACCAGCGGTCCCGGCGACCTGTTCACTGTCCGCAACATCGGCAACCTGGTGCCCGCCCGGCAGGCCGACCCGTCGATGGGGGCCACCGTCGAGTTCGCCGTCGGCGTGCTGAAGGTGCGCGAAATCGTGGTCTGCGGGCATTCCGGCTGCGGTGCGATGCAGGCGCTGGCCACCGGTGCTCCCGACGGCGCGCCGATGCTGGCCTCCTGGCTGCGGCACGCCGAGCCGAGCGCCAAGCGCAAGGTCACGGTGACCCTCGACGGCGAACGCCCGGACACCGAGGTCAACCGGCTGGCCCTGCAGAACGTGCTGCAGCAGCTGGAGCACCTGCGTCACTACCCGCTGATCGCCGAGGCCGAGGCGCGCGGCGAACTGCACCTGACCGGGATGTACTTCGACGTCGGGGCCGCTCAGGTCTACCTGACCGACGACGGCAGCCCGTCGTTCACCCCGGTCGGGGCCGTGACCACCTCCGGGAGCTGAAGGACGCCTTACCCGCATGCGATGGGCCAAAGCGTCCTTCACCCGATCGCATGCGGGGATGGTCCCCTTCAGCTCCCCTCCAGGCCGACCCACTAGATTCAACCCACGTGAGCATGCTGGTCATAACCGGCACCGGAACCGGTGTCGGCAAGACGATCACCACCGCCGCCATCGCCGCGCTGGCCGCCGGGCAGGGCCAACGCGTCGCCGTGCTGAAACCGGCGCAGACCGGAGTGGGGCCGGACGAGCCGGGCGACCTCGACGACGTCCTCCGCCTCGCTGGCCCGGTAACCACGCGTGAGCTGCGGCGATACCCGGATCCGCTGTCACCCGAGGCGGCCTCCAGGCTTTCCGGGCTGCCGACGTTGTCCCCGAGCGAGATCGCCGCCGCGGCGAGCGATCTCGACGGCGAACACGACCTCACCCTCATCGAAGGCGCGGGCGGGCTGCTGGTCCGGTTCGACGCCGACGGCGCCTCGCTGGCCGACGTCGCCTGGTCGCTCGGCGCGCTGGTGATCGTCGTGGCCGAGGCCGGGCTGGGCACGCTCAACGCGACCGCCCTGACCGCCGAGGTCGCGACCAAACGCGGGCTCACCGTGGCCGGGGTGATCATCGGCTCGTGGCCCGACGAGCCCGACCTGGCAGCGGTGTCGAACCTGCGGGACCTGCCGGTCGCCGCCGGCGCCCCGCTGCTGGGCGTGCTGCCCGCCGGCCTGGGCTCGGCGGAGCCCGAGGAGTTCGCCGCCCTGGCCAGGGCGGGTCTCTCGCCGTGGTTCGGCGGGGAGTTCGATCCGGAATGCTTCGTCGGCCGCGCGTCGGCGCAGAAGTGATCTGCGTCGCTGTGTCCGGGACACCCGGTCGTGCACGATGATGTGCCTTTGCTTTGACGCCCCACCCCGAACAGGAGCCGCCTCGTGACCACAGCCCCGGAGACCGTCGACATCCTCGCCGTGGCGCGTGAACAGGTCCTCGAGCGTGGCGTCGGCCTCGGCGAGGAGCAGCTCCTCGAAGTCCTGCGGCTCGGCGACGACCACCTGACCGATCTGCTGGCGCTGGCCCACGAGGTGCGGATGCGCTGGTGCGGCCCCGAGGTCGAGGTCGAGGGCATCATCAGCCTCAAGACCGGCGGCTGCCCCGAGGACTGCCACTTCTGCTCGCAGTCCGGCCGCTTCCCGACGCCGGTGCGTTCGGCGTGGCTGGACATCCCCGGCCTGGTCAAGGCCGCCCGTCAGACCGTCGAGACCGGCGCGACCGAGTTCTGCATCGTCGCCGCCGTCCGCGGTCCCGACAAGCGGCTGCTCTCACAGGTCCGCGAGGGGATCAAGGCCATCCGCGAGGACGGCAACGACATCCAGATCGCCTGCTCGCTCGGCATGCTCACCCAGGAACAGGTCGACGAGCTCGTCGAGATGGGCGTGCACCGCTACAACCACAACCTGGAGACCGCGCGCTCGCATTTCGCGAACGTCGTCACCACGCACACGTGGGAAGAGCGCTGGGAGACCCTGCGCATGATCCGCGAGGCGGGCATGGAGGTCTGCTGCGGCGGCATCATCGGCATGGGGGAGAGCGTCGAACAGCGCGCCGAGTTCGCCGCGCAGCTGGCCGAGCTGAACCCGGACGAGTGCACGATGAACTTCCTCATCCCGCAGCCGGGAACGCCGTACGAGGGCTACGAGGTCGTCGAAGGCAAGGACGCGCTGCGCACCGTGGCCGCGTTCCGGCTCGCGATGCCCCGCCCGCTGCTGCGCTTCTCCGGCGGCCGTGAGCTGACCTTCGGCGACCTGGGCACCAAGCAGGGCATGCTCGGCGGCATCAACGCGATCATCGTCGGCAACTACCTGACCAACCTCGGCCGCCCGGCCACCGCGGACCTGGAGATGCTCGACGAGCTGAAGATGCCGGTGAAGGCGATCAGTGACGTCCTCTGACCGACCGGCGTTCTGCGTCCACTGTGGACAGCCGTCCGACGGCGGCGCGGAACATCCCGCTTGCCACAACCCGAGAACGGCCCTCGAACCGCCGCGCTACTGCACGTTCTGCGCGCGGCGGATGGTCGTCCAGATCACCCCGGTGGGCTGGACGGCCCGGTGCAGCCGTCACGGTGAACTCGCCGGCTGATTCCCGCGACTCGGTGCCGGGTTGCGTGCGCTGGGAGCGTCATTGGTTACGCTCTGCTCAAGCTGCGTGAGGGAGGAGTCCGGGTTGGGCGAGACGTCGGGAAAACCGGCACACCTGTCTTCCAGCGTGTCCGACCCCTGGTCGGTGCCCGTGCTGCCGAGGCCGCGCCGCCCGCACCCGAAGGTCGTCATCAAGGCCGATCTGCTGCCGGCGATCAGCGTGCTGTCCACGGCGGGCCTGCTCGGCTTCCCGCTGGCCTGGCTGTGGTCGCGGCTCGCGCCGCCGCAGCGGATGCGCGTGATCAACGACCGCGGCGGTCTCGCGCCGCTGGAACTGGAGAGCTGGCACCGCTTCGACGACCTCGCGATCTACGGTTTCCTCGCGCTCGGCGCCGGGCTGCTGATCGGCGTCGTGACCTGGATGCTGCGGGAACGCCGCGGTCCGGTCGTGCTGATCGCCGCGACCGGCGGCGCCACCCTCGCGGGCTGGCTGGGCGCGACGATGGGCGTCTCGTTCGCCAACGGCCGCTACGAGATCGCCTCGGCACCGGCCGTCGGCGACGTCATCGCGAAGGCGCCACAGCTCGAATCGACGTGGATCATGCTCGCCGCGCCGCTGATGACCACGCTGGTGTACACGCTGCTGACCGCCTGGAACGGGCGAGAAGATCTGGGTCGCCGCCTCGGCTGAGCGTTTTCCTCTAGGGTGGGCGGCAACTTCTCTAGGGGGCTCTTCTTGACCGACGACATCGAGGTTTCCCGGCACAACGCCGTCCGCTTCCCGGGTATCAGCCCGCGTGCCTACGAACACCCCGTCGACCGCGGCGCGCTGGCCACCCTGCGCGCGGTTCCCGGATTCGCGCAGGTCGTGAAGGCGGTTTCGGGCTTCTACTCCGAACGCGGCGAGCGGCTCATGGCGCTCGCGTCCGGGATCCGGGTGGGCCCGAAGCAGTACCCGGAACTGGACAAGCTCCGCAACGAATGCGCCGAGACCCTCGACCTCGAGCGCGTGCCGAACCTGTACGTCGCCCGCAGCCCCGAGGTCAACGCGCAGACGATCGGCATGGACGAGCCGTTCATCGTGCTCAACACCGCGGCCGTCGAAGCGATGGACCTCGCGTCGCTGCGGTTCGTGATCGGGCACGAGATGGGGCACGTGCTGTCCGGGCACGCGGTGTACCGCACCATCATGCTCCGGCTGATCGGCCTGCAGATGTCGATGTCGTGGACGCCGGTGAGCGCGATCGGCATCCGCGTCGTCATCGCCGCGCTGCGCGAGTGGTACCGCAAGGCCGAACTGTCGTGCGACCGCGCCGGGCTGCTGTGCTCGCAGGACCCGACGGCGGCGCTGCGGTCGCAGATCCTGGTCGCGGGCGGCATCGACCCCTCGAAGATCGACATCCCGGCGTTCCTGCAGCAGGCGGCCGAGTACGAATCGGTCGACGACATCCGCGACAGCTACCTGAAGCTGCGCTACGTCGAGACGATGTCGCATCCGCTGGCCGTCGTGCGGGCCGCGCAACTGCAGAAGTGGGCCGCTTCCGAGGAGTACCGGGCGATCCTGGCGGGCCAGTACCCGCGCCGCGACGCGGACGCGCCGTCCTCCACCTGGACCGACGACCTGAAGTCGGCCGCGAAGTCCTACAAGGATTCCTGGAACAGCTCGGCCGACCCGCTGACGAAGGTGTTCAGCGACGTCGGCGAGGCGGTGTCCGGTGCGGCGGGCAAGGTGTGGAACAAGTTCGGCAACGGCTCCGACAGCACCCCGGAGTCCGGTAAGTAGCCCTCGCGCGCGCTATGAAAGTCCCCTTCATTGCAAAATTTGCAATGAAGGGGACTTTCATAGCATCCGGCGGGCCCGCTCAGTTCAGGTTCGAGGGGCGCGTGAACTCGCCGAGTTCCCCCGGCGGCATCGGGACCGCGCCGAGCGTGCTGAGGAACCCGGCCTCCCGCGTCAGCAGCCGGCACGCTATCCGCAGCCGCCGCAGCGGGTTGGACTCCTCCAGCAGGCGCTGCCGGTCCTCCATCGGGAGCAGGCAGTCGGCGGTGAGCCGGTACGCGAGCGCCGCGATGTCGCCGTCGTCGGGCGGGGTGGTCCAGTCGTCGGCGTGCCAGGCGGACTCGCAGTAGCGCCGGTGCGCGGCCTTGGCGACGTCGGCGAGCCTGGCGACGGTGTCGCCGTGCACCGACGAGACCCGGTCGTCGGGTATCCATTCGACCGAGCCGATCAGGTAGGGCGCGGAGACGCGGTCGATTTCGAGCAGCCGGAACCGGCGCCGCGCGGTGGTGACGACGTCGAATCTGCCGTCCGGCAGCCGTTTCGCCTCGCGCAGCACCGTGCTGCAGCCGACTTCGTGGACGTGCTCGGGCCCGCTCACCTCCCGGATCATCGCCGAACGCAGCGCGACGACCCCGAACTCGCGGTCCGGGATGACGTCACCGACGAGGTCGGTCATCAGTTGCCGGTACCGCGGTTCGAAAATGTGCAGAGGGAGGTGTGTTCCGGGCAGAAGCACGGTCTGTAGCGGGAACAGCGGCAAGATCGCCTTCCCGGTGGACTCATCGCTCGGCTCGGTCACCCGTTCAAGGTACGGGCACGGCACGCACTTCGCAGGACGGTCACTTCGCGGCGGGCGGGCGGAACACCGCGAACGGGTCGGTGATCTGCATCCCCTTGCCCGCGAAGGAGAAGAGGGCCGCCGGACGCCCACCGCTGCGCCCGGGCGGAGCGGTGTGCCCGGTGGGCAGGAGCAGCCCTCGCCGGGACAGCACACGCTGCAGGTTCGTCGCGGACACCCGGTAACCCAGCGCAGCCGAGTAGAGCCCTCTCAACGCCGATACGGTGAACTCTTCCGGGGCGAGCGCGAACCCGAGATTCGTGTAGCAGAGTTTCGACCGGAGCCGGTCCCGCGCGCGCAGCACGATGGACTCGTGGTCGAACGCCGTCCGCGGCAGCTCGGAAACGTCGTGCCATTCGGTGTCTTCCGGGATCTCGGGGTCCACATCGGACGGTACGAGGCCGAGGAACGCCGTCGCCACGACGCGCGGGCCCGGGACCCGGTCCGGCGCGCTGAACACCGCCAGCTGCTCCACATGCTTCAACTGGCGTACGTCGACCTTCTCCGCGAGCTGCCGCCGAATGGACGCCTCGACGTCTTCATCCGGGCGAAGCCTGCCGCCCGGCAGGGACCAGCGGCCCAGATGCGGATCGAGCGCGCGCCGCCACAGCAGGACCCGGAGTGTGTCCGAGCGCACTTGCAGGACCGCTCCCAAAACCTCGTGGGCGAGGGGGGTCTGGGTGTTAAGATGACTTCGCACGGTTTTCGATTGTAAGGCGAAAACCGACTTTGGACAAATCGGTCCAGGAGGGCCAGAACGATGACGAGCACCCTGCAGAACGACCTGACTCCCTACGGTGGCGTCGTCGCCGACGCGGCTTGGGCGGAGGAGGTGCGGAGCCTCGCTCGCCAGCGCGACGCCGTCCTGCTCGCGCACAACTACCAGGTCCCCGAGATCCAGGACATCGCCGATTTCACCGGCGATTCCCTCGCGCTCAGCCGGATCGCGGCGAGCAGTGAAGCGTCCACCATCGTCTTCTGCGGCGTGCACTTCATGGCCGAGACGGCGAAGATCCTGGCGCCCGAGAAGACGGTCCTGATCCCGGACGCGCGGGCCGGCTGCTCGCTCGCGGACTCGATCACCGGCGCCGAACTGCGCGCCTGGAAGGCCGAGCACCCCGGCGCCGTCGTCGTGTCGTACGTGAACACCACGGCCGAGGTCAAGGCGGAGACCGACATCTGCTGCACGTCGTCGAACGCCGTCGACGTGGTCGCCTCGATCCCCGCTGACCAGGAGGTTCTGTTCCTGCCGGACCAGTTCCTCGGCGCGCACGTCAAGCGCGTGACGGGCCGCGAGAACATGCACATCTGGGCCGGTGAGTGCCACGTGCACGCCGGGATCAACGGTGCCGAACTGGCCGAGCGGGCTGCGGAGAACCCGGACGCCGACCTGTTCATCCACCCGGAATGCGGCTGCGCGACGTCGGCGCTGTACCTCGCCGGAGAGGGCGCCGTCGCCCCCGAGCGGGTCAAGATCCTCTCGACCGGCGACATGGTCCACGCCGCCCGCGACACCAAGGCGAAGTCGGTCCTCGTCGCCACCGAGATCGGCATGATCCACCAGCTGCGCAAGGCCGCGCCGGAGATCGACTTCCGCGCGGTGAACGACCGGGCGTCCTGCCGGTACATGAAGATGATCACGCCTGCCGCCCTGCTGCGGTCGCTGCGTGAGGGTGCCGACGAGGTCCACGTCGACATCGAGACCGCCGCCCGTGCCCGCGCTTCCGTGCAGCGCATGATCGAGATCGGGCAGCCTGGCGGCGGAGAATGACCGACCCGGTTACCGCCCTTCAGGCGAAAACCCACCCGGAGTGGGAGGCCGCCGCCGATCTTGTGGTGATCGGCAGCGGAGTGGCCGGGCTCACCGCCGCGCTGCGCGCCCAGGAGCTCGGCCTGCGCGTCCTGGTGGTCACCAAGGCGGCGGTCTCCGACGGGAACACCCGGTGGGCGCAGGGCGGGGTCGCGGTCGTGCTGGAAGGTGAGCACGAGCAGGGCGACTCGGTCGGCAAGCACGCCGCGGACACGCTCACCGCCGGTGCCGGGCTCTGCGAAGAGGAGGCCGTCCGCTCGATCATCGCGGGCGGCCCGGCCGCGGTGGCCAGGCTCCGGGCCGAGGGCGCCCGCTTCGACCCGGCGGTCGAAGGGCAGCCCGAACTCGCCCGTACGCGGGAAGGCGGGCACAGTGCTTTCCGGGTCATCCACGCGGGCGGCGACGCGACCGGGGCCGAGGTCGAACGGACGCTGGTCGCGAAGGCCGGTGACCGGCGGATCCCGGTGCTGGAACACCACATCGCCGTCGACGCGATCCGCACGCCCGCCGGTGAGGTGGCGGGCGTGACCGTGCTGGACCACCACGGCGTTCCCGGGGTCGTCCGGGCACCCGCCGTGCTGCTGGCCAGCGGCGGGTTGGGACAGCTCTACCAGGCGACGTCGAATCCGGAGCTCGCCACGGGCGACGGGCTGGCGCTCGCGTTGCGCGCGGGAGCGCAGCTCGCGGACGTCGAGTTCGTTCAGTTCCACCCGACGGTCCTGTTCACTCCGGGCGCGCGCGGCCGGTGCCCGCTGGTCACCGAAGCGGTGCGCGGCGAGGGCGCGACCCTGCACGACGCGACGGGCGCTTCGGTCATGCGCGGGGTGCACCCGCTCGGTGATCTCGCGCCCCGGGACGTCGTGTCGGCGGCGATCACGCGCCGGATGGTGCAGGCTCCCGGCGGTGTCGACGACCACGTCTTCCTCGACGCCACAGGGATCACCGGGTTCGCGAAGCGGTTCCCGACCGTGCACGCGGCGTGCGCGGTGATCGGTCTCGACCCGGCGAAGGACCCGATACCGGTCACGCCCGCGGCGCATTTCGCCTGCGGTGGCGTCGTGACCACTGTGGACGGACGGTCCGGCGTCCGCGGCCTCTACGCGGCGGGCGAGGTCGCGAGGACCGGCCTGCACGGGGCGAACCGCTTGGCCTCCAACAGTTTGCTCGAAGGACTCGTCGTCGGGCGCCGGGTGGCCGAGGCGGCCGCCGCGGACCTCGCCGCCGGGCTGCTCGCGGACCCGCGTCGCGGTGTGCTCAAACCGCCCGCCACGGTCGCGGTCACCGATCGCGACGCGTTGCAGCGCGCGATGAGCCGGTACGCCGCGATCGGCCGCGACGAGGAAGGGCTCGCCGTCGTCGGTTCGGTGCTGGATCTTTCGGTGATCGAGAGTCCTTTGTGGACGCCTCGGATCGTCGAGGACGCCGCCCTCACGGTGGTGGCGGAGGCGTTGGTCGCGGCGGCCGCGCGCCGGACGGAATCCCGGGGCTGCCACGTGCGGACCGACTTCCCCGGACGTGACGACAACACCTGGCAACGCGGCCAGCTCATCCGGCTCAGCCCGTCCGGGCAGCCGGTACTGGCCGATCCGATCGCTTTGGAGGGTGTGGCATGAGCGAATTCTCCCACTGGGTCACCAAGGCGCTGGTCGACCACGGTCTCGACGTCCCCGACGTCCACCGGGTCGTCACGACTGCGCTGGCCGAGGACCTCCGCTACGGGCCCGACGCGACGACGAACGCCACCGTGCCCGAGTCCGCGCACGCGCTGGCCGAGCTCACACCCAGGAAAGCGGGCGTGATCGCCGGGATCCCGGTGGCTCTCGCGGTTTTCGACGTCGTCCTCGGTTCGGGCCTGGAGATCCTGGCCGCCCGCGACGACGGCGAGCGGCTGACCGCCGGGGAGCCCGCGCTGGTCGTGCGCGGCCCGGTGCGCGGTCTGCTCACCGCCGAACGCACCGCGCTGAACCTGCTGTGCCACCTTTCCGGCATCGCCACCGCGACCGCCACCTGGGTGTCCACTGTGGACGGCACCGGCTGCCGCGTCCGCGATTCCCGCAAGACCCTGCCCGGGCTGCGGCTGCTGGAGAAGTACGCCGTCCGCGCGGGCGGCGGGGTGAACCACCGGCTCGGCCTCGGCGACGCGGTGCTGATCAAGGACAACCACGTCGTCGCCGCCGGTTCGGTGACGGCGGCGCTGGCCGCGGCCCGCGAGCACGCGCCCGAACTGCACTGCGAGGTCGAGGTCGACGACCTGGACCAGCTGGAGGAGGCGCTCGCCGCGGGTGCCGACGAGGTGCTGCTCGACAACTTCACCCCCGACGAGTGCGCGAAGGCCGTCGACCGGCGCGACGAGGTCTCGCCGAAGACCCGCCTCGAATCCTCGGGCGGACTGCGGCTGGACGTCGCGCGGGCCTACGCCGAGTCCGGTGTGGACTTCCTCGCCGTCGGCGCGCTCACCCATTCCTCACCCGCGCTCGACCTCGGGATGGACCTGCGCTGACCTGAGTGGTCACCATCGGAAGTCCTCCTGGGGTCTCGACGGCCCAGCTTCCCGCTGGACGCACGGCCGTGAGACCCGAGTACAAACCCGGTACGAGGACCTCACGGCCGCACGCCCAGCGGAAACCTGGATCCGCCGAATACCCCGGGAGGACTTCCGATGGCAACCACTGGCAAACTAGAATTCCCTTGTGTGACAAGGGAATTCTGGAGGAATGGTGGGCATTGCCGGTAAAAGTGCCGTCGCGGGAGGCGTGGCCTTCGTGGCACTGCTCGGCACCCCCGTCCCGGGGACGGCGGTCGCCGAGCAGTGCGCGAACCCGACGGGCACCTACACCGCGGCCGTCCCGTGGGGGCAACGGCTGATCGATCCCGCGCGGATCTGGCCGCTCTCCCGCGGCACCGGCCAGCTCGTCGCGGTGATCGGCACCGGGGTCGACGGCCGCAACGGCCAGTTCGCGCCCGGTCAGCTCGTCGGCGGCCAGGGCACCGAGGCCGAAGACTGCGACGGCCGGGGCACCATCGCCGCCGGGATCGTCGGCGCGCAACCGGATCCGTCCACCACGTTCACCGGGATCGCGCCCGGCGCCAAGATCCTCCCGATCCGCTACACCCAGGTGAACGGCGGCGGCGACCCCGGGCAGCTCGCGTCCGCCATCGAGACCGCGCTGAACCGCGGCGCCGGGATCATCTTGATCGCCGTCCCGGCCGCTTCCGACAACCCCGCGCTGACCGGCGCCGTCTCGCGCGCCAGGGAGAAGGGCGCGCTGATCGTCTCTCCCGCCGCGGGGACGCAGCAGGGCCAGACGTCCTATCCGACCGCGACCCCGGGCGTGCTCGCCGTGGGTTCGACCAACCAGGCCGGCGAGGCGGTGCAGACGGAATCCGGTGCCTACGTGGGGGTTTCGGCGCCCGGCGCCGAACTGGTCAGCACTTCCGCGGGCGCGGGCGGGACCGTGGCGCACCGGTGGCCGGTGAGCGATCCCAGCCTGGCCGCCGCGCACGTCGCCGGTGTCGCGGCGCTCGTGCGCGCGTATCACCCGGAGTTGTCGCCGGAGCAGGTCGTCGCCCGGCTGACGCTGACCGCGCACCGCGGTCCGAGCGGGGCGCACGATCCCCGGCGGGGCTGGGGCGCGATCGATGCCTATGCGGCCGTTTCCGCCGCCATCCCGGCCGGTACGCCCGGTCCGGGAGGACCGCCGAGCGTCGGCCCGGACACCTACGTGGTCCCCGCGGCCGCCCCCGCGCGAGCGAACGCGGACAAGGTCGCGGGCGTACTCGCCGTCGTCGGGGTGGCCGTCGCCATCGCGGCGGGAGTGGTGGTGGCCGCGGCCCGGCGGGGCAAGCGCCGGGGCTGGCGGCCTTCGCGTTTTCGCGCCTCGTGAGCGGCAGCGGAGTACTGGGGGACACCACTGCCGCTCACGAGGTCTTTTTGCGACCCCCGGGGTTCTAGGGGACGGATACGCAGGCTGTCGAGCCCACGATGGCCACGCCGTCTCCGGCGCGGGAGACGTGCACGTTGAAGTCGGCGCCGTCGCGGCTGAACTGCGCGATCAGCTCACGCGGGTTGCTGCGGTCGCGCGCCCGCCAGCCCTGGCCTTCCAGCAACGGCAGGACGACGTCGACGAGCTTGCGGACCGCGTCGGACGCGTCGTCCACGCGGAGGCCGTACTGCCAGCAGAGCAGCCGCCCCGGCTGGGTCGGGTCGCAGTCCAGTTCGCCTTCCACGGTGCGCTCCGCGCTGGTGCCGAAGGTGCCCGCGACGCCGTCGATGACCGCTGTCAGATCCTCGGCCAGCGGGTCGAGTTCGGTGTTCCTGGTGATCATGACCAACCCCTCACAGGCCTCGGCCCACGCCTTCGACGGCCATCTCCCGCAGCGAGCCACTCGTGAAGCCCTCGTGCGTGAGCGGTCCGCCCGTGATCACACCGTAGATGTTGTTCCACGAATCCGAACCGGGCTTGAGCACCCCGCTGTGGGAATCCATGCCCCACTGCAGGTCGCCGTTCGCGTCGCGGCCGGTTTCCAGTTCGACGACGCCGGGGAAGCGGTCGGGGTCCGCTCCGTGCCCGGCGCCGAGCCATTCGACGAGGCCCGCGTTGCCCTGCGCGACCACGATCGGGTCGAAGGGGGCCGTCATGGAGTATCGCTGCACACCGGCCTGGCTGGCCGGAAGATCGTCCGGGCCCCAGATCCCGTGTCCCATGCCCGCGGATTCGACGTGCAGCACCTGGTCGGCCCGGAGCCCGAGCTGCTCGGCGAGCCCCACGGTCGCGCCGCCGTAGCTGTGCCCGACGGCGGTGACCACGACGCCGGGGCCGGCGTGGCTGTCGATCTGGCCGCGCAGTTCGTCGCCGAACGCCTTGAGTTCGGGCGCCATCGTCTGCGCGTAGTGCGCGGCGGGGCCTTCGGTGATCACGTTCTGGGGGAAGACGCCGTCGGCCCAGACCACCATCGCGGTCCGCCCGGTGGCGTCCGCGGCGACCAGGCTCTTGCCGAGGTCGGCGTAGCTCTGGAAGTTGTCGAACGAGGTGTTGACGCCCGGGACGAACAGCCCGACATTGCGGGTGCCCGGTTCGATCCGGCCGACCAGTTCGGCGATACGCCCGAGCTCGCGCGGATCGAACCGGAGGATCTGCCGGTCGTTGGCGATGATGTCCTCGTACAGCGCGATGCGGTTGCGCGCGTTCGTGATGTCGTCGGCTTTTCCGCCGTGCGCCAAGAGGTTCGCGAGCCGCTCGCGCTCCGACGTCAGCGCGTCGGAGACCTTGGTGCGGTTCTCGGCGATCGCCGCCGCCCACTGCCCGGTGTCGGCCGCGCCGCCGACACCCGCCGGATTCCCGGCCTTGGGCAACGGGTTCTCCGGCATCAGGGCGCGGTACGAGGCGGCGACCTGGACGTCGGCGCGCCGGTAGCCGCCCGCCGCCGCGCTGAGACCCTGGTGGATCACCGTCGCCTTGGTGAGCTGGCCGTCGAGTTTGCCCGCGACGTCCTTGATCGTCTTGGTGAACGTCGCGGAAGCCGCGCTGGAGGCCGAAACCTGGCCGAACGCGGTGGCGGGGACGTTCTCACCCGCGAGCGCGGTCTGCGCCGTCTTGAGCACGCCGGCGCGCTGTTCGAGTTCGGCCGCCGCCGCTTCGAGCCTGGCGGGGGCGACTCGGTAACCGCCCGCACTGGATGCCATCACCGAGCCGCCTCTCCTGTTCAGAAAGAAATGTTCAGAAAGAAATCAGTACTGTTCGGATTCTTCGCCGAGCACGGCGGGAGCGACCGGGGACGACTGACCCCAGACGTTCTCGGTCTCCACGAGCCACGGCGGGATCCGGCGCCCGGAGCCCATGTCGCCGCCCGCGCCCATGCCCATCGGCATCATGGGCATCATCGGCATCGCGCCCTTGGCCGCCGCCGCGCCCGCGGCACCGGCCGCTCCGCCCGCCAGCCCGCTCATCGCGCTGCCCGAGGAACCGTCGCCCGCCAGACCGGAGAACGCGGCCGGTGCCTCGCCGGGACCGGAGAACCCGCCGCCCGCGCCGATCGCACCGCCGTCCAGCGAAGGCGCTCCGCCACCGCCGATCGGGATGCCGCCACCGGCACCGCCCGCGGTCGCGCCGGCCGCACCGGCGCCACCTCCGGCGGCGTCACCGTTCTTGTCCTTGCCGTCGTTCGGGTTCTTGCCGTTGGCCCAACCCGGGACGCGCGGCATGATCGAGCCGAAACGGCCGAACGCGGCGGCCGAGGCCGCGGCGAGACCGGCGGTGAACATGTCGCCGAACAGCGGGTTCGACTTGGGGGGCTGGGGCTGCCCGGTGGTGGGCGGGGTGGAGCCGTCCGACGGCAACGGGTGCGTGTTGTCGCCCGGCAGCACCCCGACGCCGGGCGTCCCGCCGATGTTGTTGCCGACGGAGCCACCGCCGGGGGCCGTGCCGCCACCGGTGACCGGCGGCGGGGCGACGGCGTTCGGCGAGGCCGGAATGGACTCTTCCGCCGTGGAGTACTCGCCGGCGAGCTGGGTCATCACCACGATCGCCTTGCTGTGCGCCGCGTTGGCCGCGCCCGCGGCCTGCTGCTGCGCCTCGACGTTCGAGATCGCCTGCTGCCGCTGCTGCGCGGCGGCGATGACCGTCGCCTGCGACGAATCCGGGGGCAGCAGCGGCGGGTTCACAGCCAGCGCGAGGTCGGCGGGGGAGACGTCGGGCACCGCGACCGGCGGCGACATCTCCTTCTTGGCCTTCACCAGCGCGTCCGCCGCGTCCTCGAGGAGGTGGTTCATCGCGTGCGCGGTCTGGGCGACCTTGCGGATGCCGCCGACCAGGTCGGTGATCATCGTGTGGTACTTGTCGGCGGCGCCGCCGGTCCAGCTGCCGGAGAAGTCCTTCAACTCGCCGGTCAGGTTCTCGGCCTGTTCGAACAGCCCGGAGCCGGTGGACTGCCATTTGTGGGCCGCGTGCCGTGCCGTGTTGGGGTCGCCCGCCTGCAGCATCGCGTAGAGCTGCTGGTGCGAAAAGGCGGCGAAGTTCGTGTGAGCGGTGCTGGTCATCCCTTGTTCCCCCCGCCGTTCGAGCCGCTGTTGCCACCCAGCACCCCGCCGAGGACGTTGAGCAGGGGATCGAGCAGCCCGGTCTGCTGGCTGGAGTGGTTCATGTCGCCCGCCACCGATTCGTCGGCCGCGGCGTAACCGTCGGCGACGGTCGTGGTGACGTCCTGCGCGAAGGTGATCGCGCCCTTGACCTGGTCCAGCAGGCCCTGCATCTCGGCGACCGCGGCCTTGTGCGCCTTGTCGAGGGAACCCGCCTCCCCGAACTCACCGAACAGCAGCGGCTGCTCGCCCAGGGTCAGCAGGAAGTCGTTCGGCTTGGACATCGCGTGGATCTGGGTCTCCAGTTCCCGCACGAAGTCCTTCAGTGATTCCAGATGGACGTAGTACGACTGGTCTTGCATTGATCCCGGCTCTCTCGTGATCGGCCATGCCTACAAGGGACGACTACGCGCAAAGCCGGCCGGCCGGTGCCGAGGGGGGTGAAAGCACCGGCCGGCCGACGGATGGGGACTCAGCCGGCGAACAGGCCCTGGTTACGGTTCTCCAGGCTGTGCTGGATATCGTGGGCGTCGCCGACCTTGCCGCCGAACTGCGCGATGATCGCCACGATGTCCGCGGTGGCCTGGCGCAGGCGGGTTTCAGACGCACGGGCGGCCTCACCGGCGGAGCTGCCGGAGGCGTACCAGGTCTGGGTGATCGGCTGCAGGTTGGTGTGCAGCTGTTCGAGCTGGGAGGTGAGCGCCTTCGCCTTGGCGGCCAGCGAGGCCGAGCTGTGCTGCAGCGCGGCGAAGTTGATTTCGACGACGTCAGCCATGATTGGTGGTCCTCTCGCGGATCAGGGGTTGAGCCGGTGGATCACGGTCTGGTCGACGGTCCCGCTGACCCCGGTCAGGCTTTCCCGGACCTGCTCGTCACCCGAGTTGTAGTTCCGGTTGCTTTCGTGGACGAGGCGCGACATCGTGTTGAGCTCGTTCACGGCGATGGTCATCTTCTCCTGCAGGCGGCGCTGCAGGTCCCAGAACGCGACGGCCTGGTCACCCTTGTAGTTGTGCAGGGTCTGGGTCAGCTCGCTCTCCAAGCTGGCCATCGTCGTTTTGGCATTCGACGCGGTTTCCTCGAACCCCTGGACGGCGCGCGCCATCGCAGCTGCGTCTGCCTGATATCCCGTACCGGTCATGGATGGGCCACCTCCTCTCATCTCGCTGGAAATCCCGGTGAGCACCAGGGGACGCCCTGTCTGCTCTTGTGAAGGACACGCTAGAAAAGAGGGGAGTGTGGTCAAACGGCACAACTGCCGGTCAGGGTGACGGCACTATTACCCACAGCTCGGGGGTAGGGCCTTCCCCACCTTCGATCCGGGGGAGTACTCCAGTGTTCGAAGTGGAGCCTCCCGGCACCCTCTAATCCATGGTGGACAGGGGATCCAGGACGGTACTGCATCGCCCGTTGATGATCTTGGCGGCGGCGATGGCGGTGCTCGGGACGATCGCGCTCGGCGGTCTCGTTTTCGACGATCGCAGCCTCGTCAACGCGCCCATTTGGCTCAAACCGCTCAAGTTCACGATTTCCGTGGGGCTCTACGCGGTGACACTGGCCTGGCTGATCGGACAGCTGACCCGGGGGCGGCGGCTGGGCTGGTGGCTCGGGACGGTGTTCGCGGTCGGCCTCGGCCTCGACATGGCGCTGCTGTTCTGGCAGGTCATCGTCCGCGGCAGGACGCTCCACTTCAACCAGGAGACCCCGGCCGACCAGTGGATCAACAACATGGTCGCGAACGGCGCCTTCACGGGCTGGGGAGCGACGGCGGCGATCGCGGTTCTCCTGCTGTTCCAACGTCTTCCCGACCGGGCGATGAACTCCGCGTTACGCGCGGGTGCCGCGTTGTCGGTCGCGGGCATCGGGATCGCGCTGCTGATGTTCGGGCCGAACGAACAGCAGGCGGCCCAGTTCCGCTCCGGCGAACGGCCGTCGATCATCGGCGCCCACGCGGTCGGTGTGCCCGACGGCGGTCCGGGGCTGCCGGTGGTGGGCTGGAGCACCGTCGGCGGGGACATGCGGATCCCGCATTTCGTCGGGATCCACGCGATCCAGGCGTTGCCGCTGGTCGCCTACGGTCTGCTCGTGCTCGCCCGGCGGTATCCGGTGCTCGAATCGGAATTCGTGCGGCGGAATCTGGTCCGGACCGCTTCGGTGGGTTTCGCGGGATTGCTCGTGCTGCTGACCTGGCAGGCTCAGCGGGGACAATCCATCGTGCACCCCGACTTCTGGACGCTGGTCACGGGCGCCGGGATCATCGCCGTCGTGACGGCCGGTTCGGTGCTCTCGCTGCGGGCTCCGAGGCCGATGCACCAGCTGACGTGATCTTCACCGTATCTCCGCGAAATCCACTCGGGACTTCCCTCGCGATCGGATAGTTTCCGGTGCGATGAAGGGGGTAAGCGTGACTGGAACGCGGACTTATCGGCGGGTTTCGGGCAGACGCGCGGGCGTACTGGTCACCGCGGCGGTACTGAGCGGTGGGGCGGTGCTGATCGGCGGGGTGGCGTGTTCGTCGGGATCTTCTCCCGACGCGGCCGCTCCGGCGGCGCCCGAGGCGTTCGGTCCGGCGGGATATCGCGGGCTGACCTTGGGGATGGCCAAGGACGCCGCGCTGGCGGGCGGGAAGCTCGCCTCGGCGCCGACGTCCAATTTGGACGGTTGTACCGATTTCTCCTACACCGGCGGCCCGGCACCCGACCCGGCGCGGATGAAGGCCGAGGCCGACGTCGAGGCCAAGGCCAAGGACCTGAACAAAAAGGCCGACGAACTCGAGGCCGATCCGGAGTCGAAGCCGGGCGCGTCCGCGGAGGAAAGCGCCAAGTCGGCGGAGAAGTCCGCCAAGGACGCTCTGCTGTTCGCCGATGCCGCGCAGGCGTCCGCTGATCTGGCGGGCAAGCGGGAGGAACGCGACAAGGCGTTCGTGGTCGCCGGTGGCGCCTCCTTCGGCAAGGACGGGCTGCGTGAGCTCGCCGCGCCGTCGGACGCCAAGACGGCCGAGGGGATCGGTGCCGGTTCGTCGTTGGCGGAACTCAAGACGGCCTACGACGTCAAGGGGATGAAGACCGGCGACAACGGCCGGTTCCAGGTTCCCGTCGACGGGAAACCGGACTGGGTCTACGAGTTCACCGTCGCGGGGGACAAGGTCGGCTCGGTGTCGATGGTCAATCCGAAGGCGAAGTGCGCCTGAGTTTCGCTCCGTGGACGATGAAGATCACGAGTACTGCAAGGTCTTTCTTCAGGCGAAGGAAGACCTTGCGGTCGATTTCTTGACCGGCTTGCTGGGTGTGCGAGACCGGCTCGGGGTGTTCTCCTTGCCGGAGGCGATCGTGGACGTCTCGCGGAACCCCGGCAGGGGCGCGACCGGCGACTTCATCGGGTGGCCTGCCATCGTCGAAGTGGAGGCCGAGGAAGGCGCCGAGAGGGCGTCCGTCGTCGGCCTCGTTTCGAGGATCTTGTCCGCGCTGTGGGAGGCAGGGATCCCGGCCGTGGCGGCGTGCGACTACGAAGACGAACTGCCATGGCGGGGCGGAATCGGACGGCTGGAAACGTGAAGGCGATGGGGCCGTTCGCTTTCGAACGGCCCCATCACCTTCGTGTCAGACTCCCGCGGTGGTGCGGATCCAGGTGCGGCTCGCCGCGACGCTGGCGTAGTTCTGGGTGCCCTGCGGGTTCGTGCCGGAGTTGCTGCCGGTCGAGCAGACGCCGACCTGGACGCCGCCCGAGAGCTGCGGGCCGCCCGAGTCGCCGTGCCAGGCCGAACCGTTGACGCCGACACTGGCGATGGCCTGGCCGCCGTACGCGTCGCTGCTGGTTCCGGTGATGCGGACGTTGGCCGTCTTCAGGACGCTCGACGGCGGGTTGTTGCCCTGTGTGCGACCCCAGCCGTAGATCTGGTTGGTGGTGCCGCTGGACGGGTTCGCGGTGCCGAGCTTCATGTACGTCGTGCTGACCGCGGTCGTGAGGTGCAGCAGCGCGATGTCGCCGCTCGGGGCGGCTTTCTGCTGGTCGACGTCGGCTTCGGTGCCCTGGTTCAGGTTCACGTTGCCGACCTTCACGTGCATGCCGGGCTTGTTGAGGCAGTGCTTCGCGGTGAGGACCCACTGCGGGGCGATGATCGTGCCGGAGCAGTTGAAACCGCCGAACGCGGTGGCGTCGTCCCAGTAGATCTGGGCGCCCCACGGCGCGGAACTCACGGTGCCGCCGCCGATGATGTCCTGGCCCGCGTTCGCGGCGGGGGTGGCGGCAAGGGTCAGCGCCGCGGCGGCGCCGGCCACCGTTGCGACGATCTTGGACATACGCATGAATACGCCCTTCGGCCTGCGTCGGGGAGTTCGTTTCGACTTGAAACGGTTTCACCAAGTTAGGCGGCGGTAAGGGCTTTTGTAACCTACCGAAGTCGGTAAGCGTTGCGAGGAAAGTATTGGGCCGTCCGGGTCGGGGGGCGGCCGGTGTCCGATTGGGATCGTGGCGCTGGACAGTGGCGCTGGACAGTGAGGCTGGATCATGATGTCGGATCGTGAGACTGGGGTATTTCGGGTGGATTCTCCGTTTTCTCCGGGAAGGCGTTTCTTGGCGCGGTGGTTCCGCGTTGGCCGATCGAGCCGCCTAGGGTGTGGTGGGTGACGACTCGGGTGATCGTGCTGAACGGTGGGTCCAGTTCGGGTAAGTCGGGGATCGCCCGATGCCTGCAGGCGGTGCTGCCGGAGCCTTGGCTCACTCTCGGCGTTGACACCTTGATCGACGCCATGCCGTCCACTGTCGACGATGGGATCGACTTCGCGAGTGACGGCGGGGTGAACGTCGGCTCCGGGTTCCAACGTCTCGAAAACGCGTGGATGGCCGGTGTCGCGGCGATGGTGCGGGCGGGCGCGCGGGTCATTGTCGACGACGCGTTCCTGGGCGGCGCGGAATCGCAGCGGCGGTGGCGTGAGGCGCTGGACGGGCTCGAAGTGTTGTGGGTCGGGGTTCACTGTGACGGTGTTGTCGCCGCCGGGCGGGAGATGGCGCGAGGGGACCGGGTCGCGGGGATGGCGGAGGCGCAGGCCGAGGCCGTGCATCGGGGTGTGGTCTATGACTTCGAGGTGGACACGGGGTTGAACGAGGCTTTGGTCTGTGCGCGGGAGATCGCCGCACGGATTGCCTAGGCGGCAGCCCGGTGCGCGGTCGGCGTTCACCTGGTGGGGCGGCGGCTGCTCGAAGACTCGAGGTTCGAGCGGTCGCGACCTGAGCCGGAGGGTGGCATCGCGATCGGCGGTGCGGCTCTCGCCGAGCTGGCCGGCTGGGGCTGATCGACGAGTTCGCCATCGGCGGTGCGTTAGGTCCTGTTCGGACGTCATGTCGCTTGTTATTTCTTGCAGGCAGAACGGGTTTCGTCCGCCCCGGGTTCCGTGAATAGCCACCAGGGCCATGGCAGGCCTGGTCAAACCGGCATGTCGTCCTCTGGTTCTTCGCGTGGTTCGTGGAGTGGTTCGGGTGTCGCGTCGTAGGTGTGCCCGCTTGGGGTGGTGAGGGTCATGCCGCCGTTTCCGGTGGGTTCGGCGTACCAGCCGGGTTCTTCTTTGAGTAAGTTGTGAATTTTGCAGTTGCCGTGGCAGTTGTGGTGATTGGTTTTGCCGTCGCGGGCCCAGTCGGTGATGTGGTCGATTTCGGAGAACTCCGCCGGACGGTGACAGCCGGGATGGGTGCATTCCCGATCCCGTGCCTTGATCAACCGAGCTAATGATGCCGGTGATCGATAGGTTCCGGCGCCGGCTTCGAGGAGTTGACCGGTTGCGGGATCGGTGATCAACCGCGACCAAGTCGAATCCGGATCCGAAGCGATTTCACGGACCAGCCAGTCCGGAATGGGCCCGTAGCCCGCCAGGATGGCAGGGTCCTCGCGAACACCGACCAGGGTCAGGAGATCCACGTAGACGTGAATGTGCGCGCGAGGCTTTCCGCGGCCGTCTTCGGCGAGGAGACGTTCGCCGAAGATGTCGGCGCGATGCTGGTCGAGGGTGCGGGACTTGTCTTCCGCCCGGCGCGTTCGTGCGGCCCGGCTCATCGAGGCATAGATCGAACCGGCGACCTCCGCGGGAAGATGTCCCGAGAGTGTGGACATGGTCTCGTCGTCGTGCTCCAGCGAAATATGCCGTAGCTCGCGTTTCTTTTTCGCTCGATCCCGATATCCGTCGGGATCGAACTTCTGCACGGCGTGGTTCACCGAGCTGCGGATCGCCGAAGGATCACGACCCGCCAGACGTAGGGACATCCATTCGTCCACCTGCGCGGCGACCTCGTCCGACACGTCACGGGTCAACCTGGTGACCTTGGACGCCTTGAACAGATCGATATCGCCCTTCTCCAGTGCCGCCAAGGTGTTCGGCAATCGGGCCACCAGGGCGCAGGAGGTCTCGACGAGCAGGAACGCTTGATTGCGGGAGACCGAGAGGCGCAAAGCCACCTCCTCGGTCACCGATCTTCGCGACCCGCCGACGGCGGCGAACTCGGCTAACGCGCGGACCTGACGACCCTGTGCCTGACGATGTGAAACCTCCTCGTCGAACGCGGTCTCAAGAAACCGAGCAGCTTTCAGGTTAAAAGCAAGAGTTGTGGTCATGCCGATGATCATAGTCGAACATGAGTTCGATCACCACTGAATGCGTGACCGGATTTACGCGGAGAGTGAACGGTCCGGTGAGTGACCTTTCCCGGGTTGCGGGCCCATTCACGGGGCGTCGCGGACTTCAGTGCGACCGCAAGTCGTCTCGCATCGCTTCCTGTACGGACGGACTCCCGGGTGCGCTTCAGTTCCCTGGGGTTGGCTTCCCGTTCAGGGTCGGTGACGTCTTTGCCCCCGGCGGCCACAGTGCGTAAGCCGCGTACGGTCCGGAAGTAGTTCACCGCCGCCGTCGTCACCTCAGTCGGCGCGACCACTTCCAGTTGGTGACGCTGCTCGTAGCAAGGTGCGCGTGGCCGGTAGCGTCGTCCACTGCATTCGTCAAAGGTTACGACCGTCCGGCTCAGTCCTCCACAGGCTTCGTCCAAGCCACCTGGACCAGTCCCGTCCCGTGCCTCCGCGAAACCAGCACGCCCCGCCCGGCAGGCTGCGGCCCCGGCTTCACGTCCCCGAGCAGCGCACCCTCTTCCCGCGACCCGGACATCACGAGACCAGGCGACCCCAGTTCGCGAATCCGTTGCAGCACCGGCTCGAACAGCGAGCGCCCGGCCCCGCCGCTCCCGCGCGCGAGGATGAGGTGCAGGCCGATGTCCCGTGCCTGCGGCAGGAATTCCAACAGCGGCAGCAACGGGTTCCGGCCCACGGTCGCGACCATTTCGTAGTCGTCGACGACCACGAACAGCTCCGGCCCCCGCCACCACGACCGGTTCCGCAACTGCTCGGGCGTGACATCCGAACCGGGAAGCCGGTTCCGCATGGCCTGCTGGCACTGTTCGATCAGCCCGGTCAGCGCGGTCTCGGAACCCGCGTAGCCCAGCAGATGCGACTCCGGCACCGCGCCGAGCAGCCCTCGCCGGTAGTCGGCGACGATGATCGCGGCCTCCGTCGGCGAATACTTCGAAGTGATGCCTTGCGCGATCGCGCGCAGGAGCGAGCTCTTTCCGGATTCCACATCGCCGAAGGCCACGAAATGCGGTTCGGTGGCGAAATCGAGGTACACCGGCCGCAGATTCGATTCCGCGATGCCGAGCGTGACCTGTTTGCGCGGCCCCGCTTCCAGCGAGTCGAGTGGGATCTCGGGCGGCAGCAGCCGCACGGCCGGAGCCGGCTTTCCCTTCCAAGCAGCGGAAATCCGCCGGTTCAGATCCAGGCCGCCCGCGCCGACGGTGTCCGGCCGCTGATCCGAATCGATCCGCGGGAGCGCCGCGAGGAAGTGCAGTTTGTCCGCGGTCAGCCCGCGGCCCGGCCGGTCCGCCGGGACGTTCTGCGCGATCTTGCGGTCGATCAGCGAGTCCGCCGGTTCACCCAGCCGCAGTTCGAATTTGGTACCGATGGCGTCGCGCAGCGGCGCCCGCATGCCCATCCACTGGTTGATCGAGACGACGACGTGGATGCCGAAACCGAGCCCGCGCGAAGCCAGGCTGGTGATCTGTTCCTCCAGCTGCTCGTATTCCTGCCGGATCGTGGTCCAGTTGTCCACGAACAGGAAGACGTCGCCGAACTCGCGGCCCTCTGTGCTCTCCTTGAACTCCGCACGCCGCTGGCGGAACGTCGTGATCGACTCGATCCCGTTGGCGGAGAAGAACTCCTCACGCTGTTCGAGCAGGGTCGTCAGTTCCGCGACGACCCGGCGGCAGCGCTGGGCGTCGCGGCGCGTCGCGTATCCGGACACGTGGGGCAGCCCGGCGATCGGCGCCAGCGCGCCACCACCCATGTCCAGGACGAACAGCTGGACCTCTTCCGGCGTGTGGGTGAGCGCGAGCATCGCGGCGATGTCCCGCATCAGCGTGCTCTTGCCGCTCTGCGGCGCTCCGACGATCAGCGCGTGCCCGGCGGCACCGGAGAAATCGGCCCACAGCATGTCGCGCCGCTGCTCGAACGGCTTGTCCACCAAGGCGACCGGGATCATCAGCTTGCCGTTCCCGCCCCAGCCCAGCGGGCACAGACCGCGTGCGGCGTCCTCGCCGAGCGGCGGAAGCAGCTGGTCCAGCGTGGGCGGTTCGGCCAGCGGCGGCAACCAGATCTGGTGCGCTTCCGGGCCTTTGCCTTCGAGTCGCGAGATCATCGCGCCGATGATCGTCTCGCCGGTGCCCTTTTCGACCGGTTCCTCCGCTTCGACGGTCACCGGGATCTCCACCGGCGCCAGCGTGAACGGCATCAGCCCGAGGCTTTGGCCGTCCTTGCGCACGATCTTGCTGCGCGGTGGCAGCTCTCCCGAGACGTACGCGGCCTTGAGCCGGATGAGGGTGTCGTTGTCGGACTTCAGATAAGCCGAGCCCGGCACGGGCGGAAGCTGGTAGGCGTCCGCGACCCCGAGCACCGCGCGGCTCTCCGACGCGGAGAAAGTCCGCAGGCCGATCCGGTACGACAGGTGCGAATCCAGTCCGCGCAGCCGTCCTTCCTCCAACCGCTGTGACGCCAGCAGCAGGTGGATCCCGAGACTCCGCCCCAGCCGTCCGATCGCGACGAACAGGTCGATGAACTCCGGCCGCGACGACAGCAGTTCGCTGAATTCGTCGATGATCACCAGCAGCGACGGCATCGGACGCAGGTTGACGCCGGATTCCCTGGCCTTTTCGTAGTCCCGCACCGACGCGTAGTTCCCTGCCGCGTGCAGCAGCTCCTGACGCCGCAACAGCTCGCCGTTCAGCGCGTCCGCCATGCGGTCGACCAGCGCGAGATCGTCGGACAGGTTGGTGATGACGGCGCAGGTGTGCGGCAGCCCGGTCATCCCCGCGAACGTCGCGCCACCCTTGAAGTCGATGAGCGCGAGGTTGAGCTTTTCCGACGAATGGGTGACGGCGAGCGCGGTCACCAGCGTCCGCAGCAACTCGCTCTTGCCGGACCCGGTCGCGCCGATGACCAGCCCGTGCGGGCCCATCCCGCCTTCCGCGGACTCCTTGAGGTCGAGGTCGACCGGCCTGCCTTCGGGATTGATGCCCAGCGGGATCCGCAACCGGTCCCGCGCCGAACGCGGCGCCCAGGTGACCTCGGTGTCGGTGTCGCGCGGGTCGCCGATGCCGAGCAGCCCGGCCAGCCCGAACGTCGCCGACATCGGCGCTTCGCTGACCACCGCCGCCCCCTGGAACAGCGGCGTCAGCATCCTGGCCAGCGCCTCGGCGGCCCCGCGGTCCAACGTGTCCGGGGTGCCGAGGAATCCGAGCCGCTGCTCGGTGCCGTCGCCGACGACCATCCCGAGTTGTTCGGGGCTCATGTGCAGGCTCAGCAGCCGTTCGGACGAAACCGACCGCGGCTGCTCCGCGCCGATCTCCACCACCGTGACGCCGAGCCTGCCTTCTTCGGCGACGAGCCGCGGGTCGGCGAGGGTGTGCCCGCCGTCCACGATCACGACGATATGCGGCAGGTCCAGCCGGGAATCCGGCCGTCGGGTGAACGCGGGCCGGTCGCCGAGGTCGGGGCCGAGGAGGTCGGCGAGCTTCCCGGAGTCGGCGTCGACGAGCCGTCGCGGACCGGCCGCGTCGGCGGCGGTGGAGGCGACGTGCGGCAGCCACTTCGCCCATTCCCAGTCGTGCAGCCGGTCGTCCTTGACGCACAGCGCGATCCGCAGGTCGCCGGGTGAGTGGAAGGTCGCGAGCTGGGTCAGCATCGCCCGCGCGGTCCCGAGCGTGTCCGGACGGCGGCCGGACAGACTGACCTGCGCGAACGACCTCAGCGAGACCGCGACCGGGAGACCGTCGACCGTCGAATAGGTCCGGATGAAGTGCTTGAGGTTCGTCGAGCACACCGGATCGAGGTCTTCCAGCGGCACGGTTTGCGGCGCTTTCAACGGCGTCGCGAGCCGCTGCGGCCCCGTCCCGACGCGCACCTGCCCGAACTGCGAGTCGGACCGGCGGCGATCCCACAGCTTCCCCGTCTCGATGTACGCCCAGAGATCCGCCGGATCGGGCTGCAACGCCGCCATGGCCGCGCGCTGGCTGTCCGCGATGTCGCGGACCTGGCCGCGCAAACCGGTCAGATAGCGCTGGTAATCCCGGCGCTCCTCGTTGATCTGCGCCTTCTTCGCCGCGCCGCCGCGGCCGAGCGACATCACCACCATGCCCGCCATCGCGGTGAGGAACAACGCGCCGAAGATGTAGGTCATCACCCCGCCGTCGCGTCCGATGTAGACGAACGACATGGCGCCCATGCCCAGCATCATCGGCATGAACATCAGCAGTTGCATGGCTCCGCCGGAGGAGCCCTTCGGCAGCATCGGCGGGGACTGCAGGACGATTTCACCGGGCTGCTCGCCCAGGGCCGGCATGCGGTCGCGAGTGGCGCTCATCAGGGTCTTTCTGGCCGCGTGTGGGTAATCCTGCCGATCATTCTGGCCACTCGTGCCGCCGTTGCGGTGGGTACTTTTGCCGTCCGCTCGCGTCTGGTGGCGAACTTACGCTGCTGGTCAACGCAGACGTGGGGGAACGAGAAAAGGAGAACCATGGTCGGCACGGGCGAGTACCGGGCGGAGCCCGAGGCCATGCGCTCGGCGGTCGGGAACCTGGGCGGCATCATCATGCAGGGCATCAATGTCGTCGGCGACCTCGAGCGCACCGTCCTGCAGCCGATGTCGTTCGCCACGTTCGGCAGTGCGGTGGCGGCCGCCAACACGGCCATGCAGAGCCAGCAGGTGGTCGCGGTCCGCACCCTCCTGCAACTGCTGCAGCAGATCAACGGCTTCATCAAGAGCAGCGCCGACGCCTACCAGGCCGCCGACGAGGCGGTCGCGGGCGGCTACGGAGGCCGTCCCGGCGGCGGCGCGGGATCGACCTCGTCGATCTGGGGGAACTCGCACGCGTCCGAACTGGCGACGCTGGCCATCAACGACAGCGCCGGGAGCAACGGCGAACCTTCGTCGGTCGGCAATGTGCTGCGCTACCTGGGGGACGCGCGGCTGGGTCAGCTCGGCGACCACCCGATCACCGACGCGCGGTTCCACGGCGTCTCGGACTTCAACGACTGGCTGGCCGGTGACGCCGACAACCAGGCGCGGGTCGGGGTCATCGAGGTCTACGCCGGTACGGCGCGCAACTTCGGCGACGTGCCCGGCGGGGTGCACAGCGGCGACGTCGTCGTGGTCGAACCGCTCCTGTTCTCCGACAACAAGCCGGTCATCGCCATCGCCGGAGAGGGCGGACTGCTCTACAACCACGGACTCGTCGAAGCGGACATCAACGGCCTGGCGAAGGTCAGCGTCTACCGCCCGGCTTCCGTCTGACTTCCGGCCTGAGGAGCGACATGCTGACTTACCCGAATTCCAGCGCGATGGACGCGACAGCGTCCTCGGGCGGGCCGATCACCATTCTGCCGCAGATCCTCACCGGTCAGCCGGAGCAGATCGCGAAGCACGTGCTCGAAGTGCTCAAGAAGGCCAACGAGTTCCTCACCATGTACAACGAGGTGACGAAGGCCGCCGAGCAGCTGAAGAAGATCTGGTCCGGTGGCGCTTCGGACTCGGCGATGAAGAAGATCACCGACTCCCTGAACTCGCTGACCAAGATCGTCCAGGTCGTGCAGAAGGGCGCGGAGCTGCTCGGCATGGCCGGGACGCTGATCAAGACCGCCCAGGCCGCCTACAAAGCGGTGGTCTCGGCGGTGAACCCGACGGTCGCCGGGCTGATGTCGAATCCGTGGACCTACGGCGCCGCCGTCGCGCTTTCCACCGCCACCAGTGCTTCGCTGCGCGCGTTCATCACCGCGATCGGCGCGCTGCTGAAGGCGCTCGGCGTCGTCGACCTCGCCAACCAGATCACCCAGATCGCCAACATCATCGGTGAGGTCCAGAAACTGTTCGGGCACAGCGATTCCGGCAACGGTTCGGCGGGCAACGCGGCCATCTCCGGCACCCCGGTCACGAACCCGCAGGCGCCGGGTTCGGTCGCCAGCGGCGCGGGACAGGCCGCTGTCGGCGGTTCCGGTGGTGGTGCGGGCGGAGGCGCGAGCGGCGGCTCCGGCGGGGGCACGACGCCGGGCGAGACGCCGCCGTTCACCCAGTACCGGCCGCCCGCGCTGGGCGGGAACGGCGCCCAGGGCAACTGGCCGGGCGGCGCCGACTCCTGGATCCCGGTGGACAGACCGTCCGGCGGCGGCTCGGGTTCCGGCTCCCTGCCGGGCGCGGGTGCGGGCATGGGCAACGGGAACACGGTCACCATCACCACCGACCTGAGCACCGGGAAGTCCACCGTGCAGGCGCCGGGCGGTCAGGACATCGATATCGACATCGACATGAACTACGGCGGCAAGCACTTCGAGCAGCACATCGACATCGACGCGGGAGCCGACTCACCGGCGAAGGGCAGGTAAACCGTGTCGGGGAGCGGTGTGGTCGACGCGTCGGGCGTCGTCAGCTCGATCTTGTCGAATTACCGGCGGCTCGTGGTCGAGTACCAGCGGCGGGTCACCGGCGACCCCTCGGCGCTGAACGCGTCCGCCCAGCGGTGCGGCGAGCGGGCGTCGACGGTTTCTGGCCGGGCGGACGAGATCGGCAAAGCGGCGAAGGCGCTCAACGCGTCCTGGGAGGGCGACGCCTACATCGCGTTCGCCACGGCCGCGGCGAAACTGAGCCAGGAACTCGGTGAGCTCGGCGCCAAACTGAGCGACCAGTCGAACCGGCTGCGGGCGGGCGCGCAGGCCCTGCAGGGCGCGAAGTCCTGTGTGGACTCGATCCTCGCGCAGTTCGACCAGTACGCCGCGCAGCTCGTCAGCCAGGCGCGGACGGCGAACGCGAACGCGGTCAACGCGTTCATCTCCGCCGCCCGCCAGCTCGGCGAGCGCGCCGCGCAGGCGGCACAGGAGATCGCCGACGAGCTGAGCGAGGAACTCGCGCGGCTGTTCCCGCCGGAGGGCGCCGGCCGGATCGAACACGAACTCGGCAAATGGGGCCGCGGCCCGTTGTACTGGCTCAACGGCGAAGCGCTCGACGGCCGCAAGCGCCCGCGTTCGCATCCCTCCTGGTTCGGCAATTCCGGCTGGAAGAAGCTCACCTGGGACGGTCTCGAAGGCACGCGCGCGCCGCGTGCCGGCGACACCCCGTTCGGCAGGCCGAAGCCGGAGGGCCTGCGCGACAAGGCCTGGGGCAACACCGAGATCACCTATGCCAAGTGGAAGCAGGAGCAGGACGGTTTCACCCCGGGGTGGGACGCCAAGGTCTCCTCGCAGGGCTGGGATCTCAAGGCGTCCGGCCACGCCGAACTCGCCGCCTTCAAGGAAGAGGTCGAAGGCAAGAAGGAATGGGGCGTCGCTTCGGGCAGCGCCAAGGGGACCGCGTTCGTCGGCGGCGAGGTGAACGGTTCGCTCCAGGCGGGCGCGCACGGCGTCGGCGTGCACGCCAACGCCTTCGTCGGAGGTAAGGTCGAAGGCGAGCTCGCGGCGGACGTGGCCGGGGTGGGCGTCGGCGCGAGCGGCACCCTCCAGTACGGAATCGGCGCGCAGCTCGACGGCCAGGCGGTTTACGACGCCGGGCACATCAAGGTCAACTTCAAGGCGGGTGTCGCACTCGGTCTCGGTGCCGGGATCGGCGCGAAGATCGACATCGACCTGCCGAAGATCGCGGACACCGTCGGCGAGTACGGCGGCGCGGCCGTCGACGCGGTGAGCGGTGCGGCGGGCCAGGCGGCGGACGCCGTCGGCGAGGCGTGGGACGACGCGGTCTCCTACGTGGGCACCTGGTGATGGGATGAGCAAAATGGCGACGCAGGACCGGGTTTCCCTCCCGCTCGGATTCGACATCCCCGACGGCTGGGTGCCGGTCGAACCCGCGTCGGTCGGCGCCGAGGGCGCGGTCTTCGTCGCCGTGCACTCCGTCCCGGACGCGGAGTTCACCCCGAACATCACCTTGAGCGTCGGGCAGCGGCCGGACGAAGCGCAGATCACCGACATCGCCGACGAGGCCGTCGAACGGCTCGGCCGGACCATGGCGGCGCTCGAAGTGGTGCGGCGCAAGGTGATCGGCACCGGGCTCGCGCCCGGGGTGACGCAGGTACTGCGCATCCGCACCGGCGAAGGACAGGAACTCGTCCAGACGCAGGTGCAACTGACCGTGCCGGGCGCGAGCCCGGCCGAACGGCTGATCCTCGAGATCGCCTGCACCGCAACGCCCGAGGCGGCCCGCCGCCTCGGCGACGACTTCCGGCGGTTCGTGGGCAGTGTCCACGTCCGGCGGGATTTCACCGCAGATGAAGGAGAAGACTCGTGACCACCGACCCCTACGCCATGCCGGACATGGACGAGCTGCTGGACCAGGTCCGCAAGCAGACCGAAGAGGTGCAGCGCATCCAGCGTTCGGTCGAGGCGATGGAGGTCAAGGCGCACTCGCGGCAGAACGAGGTCACCGTCGTCCTGCGCGGTGACGGCCGGTTCACCTCGATCGACATCGACCCGCGCGCGCTGCGCCAGTACGACGCGCGCAACCTCTCGGAGATCGTGCTGGAGGCGGTCAACAACGGGCTGCAGAAGCTGGCCGAGGCCAGCAGCGCCAAATTCGCCCCGGTCATCGAGTCCGCCAAGTCGATCGAAGCATGACGGCCGCGATCGCGGGCTCCACCCGCCGCGTCACGGTGGTGACACCGCGGGCGCGGGTCGATGTGGCGCTGCCGCAGCAGAGCACGTTCGCCGAACTCGTCCCGCAGCTCGTGCGGCTCGCGGGTGCTTCGGGGCAGGCGTCGGCCGAGCATCCCGGGTGGGTGCTTTCCCGGCTCGGCGGCGCCCCGCTCGCGCTCGGGCTCACGGTCGCCGCGGCCCAAGTGCGCGACGGAGAAGTCCTCCACCTGACCCCGCGGGAACGCCCGCGGGGTCCGCTGCTGTTCGACGACGTCGTCGATTCGATCGCCAGTGTCGCCGAGTCGGGCTCTGGCCGGTGGGGACCGGGGATCGCGCGCAAGGCGGGCATCGTCGCGTCGGTGGTGCTGCTGCTCGCCGGTGGCCTGCTGGTGCAGGCGGCGGCGTCGGGCAGTGTGCTGGCGCCGATCGGGACCGGACTGCTGGCGCTCGTGCTGGTACTGGGCGGTGGCGCGCTGAGCCGCGCGTACGGCGACGCGGAGGCCGGTGCCGCCGGCGCGCTCGCCGGGGTCGGCGCTGCGCTGCTGGCCGGGATGTCGATCCTGCCGCCGCATCCGTTGTTCTCCTTGTCGGCGGGACCGCTGGCCGCCGGGCTCGCCGTGGTGACCGTGTACGGCGTGATCGCGGCCGTTTCGGTGGCGGACCGGCTGCCGTGGTTCGTCGCGGTGACCGTCTCGGCCGGACTCGGCGCGATCACCACCGCCATCGTCCTGCTGGCCGACGTGCGCGCGGTTTCGGCGGCCGCCGTGGTCGCCGTCGTGGCGACGGGGCTGGCCGCGGTGGCGCCGATGATGGCGCTGCGGCTCGGCAGGCTGCCGCTGCCCCGCGTGCCCGACGACATGGACGCGTTCCGCGCCGACGAGAACCCTTCGCTCGGCGAGGACATGGTCGGCGGGACGACCTACGCGCAGGCGTTGCTGACCGGGCTGCTCGTCGCGCTCGGGCTCACCGTGGTCTCGGCTTCGGTGGTCCTTGCATCCTCAGGCGGGGCTTGGGAAGCGGGCCTGTGCGCGCTGCTGGGGCTGGCGCTGATGTTGCGCTCGCGCGCGTTCGCCGGCCGCTCACAGCGGCTCGTGCTCATCGGTTTCGGCGCGGCTGCCCTGGCCGCGGCCGGTTTCTGGCTCGCCGCGGGCGGGCCGCGGTCGTTCGTGTTCGGCGCCGGCTGCGCGGTCGTCGTCGCGGCGGCCGTCTGCCTCACGTACGCGACGCGGGTCGCGAAGGGACGCCGTTCTCCTTACTGGGCAAGGACTCTCGACATCGTCGAGTTCCTGGTGCTGCTCTCGCTGATCCCGTTCGTCGGCATGATCGCCGGGGTCTACGAGGCCGTCCGGGGCTGAGGGCCCCGCCCCTCCAGGCAATTAGTCCTCTGGATGCGGTACTTGCCACACGCAATCACCGCATCCAGAGGACTATTGAGGGGAAGGTCAAACGTGTCGTGTTCGCGGGCGGGTCGTGCCGGGCTGAAGGCTCCCTTCGCCGCGTCCGATGCGGTGAAGGGAGCCTTCGGCATCGCGGATCTGGACTGGCCGCACCCTGACTGTCCACACGGGACACTCGGGAGCGACTGGCGCCCGCAGGCCGGTCCAGAACCACGCCACGAAGGCCACCTCTTAACCTTGAAGCCAGCGAAGGAGTCCTTCGCCGCGGAGGCTCGGTCATGCCACATTTGACTTACCCCTCAGTAATTGCGTTACGTCCGTGAAGGATTCCTTCCCTACCCTCAGAGAGGAAAGGAATCCTTCACGGACAGTCCCCTCAGTTCTCCAGGGCCAGCGGCAGGGTCCGCCGGACCGCCGCCGCGTGCCGTCCGTGCAACGGGGTCACCGCGATCCCGTCCGGCCGGACCGTCTCCGCTCCCGGCCGTCCGCCGACCCGGATGGTCACTTCGGACTTCTCCCGTCCGCCGGGGGTCCGGTGCAGCGTGTACGAAGTCGCGGTGAACGCCGAGCCGGGCACGTGAAGATCCAGCGTCCGCGCGAGATCCCGCTCCGACCGAGGCCGGTAGCAGACCTGCGACGCGCCGCCCCAGTCCCACGAACGCCAGCCGTTCACCGGCGCGTCCTGGCCGCTTCCGATCGCGACGCGCAGTTCCTCAGCCACTTCACCGGCTTCGAGCACGGTGCTTTCGAAACCGGCTTCGGCCAGCGCGCCCATGAGCGACAGAGCCGCGCAGGCGGTGCTCCGCAGCGCGCCGAGTTCCCCGCCGCCACGGGCGAGTGCCGCGATCGGCGCGTCTTCGGGCCGGTACCGGACGGTGAGCCAGCGGACCCGGAGCACCGACTGTCCATTGGGGACGGTCCAGGTCAGCAGTTGCGCACTGGACAACGGGATCCCGGTACTCGCGTAGGCCTCGCGCAGAATGCCGACCAAGGCGTCCGGGCCGGGTGACATCGCGCCGGGCTTGAGCCGCACGATGGCGCTCCAGCCGTCGCGGACCTCGGCGACACCGAAGCGGTTGCCCGCTCGGTCGACGTGCTGGCGCACCCGGACGGGACCGGCGAGCCGGTGCAGCGGGTCGGGGATCTCGTGCTTGTCACGGCGCTTCAGCCGGTATCCGGCCCACGTGAGCAGCCAGCCCGCGGCGTGGCGTCCGGCGAAGCGGACCGACGTCGTCAGCACGAGGACGCCGGCCGCGGCGAGGATGCTGATCCACGCGGCCTGGGGGAGTCCGTCGACGGTGAGGGCCAGCAGGATCGCGATCCCGGCGATCTCCCACAGTGCCGCCTGCAGCGGCCGGATCGGCAGCAGCCAAGGCAACGGCGCCGCGCCCGCGGGGCCGCCGCGAGCCGGGGCCGGGCGGGGTGTCCCCACCGCTGGAGCGTCAACCGACAAGGAATTCCCCTCCTCCGTGCACGTGCACGACGGTAGTGGGCTCCGGTGCGGGGGAGGGCGTAAAAATTACCCTCACCGTGGAGCAGGTCGGAACCTAACGTGAGCACCCTCGAACGGGGTGGGTAAGAACGGCGGGGTACGGGAGCGTGTGGACGCAGCGGGACCAGATCCAGGCCTACCAATTCCTCCGCAGGAGACTGGTTTCGGCACTGGTCTCGGCGGACGCCAACCATCCCGTCGCCCCGAGCCGCAGGCTGGTCATCGGAACCCTGTGCGGGCTCGGTGTGGCCTTGCTGATCACCGCGGTCTTCGGCGTGATCGGCCTGCTGAACCCCTCCGGCGGTAAGGACTGGCTGGCGGGCGGCAAGGTGATCGTCGAAGAGGGCACCGGCGCGCGCTACATCCTCGGCCAGGACGGCGCGCTGCACCCCGTGCTCAACTACTCCTCCGCCCGGCTGATGGCGGGCGGCAACGGCGAAGCCACCGTGACCGTCCCCGCGGACAAGCTCGCGAAGGCGCCGCGCGGCGCGCAGGTCGGCATTCCCGGCGCACCCGATTCGCTGCCCGCGGCGGCCGCGCTGCTGAAGACCCCGTGGACGAGCTGTTCGCGGACGACCCAGGACGCGCCCGCCTCGTCCGAACCGGAGACGACGGTGCTTCTCGGCGCGCCGGCCTCCGGGGTCGACCTGCCGAGGGATCAGGCCGTCGTGGTCCGTGTCCCCGAGGGAGAGCGCTATCTGGTGACCGCGGGACGCCGCTACAAGCTCACCGCGGAAGCCGCTACGGCGTTGCAGTTCGACACCTATCCGGCGATCGCGGTTTCGTCCCGGTGGATCGGCACCGTCGCGGCCGGACGCGATCTGGCCTACCGCGCGGTCGAGGACGCCGGGCGGACCGGCCCGAAGGTCGGCGGCACCGCGACGAAGGTCGGTTCGGTGCTCGGCGTCATCGACGCGATGGCGTCCCCCAACGACGCGACGTCGTACTACCTCGTCCGCGCCGAAGGGCTCGAACCGATCGGCCAGACCGAGGCGAGCCTGCTGATCAACACGCCGCAGAACGCGGACGCCTACACCGGCGTCCCGGCCCCCGTCGCGGTGCGCGCGGCCGACGTCGCCGCGGTGCCGAAGGTGGGCACGGCGAGGACGGGCGGGGCCGATCCCGCGGAGTATCCGGACCGCATCCCGCGAAAAGCGCCCGTTACCGGACAGTCCGTGACGTTATGCGCACAGGGTTCTCGAATCGTTATCTCCGCACAGGTCCCCTTGCCGCAAGGTGCGAAGGCGATCCCGGTGACGGCGCGCACGGACGCGCTGGTCGCCGACGCGGTTTTCGTGCCTCCGTCGGGAGGCGCGGTGGTGACGGAATCCGGTTCCGGCACGGCCTACGTCGTGACCGACACGGGCCTGAAGTACCCGGTGGCGAGCACTGAGGCACTCGCTTCACTCGGATACGGCCAAGCCGAACGGCAACCGGTTCCGAATGGGTTGCTGGCACTGGTCCCGCGCGGACCCGCGCTGGATCCGGCGCAGGCGGGCCGTGCGGTGTCCGCGGCAGGTGGGACGGGGTGAGCGGGAACGTGCAGATGACTGAAGACAGGCCGGAGACCGACCGGGTCGACGTCGCGGTGATCGAGGATCATCCGTTGTACCGGCATGCCGTGGTCCGGGTCCTCACCGAGGCCGAAGGGATCGAACTGGGCGCCGTGGTCGATTCGGTCGCCCGGTTCCACGTCCATCCGCAGCCGCCCGGCAGCGTGGTGCTGCTCGACCTCGGCCTGCCGGGGATCGCCGGCGCGGCGGCCGTGCTCCAGGTCTGTGAACTGGGACATCACGTGCTCGTGGTGTCCGCGCAGGCGGAATCCGAGCAGGTGCTCGGCGCGATCGCGGCCGGTGCCAAGGGATTCCTGTCCAAGGACGTCGACGTCGACGAACTCCTGATCGCGATCAGGACGGTCGCGCAGGGCAGGGCCTACGTTTCCGCGGTGGTGGCCGGAATGATCATCAAGGACAACGCCGACCGTCCCGTGCGGGCTCCGGACATCGCGTTGTCGGCGCGGGAAAAGCAGGTCCTGCGACTGGTCGCGGCGGGCGAACGCGACGTCGACATCGCCCGGATCCTGGGTATCGGGGTCCGGACGGTCCGTGGTTACCTGGACCGGATCCGTGACAAACTCGGAGAGAGAAGGCGGGCCGGTCTGGTCCGCAAGGCCATCCAGCTCGGGCTCGCGTCTCCGCCGGAGGTGCCCGGCCCGTCTCGGCCGGTCGCGCCCCGCGACGACGCGGGCGGATTCGAAGGACGCCGGTGAACGCAGACGAGCAGCAGCCGAAACGCAGCACACCCATCAACGTCGGGGTGATCGAAGATCATCCGTTGTACCGGGACGCCGTCGCGCGCGTCCTCACCGAAGCCCCCGACATCGCGCTGGGCGCCGTCGCCGACTCCGTCGCGCGGTTCGCCGTCCAGGAACAGCCTCCGGGCAGCGTCGTCGTCCTCGACCTCAAGCTGCGCGGTGTCCAGGACGCCGCCGCGGTGCTCGAAGTGGGGCAGATGGGACACAAGGTGCTCGTGGTGTCCGCGCACGCCGAGCAGCCCGAGGTGCTGGGAGCCATGCAAGCCGGGGCGAAGGGTTTCCTCTCGAAGGACGTCGACGGCGACGAGCTCCTGCGCGCCATCCGCACCATCGCCGACGACAACGCCTACGTGTCGCCGACCCTGGCCGGGATGATCATCCAGGACAGCGAAGACCGCCACGCCGGACCCAAGATCGTCCTGTCCGAACGGGAGAAGCAGGTGCTGCGGCTGGTCGCGGCCGGTGAACGGGACGTCGACGTGGCGGAGATCCTGAACATCAGCGTGCGGACGGTGCGGTCCTATCTGGACCGGATCCGGGACAAGACCGGGGAACGGCGGCGTGCCGGGTTCGTGCGGGTGGCGATCCGGGAAGGCCTGCTGCGCTGATCAAAGGGCCTCAGGAGAACCGCGGTCCCGAGAAGTTCACCCGCAGCGTGTAGACCGAGCTGGACGCCGTGACGAACAGATCGTTCCGCCGCGGCCCGCCGAAGGTCAGGTTCGAACAGACCTCCGGCACGTGCAGCTTCCCGATCCGCGTGCCGTCGGGAGCGAAACAGTGCAGGCCGTCGTGCGCGGCGGTCCAGATCCGGCCGTCGGCGTCGAGGCGGACGCCGTCGAAGACGCCGGCGTCGCAGGTCGCGAAGACCTCGCCACCGGAAAGTTCGCCGTCGTTCACGGCGAAAACCCTGATGTGGCTGGGATCCTGCCGGGTGTCCACGATGTAGAGCAGCGACTCGTCGAGGGAGAAGGCCAGCCCGTTCGGCCGCGTGAAATCGTCCGCGACGATCCGCACCGAGCCGTCCACCGGGTCGGCGCGGTAGACGTGACAGGCACCGATCTCGCTCTCGGCCCGATGGCCTTCGTAGTCGCTGTCGATCCCGTAGCTGGGGTCGGTGAACCAGATCGCGCCGTCCGAACTCTCGACGACATCGTTGGGGCTGTTGAACTTCTTCCCCTGGTAGGTCTCCGCGAGGACGGTGGTCGTGCCGTCGTGCTCCGTGCGCGTCACCCGGCGGCCGCCCTGCTCGCAGCTGACGAGCCTGCCCCGGCGGTCGACGGTGTGCCCGTTGTGGAATCCGGCGGGCTCGCGGAACACGCCGACCGCGCCCGTGGTCTCGTCCCAGCGCAGGACGCGGTCGTTCGGGATGTCGCTGAAGACCAGGTACCGGCCGGCGGGGAAGTAAGCGGGTCCCTCGGTCCACCGGCAGCCGGTGTGCAGCCGGTGGAGCCACTCATCGCCGTTGACGCGGGCGAACCGCTCGTCGAGGACCTCGAAACGCGCCTTGACCTTGTCCACGCTCACCCCAGAGATCTGAACCAAGTATTGCAATCATCATGAACCGCAGAACTTGATATGGTCAACCCATGGATGAGGTGGATCGCATACTGCTCACCGAGTTGCAGCAG
This sequence comes from Amycolatopsis sp. lyj-84, assembly GCF_046549075.1. NCBI lineage: Bacteria > Bacillati > Actinomycetota > Actinomycetes > Pseudonocardiales > Pseudonocardiaceae > Amycolatopsis > Amycolatopsis sp. lyj-84. The sequence goes on from NZ_JAJPWO010000015.1 coordinate 128,338, forward strand.
GACGCGACTCAGGCGTATGCCGCGCTCGGCAAGGCCGTCGGGCTGTCCGCGGGCGCCGCGCACGAGCGGGTCCGCAAGCTGCGCGAACAGGGCGTCATCCGGCGTACCACCGTCGACGTCGACCCGGCGGCGGTCGGTCGCGGGGTGATGGCGTTCGTGCTGGTCGAGGCGGGATCGTGGATGGGTGATCCGCCGACCAAGGCCGCGCTGGAGGCGTTGCCGGAGGTCGTGGAGGCGCACGTCATCGCGGGCCCGGCCTCGCTCCTGGTGAAGGTGCGTACGCCGACCACCGAAGAGCTGCAGGCGTCGTTGCGCAGGCTGTACGCCATCGAAGGCGTCACCGGCACGCAGACGATCGTGGTGCTCGAATCGTTCTTCGAACGCTCCGTGGACGCTAAAGGCGACGATTCGCCAGCGCGCCCGTCGCCGCCCGAGCCTTCCCGCTGACCGCCGGATCCACGTCGACGACCACCATGTCCGGTCCGGCGCCCAGCTGGGCGTGGACGCGTCCGAAGCCGTCGGACACCGTGGAATAGCCGATCCCGGTCGGAGCCTTCGGATTCACCGAGGTCCCGCTCGCGGCCGGATCGGCCTGCCCGCAGCCGAGGACCCAGCAGCCGGAGTCGAGCGCGCGGGCGCGCACCAGGACCTCCCACTGCTCGCGTTTGCCCTCGCCCGCGCCCCAGGACGTCGGCACGAGGACGATGTCGGCGCCGTCGTCGGCCAGCTTCCGGAACAGCTCGGGGAAGCGGATGTCGTAACAGGTCGCGACGCCGAAGGTGACCCCGTCGACCTCGAAGGTGGCCGGAGCGGCCCCCGGCGCGACGGTGTCGGACTCGGCGAACCCGAACGCGTCGTACAGATGGATCTTGTCGTAGCCGAAGTGATGACCGGAGCCGGTGACGAGGAGCGTGTTGCTCACGCGTCCGTCGGGCGACGGCGTGAACATGCCCGCGACGATCACGACGCCTTGCTCCTCGGCGATGGCCGCCACAGTGGACGCCCACGGACCGTCCAAGGGTTGCGCGAGGGGTTTCAGCGGCACGCCGAAGCGCGCCATCGTCGCTTCGGGGAAGACCACGATCCGCGCGCCGCCGGCCGCCGCGGCCGCCACGCCTTCCCGAATCGGCTTCAGGTTCGTTTCGGGATCCTCGGCGGCGGTGAGCTGGCACAACCCGATTCGCGGCACGGTGGACTCCCTCATCGTGGGATCGCTGGTCACCACCCCAGTGTGCCTGCTCGGGGCGATCGGGCCACCTCGTACCCTTGACCCATGCTGAACCGTACCGACCTGCGTGGACAGGTCCCGTCCGTTGCCGAACTCAGGAGCACGCTCCCGCGTGCCGAGTACGACGTGGACGCGGCGCTGCATCACGTACGGCCGGTGGTCGAGGCGGTCCGCGATCGCGGCGTCGAGGCGGTTCTCGAGTACACCGAGAAGTTCGACAAGGTCCGTCCGGCAGGCGTGCGGGTCGCCGCCGCCGAACTCACGAGCGCGCTCGAGAACCTGGACCCGGCCGTCCGCGAGGCGCTGGAGGAGGCATGCGTCCGCACCAGGAAGGTCCACGGCGATCAGCGCCGCCAGGACGTCACCACGGAGGTCGTCGACGGCGGCACCGTCACCGAGCGCTGGATCCCGGTCGAGCGTGTCGGGCTGTACGCGCCGGGCGGGCTCGCGGTGTACCCCTCGACCGTGGTGATGAACGTCGTCCCGGCGCAGATCGCCGGCGTCGGCACCCTGGTGCTGTGCTCGCCGCCGCAGGCCGCGTTCGGCGGGCTCCCGCACCCGACGATCCTGGCCGCCGCCGAGCTGCTCGGTGTCGACGAGGTGTGGGCCGTCGGCGGCGCGCAGGCCGTCGCGCTGCTCGCGTACGGCGGCACCGACACCGACGGAACGACGCTGGAGCCGGTCGACATCGTCACCGGGCCCGGCAACATCTACCTGACCGCCGCCAAGCGGTTGCTGCGCGGCATCATCGGCATCGACTCCGAGGCGGGCCCGACCGAGATCGCGATCCTCGCCGACGGGACCGCCGACCCGGTGCACGTCGCCGCCGACCTGATCAGCCAGGCCGAGCACGATCCGCTCGCCGCGAGCGTGCTGGTCACCACGTCCGTGGAGCTCGCGGACGCCGTCGACAGGGAACTGACCGGCCGCGTGGCCGCGACCAAGCACGCGGAGCGCGTGACGGAAGCCCTGAGCGGCAAGCAGTCCGGCATCATCCTGGTGTCTACTGTGGACGACGGTCTCCGTGTCGTCGACGCGTACGCCGCGGAACACCTGGAGATCCAGACCGCGGACGCGCGTTCGGTGGCGGCCCGCGTGCGCAACGCCGGCGCGATCTTCGTCGGGGCGTACGCGCCGGTCTCGCTCGGCGACTACTGCGCCGGGTCGAACCACGTCCTGCCCACCGGCGGATTCGCGCGGCACTCGTCCGGGCTTTCGGTGCAGAGCTTCCTCAAGGGCGTGCACATCGTCGACTACGACGAGAACGCGCTGCGCGAGATCGCCGGCCGTGTCGTCGCGCTCGCCAACGCCGAGGACCTGCCCGCGCACGGCGAGGCCATCACGGCGCGGTTCGAGGGGGAGCGGGCATGACCATCGGCGAGGAGATCACGCTCGACGCGCTTCCGCTGCGGGAAGACCTTCGGGGCAAGACCCCGTACGGCGCGCCGCAGCTCGACGTGCCGATCCGGCTCAACACCAACGAAAACCCGTACCCGCCGCCGGACGCGCTGGTGGCCGACGTCGCCGAGGCCGTCCGCGCCGAGGCCGCCTCGCTGCACCGCTACCCGGATCGTGACGCCGTCGCGCTGCGGCAGGACCTCGCGGACTATCTCGCGGTGTCGACCGGTGTGCTGGTGTCGGAGTCGAACGTGTGGGCCGCCAACGGGTCCAACGAAATCCTGCAGCAGATCCTGCAGGCCTTCGGCGGCCCGGGCCGGTCCGCGCTCGGCTTCGAGCCGTCGTACTCGATGCACCCGATCATCTCGGCGGGTACCCGCACCGACTGGCTGCCGGTGCCGCGCCGCGGCGATTTCACGCTCGACACCGAGAAGGCCGCCGCGCTCGTGCGCGAACGCCGTCCGGACGTCGTGTTCGTGACCAGCCCGAACAACCCGACCGGCGGCTCGATCCCGTTCGGCGAACTGCGCGGGTTGCTCGAAGCGGCGCCGGGCATCGTGGTGGTCGACGAGGCGTACGCGGAGTTCTCGTCGCAGCCCAGCGCCGTCGAGTTGCTCGAGGAGTATCCGGCGCAGCTCATCGTGTCGCGCACGATGAGCAAGGCGTTCGCCTTCGCGGGCGGGAGGCTCGGTTATCTGGCGGCCGCGCCCGCGATCGTCGACGCGCTTCAGCTGGTGCGGCTGCCGTACCACCTCTCGAAGCTCACACAGGCGGCCGCGAGGGCCGCGCTGCGGCACGCGGACGCCACGCTGGCTTCGGTCGCCAAACTCGCCGCCGAACGCGACCGGGTGGTCGAATCGTTGCTGGGACTGGGATTCACCCCGGTCCCGAGCGACGCGAACTTCGTCCTCTTCGGACGGTTCGCGGACGCGCCCGCGACCTGGAAGTCCTATTTGGACAACGGCGTGCTGATCAGGGACGTCGGTATCGAAGGGCACCTGCGGGTGACCATCGGCACGCCGGAAGAGAACGACGCCTTTCTCGAGGCCAGCAAGGAGGTGCCGCGATGAGTCGCGTCGGCAAGGTGGATCGCACCACCAGGGAATCGTCCATTTCGGTCCAGCTCGACCTGGACGGCACGGGACAGGTGGAGATCGACACCGGTGTCCCGTTCTACGACCACATGCTCACCGCGTTCGGGGTGCACGGTTCGCTCGACCTCAAGGTGCAGGCGACCGGTGACGTGCACATCGACGCGCACCACACCGTCGAAGACACCGCGATCGTGCTCGGCCAGGCGCTGCGGCAGGCGCTCGGCGACAAGAGCGGCATCCGCCGCTTCGGCGACGCGTGGATCCCGATGGACGAAACCCTCGCGCACGCCGCGATCGACGTCTCCGGGCGCCCGTACTGCGTGCACCTCGGCGAGCCGGAGCAGTTCAACAGCTTCACCATCGGCGGGAACTATCCGTTCGTGCTGACGCGGCACGTGTTCGACTCGCTGTCGTTCCACGCCCAGATCGCGCTGCACGTGCGCGTGATCCACGGCCGGGACCCGCACCACATCGCGGAAGCCGAGTACAAGGCCGTCGCCCGCGCGCTGCGCGCCGCCACCGAACCGGACCCGCGCGCCGGCGGCATCCCCTCCACGAAGGGCGTCCTCTGACTCCGCGTTTCGTCCTCTGGTTGCGATAGTTGCACACGCTGAGGACCGCAACCAGAGGACGAATTGCGGAGTGCACCCGGGGAAGTCGGGCGGGTGAGGGTGTGGCAGCCTGGCGGGTATGAGTAACACGACCATCGCCGTGCTGCTGCTCGCGCTCGGCGGCTTCCTGATCGGCGGCGTCTACGCGACCTGGAAGAGCGTCAAGTTCCTGGCCGTGGTGCTGGGCATCGGTGCGCTGCTGGCGATCGGCGGCGCCATCGCCTGGCTGGCCTGACAAAGCCCGCGCAAAGCTGAAGGGGCCTTTCCCCGCATCTCATGCGAGGAAAGGCCCCTTCACCGCGTCTAACTCGGGTAAAGCGTCCTTCAGCTCCGGACCAGCTCCCGCTCGTCAGGGGCGTCCAGCTGCTTCGTGAGCTTCTCGCCTTCGACGTCGACATCGGGCAGCACGCGGTCCAGCCACTTCGGCAGCCACCAGGCGCCGCGGCCGAGCAGTGACATCAGCGCCGGCACGATGGTCATCCGGATCACGAACGCGTCCACCAGCACGCCGAAGGCCAGCGCGAACCCGATCGACTGGATCAGCGAGGACTCCGCGAGGATGAATCCGGCGAACACGCTGATCATGATCAGCGCGGCGGCGACCACGACGCGGGAGCCGTGCCGGAAACCGGTGACCATCGCCTGCTGCGGGTCGGCGCCGTGGACGTACTCCTCGCGCATCCGCGTCACCAGGAACACCTGGTAGTCCATCGCGAGCCCGAACAGCACGCCGATCAGCAGGATCGGCAGCATGCTCATGATCGGCCCGGTCGTCTTCACCCCGAGCAGGTCGGTGAGCCAGCCCCACTGGAACACCGCCACCACGGCGCCGAACGTCGCGACCACGGAGCCGAGGAAGCCCAGCGTCGCCTTCAGAGGGACCACGACCGAGCGGAACACCAGCATCAGCAACAGGAACGCCAGCCCGACGATCAGCGCGAGATAGGGCAGCATCGCGTCGGCGAGTTTCTCCGAGACGTCGATGTTCGCCGCCGTCTGGCCGGTCACCGCCAAGGACGCGCCGGTCGCCGTGCCCAGTCCCGCGTTCAGGCCGCGGATGTCGCTGACGAGGTCTTCGGTCGCGGTGCTGCTCGGACCGCTCTTCGGAATGACGGTCAGCAGTGCCAGGTCACCGCCGCGGTTGACCTTCGGCGGCGTGACGATCGGGCGTTCCTCCAGGCCGCTGATCCGGGTGGAGGCCTGCTGGAGCGCGGCTTGCCGGTCGGTGCTGTCCGTCAGGTCGACGACGATCACCAGCGGGCCGTTGGCGCCCTCGCCGAAGCTGCGGCTGACGGTGTCGTAGGCCTTGCGCTGGGTGGTGTCCGGTGCGGCGGTGCTGTCGTTCGGGAGGCCGAGCTGCATGCTCGCGGCCGGGATCGCGACGATCGCGAGGCCGGCGATCGCGGCGATCAGCACCGGGATCCGGCGGCGGGCCACGAAACGCGCCCAGCGTTCGCCGTGCGTCGTCGCGCCTTCCTTGCGGCGCAAGCGGATTTTGCCGCCCGCGATTTTGCCGCCCGCGAAACCGAGGATGGCGGGGAGCAGGGTCAGCGCGATGACGACGGCGATGGCGACGGTGATCGCCGCGGCGATACCCATCTCGCCGAGGAACGGGATGCCGACGACGGTCAGCCCCGCCAGCGCGATGATCACGGTCAGCCCGGCGAACACCACGGCGGATCCGGCCGTGCCGGTGGCGCGTCCGGCGGCTTCCTCCGGGTCCCGGCCGATCTCCAGTTCGTGCCGGTACCGGGAAACGATGAAGAGCGCGTAGTCGATGCCGACGGCGAGGCCGATCATCAGCGCGAGCACCGGCGTGTTCGTGTTCAGTTCCAGGAATCCGGACGCCGTGGTGATGCCCGCCATGCCGATGCCGACACCGATGAGCGCGGTCAGCAGCGGGATCCCGGCCGCGAGCAGCGAGCCGAAGGTGATGATCAGGACGATGGCGGCGACGGCGACACCGAGGCCTTCGGTGGCGTTCGTGGCGGGCATCGCCTGGACGGCGTCACCGCCGAATTCGACGGTGTACCCGGCGGCCTTGGTGGGGTTCGCGGCGGCCATCAGGCCCTCGCGGTCGGCGTCGGTGAGTTCGAAGCCCGGCACGCGGTAGCTGACCTGGGCCAGCGCGACGTGTTTGTCGGGCGAGACCGCCTGCATCTCCAGCGGGTTGACCACTCCGGCGACCTTCGGCGCGTCCTTGAGCCCCTTCACCAGGCCCGTGATCGCCGCCTGCCCGTTCGCGTCGGTGATGTCACCGGGTGTCGAGATGACCACGCGGGCGGTGGCGCCACCGGCGGCGGCCTCCGGGAACCGGTCCGCGAGCTGGTCGATCGCCTTCTGGGACTCGGTGCCGGGGATGGTCACCGAGTTCGAAAGCTGGCCGGACAGGGTCAGCGCCCCCGCGCCGAGGGCCACCAGGACAACGGCCCACACCGCCGCCACCAGTGCCCGGCGCCGGAACGAGAACCGGCCCAGGCGGTACAGGAAGCTGGCCACAAAAATCTCCCGTTCACTCGATCAGGTTCATTCCAAGCTAGCCGATCGGCTAGTGGCCTACAAGCCGATCGGCAAGTGTGTGACTAGCCGCACGGCTAGTACTGGTTTGGCCCGGCGGCCACGCTTGACGTAATCTCCGACGGCTGAACGAGGAGGGATCATGGACGTCGTCCACGCGGAGGACACCCGCACGCGACTACTGGGAACGGCGTTGCGGTTGTTCACCGAACACGGCGTGGAAGGCACCTCGCTGCAGATGATCGCGGACGCCCTCGGCGTCACCAAGGCCGCCGTCTACTACCACTTCAAGACGAAGGCGGAGATCACCGAATCCGTCGCCGAGCCCGTGCTGCTGGAGCTGGAAGGCATCGTCGACGACGCCCGCGCCCAGCGCACCCGCGGCGCGCAGATCGACCATCTGCTCGACGGGTTCGTCGACCTCGTGGTGCGCCACCGCGCGCTGGTCGCGCTGTTCTCCAGCGATCCCGGCATCGCCCGTGCGATCGAGAAGTCCGTGCACAGCTCGGAAAGCTTCAAGAATCGCCTGCTGGAGGTCCTGGTCGGCCCGGATCCGGATCTCACCGCGATCGTGACGGCCCAGGTACTGCTGGCGGGCATCGCCATCGCGGGCGGTTCGCCCGAGGTCGCTTCGCTCGACGACGAGACGCTGCGCGAAACGCTCCTCGGTGTCGGCCGCAAGCTCTACAACCGCCCGCGCCGCCGCACGTGACCGATGTGTTCAAGACAGGCGCCGCGATCCGCGCGACGCTGTGGTCATGAACAACGTGCTCATGAACATCGATCCGCACCAGTCGGCCACCTTCATGGCCACCCAAGCCCGGCTGCTCGACAGGCGCCGTTTCGAGGTCCTCTTCCGTGATGGCGACCCGGCGGCGGCGCTCGCCGCGCTGGAGGGATATCGCAATCCCGACGGCGGCTACGGACACGGGCTCGAACCCGACTGCCGCTCGGCGACCAGCCAGCCCGGCGGCGCGCTGCACGCTTTCGAGGTCTTCGCCGACGTCGGCCCGGCGACCAGCCCGCGCGCGGCCGAACTGTGCGACTGGCTCGCGTCGATCTCCTTGCCGGACGGCGGGATCCCGTTCGCCCTGCCGATGCCGGACCCGGTGGGCAGCGCGCCGTTCTGGGCGGGCGCCGACCCCTCGGTCTCTTCGCTGCAGATCACGGCGATCGTCGCGTTCACCGCGCAGCGCGTCGCGGCGCACGATCCCGCGGTCGCCGCGCATCCCTGGCTTGCCAAGGCCACGCGCTACTGCCTCGACGAGATCGAGAAGCTCGACGAGGCCCCGCACGCGCTCGTGCTGGCTTTCGCGATGAAGCTGGTGGACGCACTGGGTGACACGCGCCTGGTCGAGAAACTCGGCCGGTTCATCCCGGACGACGGAGTGGTCGCCGTCGGAGGCGGGATCGAGGGCGAGGCCATGCGCCCGCTCGACTTCGCCCCGGCACCGGACGGCCCGGCGCGGAAGCTCTTCCGGCCGGACGTCGTCGAAGCGGATCTGCGCCGGGTCGCGGACGGCAGGCACGACGACGGTGGCTGGCGGGTCGACTACACCAGCTATTCGCCCGCGGCCGCGCTGGAGTGGAACGGGCTGTTCACCGCGAACACGTTGTCGCTCCTGCGGAACAACGGCCTGGCCTAGGGGAGACGCCGCAGGAACTCCGGGGGAACGGCGGCGGTGAGCCAGACACCGTTCGCGCTGACCTGGAATTCGTGCCCGGCGGCGGCCATCTCGCGGGCGTCCACGGCGAGCAGCACCGGGACGCCGCGCCGGGCCCCGACGGTCCGCGCGGTGTCCACGGTGGCCGAGAGATGCACGGCGTGCCGCTTCATCGGCCGGAGGCCGTCGGTCATGATCGCGCCCAGGAACCGGGACACGGTCCCGTGGTAGAGCACGTCGGGCGGGGTCGCGCCGGGCAGCGCGAGGTCGACGTCGACGCTGTGGCCCTGGCTGGCCCGGATCCGCAGCCCGGTTTCGTCGAAGGCGAAACGCCGTTTGTCGTTGCCCTCCACGACTTCGTCGAGCTGGTCGCGGGTCAGGGTCAAGCCGTGGCGCCGCAGCGCGGCCAAGAGCGTCCCGACTTCCACCCAGCCGTCAGGGGTGAGGGTGATGCCGATGTCACCGGGCGCGTGCCGCAGGTGCCGGGAGAGTCGTTTCGAGACTCGGATGAGGTTCTTCTTGTCCATTTCGAGTCACAGTGACGCACGTCCGGCACCCGCGTGGCAACGGAATTCAGAAGCCGCCCTCGGAGGCCGGGCGCAGTTTCCCCGCGCCGGGGCCGAATCGGGACATCTGGTCGTCGGCGTTGTAGAGCCCGCAGCTGCGCAGGGACAGGCAACCGCAGCCGACGCATCCGGTCAGCCTGTCGCGCAGGCGCTGCAGCGCGTCGATCCGCGCGTCGAGTTCGTCCTGCCAGCCACGGGACAGGCGGGCCCAGTCGGCCTTGGTGGGGGCGTGGTCCCTGGGTAAGGTCTCCAGTGCCGAGCTGATGTCGTCCAGGCTGAGGCCGACCCGCTGCGCGGCACGGATGAAGGCGATCCGGCGCAGCACCGAGCGCGGATACCGCCGCTGGTTGCCCGCCGAGCGCTCCGAGCTGATCAGCCCTTTGTCCTCGTAGAAACGCAAAGCCGTATGGGGCACGCCGCTGCGGTCGGCGACCTGCCCGATGCTCAGGTGTTCAGCCAATCTCGTCACGTCGCCAGGCTAGCCTTGACTTCGACCTAAGTCGAGGTTGCAACCTCGGTTCATGACCACTGACACCAGGACCGGCTACGAGGATCTGCCGCGGCTGATCTCGTTGATGACCGGGGACGAGAAGCATCAAGCAGCCGCGGAGTCCACTGTGGACGTCTTGTGGGTGCTCTACGACCGTGTGCTCGACATCACCCCGGAGACCTTCCGTGATCCCGGCCGCGACCGCTTCCTGCTGTCGAAGGGACACGGCCCGATGGCCTTCTACGCCGTCTTGACGAAGAAGGGCTTCATCCGGGAGGACGAACTCGCCGACTGGACTTCGGCCGAATCCCGGCTCGGGCACCATCCCGACCGGGCGAGGCTGCCCGGCGCCGAGATCGCCAGCGGCTCGCTCGGGCACGGGCTCCCGCTGGCCATCGGCACCGTGTTCGGGCTGCGCGCCAAGGGGTTCCGTGACGCCAGGGTCGTCACCCTCGTCGGTGACGCGGAACTCGACGAGGGCTCCAACTCCGAGGCCATCGCGGTGGCGGGCCGGATCGGCATGCCGCAGCTGACCACCGTCGTCATCGACAACTCCTCGGCGACGCACGGCTGGCCGGGCGGGATCGCCCGCCGGTTCGAGGTCGAGGGCTGGGTGACCCGCACCGTCGACGGCCGCGATCACGAAGCGCTCTACGAAGCCTTCACCACCCCCCATCCGGACCGGCCGCTCGCCGTGGTCGCGACCGTCGAGCGAAAGGCCTGAACCCGTGGACATGCGTGAAACGTTCCTCGACGCCGCCGCCGAGGTGCTCGACACCGACCCGAACGTCGCCGTCGTGCTCGCCGACATTTCGGCGGCACAACTGGCTTTCGCCGCCAGGAAGCATCCGGACCGGGTGCTCAACGTCGGCATCCGCGAGCAGTTGATGATGAGCGCCGCGGGCGGACTGGCGCTGGCCGGGATGCGGCCGATCGTCCACACCTTCTCGTCGTTCCTCGTGGAGCGGGCGTTCGAGCAGGTCAAACTCGACCTCGGGCACCAGGACGTCGGTGCCGTGCTGGTGTCTTCCGGCGCGTCCTACGACATGCCGACCGCCGGGCGGACGCATCAGGCGCCCGGGGACGTCGCCCTCATCGACACGCTGCCGGGCTGGACCGTGCACGTGCCGGGTCACCCCGAAGAAGCGCGGCGGCTGCTGCTGGAGTCCATCCCGGGCAACGGGCGCGTGTACCTCCGGCTCTCCGCGCAGGAGAACGCGAAACCGTATCTGGGCGCCGGCCTGCAGACGATGCGCGAAGGCGGCCGGGGCGTCGTGGTGGCCGTCGGGCCGATGCTCGACCGGGTGCGGGAAGCGACCGCCGATCTCGACGTGACCGTGCTCTACACCTCGACGATCCGGCCGTTCGACGCCGCGGGGCTGCGCTCGGCCGTCGAAGCCGCGGGCGCGAGCGACATCGTGCTCGTCGAGCCCTACCTCGCAGGGACGTCGGCGCATTCGGTTTCGGGTGCGCTGTCCGAAATCCCGCACCGGCTGCTCTCACTCGGTGTCCGGCGTGACGCGGAAGTCCGGATCTACGGCGAAATGGCCGACCACGACCTCGCGCATGGTCTCGACGCCGGGTCGATCGCCTTGTCGATCAAGGAATTCCTCCGCTAGCGTCACCGGGATGACGAAGATCCGCCCGCTCGTGCTCGGGGTCATCCGCCGCGGCGAAGACCTTCTCGTGTTCGAAGGCCGGGACAACGCCAAAGGCGAGACCTACCACCGCCCGCTCGGCGGCGGCATCGAGTTCGGGGAGACCGCCGTCGAGGCGCTGCACCGCGAGTTCCAGGAGGAACTCGCGGCGGAGCTGACCGCTGTCGAGCAGATCGCCGTCCTGGAGAACGTGTTCACCTTCGAGGGCAGGCCGGGGCACGAGATCGTGTTCCTGTTCGCCGCCGAGCTGACCGACAAGGCCTTCTACGAGCGCGACGAGGTCGGCGTGGTGCTCGACGACGGCGCACGCGTGCACTGGCTGCCGATGGCCGACGTGGTGAGCGGCAAGGCGATCCTGTACCCGGACGGGCTCACCGAACTCCTTTCAGCGCAGGAGTGAGCGCGGGGTCGGGGTGAGTTCCAGCCGCTGCCACGGGCGTTCGAGCCTGCCCGAGAGCTCCTCGCCGATCCGGTCGAGAACGCACCCGTATGCCTCCGGGTCTTCGGTGGATTTGGCGAACCAGACGAACACTGTCTCGTTCTCTCGCACGGGAAGGCGGGGGAAGGTGCTCTCGGCGGGTTCGGTCTCGAAGTGCCCGAAGGTGTCCAATCCGGTCTCCCTCAGAGCCGGAGCCACGGAGTCCGCGAAGTACTCGGAGAACTCCTTGACCGGCCCGAGGGGATGGCAGATCGTCGCCAGTACCCGGGAATCCGGGGCGCCGTCCGGAACGGGGAAACCCGGCCCGGACGGACGCAGCAGCAGGACGTCGGAAGCGTCGATCATCGTCTCGTTCGCCGCCGGGCCGTGCTCACGCCACACCGGCCCGTAGTAGAACGACTCCAGGGCCGCCCGTCTGCTCTCCATGTCCCGGAATCCGCGCAGCCACACGAACCTGTCCGGTGCGGCGGGCTCACGGAACAGACCGAACAGGCGCATGCCGGAGGCTTCCAGCGGCTCCACGAACTCGCGCTCGAAGAGCTCGATCAGCTCGTCCCGGCGGCCGGGGTGCAGCGTGTACCGGCGCAGCTCGACGACGGACTGGAACTCGGCGGAATCGGTCATGCGACGGACCGTAGCGGCCCGCACCGACAGTTTCCGGCGGCCGGCTTTTCGGAGGCTCAGCGGAAGGCGGCGATCCCGGTGACCGACTGGCCGAGCGAGAGCGCGTGCATCTCTTCGGTGCCCTCGTAGGTCAGCACGGTTTCGAGGTTCGACATGTGCCGCATCACCGGGTACTCCAGCGAGATCCCGTTGGCGCCGAGCATGGCGCGCGCGGTCCTGGCGACCTCCAGCGCGGAGCGGACGTTGGCGAGCTTGCCGAAGCTGACGTGGTTGTGGTGCAGCGTCCCGGCGTCCTTGAGCCGTCCGATCCGCAGCGCGACCAGCCCGGCGCGGTTGACCTCGACGACGAGGTCGGCGAGCTTGCGCTGCGTGAGCTGGAACCCGGCCAGCGGCTTGCCGAACTGTTCCCGGCTCAGCGTGTACTCCAGCGCGGATTCGTAGCAAGAGCGAGCGGCGCCGACGACGCCGAACAGGATCCCGTAGCGCGCCTCGTTCAAGCAGGACAGCGGTCCGCGCAGGCCCCTGACGTCGGGGAACGCGGCGGACTCCGGCAGGCGGACGCCGTCGAGCACGAGTTCCGCGGTCAGCGAGGCGCGCAGCGACAGCTTGTGCTTGACCTCGTTCGCGGTGAAGCCCGGCGTGGTCGTGGGGACGACGAAGCCGCGCACGCCCTCGTCGGTCTGCGCCCACACGACCGCGACGTCGGCGACCGTGCCGTTGGTGATCCACATCTTGGTGCCGTTCAGCACCCAGTCCGAGCCGTCGCGCACCGCGCGGGTCCGCATGGCGCCGGGGTCGCTGCCCGCGTCCGGTTCGGTCAGGCCGAAGCAGCCGAGCGCCTCGCCCGCGGCCATCCGCGGCAGCCATTCCTGCTTGTGATCCTCGGTGCCCCACCTGTGGATCGCGTACATCGCCAGCGAACCCTGCACGGAGACGAAGCTGCGCAGCCCGGAGTCGACGGCCTCCAGCTCGCGGCAGGCGATGCCGTAGGCCACGGCGCTGGTCCCGGCGCAGCCGTAACCCTCCAGGTGCATGCCGAGAAGCCCGAGCTGACCGAAGCCCTTGGCGAGCTCGGCGGCGGGCAGATTGCCCGATTCATACCATTCGGCGACATTCGGGAGAAGCTGGTCCTGCGCGTACGCGCGGACAGCGTCCCTCATGGCCCGGTCTTCCTCGGAGAGTTCGGCGTCGAGATCGAGGAAGTCGCGCGGATCCGGGCTGCTGCTCATGCGGTCACTCCTGGTCGGCTCGGTGGGTCACGACCTATGAAGAAAACCACACACATGACCGGAGTCGGGTGTCAGAGATCGCGCCATCCGGTGGTCTTCGTCACCTGAACCGATGCCGTGGCCGTCCGGCCGGGGGCGGAGCGCTGCTTCTGCTGGGGGATCAGCAGCTCCGCGAAGGTAGGAAAAGGCACGCTGTCGATGTCCTCGCGCCAGGCTTGGAACAGGCCGGTCAGCTCGTCGGTGTCCTGCATCGATCCTCCAGAAGTGCAGGGCGGTCCTGCGCCGGCCTCACTCGGAGGCGTTATTACCCAGACGAGTGAAGGATGAAACAGGGAATCCGAAGAAAATCCGGTCCGCTAACCTGGGCGCGTGCCTACTCCCCGCGTGGTGATCCTGGACTACGGGTCCGGCAACCTCCGATCCGCCGAACGCGCCGTCCAGCGCGCCGGTGCGGACGTCGAGGTCACCGCCGACCCCCATGCCGCGCTCGAGGCAGACGGCCTGGTCGTCCCCGGTGTCGGCGCCTTTTCCGCCTGCATGGAGGGGCTGCTGTCGGTGTCGGGGGAGAAGATCATCGGCAAACGCCTCGCCGGTGGCCGTCCCGTCCTGGGCATCTGCGTCGGCATGCAGATCCTCTTCGAACGCGGCGTCGAGCACGGCGTGGAGGCGGCCGGCGCCGGTGAATGGCCGGGCACGGTCGACAGGCTGGAGGCCGACATCCTGCCCCACATGGGCTGGAACACCGTGCGCGCGCCCGAGGACTCGCAGCTGTTCGCCGGTCTCGACGCGGACACGCGGTTCTACTTCGTGCACTCCTACGCCGCGCGGACCTGGGAACTGGACTCCGGCCTCGCCGGGCAGCAACCCAAGGTGACCTGGGCGAACCACGGCCAGGACTTCGTCGCCGCCGTCGAGAACGGGCCGCTGTGGGCGACACAGTTCCACCCGGAGAAGTCCGGGGACGCCGGGGCGCACCTGCTGCGCAACTGGCTCGGGACTCTCGCTTAGAGTGGGCGCGTGACTTTCACGCTCCTTCCCGCCGTTGATGTGGCCGATGGCCAGGCCGTGCGACTCGTCCAGGGCGAGGCCGGCACCGAAACCTCCTATGGCAGTCCGCTGGAGGCGGCACTCGCCTGGCAGCGGGACGGGGCGGAGTGGATCCATCTGGTGGACCTCGACGCCGCGTTCGGCAAGGGCTCCAACCGCGAACTGCTCGCCGAGGTCGTGGCGAAGCTGGACGTCCAGGTGGAGCTGTCCGGCGGCATCCGCGACGACGCCTCGCTGGAGGCCGCGCTGGCCACCGGCGCCCGCCGGGTCAACCTCGGCACCGCGGCGCTGGAGGACCCGGAATGGACCGCGAAGGTCGTCTCGTCCTACGGCGACCGCGTCGCCATCGGGCTGGACGTGCGGATCACCGAGGCCGGGCACCGGCTGTCGGCTCGTGGCTGGACGCAGGACGGCGGTGACCTCTGGGAGGTCCTCGACCGGCTCGACCGCGACGGCGCTCAGCGCTACGTCGTCACCGACGTGAGCAAGGACGGCACCCTCCAGGGCCCGAACATCGACCTGCTCCGCGAGGTCGCCGCCCGCACCGACGCGCCGGTCATCGCCTCCGGCGGCGTGTCCAGTGTGGACGACCTCCGCGCGCTGGCCGCTCTGGCCCGCGACGGTGTCGAGGGCTCCATCGTCGGCAAGGCGCTCTACGCCGGGGCGTTCACCCTGCCCGAGGCGCTCGCGGCCGTCGCGGAGTTCTGAGCTTTACCTCCGGGGTAATCGACGCCACGCCGTCGTTCGGTCAGGATTCCTTCCAGGACAACAAACCTGGAGGGACATCATGACCGCCTACGGAATCGCCCACCTTCGCCCGACCGGTGCTCTGGTGGAAGAGGTCTTCGAGTACCTGGAGCGGATCCAGGCCACGCTCGATCCCTTCGGCGGCAAGTTCCTCGTGCACGGAGCCGAGGTCGAGGTCGTCGAAGGCGAGTGGCCGGGGGCGCTCGTGATGATCTCTTTCCCCAGCATGCCGATCGCGCGGGAGTGGTACGACTCGCCCGCGTACCGGGAGATCCTGCACCTGCGGGCGGACCACATCCCCGGTGACCTGATCCTGGTGGAGGGCTGCGGGCCGGACCACGACTCGGCGGCGATGGCGGCGGGGCTGAGGGCGCTCCAGGCCGCCTGATTCTGGTGGCGCTGAAGGGCTCCCGGCCAGCTTGAGTGCGAGGGATCAGCGGTCATCGCGCTTTGCTCACATGCGGACGATCACGGGCGCGAGAACCTTGATCAGTTCGGTCGTCGCAGTGGTCCGGAGGCTGTGGCTGGACGCGGCGTTGTTGTCGTCCTTGTTGAGAGCGGACCAGTCGAGTCGCCAGCCCGCCGCTGCCGACAGTTGTCGCAAGAAGGCTCGCAACGTCCGTCCATTGCCCTCGCGAAACGGGTGCATGGCGTTCAGTTCGGAGTAGTACCAGGCAAGGCGTTCAAGGAAGTTGTCCCGATCCAGGCCGAGTAGCCAGCCATCGGTTTCGAGGTTTCCCAGCACCGCCGATGTCTGCTCATCAACGAATCTCCAGGGGCAGAAATTCGACGCCCCTTTGGCGATGTTCACGGTGCGGGTCTTTCCTGCCCAGTCGTAGACATCCTTGAACAGGGCGTGGTGAAAGCCCTGTAGATGCTCAAGGGTGTATTCACCAGGGAGACTTTGACGAGCGAGTTCGACGTCTCGAATACTGACGATGCGCGCCTCGGCCTGCTTGAAGGTCTCAGGATCTTCGATGTCCAGCTTGTTGCGAAGGCACTTCCCGTCGGGAAGGCTGTACGGATCGCTCACTGCCGACGGGCTCGCTCTATTTCTTCGGCGATCAGGTCGTCGGCGGAGCGTGTATTGGTCGCGACTTCGCGGAGAGTTCGCTGCCAGTCGTCGTCGAGATCGATACCTTCCATGGCCGCGCTGGCCGCGGCCTGGGCGACCGCGACGTCGACATCGGCGATCTGCCGTGCGTAGAAGTGACGCATCTGGTCGTGCGCTATCGGCTGCGAGGATTTCTCGTTTTCGGCGACTACCCCTCTCGCGACTCGCCACGGGGACTCCATGTGAGTCATCCGCGACAAGGTTTCAGCCGAGTAATGAGCGTACTTGTCCATTACCCAGGTCAACGTCGCGTTCTCGGGTTCTGTCAGCGCTCCGGCATGACCGCTCGGCCAGCTCGTTACCTGGTACTGCTTTCGGTGCCCGGCGAAGATAGACGGTGTGACGGGCCCCTGAGGCCATGCTTCGATCTTCTCGTCGAACATCGGTTCACGCTGAAACACCAGATGCCACGCTTGTGAGTAGTAAAGCAGCTTCTGCAGCTTCATCGTCGTGATCGGGCCGGTGCGGGTCAGCACGGCAGCAGCCACGTCACGTGCGCTGGCCATGGCTACCACCTCCTCTGATGCACTTCATCTTACCGTGCCGCGGTCTCGAATCGGGCATCTGAGAGCCGTCGGGCGAGCAATGATCGAACTTGTGTTCGAGAATGTCAAGTGTGGCGAACGGAGCTACCCGGCCAGCTTGATCGCGATCCCCACCGTCCGGTCCTTCGGCCCGCGCAGCTTGCTGAAGAACATCGTCACCCGCCCGGTGACGCCGTATTTCCGCGCGATCACCTTGCGCACGCGCTCGGTTCCGTCGAGGTCCAGCAGCCGCGCCTCGCCCGCGACGACGTCGCCGTGGGTGTTCTTGCCGCGGAGGTCGCAGGCCTGGACCTCGACCCGGCCGCTGTTGCGGATGCGCTTGACCTTGCCCGCCTTGCGTTCGGACCAGAGCACCAGCTCGCCGCCGTCGCCCGCCGCCCAGACCGGGGTCGGCACCGGGGTGCCGTTCTTGCGGAAGGTGGTCAGGACGACGTACTTCTCGGCGGCGATCCGCTCGAACTCCGATCCCATGTGGAGAGTCTAGGCCGTTCGACGACTTATGCCGTTCGACGACGCAGCGTCGCCGCGCCGAGCATCAGCGCGGCCAGCGCGCACGCGCCGACGACGATCAGGTTCCGGATCAGTGTCGCGTCCACAGTGCCCGATGTGGTGACCCGGGTGAGCGCTTCGACGGCGTACGAAAGCGGCATCACGTCCGAGAGCCGGTTCAGCAGCCAGCCCATCTCCCCGCGCGGCACGAACAGCCCGCACAGCAGGATCTGCGGCAGCACGAACAGCGGCATGAACTGCACCGCCTGGAACTCCGTCCGCGCGAACGCGCTCACGAACAGGCCGAGCGCCATCCCGAGCAGGGCGTCGAGGACGGCGATGAGCAGCAGCATGCCGATCGAGCCAGCGATGTCGAGGCCCAGCCACGCCAGTGAGATCCCGGCCGCGACGCCGACCTGCACGATCGCGATCGAGCCGAACGCGATCGCGTAGCCGAAGAGCAGGTCCAGCCTGCCGATCGGCAGGGTCATCAGGCGTTCCAGTGTCGCCGTGGTCCGCTCGCGCAGGGTCGTGATCGAGGTGATCAGGAACATGATCAGGAAGGGGAAGACACCGAGCAGCGCCGGGGCGACGCGGCTGAACACCGCTTCGGAGTTGAAGACGAAGCGCAGCAGCACCATCAGCAGCGACGGGACGACGACCAGCATCACGACGGTGCGCGGATCGTGCCGCAGCTGCAGGAGGATGCGCCGGGCCGTGGCCAGCGTCAGGGCGGGATTCACGGTCGCGTCACCTCCGTCTCGCGGACCAGCCGCAGGAACGCCTGCTCCAGATCGGCCGTCCCGGTGCGTTCGCGCAGCCCGGCCGGGGTGTCGTCGGCGAGTATCCGGCCCTCGCGCATGAGCAGCAGCCGATCGCATCGCGCGGCTTCGTCCATGACGTGGCTGGACACGAGCAGTGTCGCTCCGCCGTCGGCGAGACGGCGGAACAGCGACCAGAGTTCGTCGCGCAGCACGGGATCGAGGCCGACGGTCGGTTCGTCCAGCACGAGCAGTTCGGGTTTCCCGAGGAGCGCGACGGCGAGATTCGCGCGGTTGTGCTGGCCGCCCGACAGCGAGCCGACCAGCTTCCCCGCGTGGTCGGTGAGGCCGACCTCGCCGAGCACTCTGTCCACATCGGACATCGGCGCGCGGAGTACGGAAGCGAAGTAACGCAAGGCTTCCGTGATGGTGAGGTCGGCGTAGATGGCCGGATTCTGGGTGGCGTAGCCGATCAGCCGACGCAGCGGCGGACTGCCGGCGGGATGGCCGAGCACGGTGACCTCGCCGCCCGCGACGATCTGCACGCCGACGATCGAGCGCATCAGCGTCGTCTTGCCGCAGCCGCTCGGCCCGAGCAGGCCGGTGATCCGGCCGCGCGGCGTCTCGAAACCGATTCCCCTGACGACCTCGCGGCCGCCGCGGACGACCCGCAGGCCGGTCACGGAGATCGCCGAATTAGTCATGTGTTTAATTCTGCGCCCGTTGAGAAGCCCGAGTCAAGAGGCCGTGTTTCAGGGCAGCCGGACGGCGATGCCCGGGTAGTCGACCACCAGCAGGTGCTCGTCGTAGTGCAGGACGCACGAGAACGCGAAAACCGGCGCCGAGTAGGCGAAATCGCGGTCGCCGATGCGCTCGTAGCGCTGCTCCAGCCGCTCCACGGTGAGGTCACCCGCCCGGACGTACGCGGCGGGCGCCTCGGCGGCGGCGCCCAAGGCGAGGCCGAGCCGGTGCACCGGCAGCGTGTTCGTCATCGACGACGACTCGAGGTCCACGTCGAAACAGCCGTCCAGACGCGGATCCGGGACGCCGTCCACCCGCCATCGCCCGTCGCCGTCCGATTCGAGCACCGTGCGCCGGGTGCCCGACGCCGACCGGCCGGAGATCTCCGCCCGCCGCGTGTGCCAGGCGGCGTCGACGGCGATCGAGTACTCGACGAACCAGGACTCCCCGTCCTCGACCGCCGTCGTGGCGCCATTGATTCGCCAACCGCCGTCGTGCCCGTTGAAGAACGCGACTTCCAGGCCGGTCCTCGAATCCTGATGTCGCCAGCTCGCCGCGGCGGGGAGAGTCACGGCACCAGGACGAGCTTGCCCCGGACGTGGCCCGCTTCGCTCTCGTCCTGGGCCGCGGCCGCTTCGGCGAGCGGATAGACCCGGGCGATCGGCAGGTCGAGCTTGCCTTCGGCGGCGAGTGCGGCCCCTTCGGCAAGCGCGCCGGGAACCTGCTCCGCCGGACCTCCCGAAGTGAAACGGACGCCGTGGTCGGCCGCGTCCGGCGCGGCGATCGTGACGACGCGCTTCGGGCCACCGGTCAGCTCGACCAGCGTCGACAGCGAGCCTCGACCGGAGGTGTCGAAGGACGCGTCGATGCCCTGCGGCGCGACCTCGCGGACGCGTTCGGCGAGTCCTTCGCCGTACCGCACCGGGACGGCGCCCAGCGAACGCAGGTACTCGTGGTTCGCCTCGCTCGCGGTACCGACGACGGTGAGCCCGCGCGCGACGGCGAGCTGGACGGCGATGGTGCCGACGCCGCCCGCCGCGCCGTCGATGAGCAGCGTCTCGCCCTCGCCGAGCTCCAGCAGGTTGAGCGCGCGGTAGGCGGTGCCGACGACCACGGGCAGCGCCGCGGCCAGCTCCCAGGACAGCGCTTCGGGCTTGCGGGTCAGGCCCGCCGGATCGGCGAGCACGAACTCCGCGTATCCGCCGTTCCCCCGCCCGAGGACCTCGTCACCGACGGCGAAGCCGGACACATCCTCACCGACCGCGTCGATCACGCCGGCGACGTCTCCACCGGGGACGGCGGGGAACGTCGACGGGTACACCTCGGCCATCAGCCCGGACCGGATCTTCCAGTCGATCGGGTTCACTCCCGCGGCGCGGACGGCGATCCTGACCTGGCCCGCGCCCGGCTCGGGAAGCTCCCGGTCGAGGACGTGCAGAACCCCGGAGTCGCCGTATTCGGTGAACGCGATGGAGCGGTAGGTGTCCGTCATGCCGTCGACAACCTTCGCCCGCCCGCGCCTATTCCGGCGGTTTCCCGATCCAGCCGTAGTCACCGGGGATGACCTGCAGGTTGTCGGCGATGTCGAGCAGCGTGGCCTGGTCACGTTTCCCCGAAACGGTGAGCCACCGTCCGCTTTCGAGCTGGACGGAGACCGCGCCGTACTGATGCCCGAGTGGCCCGTCGCGTTCCGGGAGATAGCCGCCGTCGCGACCCTTGACCTTGAGGGGGACCGGTTGGGCACCACTCAGTTCCGGCCCTTCGCCGCTGAGCGACGCCGTGACGACCGCCGCCGCGGTGGGCTGCCCGGCGGACGTGGCTTCCAGTTCGGTCGTGGCCCCGTTGATCTTCATGAACGTCTTGACTCCCGACAGCTCGAGATCGGCGGGCAGCCGTCCGAACCGCAGTTCCCCCGAGACCCGGACGTGGTTGTCCGGGACCATCGCCTCGGCGATCCGCTCGCCGACCGCGCGCGGGTCTTTGATGTTGAACAGCGTCAGACTCAGCAGATAGACGTTGTCGGGGGACCAGGTCAGCATCATCCCCTGGCCGGGCATCTCGACGGCCATGCCGACCTTGCCGTGCACGATGATCTGGTTCGGCGCGGGCGCGATCGTCCACGGTCCGGACCGTTCGTCGCTCAGCGGGGTGCTGGTCAGCTGGAGGTTGCCCATCCCCGGGCCGATCCAGACCCTTTCCTGCGGCGCGGGATAGGGCTTCGCGCCCCGGCTGGTTTCCTGGAAGCCGTCGGGGAGCCAGCCGGGCTTGTACGGCAACACCGACCAATCGGCGTTGCGCGCCGAAGCCGGGGGAACCGACGTGAAGGCCCGCAGGCCCAGCGGGACGCCGAGCGCGATGATCGCGACCGCCGCCGCGACCAGCGCCAGGGCCATCTTCGGACGGCTTCGCGGCCGTTGGGACAGCGCGTCGCGGATCTCGGCCCCGTCGGGCGCCCGCGTCGCCAGGTGTTCGAGGCTCTCCCGGATCAGGTCCTCGGTGTTCTCTTCACTCAGTCGGGTCATTTGCGGGCTCCCGTGGGCTGAACAGACGAGGACGGGCCGGTTTCCCGCAGCGTCGCGAGCGCGCGCGAGATCTGGCTGCGCACGGTCGACGTCGCGCAGCGGAGCACCGCGCCGATCTCCTCGTCGGTGTAGTTCTCGTAGTAGCGGAGCACGATCGCGGCGCGTTGTTTGCGCGGGAGCTTCGCGAGCCTGTCCAGCATCGCGTCGCGTTCGTCGTATTCGATGGCGTGATCGGAGACCGGCGGGCTCATCAGGTCGAGCATCTCCGGCGACGACGGCACCACGCGGCGGACCGCGAGGCGCCGTCGCCACGACAGGTACTCGTTCGTCACCATCCGGCGGACGTACGTCGGCGGCGAGTCGATCTTCGGCCAGCGTTGCTGAGCGCGCAGCAGCACCTCCTGCACGATGTCCTGCGCCAGGTACGGGTCGTCGGTCAGGACGGTCGCGTAGCGCAGGAGCTCGTCCAGGCGATCCGCGACGAACTCGTCGAAGGTCGCAGGCACGTGGTCCCCCTCAGCCGATGGTCTCGCTCTAGTGACGCACGGGACCACCCGGCTGATGCATCGGGAGCGGAACTTTTCCGGGTGAACGTGATCACCGCACGGCGGTCTCCAGCCGGACGAAGGCGAATCCGGTCGTCGCCGGTTCCTCACCGGTGGGGCCGGTGGCCGCCGGACGGCGTTCGCCGTCGTGCACCACCAGCAGGCCGTGCGGGAACAGCGGGCCCAGCGGCGCGGTGGTGATCGCGGCGCCGTCGTCCGGAAGTCGCGCCGCGGGGCGTTGCGGCCGGTGCGGTCGTGGACCACGAACCGCGAGTCGCCCTGGCTCGACACGAGCAGCTTGTCGGCGGCCAGCGTCAGCCCCTCGGCGTCCGCGGTCAGCCACTCGCCGCCGAAGCCGGGGTCGGGGCCGTCGGCGACGCATTCTTCGGTCGCCTCGTCGAAGCGCTGCGGCGCCCCGAAGGAACGGACCTTGTCGATCAGCGACGGACGCCCGAAACCGTCACCGTGCACCGGGATCCGCCAGATCTCGACGTCCTCCTGCGCCGTGTAGAGCACGCGGTGCTCGACGTCGAGCACCGAACCCTCCAGCTGCGGGCGCTCGTCCGGTTCGCCGCACGGCGACCACGATCGTGCCGATCGGCGCGGTGCCGACGGTGCCGCCCGGTTTGTCGACAAGTCGCAAGAGCGCCACGCGGGTTTCGTGCCGCCGGGTCACCGCGACCCAGCGCGCGCCGGTGCGCGGATCGCGTCCGGCGGTGAGCCCGTACGCCGTCCGCTGTTCGTCCACTTCGGACTCCGAGGCGGAGAAGACCGGTGCGGCGGAAGGATCCGTGACGTCCCACAGCACGTGCGAGCCGACCGCGGTCGGCTCGCCACCGCCAGGTCGCCGACGACGTCGACGTTGTTGAACCGCCCGCCCGCGGGCACGGCGAGCTGCTGGAGCCGCCGCGCCCTCAGGTCGAACGCGGCCAGCCCGCCTTCCTCGAGCGTGCCGAGCACGACGCTCTGGGAGGGGTTCTTCGGAAGCTAGCCGCGCGAGTTGTCCGGCCGGTGAACGTCGGCGGTCAGGTAGTACTGCGCGACCGGCGCCAGCATCGCGACGACCTCGTCGTCGGAGGCCTCGACCAGCGGCGGGAGCTGGATGACGTAACGCAGCAGCGCGAACCCGACCATCTGCGCGGCGATCCCGGCCACCCGGACCTTCGGCACGCCGCGTGCTTCGGCGACCCGCGCCAGTACCGTCCGTTCGAGGAACTGTCGCATCATGGTCGCGACCTGCTCGTTCGTGGTCGCCGACCGGATCATCGCCAGGAACGGCTCGCGGCCCGCCGGGGCCTGCCAGAAACCGAGAAACGCGCGGACGAGACGTTCGCCGACCTCGTCTTCCGGGCCTTCGAGGATGCGGGGGACCATCTCGCCGGGGTCGATCGGCAGGTTCATCGACGCGGCGAAGAGCCCCTGCTTGGTGCCGAAGAAATGGTGCAGCAGCGCGGCGTTGACCCCGGCTTCGGCCGCGATGCCGCGCACGGTCGCCCCGTCGTATCCCTGTTCGGCGAACCTGCGCCGAGCCGCGTCGAGGATCTCCTCCCGCGTCTCGGTCTGCCCCGGCCGCCGCCCCGCCTGTGCCATTCCGCGAGCTTAGAACGCCCTTGACTACGCTTGTCCCCATGTCAGTCGCAGTCAGGGTCATCCCGTGTCTCGACGTCGACGCGGGCCGAGTGGTGAAGGGCGTCAACTTCGCCGACCTGCGCGACGCCGGCGACCCCGTCGAGCTCGCCCGCCTGTACGACGCCGAGGGCGCGGACGAGCTCACGTTCCTCGACGTCACGGCTTCCTCCGGGGACCGCGAGACCACCTTCGACGTGGTCCGCCGGACCGCGGAGCAGGTGTTCATCCCGCTCACCGTCGGTGGTGGCGTGCGCACGAACGACGACGTCAACCGGCTGCTGCGCACGGGCGCGGACAAGGTGAGCATCAACACCGCGGCCATCGCGCGGCCGGAGTTCCTGCGCGAGGCGTCCCGCCGCTTCGGCGCGCAGTGCGTCGTGCTGTCGGTGGACGCCCGGCGCGTTCCGGAGGGGACCGAACCGACCCCGTCCGGGTTCGAGGTGACCACGCACGGCGGCCGCCGCGGCACCGGGATCGACGCCGTCGAATGGGCCGCGCGCGGGGAAGAACTCGGCGTCGGCGAGATCCTGCTCAACTCGATGGACGCCGACGGCACCAAGAACGGCTTCGATCTCGAACTCCTGACCAAGGTGCGCCGGGCGGTCCGCGTCCCGGTGATCGCCAGCGGCGGCGCCGGCGCGCTCGAGCACTTCCTGCCCGCCGTCGAGGCCGGTGCGGACGCGGTGCTCGCGGCCAGCGTGTTCCACTTCGGACAGTTGAAGATCGGCGAGGTCAAGGGCGCCCTGCGCGCCGGGGGAGTCGTGGTCCGGTGATCCCGAACAAGTGGAAGGCCGCCACCGAGGTCAAGGTCGTCTGCGCGCTGATGCTCGGGCTCGGTCTCGCGTACGTGGGGATGGCCGTGATCCTCATGTTCGCGCCGTACTCCTCCGCGCGGACGTTCCTGCTGCCCGGAACGTCAGTCGTGCTCGGTGGTCTCGTCGTGGCGGGACTGGTGCTGAGGATGTCTTCGGCGCGGTTCGCCGGTTTCGCCGTCAGCTTCCTGTTCGCCTTGCTGCACGCGCTGTCCATGCTGGCGGCGGAACTCTTCTGGGTGAAGATCGTGTCCGGGCTGCTTTTCGCCGGGTACATCTACTCGGCAGTCCTGCTCAACTCGATGCCGGTGAAACGGCACCTGCTCGGAGCCACGAATGACGCTTGATCCCGCCCTCTCTGATCGCCTGAAGCGCAACGCCGACGGGCTGATCGCCGCCGTCGTCGTCGAGCACTCCACCTCGGACGTCCTGATGATGGCGTGGATGAACGACGAGGCGCTGAGGCGCACCCTCACCACCCGGCGCGGGACGTACTATTCGCGCAGCCGCAAGGAACTGTGGGTGAAGGGCGAGACGTCCGGCCACGTCCAGCACGTGCGCGAGATGCGGATCGACTGCGACGGCGATACCGTCCTGCTGCGCGTCGACCAGACCGGCCCGGCCTGTCACACCGGCACGCACACCTGTTTCGACACCGGCGAACGGCTGCTGCTGGCCGACGAGAGCGAGAAGACCCCGTGAATGTCGTCGCCAACGTCCTGGTCGGCATCGTCGCCCTGATCCACCTGTACATCGTCGTGCTCGAGATGTTCCTGTGGACGACCCCGCGCGCTCGCGCCGCTTTCGGCACCAGCGAGGAATTCGCGAAGGAGAGCGCGCCGCTCGCGGCGAACCAGGGGCTGTACAACGGTTTCCTGGCCGCCGCGCTGATCTGGGGGCTGATCGCGACCGGCGGTACCGCTTGGCAGTTCAAGATCTTCGGCCTCGCGTGCGTGATCGTGGCAGGGCTCTACGGGACGGCGACGGCGAGCAAGCGGATCTTCTTCGTGCAGGTGGTCCCGGGCACGCTGGCGCTGATCGCGGTGCTGCTGGCGGGATAGGACCTTGGTCCCTCCCGGTAGCCTCGTCCCAGGCGTAAAATCCGTGTATGAAACTGGGGACTGGGGAAACTTCGGTGGATCGATACCACCGTCGGAGAGTGGGCTACCGCTTCGCGATGCTGTTCAGTATCGCGGTGGCGAGCGCCGCGGCCATCGGACTCGTCCTGCAGTCGACGGGCGAGGAATCCGGCTGGGGAATTTCCGGGTTCGCCGACGAGATCGCACTCTTGATCGCGGGTCCGGCTCTGGCGGCTTTCGCCGGGCATCGCTTCAAGGTCAACGGCAAGCTGCTCGAAGCCGCGCTGGCAGAGCGAGCGGCCTCGCCGGTGCCCGTGCCGGAATCGACCGGGATCGGGGTCGCCGATCCGGACGCGGAGACCCCGCGCCTGCGGAAGCTGGCGCTGCGGTCCACGGTGCTGGCGCCCCTGTGCCTGCCCTTGGTCGCGGCCGGGATCTACGTCATCGCCTTGCCGTCGATCCAGTCCGCCGGCTTGCTGGAGCACGGGAACCGCGTCAACGGCACCGTGGTGGACGTTCCGGATCGCGGGTACATGTGGGTCGAGTACTGGGTGCGGACCGAACGCCGGGAAGTACTGATCGACAAGCATTACGACCACGAGTACGAGCCCTACCAATCCGTCGTGGTCTATTACGATCCGGAAGATCCAGACCGGGCGCGCACCGACGTGGAGTCCAACACGGAGGACTTCGGCAAGGCAGGCGTGTTCCTGTTGGCACCCGGGTTCGTCGGCTTCGTGTGTTCGGTGCTGTCCGCCAAGGGTTGGCGCCATCGGCACCGCCTGGTGACGGAGACCGGATGGCGTCCGGCGATCGCGACGGTGAAACGGGACTACACCATAGGGTCAGGGCAACAGTTCGAGATCCACCTCGTGTTCGAGGACGGTTCCCAGACGGTGGTGCGGTCGGCGGGCTGGTCGGTCCGCTCGGCGATCTGGTATCGGAGCAAGCCGGGGACGCGGGTCCAGGTCGGTGGTGAGGGCGGAGACGTGGTCGTCCTGTTCCCCCGCGGCGGGCTGAGCGGGAAACCGTACGTGGTCCCCGCGGGAACGACGCGGGACAGCGACGAAGCCAGGCCGAAGACGAAGGTCTGAGCGGCCTGGCCTCGGTGTTCCCCTGAGTGCCGGAAGGCGCGAACGGGACCTTCGTCCCTCCTCGATGAGGGCTTCCCGGGCGTACGCTTTTTCCATGAAACTGGGGACTGGGGAAGCTTCGGCGGAGCTGCATTGGCGCCGAAGAGCGCGCTGGCTTTTCGCCTGTCTGTTCCTGAGTGTCGGCGGGCCGAGCCTTCTGCTCGCGGGGCTCAACATCAGGGCCGAGATCACCGGTGACAAGCTGTCCCGTGACGACGCCATCATCGCCATCACCGTGCTCATCGCGGTGGCGGGACTGGTGGTCTTCGCCGGACAGCGGGCCGCTTTCCACGGCCGGGCGGTGACCGAATCACTCGCCAAGACTCCGCTCGCGGCGGAGGCGGGCAGCGGTTTCGACGCCGTCGACGAAGACGGCGAGACTCGGCGGTTGGGGGTTCTTTCCGTGCGGGCAAGCGTCTTCCTGGCCATCTCGATCGTGCTGGCCGTGGCGGGTTTCGTTTTCCTGGTGGCGGTGGGCGACGAGATCGGCCAGTCCCTCGGCGCGCTGGCGATGGTCTTCGGGGTGGGCGGGGCGGTAGCCGCGGGAATGGCGTCGAGCACCTGGCTGGCGTGTCACCGGTCGGTCCTGGCCGCCGGGTGGCGCGAGGCCACGGTGACCGTGAAACCGGACTACGACCTGGCCCACCGGGAGCGGGAACCGGCGAACTTCGACGTGCGGTTCGCCGACGGAGAGACGATCGGCTTGCGGGGAACGCACTTCTCGTTCCGGACCGGCACCCGGTTCGCGGCCCGCCCCGGTGCCCGTGTCCTGGTCGGCGGGGAAGGACAGGCGATGGTCATCCTGTTCCCGGCCGGACCGTCGGATCCCCTTTACGCGGTACCGGTGCGACGCTAGAACCTGCTCACTCGTACGCTCGGGGCGGCTGTCCGGTTGCCCCGGCGGCCGGTCGGAATCGTCTCCTTCGAGCGCGTGTGTCCCCGGTTAAAATCGGTCCATGGAACTGGGGGGCAGGGAAGACGAGACAAAGGACTTGAGACGTCGAAGAGCGCTTTGGCTCGGCGTCGCCTGGTTCTTCGGCGTCGTGTTCGCCGTACGCCGCATTGTCGTCACCGGCCGCCTTCTGGCCGAGGCGGGCAGGGTCGACCAGAGGTCGTCGAAGGTACGCGCGTTGAGCAGCCGCTCCCTTGGCTTCGCCCTGCTCTGGATGACGGTCTTCGTCGGCGCGGTGTTCGGGACGGACTTCCTTCAGCGTTCGGCCGACGAGCTGCTGGCGACCGGAACCCGTGTCGAGGGCAGGGTGGAAAGCTTCCGCCTCGACCGCACCGGCAAGTATCCGACCATCATCGTCGGCTATCGCGTGGACTCCGCCTCTTTCAAGGCGACGATCGACCCGGACTCCGGGCGCGTCTACACGGTCGGTCAACCGGTCACGGTGATCTACGACCCCGCGAATCCCCGCTCGGTCCGGACGCTCGAAGAGGCCAACAAGGACGGGATCGCCATGGGGCTGTTCCTTGTCCTGATGCTCCTTTCCCTGGTCGGCGCCCCGGCGTCCGGGTGCGCCGCCGTCAAGTGGTGGCTTCGCTACCGGGCGGCGCTGGCCACGGGGTGGCGTGCGGGCAAGGCGACGGTGTGGGGAAGGAAGGGCAGGAAACTCCCGGACATCGATGTCAAGTTCGAGGACGGCGCCGTCACCAGGTTCCGCACGGTGATGTCGACGCGGGGAGCGAACCGGTTCAAGGAGGGCGGGAACGTACCCGTCTCGGTCGCGGGGACGGGCCAGAACGTGGTCTTGGTCTTCCCCGACGGCCGGTGGCGCGCAGGAAGGCCCTACGAGGTTCCGGCAAGAGAAGTCCGTTCCGACGGGTTGGCCGCGAGCGGCGTCCGGGGAGGCAAGGGACAGGCCGGGTTCGTGCCGGAGGAGCGGCGCGATACCGCTCGCCGCCATGGACTGGAATTCCGCGATGTCCCTCCCCGAGAGAAGCCACTGAAGCCCCGAGGGAAGCGTCGCTCGTGAAACGGGGCGACCGGATGGCGCCCTGCTCACTTGCACGCTCGGCGAGCGCTCGCGGTTGCCCTGGAGCGAGAGGGAACTCGTTATCCCGGGAAGGCCATTTTTCCCGCTAACCTCAACGCATGAAACCGGGGCAAGGGAAGAGAAGATCGGCCGACCGCGACCGTCCTAAAAGGCTTCCGCGCGTCGCCGGGCGGCCTCTGTCCTCTTCGGATGTCGACGACGTCAAAAGCCTTGTCGCGCAGACGGTACACGAAGAAATTGCCGCTCCGCTGATCGAGAGACTGTCGCACTTCAAGGTGCGAGCGCTGGCTTTGTCGGTCCTCTGGCTGATCTTCTTCGTCACCTGCCAGGTGAGCGACGTGCCGTTCCCACTGCCTTTCTTCGCGTTCCTGGGCTTTCCGGCGTGCCTGGGTGCCGCTTGGCTCTGGCGGAGCCGGTATCGCTCAGTCTCGAAAACCGGCCTGCGTGAGGCCACGGCGACGGTGCGGCCCGGGTGGCTGTTCCCCCGTGTCGACGTGTTCTTCGAAAACGACTACAAGTTTCTCGCCACGCGCCGTTCGCTGAGGATCGCGCCCCGGGTCCGGAAGGTTCCCGTCTTCGTCGGCGGTGAGGGAACGGACATGATCGTGATCTTCCCGCGTGGACGGTTCGGCAAGGACACGCTCTACGCGGTGCCTGTCAAGGAAATCGAGCCGGACACGGCCTGACATAGGACTGGGAGAAGGCGAATTGAGGCGAAGGACGAGAGGTCGCGACGGCCTGTCGCTGTGGTCGTCCGCCAAGGACGATCAGCTCGAAGAGCATGTCCCCGAGCCGGAAGAATCGAGTTCGGCCGCGCCGGCTCGTGCCCGGGCCGAGCCGTTTTCCCTGGATCGGGAACAGTGGGATGACGTCAAGAAAGCGGCGCGAAGGCATCGGCACAGGGAAATCGGATACCAGGCCGCCGAGCTGATCTTCATCGCGATCTTCTTGGTGTGGACGGGCGGCACGATCTATTCCTTCGCCGTACCGGACTATCCGTGGGAGGACTACGAACTCGCGGCGAACATCACGATTCTCGTCGTGGCTTCGGTATCGGCGGTCTTCGCCGCGTGGCGAGCCAGGGTGAACGGCGCCCGGTCCGTTGTGCCGGTTGGATCGGGGGAGTGGCTGCCGCCCGAAGAGGACCTTCCGGTCGACAACCGGGTTGATCTCGAACGAGAGATCTCACGACTGCGAACCTTGAGGTTCCGCGCGTTTCTCATCGCCCTTGGCTGGGCCGCGGTGCACATCGGAGGCTTTCTCGGCATGGTCGGTGTGGAGCGCTCGGCAGCGGAACTGCTGGAGACCGGCGCGCAGGTGCCCGGCAGGGTGGCGAGTCTCCACGATCCGGACGGAGGCCGGGGTGGTCGGTCGATGGAGGTCAATTACGTCGTCGGTGGAAGGCGCTACAACACCGACGTCTCCCTCGAAACAGATCAGCGCTACGTGACCGGGGAATCGGTGACCGTGGTGTACGACCGGTCGGAGCCGGGCCGGATGCGGACCCTGGAAGAGCCCAACGAAAACCAGTTCTGGGTCGGGGTTTCGGTGACGGTGGCGATCGTGGCCCTGATCGCAGTCCCGTTCTCTCTCGTCGCGGCCGGGGCGTGGCGGCGGCGCCACCGATCGGTGCTGGCCACCGGGTGGCGGACGGCTTCGGTCACGGTCGCGCCGGACTATCCGATCCGTTCGGGTCGCAAGATGCCGTCGATCGAGGTCGAATATCGCGACGGCAGCAGAATTACCCTCCGTGCCTCGACGTCGACGCATGGTTCGACCCCGTTGAGGAAGCGGCCGAAGCGATGGGCTTGGGTCGGCGGCGAAGGCCGGGACATGGTCGTGCTGTTCCCGCATGGGCGTTGGCGTGAACCGCCGTACGCGGTGC
Source organism: Amycolatopsis sp. lyj-84 (assembly GCF_046549075.1). Classification (NCBI taxonomy): domain Bacteria; kingdom Bacillati; phylum Actinomycetota; class Actinomycetes; order Pseudonocardiales; family Pseudonocardiaceae; genus Amycolatopsis; species Amycolatopsis sp. lyj-84. The sequence continues at coordinate 158,905 of NZ_JAJPWO010000015.1, forward strand.
CCGCTTGGGCGGTGACGGAACGCTTTCAGCCGGACGAACAAGCCACTTCGTGAGTGGTGAGGACGGTTCTATTGAGGGGAAGGTCAAACGTGTCGTGTTCGCGGGCGGGTCGTGCCGGGCTGAAGGCTCCCTTCGCCGCGTCCGATGCGGTGAAGGGAGCCTTCAGCAGCGCGGATCTGGATCGGCCGCACTCTGACTGTCCGCACGGGACACGTTTAGCCGGGTAAATGTCTGATTGATACCCATATGCACGCTTTGCGGAGGGGGTCGTGAGTGGCAAAGCGGGTTCTAACCCTCTTTGCCACTCACGACCCCCTCCGAAAACCGCACATCCAACCATCAATCGGACATTCTGTCGCCAGGAAGTGTCCCTTGTGGACACTCGGGAGCGACTGGCGCCCGCAGGCCGGTCCAGAACCACGCCACGAAGGCCACCTCTTAATCTTGAAGCCAGCGAAGGAGTCCTTCGCCGCAGAGGCTCGGTCATGCCACATTTGACTTACCCCTCAATGACCGCCTTGCCGCTCGCGAGGCTCTCCACGGTTCGGCACTCTGGTCGCCTGGAAGTACGTGAAGGACCCCTTCCTTGCGCTAGACGCAGTGTTGGGGTCCTTCACGTACTTGGGAGGCGTCCTCACCACTCACGAGGCCCTGGCCGCGAGGCCGGCGAGGAACAGGTCGATGGCGAACTCGAACCGTTCCTGGGCCGTCTCCGCGGTGAAGTACTCGCCCGAGCCGAGCATGTTCGGGAACGTGCCGGGCGGGAACGACGTCATGTACTCGACCATCTGCTTGCCGCGTTCCTCCTGCTCGGCCAGGTTGATGTCGCCGTGCTGCCAGCCCGCGCCTTCGTAGGCGAAAGCCTTGGCGTAGAGCCATAACGCGTCGGCCGCGAACAACGCCTGCTTGAGGTCGAGGCCGCCCGCGCGCAGCACCGCGAGCATGGCTTCGGCCTGCTGCAAGGCGTTCGCGCCGACCGGTACCGGGATGGCCCACGCGATCTTGGCGATTCCGGGGAACGACGTCAGCGCGCGCACGTTCTCCCGCAACAGGTCCTTCGCCTGCTCGATCCACCGCTCCGGTTCGGGTTCGGGGACCGGGCCGAAGTCGAGGACGTGGTCGACCATCAGCTCGTGGAGCTCTTCCTTGTTCGCCACGTGGGCGTAGAGCGACGCGGGGCCGGTTTCCAGCGCCTGGGCCACGCGCCGCATGCTCACCGCCTCCAGTCCCTCGGTGGCGAGGAGGTCCAGGGCCGTCTTCACCACGAGCTCCTGGGACAGCACGGGTTTCTCGGCGCGACGCCGGGGCCTGCTCACTTCGTTCGCCTCCTGATCCGGGGTACCCCCCGAACTCTACTTGACGCGAACGCCGTTCGTCTGTAGAACGGTGTTCGTCACACGAACGCCGTTCGCCCCACTGGAGGACATCATGACCGAACGACGGGCCGAGGTCCTGGCCGTCCTGGGCAAGCTCGCCGACGCGTGGAACGACGGCGACGCGGCCGCGTACGCGTCGCTGTTCACCGAGGACGCCGACTACGTGACGTTCTTCGGCATGAACATGCCGGGCCGCGTGATCATCGAAAGCGCGCACCGATCTCTGTTCGAGGGGCTGCTGAAGGGATCGAAACTGGTCGCCGGGAGCGATGAGCCCAAGGTCCGGTTCGTGCGGCCCGACGTCGCGATCGTCGTGTCCGGCGGCGGATCGTCGCTGGCGGGCGGCGAGCCCGAACCCGGCCGGGAATCGACGCTGACGTATGTCCTGGTGGAGGAGTCCGAAGGCTGGCGGGTCGCGTCGTTCCAGAACACCCGGGTGAGTGACCCGGCCGCGAGCGCGGCGTGAAACCGCTGGTCGAAGTCGACGACGTGGTGCCCGCGTCCGCCGATGAGGTCTTCGCCCGGATCGCGGAATTTCTCCAAGCGCAGCAGTACAACCCGGGCTTCGAGATAGACCCCGAGCGCGGCCTCATCGCCCAGCAGGGCGGTTGGTGGTACCGCGGGGAGTACCTCGTCGTGGATGATCCGGCCGGTGCGCGGGTAACCCATCGGGTGTACAACGTCGCTTCCCGGGGACGGTGGGCGGTCCCGCTGGCCAACCGGTTCTTCGCCGGGTTCGACGGGCGGGTCCGGGAGGGCTTTGATCGGATGATGGGAGACGTCGCCCGCTCGATCCGGGATCGGCGTACGCTCAGTTAGGTTCACCTAACCTCATGAAAGGAATCGTGAATGGCCGAGGCGCGGAGATCAGTGTCGGCGACCCGGTTGCGGGTGCTGCGCACCGAGCGGATCACCCCGCATATGGTCCGGATCGTCGCTGGGGGCGAAGGGATCGCCTCGTTCCAGCCCAACGAGTTCACCGACGCCTACGTCAAGGTGCACTTCCGGGTGCCCGGCGTCACCTATCCCGAGCCGTTCGACCTGGCGCGCGTCCGCGAAGAACTGCCGCGTGAGCAGTGGCCGCGGATGCGTTCCTACACCGTCCGGGCCTTCGACCGGAATCTCGGCGAGCTGGTGCTCGACTTCGTCCACCACGGTGACGAGGGTGTCGCCGGACCGTGGGCCGCCGCCGCGAAACCGGGCGACGAGCTGCTGATCTCGGGTCCCGGCGGGGCGTACGCGCCGGGCGAGGAAGCCGACTGGCACCTGCTCGCGGGTGACGAGAGCGCCCTTCCGGCGATAGCCGCGTCACTCGAAGCGATGCCGGCGGGCGTTCCCGTGCACGCGGTCATCCTCGTCGAGGACGCCGCCGAAGAGCAGTCGCTGACCACCAAGGGCGACGCGCGGATCACCTGGCTGCACCGGAGCAAGGGCGACGATCTCGCGGCAGCCGTCCGCGCGCTCGAGTGGCGTGACGGCGTTGTGCAGGCGTTCGTGCATGGCGAGGCCGCGTTCGTCCGGGATCTGCGACGTCACCTTCTCGACGACCGGGGAATGCGGCGCGACCTGCTGTCCATCTCCGGATACTGGCGGATCGGGAAGACCGACGAGGCGTGGCGACTGGAGAAACAGGCCGAACGGAACGCGTAGCCTCGGTCGCATGATCGAGCTGAAGGTGGACGTCGACCCGGCCGAGGTGGGCTTCGACGCGGAGCGGTTGCGGCGGATCGACAAGCACTTCGACGGGTACCTGGAGCGAAATCTGCTTCCCGGGTACCTGGCCGTGGTGACCCGCAACGGGAAGGTCGCGCATCTCGCGTCGAACGGGCTGCGCGACATCGAGGCCGGGCTCCCGGTGGAGACCGACACGATCTGGCGCGTCTTCTCGATGACGAAGCCGGTCACCTCGGTCGCCGCGATGATGCTCGTCGAAGAGGGGCGCATCGACCTCCGGGACCCGATTTCCCGGTGGCTGCCGGAATTCGCGGAACCGCGGGTCTTCACGGCGGGCTCGTCCGTCCGGGTGATGACCGAGCCTGCGACGGAACCCATCCGGCTCTGGCACCTGCTCACCCACACCGCCGGGCTGACGTACGGGTTCCACCGCACGCATCCGGTCGACGCGCTCTACCGCGAGGCCGGCTTCGACTGGGGCACCGCGCCGGGACTCGACCTCGCGAGTGTCTCCGAGGCGCTCGCGCGGCAGCCGTTGCAGTTCCAGCCCGGTTCGGAATGGAACTATTCGGTCGCGACGGACATCCTCGGAAGGCTCGTCGAGGTCGTCTCCGGTCAGTCTCTCGACACCTTCTTCAGCGAGCGGATCTTCACTCCGCTCGGCATGCACGAGACCGGATTCCAAACCGACCCGGCCGCCCTCGACAGGCTGGCCGCGCTCTATGTGCCCCACCCGAAGACGAAGGCCCCGTTCCGTCACGACGAGATGGGCGCCATCGGCCGTGTCACGCCCACGTGCCTCTCGGGCGGCGGGGGGCTGGTCTCGACGGCGGGTGACTACCACCGCTTCACGCAGATGCTGCTGCGTGGCGGTGAACTCGACGGCGTCCGGTTGCTCGGTTCGCGCACGGTGGAGGTCATGGCGAGCAACCACCTGCCGGGCGGGGTGGATCTGGAGACCTACGGTCGCGTCGGTTTCTCCGAGACGCCGTATGACGGTTTCGGCTTCGGACTGGGCTTTTCCGTGCTCGACGACCCGGTGAAGGCCAAAACCCTCGCCAGCGCCGGGGAATTCGCCTGGGGTGGCGCGGCGAGCACCGCCTTCTGGGTCGATCCGGACGAGGACGTCACGGTGCTGTTCTTCACCCAGCTGCTGCCGTCGTCGACCCATCCGATCCGCGCCGAACTGCGCAACCTGGTGTACCAAGCCCTCGTGGGCTGATCCTTTTCGGGCAGCCCATCAGGCGGATCCTTTACCGCGCGGTGGAAACCCGGCCACACTGGACCCAGCCGAAGGGGAGGGGTCCTCATGCGCCGGATCGTGGTGGTCGGGGCCGGGCAAGCCGGTCTGGTCCTGGCCTTGGGCCTGCAGCGGCACGGATACGCCGTCACCGTGGTCACCGACCGCGACGCCGGAACGATCCGTGCCGGTGGCCTCATCTCGAACCAGTGCTTGTTCCATCCCGCCCTGACCCGGGAACGCGCGCTGGGCATCAACTTCTGGGACGGAACCGCCCCGGAGATGCTCGGCGCGTCGTTCGGGCTCGCCGGGGACTCCCCGGAGCCCGCCGTCTCGTGGCGCGCCCGCTTCGACCACCCCGCGCAGTCGGTCGACCAACGGGTCAAGGTGTCCGACTGGCTGACCGCGTTCGCCGCCCGCGGTGGTGAGGTGCGGATCGGCAAGGTGACGCCCGACGGGCTGGAGGAGTACGCCCGCGAGTTCGATCTCGTGCTGGTCGCGGCCGGGCGAGGACCACAGTTCGACGGTCTCTTCCCGCGTGACGACGCGCGTTCCCCGTATCGCGAACCGCAGCGGACCATCGGGATCCTGTACCTCGTCTCCGGAGGCGACGAGCCGCTTCCGGTGTATCCGGGCCTGACGTTCGGGCTCTCCCGGGCCGGTGAGCTGTTCGGGCTGCCGGTCCAGTCGGTGCGCGGGCCCGTCTTCGGCCTCGGGTTCTTCGGCGTTCCCGGCGGACCCATGGACGTCTGGGACGACGTCACCGACGTCGACGAGCATTTCGCCCTCGCGCTGACGCTGCTGCGCAAGCAGTTCCCGTGGGTCGAAGAGTCGCTCGCCGGCGCACGCCCGAGCGGGCCGCTGGACGTCCTGCGCGGCCGGGTCCTGCCGATCGTGCGTGAGCCGGTCGGGACGCTGCCGTCGGGGGCGAAGGTACTCGCGATGGGCGACGCCGCGGTGACGAACGACCCGATCGCCGGGCAGGGCGCGAACATGGCGGCGCACGCGGCCGCGGTCTACGAACAGAGCATCCTCGACCACGGCGACCGCCCGTTCGACGAAGCGTTCCAGCGCCGTACTTTCGCCGAGTACTGAGAAAAGGCACAGCACGCGACCCGGCTGAGCAACGATTTCCTCGCGCCGCCACCGGATCACGTGCTGGCCACCTTGGACGCCGCGCAAACGGCGCCCGAGGTGGCACGCCGGTTCGCGCACGTCTTCTCCGACCCCGCCGACTACGCCGCTTGGCTGACCGACGAGGAAGTCGCGCTCGCCTACCTCGGGTCGAACGGCTTCTGATCCGGGGCGCAGACGGTGCCGCGCGCCGGGAGACGGCCGTGGATCAGGTACGCGTCGAGGGCCGCGTCGACACACTTGCTGCGGTTCGCGGCGCCGTGCCCCCAGGCGTCCAGCGTCAGGAGCCGGGCGTTCCCGAGGATGCGCTCGGTCCGTTTCGCTCCGGCGTACGGCGTTTCCGGATCGCCCTTGCCGTTGGCCAGCAACAAGATCGGCGCGGTCGGCCGGTTCCACGGTCCGGTGTAGCGCGCCGGGTCGGAGGCGGGCCAGAAAGCACACGGCAGTGAGAGATACGTGTCGTACGAACCGAAACCGCGGCTTTCGCGATCGGCCTCGCGGGCCGCTTTCGGCCACGCCGCCGGGTCGCGCGGGTTCGTGGTGTCGGCACAGATCGTCCCGCCGCCGCCGAGTGCGGAGTCGAACGGCGTCACGATGGCTTTCGCCGAGGCCGATTTCGTCGCGGACTGAAGGAATTCCGCCAGCGCGGGCGAGTCGGCCTCGTCGGTCAGCGCGTTGTGGGTGCGCCGGATGACGTCCTGATAGGTGATCGCGCCCGGCGTGGCCTCGAGCCGGTCGAGGATGCCGTCGTATTTGGCCCGCAGGTCCGTCCCGGGTTCGCGGAACGCGCACCGGACGTCGGCCGCGCAGGCGTCGAGGAACGCCTGCAGCGCGCGGTCCGCGTCCCGGAAACCGCCGAGCCTGGTGCTGAACGGGACGTTCGCGTCCTGCGGACGGTGCCCGGTGGACCAGGCGATCGGATCGTCGACGGCGTCGAGGGCCAAGGCCCCGACGCGATGCGGGAACAGGTTGGCGTACACCTCGCCGAGGTATGTGCCGTACGAGAGGCCGTAGTACCGCAGGCGGGGCTCACCGGCGGCCTCTCGGAGCTTGTCGAGGTCCCGGGCGACGTTCGTGGTCGACAGATGACCCAGCAGCGGCCCGGCGTTGCGGCCGCACGAGGCGGCGACCTCACGGACGTCGGCGATCTGCCGGGTTTCCTGCTCGACGGTGATCGGGAACCGGCCGAGCACCCGCTTGAGCGGCTCGAGTTCCGCTTCGCTCGCGAAGCAGCGGACAGGCGTACTGGCGCCGACGCCGCGCGGGTCGAAGCCCACGATATCGAACTGCCGGTGCAGCGACGCGGTCTGGAACTCGCTGAAGCGGCCGGGATTCCCGGGGCCCCCGGGGTTGGTGAAGACGGTGCCGCGTTTGTGCTTCTGGTCGGTCGCGGGAAGGCGGCCGAGCGCGATGGTGATCCGGGGGCCGCCCGGGTCCCGGTACGAAAGCGGGACTTCCAGTTCGGCGCAGTCGTAGCCGGATGGCGATCCCGCCGGACAAGGGCCCCAGGCGATGCCCTTCGGCGTGGCCGAGACCGCGGGCGCGATCGTGACGGCGGCGAGTGCGGTGAGGGTGATCAAAGCGGCGGTGCGGACTCTGCTGGTGGTCACCCGTCCAGCGTCTCGGCTCGCGGGCGCGTGATCCCTGGTGCGCGTACCCGGAAAGACGGTGGAGCAGGCCCTACCCCGCCTCAGCCAGGCACGAAAAAGGAGGGGCGCGCCCCTCCATGTTCAACATATAGCGCACCTGGGGGCTTGCGGCAAGACCCCGGTGATACCGCAGAATCCTCGGCCGTAGCCAGTACAGGCCGAACAGGAGTGAGGATTTGACGGACGTCGACGTGATCATCGTGGGTGCCGGTCCGACCGGTCTGATGCTGGCCGCGGAGCTGCGGCCGGCCGGGGTTCGCCCGCTGGTCCTGGAACGGCGGCCGGAACAGGGGAAGACACCGAAGGCCCACGGTCTCAGCGGGCAGATCCTGGACCTGCTGAAGTACCGCGGCCTGCTGGACCGGGTCCGGGGGCTCGTCACCGACCCCGTCCCGCCCCACCGGTTCCCGTTCGGCGGCGTGCACGTCGACCTCACCCGGTTCGACGAGTCCCCGCTGAAGGCGCTGTCGGTGCGACAGCAGTTGTTGGAGCGGCTGCTGGAGGAACACGCTCTCGAACTCGGCGCGGAGGTGCGCCGCGGGCACGAGGTCACCGGGCTGTCCCAGGACGGCACCTCCGTGACGGCCCAGGTCCGCGGGCCGGAGGGGGAGTACGAAGTCACCGCCCCGTACCTCGTCGGATGCGATGGTGGCCACAGTCCCGTCCGCGCGCTCGCCGGGATCGGGTTCCCCGGGACCACCTATCCCGAGGTCAACCGGATCGGGCAGGTCAAGATCCCCGAGGGGCTGACCGTGCACGACAACGGCGACATCGAGACACCGGGGCTGGGCCGGATCAAGGCGGGCTACACCCGCACCGACAACGGGGTGTTCGCGCTCGGTTCGCTGACGCCGGGGATCTTGTTCATCCAGACCACCGAGGACGATCTCGGCGAGATCGACGACGACGTGCCGCTGACGCTGACCGAGTTCGGCGACAGCATCCGCCGCGTGCTCGGCGGGGACGTCCCGCTGGGCGACCCGGTCCGGCTCTCGCGCTACCAGTTCTCCGCCCGCCAGGCGGAGCGCTACCGCGAGGGGCGGATCCTGCTGGCGGGCGACGCGGCCCACCTGCTGCCGTCGACCGGTACGGCGATCAACGTCGGCATGTCCGACTCGGTCAACCTCGCCTGGAAGCTGGCCGCCGAGATCCAGGGGCGGGCGCCGGAGGGGCTGTTGGACACCTATCACGCGGAACGGCACGCCGCCGGTGCCCGCGCGCTGCTGCAGTCCCAGGCGCAGGTCGCGCTGCGGCGCGGGCACGACGAGGCCGCCGAGGCGCTCCGGACGGTCTTCCAGGAACTGCTGGGCGACGAGCAGCCCGCGCGACGGCTGGCCGCGCATCTCGCCGGGACCGACCTGCGCTACCCGATGCCCGGCTCCGGGCACGCGCTCGCCGGCACCTTCGTCCCGGATCTCGCGCTGGAGACCGACCAGGGCGCGACCAGCGTCGGGGAGTTGCTGCGCCCGGCGCGGCCGGTCCTGCTCGACCTCGCCGGACGGCCGGAGCTCCGCGAGCTCGCCGAAGGACTCGTCGACGTCCACACCGCCAAGGCCGAGGACCGGCCCGCCGACGTCCTCCTGATTCGCCCGGACGGGTACATCGCCTGGGCGGGGGACACCGATGACGGCCTGCGAGAAGCGCTCGCCGCCTGGTTCGTCGGCTGACCTCACGCGATTAGTCCTCTACTTGCGGTAGTTGCACGCGCGAGGACCGCAAGTAGAGGACTGATCGCAGAGGGGGGTCAGCGGCCGATGACCTCCGAGCCGTACCGCTTCAGGGTTTCTTCGCGCTGATCGTGCATGAGGTACAGCGCGAACTGGTCGACGCCGAGCGAAGCCAGTTCCTCCAGCCGCTCCACATGCGCCGAAGACGGCCCGAGCAGGCAGAACCGGTCCACGATCTCGTCCGGCACGAAGTCGGTCGAGGGATTGCCCGCCCGCCCGTGGTGTGAGTAGTCGTACCCTTCCCTCTCACGGATGTAGTCGGTCAGTTCGCGTGGCACCGGCCCGGAATCGCCGTACCGCGCCACGAGATCCGCGACGTGGTTGCCGACCATCCCGCCGAACCAGCGCAACTGTTCGCGCTGGTGCGCCAGATCGTCCCCGACGTACGCCGGTGCGGCGAGGCAGATCGTGATCCCGCCCGGGTCCCGTCCCGCCGCACGGGCCGCCTCGCGGACGGCGCCGATGGTCCACCGGGCGATCGCGGGATCGGCGCACTGGAGGATGAAGCCATCGGCGTGTTCGCCGACCGTCTTCAGCGCCTTCGGCCCGTAGCCCGCCATCCACATTTCGAGCCTGCCGTTGCGGATCCAGGGGATCTGGACCGGTTTGTCCCGCAACAGGACCTCCCGGCCCTCGGCCAGCTCCTTGACCACGTGCATGCAGTCGCGCACGGTGGCCAAAGTGGACGGTGCCATGCCGACGACCCGGTGCGCCGAATCGCCCCGGCCGATCCCGCACACCGTCCGGTTGCCGTACATGTCGTTGAGCGTGGCGAAGGTCGACGCCATCACCGACCAGTCCCGCGTGGCCGGGCTGGTCACCATCGGGCCCACGATCATCGACGACGTCGCCGCGAGGATCTGCGAGTAGATGACGAACGGTTCCTGCCACAGCACACACGAGTCGAACGTCCAGCCGTAGCGGAAACCCTGGTCCTCGGCGGCCTTCATCAGCCGCACGAGGTCGCGTGCGGGTGGGTCGGTCTGGAGCACTATCCCGAAATCCATCCGGCCTTCTTCCCCTCCACCACCCTCAACGGAGCGGCTTCGCCACACTGAGTTCGATTGCCTCAGTTCAGGTACTGGTTCAGGTCGCGCGAGAGGAATTTCCCGTGCGTCGTACTGCCCGAGAAGCCCGACGGCGACACCACCACGAGGCCGCGCGAGAGCACGGTCTCGACCTTGCCGGTGATCTCCATTCCTTCGTAGGCCGAGTAGTCCACGTTCATGTGGTGCGTTTCGACCGACAAGGTCTGTTTCGCCGACGGGTCGTAGATGACGATGTCCGCGTCCGAACCCGCCGCGATGACGCCCTTGCGCGGGTACAGCCCGAACATCCGCGCCGGGGTGGTGGAGCAGGTCTCGACCCACCGGCCGAGGGTGAGCTCGCCCGCCACGACACCCTGGTGCAGCAGGTCCATCCGGTGCTCGACGCCGGGGATCCCGTTGGGGATCGCGCGGAAGTCGCCGCGGCCGAGTTCCTTCTGGTCCTTGAAACAGAACGGACAGTGATCCGTCGATACGACCGAGAGGTCGTTGGTGCGCAGCCCTCGCCACAGGTCCGCCTGATGCGACTTCTCACGCAGCGGGGGAGAGGCGACGTACTTCGAGCCCTCGAAATCCGGCTTAGCCAAGTCCTCGATGGACAGATAGAGATACTGAGGACACGTCTCCGCGAAGACGTTCTGGCCGTTGTCGCGCGCCTCCGCGACCGCCGCGAGTGCCTGCGACGCCGAGAGGTGCACGATGTACAGCGGCGCCCCGGTCACCTTGGCCAGCTGGATCGCGCGCGAGGTCGCCTCGCCCTCCAGCTCCGGCGGCCGGGTGAGGCCGTGCTGCACCGGGTCGATCTTCCCGGCGGCGAACGCCTGCGCGGCCAGCTGGTCGATCGCGATGCCGTTCTCCGCGTGCATCATGATCGTGGCGCCGATCTCGCGCGCCTTCTGCATGGCCAGCAGGATTTCGCCGTCCGTGGAGTAGAACACCCCCGGATACGCCATGAACATCTTGAAGCTGCCGACCCCGCCATCGACGCAGGCCTGCATCTCCTTCAGCGACGAATCGTTGACGTCGGAGACGATCATGTGGAAGCCGTAGTCGATGGCGCAGTTGCCGTCGGCCTTCTCGTGCCATTTGTCCATAGTGGACAGCAGTGAGGTTCCCTTTGCCTGGACGGCGAAGTCGATGATCGTGGTCGTGCCGCCCCACGCCGCCGCCGTCGTCCCGGTGCCGAAGGTGTCGGCGGAATGCGTCCCGCCGAACGGCATCTCCATATGGGTGTGCGCGTCGATCCCGCCGGGCAGCACGTACTTCCCGGTGGCGTCGATGACCGAATCGGCCGGGCCCAGGGTGCCGGGCGCGCCGACGGCCACGATCGTCTCGCCGTCGACGAGGACGTCCGCCGCCGAAGCGCCCGCCGTGGACAGCACCTGCCCGCCGCTGATGAGGGTGGTCATCACGCCTCCGCGAGGGGTCCGTAGCTGTCGGGACGGCGGTCTCGGTAGAAGGCCCACAGGTCCCGCACTTCGGCGAGCTGCCCCATGTCGAGGTCGCGGATGACGATCTCCTCCTCGGTGTCGGAAGCGGCCTCGCCGATCAGCTGGCCGCGCGGGTCCGCGAAGTACGTCTGACCGTAGAAGTCGTTGTCGCCCAGCGGTTCCACGCCGACCCGGTTGATCGTGCCGACGAAGTACTCGTTCGCGACGGCGGCCGCGGGCTGCTCCAGCCGCCAGAGGTATTCCGACAGACCGCGGCTGGTCGCCGACGGGTTGAACACGATCTTCGCGCCCGCCAGGCCCAGTGCGCGCCAGCCCTCCGGGAAGTGCCGCTCGTAACAGATGTAGACGCCGATGCGGCCGACGGCGGTGTCGAACACCGGGTAGCCCAGGTTCCCGGGCCGGAAGTAGAACTTCTCCCAGAAGCCCTTCACCTGCGGGATGTGGTTCTTGCGGTGCTTGCCGAGGTAGGTCCCGTCGGCGTCGATCACCGCGGCGGTGTTGTAGTACACGCCGGGCTGCTCGACCTCGTACATCGGGACGACCAGCACGACACCGTGCCGTTCGGCGACCTCCTGCATGAGCTTCGTCGTCGGCCCGTCGGGGATGCCCTCGGTGTAGGAGTAGTAGTCGGTGTCCTGCACCTGGCAGAAATACGGTCCGTAGAACAACTCCTGCAGGCAGATCACCTGCGCGCCCTGCGAAGCGGCCTTGCCGATGGCTTCGACCGCGTTCGCGATCATCGACTCCTTGTCACCCGTCCACCGCTGCTGGATCAATCCGGCTCGGACCAGGTCGCTCACTTGCTTCCTCCTCTGTGTAGGCGGTGCGCTTGTGCTCGGGCAGGGCCAGCAGCAGGTAGACGACGAAGGCGCCCGCCAGTCCGACGACCCAGTTGTAGTCGTAGAGCGGTTTCAGGAACGGGATCAGCCCGTCGGCGGGGAACGGCCCGCCGTACGCGCCGCCGACCGAGAGCACGGCGCCGACGAGTGTCGCGACGAGCGCGCGCCAGTTCCAGCCGCCGTTGAACCAGTAGACGCCGCGTTCGGTGTAGAGGTCGCGAAGCTTCAGTTCGGTGCGCTTGACCACCCAGTAGCCGGCGACGAGCACCCCGGCGACAGCGCCGAGCAGGCCGCCGTAGAAGCCGAGCCACGCGAAGATGTAGATGTTCGGGTCGGAGTAGAGCCGCCACGGCTGGATGGCGATGCCGATGATCCCGGTGATCAGCCCGCCGACGGCGAAGGTGATCTTCTTCGGGAACGCGTTGGAGAAGTCGTAGGACGGGCTGACCACGTTGGCCGCGAGGTTCGCCGACACGGTCGCCAGCACCAGCGCGATCAGCGCGACCACGACGACCACGGGGGAGTCGAAGCGGTCGGCCAGTTTCGCCGGGTCCCAGATCTGTTCGCCGTAGAGGACACTGCCGCCCGAGGTGGTCAGGATCGCCACGATCGCGATGAACGTCATCGTGGTCGGCAGGCCGAAGATCTGGCCGCGGACCTGCTTGCCCTGGCTGCCGCCGAAACGGGTGAAGTCCGGCATGTTGAGCGAAAGCGTCGACCAGAACGCGATCATCGCCATCAGCGACGGCGCGAACACCTTCCAGAAGTCCGGTCCCCAGCCGAGTTGCCCGGGTTCGGACAGGATCGGGCCGAGTCCGCCCGCCTTGACCAGCACGTAGCCCAGCAGGATCAGGAAGCCGACGGAGACCAGCGGCGCCGTCCAGTTCTCGAACCGGCGGACCGCCTCCATCCCGCGCCAGATGATGATCATCTGGAACAGCCAGAACAACCCGAACGAAAGCCACAGCGTCCAGTGCTGGCCGAGGACGACGGTGGAGTCCTTCCAGCCGGAACCCGCCAGCCGCCCGACGATGATGTAGACGGCCTCACCACCGACCCAGGTCTGGATACCGAACCAGCCGCACGCGATGAACGCCCGAAGCAACGCCGCCAGATTCGCACCACGCATCCCGAAGAAGGCGCGGGCGAACACCGGGAACGGGATGCCGTACTTCGTCCCGGCGTGGCTGTTGAGCAGCATCGGGGCGAGCACGACCAGGTTGCCGATGGTGATCGTCATCAGCGCCTGGACCCAGTCCATGCCGAGGGCGATCAGGGAGGCGGCGAGCGCGTACGAAGGGATGTTGTGCGCCATCCCCATCCACAACGCGAAGTAGTTGTAGGTCGTCCAGGTCCGCTTTTCGACCGGGACCGGGGCGAGTTCTTCGTTGTAGAAGCGGCTGTCCTTCAAGGACTCGACCTCGCCGAGTTCTACCCGGCCATCAGGATGCACGAGCTGGGTTCCGCGTGCCGTCGGCTCCATTGCGGAATCGTGCTCGCCCTCGTCACGCGGGTGGGACTGGCAGACTGTTCACTGTTGGTGGCGTCGGAACGCAGACTGTCGATTGCGTTCGAAGCCCCCTGATGCATGACCTGCGTCACACATACGGACGTAGCAATCAGGCAAACGGGCTGAAACATCTCCACAGGATCTCCACAGCTCACCCGAACGGTCTCCACGGTCGCTGCTTACAGTCATCCCCATGGAACTGGGAGGACGCCGGGTGCTGGTCGTCGAGGACGACGTGACCATCGCCGAAGCCATCGCCGCGCGGTTGCGCGCGGAGGGCTTCACGGTCGATCTGGCGCACGACGGCCCTTCCGGCGTCGAGACGGACGCCGCGCGGGAGCCGGATCTGGTGGTGCTCGACGTGATGCTGCCGGGTTTCGACGGGCTCGAGGTCTGCCGCCGGATCCAGGCCCGCCGCCCGGTCCCGGTGCTGATGCTGACCGCCCGGTCGGACGAGACGGACATGCTGATCGGCCTCGGCGTCGGCGCGGACGACTACCTCACCAAGCCGTTCTCCATGCGCGTGCTCTCGGCCAGGGTGCACGCGCTGCTGCGCCGCGTCGAACGGTCGGCACGGACCGACGTGAGCGAAGCGGGCACGAAGATCGTGCTCGGCGACCTGGAAATCGACGTCGAACAGCGGCGGGTCACGCGGGCGGGCACACCCGCCCAGCTGACCCCGATCGAGTTCGACCTCCTCGTCCACTTCGCGAAGCGCCCGAGGGCGGTGCAGCCGAGGGAGCGGCTGCTGAGCGAGGTCTGGGACTGGGACGTCGCGGGCACCGGTTCGGGCACCCGCGCGGTCGACAGCCACATCAAGGCGCTGCGCCGCAAACTGGGCGCGGACCTCATCCGCACCGTGCACGGCGTCGGGTACGCCCTGGAGGTGGGATCGTGAAACTCCGCCCGCTGTTCGGCCGGATCGTCGACGCGCTTCCGAGGCCGCTCGACCCGGTCCGGTCCATCAAGCTCAAGCTCGCGATCCTGCTGGTGTCCTCGGGCGGTATCGCGTTCGCCTTCTTCAACTGGCAGATCGGCTGGCTGCCGCCGCGCACCACGATCGCCGCGATGGTGCTCGCCGTGGTCACCTCGCAGATCCTGGCGCACGGGATGACCCGGCCGCTGCGCGAGATGACCGCCGCCGCCAGGGCGATGGCCAAGGGCGACTACACGCGGCGGGTCCGGGCGACCGCCCGCGACGAGGTCGGCGAACTCGCCCACGCCTTCAACCAGATGGCCGCCGACCTCGACGCCTCGGACCAACGGCGGCGCGAGCTGATCGCGAACGTCTCCCACGAACTCCGCACGCCGATCACCGCGCTGAACGGCGTGCTGGAGAACCTCGTCGACGGCGTCGCCAAGCCCGATCCGGCGACGCTGAAAACCGCGCTGCAGCAGACCGAACGGCTCGGCAGGCTGGTTTCGGAACTCCTCGACCTCTCGCGCATCGACGCCGGCGCGTTCCCGTTGCAGCTGGAGGAGTTCGATCTCGAACTGCTGCTGGAAGAGGTCGCCGCCGAAGCCGGGGTGACCTCCGCCGCGACCGGCCGCGGCGTGCGGTTCGCCGTCGACGTCCAGCCGCCCGGCGCCGTGGCCGTCGCCGACCGCGGCAGGCTCTACCAGGTCGTGGTCAACCTACTCGACAACGCCGTCCGGCACGGGCCGGCCGGGGGCGAGGTCCGGGTGCGGGCGGAGGCCCGCGAGACCGACGTCGTCATCGAGGTCGAAGACGAAGGCCCCGGGATCCCGCCGGGGGAGCGGGACAGCGTGTTCGAACGGTTCACCCGCGGCGAGCGGGCGGGCGGCGGTGGCACCGGCCTCGGGCTCGCGATCGCCCGGTGGGTGGTCGACCTCCACGACGGCAGCATCGCCGTCGTCGCCCCCGAAGGGCGTCCGGGCTGCGTCATCCGCGTCGTGATCCCGGTTCCTTAAGCCCGTTCCGCTTTCTTTCCGCGGCTCCGCACACCCACTCGGATGTGCTTTCGCAAACTGGAGGGTTCGATGAGCGAAGAACAAGAGGAGAAGCAGGCGCACGCGTCGCCCCCTGGGGCGACGGACACCTTGCCGCCCGCGCCGCTGGTACCGGCGCCGGTGCCGGTGCCGGTGCTTATGCGGCCGCGGGTCCCGCCGAAGTCGTCGATCGTCCCGCTGCCCCGTTCGGTGCTGCCCGCCGCTGTCGCCGCCGGGCTGATCGCCGCGGTCGCCATGCCGGACGATCCCGGAGCCGGCTGGTTCGTGGCCGGGCTCGCCTTCGCCGTGGCCGTCTACGTCGCCGACAAACGGGCCCGCGGTGACGCCGAGCCGCACTTCCGCCTCACCAGCGCGTTGTGGGCGGCGGTCGCGCTCGGACTGCTCGCGGTCGGCATGGTCCGCGCGTCGGTGTGGCTGAACGTGCTGTGCGTGCTGGCCGCCTGTGTCGCGGGATCTCTCGCGGTGGTCGGGAAACGCACCGTGAACACGATCATCTACGACGTCTTCGCGGTCCCGATCGAAGCGCTGCTTTCGGTCCCGTGGATCGGGCGCGGGCTCGTGAAGCTCGGCAAGAAGCCGGAAAGCCGTACGCGGCCGAGATTCCTGGTGCCGGTGCTGGCGAGCTCCGGGCTGCTGCTGGTGTTCGTCCCGCTGCTGCGGGGCGCGGACGCCGCGTTCTCGAGCGTCGTCGACTCGGTGATCCCGGAGCTCAACCCGGGAACCTTCGTGCGCTGGGGTTTCCTGTTCGTCGTGGCCGCGTTCGCCGTCGCCGGGGCGTGTTACCTGCTGGCGGCACCACCGTTGCCCGCCGAGGACGACGCGCCGCGCAAGCGGCTGGCGCACCGGTTCGAGTGGGCCCTGCCGCTGGGCGTGCTGGTGGCGCTGTTCGCGAGCTTCGTCGTGGTCCGCCTGGTCGTGCTGTTCGGCGGCAGCGAGTACGTCCTGCGGACGAGCGGGCTGACGGCGGCCGAATACGCCAGAAGCGGGTTCTGGCAGCTGTCCGCCATCACCGTGCTGACCCTGCTGCTGGTCGCCGCGGCGCTGCGCTGGGCGCCGAAGTCGTCGGTGGCCGATCGTGCCTGGCAGCGCGGGCTGCTCGGCGTGCTGAGCGTGCTCAGCCTGGTGCTGGTCGCGTCGGCGTTGAGTCGCATGTGGACATATCAGCAGGCGTACGGGTTCACCGTGCTGCGGCTGCTGGTGGAGGTCTGCGAACTCTGGATCGGCCTGGTGTTCCTGCTGGTACTGGTGTCCCTGGTCCCGCTGCGGTCGTCCTGGCTGCCGCGCGCGGCCATCGGTGCCGCGGCCGCGGCGCTGCTGGGGCTGGCCGTCCTCGATCCGGAACGGTTCATCGCCGACCGTAACATCGACCGGATCGCGCACGGCAAGACGCTCGACACCCGTTATCTGTCAGGGTTTTCCGCCGACGTCGTCCCCGCGGCGGACCGGCTCCCGGAGCCGCTGCGGTCGTGCGTGCTCGGGCCGGTCGTGACGGGTATCTCGGAAGATGATTGGCGAGGATGGAACCTGAGCCGGTCCCTCGCGCGTCAGACCCCCGTTGCCGCGAAGGACGGGATCGGGTGCCGGTACCTGCCCCGTTCTTGAGCCGTGACACCACGGCCTTGATCGCCTTCTTTGGGGGTGAGGGCGATCAAGGCGGTGGTGAACGGCGGCCGCCGGGCCACCGAGGGGGAGGCCCGGCGGTCACCTGTGTGCCGCGAGGGCCTTATCGGACAAAAGCCTTTCGGGGCAACGATTTTCCGTCGGTCAGAAGGTGAAGACGCCGGCCGACTCGGTGTCGGCGACGCAGCGGTTGGCGTACGAGGTGCGGTAGGTGACCGGTTCGCCGCGCCACTTGCCGACGGCGGAGACGTCCACCGGGTTGTACTCCAAGGTGCAGGAACGCGGTTCCGCGCGTAGCCTGTCGAACTTTCCGTCCACTTCGGACAGTTTGGCGCAGGCGCCGCCGCGGCCGGGGTGTGAGCCCCCGGTGGGGCCGCAGCTGAGGGAGACGGTGCCGACCCGGCCGCGTGCGTCGTGGCTGGTCAGCTGGAACGTGGATTCGGCGGGTTGCGCCGGGGCCATGCAGGCCAGCGCGAGGACGCAGGCGCCGATCGGTTCGAAGAAAGCCATACTTCCACTATCGGCTGATGTGACCCGATCACTGTGGTCCACGCTTGGGTGAGATTTGCTCACCCGGTCGTGTGGTCGTTCGCCTCTCGAATGTCGTGAGCGAGCAGGGCGACATACAGGGAGAGCATCGATTCCGGGTCTTCGAGCCGCACTCCGAGCACCTGCTCGATCCGGGCCAGCTGCTGGTAGTAGGCGGTGCGGGAGGTGTGCGCGGCGGCCGCGGCGGCCGACTTGTTGCCGCCGTGTTCGCAGTAATGTCTCAACGCCTGAACGAGTCTGCTGCCCTGCGCGGCGTCGCGGCCCAGCAACGGGCCGAGTTCCCGCGCGGCGAACGCGGTGACCCGTTCGTCCCCGGCCAGCAGGTGCAGCAGGCCGCGCAACCGGACGTCGTCGAGGCGGTGGACCACCCGCTCGGCGTTCTCGGCGAGCGCCGCGGCGGCGACCTGGGCGGCCTCGACGAGCGTCCGGCGCGCGTCGGCGGGTCCGGCGCCCGTCGTCCCGACCGCGACCACCGCGGGCGCGCTGGAACGGGCCTCGTGGACGTCGGTGGCCAGCCGCCGCAGGACCGCGTCGACCCCCGCCTCCGGCGAGAGCGCGATCAGCGCGCGCACCAGCGTGTCGTCGGTGGCCACCAGCGCGGACACCTTGGCGCGCCGGGCGGCGAGCGCGGTCGCCTCGGCGAGTTCCCGCAACAGCACCGGAGTGGACTGCGCGGTCTTGGCGGTCGCGGTGATCCGGGGCCGCACGGCGACCCCGACCAGCAGCCGACCCGTCAGCGGGACCCCGAGCGCGGAAGCCCGCGCCGTCAGTTCCGCGGGCGGCACCGGATTCGCCAGCAGTTCGGTCAGGATCGCGCGGTGCGCCTGGCGTTCGAGGCTGTCGGTGTCCTTGGCGACCAGCCGGTGGACCGCGAGCGCGGACGCGGCGCGTTCGGCGACCACGACGTGCCGCCGCGACGGCGGATCCCCGCAGACGACGACCAGCCGCCCCCAGTCGTGCCCGCGCGCGCCGACCACGGTGATCAGCCAGCCCGCGCCCGGGTGGAAACCGGTCCGCTCGCCGACCTGCACCGGCCGCGACCGCGACGGCCAGCCGGGCAGCAGTTCGCCGGGATCCGTCCCCGCCGTGTCATAGGCGAGGACTTCGTGCGACAGCGTCTCCAGCACGACGGGATGCTCGGTGAGCCTCGCGACCTCGCGCAGGATCTCGCCGGGCTCGGCACCGGCGACCGTCAGCGCGGTGAAGGTCTCGTGGACCCGTTCCGCCGCGCGGAGTTCGTCGACCTGGGCGTCCACGATCAGCCCGTTCACCGCCTCGGTCACCGACACGAACCGCGTCTCCCGCGAAAGGGTGATCAGCGGGACGCCGTGGCGGTCCGCGGCGTCGACCAGCGCGGGCGGCAGCTTGTCACTCCAATGACGGACCAGTTCGACGACGACCCCGGCCACGCCGACCCCCGCCAGATCGGCGACGTACCTCGCGAGCGCGGCGCCGTCGTCGGGCAGCGCGACCCCGGTGGTGAGCACGAGTTCCCCGCCCCGCAGCAGGGGGGCGATGTCCGCGACCTCGGCGACGTGCGCCCAGCGGACCGGGGCGTCCAGCCCCGCCGCGCCCGCCACCACATGCGGCCGGCCCTGGCGCAGCACCGGCAGGGCGAGCACCTCGGCGACGGTCGGGTACATCGGCCTCCCACCTGGTCGGAACGCAGAGAGACAGACTGTACGGCCGGGGGCGGGAGTCCGTACACGTTGCCGATGGCGTCGGTGTGGCGCGCGCACCCAGACTCGACCGGGAGCAGGCAACGGCGATCAGGAGGGCGGAATCCGTGACCGACCGCATCAACCACTGGATAGACGGCAAACCGTCCGAGGGCGTGAGCGACCGATCCGGTGACGTGTTCGATCCGGCCACCGGACAGGTACGGGCGAAGGTCGCCTTCGCCTCCCAGGACGACGTCGACGCCGCCGTCGCGGCCGCGTCCCGGGCACTGCCCGGCTGGCGCGGGACGTCGCTCGCCGGGCGGACGCGGGTGCTGTTCGCCTTCCGCGAGCTGCTGTCGGCGCGGCGCCACGAGCTGGCGAAGATCGTCACCAGCGAGCACGGCAAGGTCGAGTCCGACGCGGCGGGCGAAGTCGCGCGCGCCATCGAGAACGTCGAGTTCGCCTGTGGCGCGGCGCAAATGCTCAAAGGCGGGTTCAGCGAGAACGCGTCCACCGGCGTCGACGTCTACTCGATCTCGCAGCCGCTGGGCGTGGTCGGCGTGATCTCGCCGTTCAACTTCCCGGCGATGGTCCCGCTGTGGTTCGTGCCCAACGCGCTCGCCTGCGGCAACACCGTCGTGCTCAAGCCGAGCGAGAAGGACCCGTCCGCGGCCACCTTCATCGCGGAACTGTTCGCCGAAGCGGGTCTGCCCGACGGCGTCCTGAACGTCCTGCACGGCGACAAGGTGGCCGTCGACGGCCTGCTGGAACACCGCGACGTCAAGGCGATCTCGTTCGTCGGGTCGACGCCGATCGCGAAGTACGTCTACGAAACCGGGACCAGGCACGGGAAACGCGTGCAGGCGCTCGGCGGCGCGAAGAACCACATGGTCGTCCTCCCGGACGCCGACCTCGACCTCGCCGCCGACGCGGCCGTCTCCGCGGGCTTCGGCTCGGCGGGGGAACGGTGCATGGCGGTGTCGGTCGTTGTCGCGGTCGACCCGGTCGGCGACGAACTGGTCGCGAAGATCGCCGAGCGGATCACGCGGCTGCGCGTCGGCGACGGCATGCGGCCCACCTCGGAGATGGGGCCGCTGGTCACCGCCGCGCACCACGAACGCGTCGAGTCCTATGTGGACGCGGGCGTCGAAGCGGGCGCCCGTCTCGTCGTCGACGGCCGCGGGATCGAGGTCGACGGCGAGGAGGGCGGCTTCTGGCTCGGCCCGACACTGTTCGACCACGTCACGCCGGAGATGTCGGTCTACACCGACGAGATCTTCGGCCCGGTGCTGACGGTCGCGCGGGCCGACGGGTACGACGCGGCGCTGGACCTGATCAACGCCAACCCCTACGGCAACGGCACCGCGATCTTCACCAACGACGGACGGGCCGCGCGGCGGTTCCAGAACGAGGTCGAGGTCGGGATGGTCGGTGTGAACGTGCCGATCCCGGTGCCGGTCGGCTACTACTCGTTCGGCGGGTGGAAGGACTCGCTGTTCGGGGACAGCCATGCTTACGGACCGGAAGGGTTCCACTTCTTCACGCGGACGAAGGTCGTCACCTCGCGGTGGCCGGACCCTTCGCAGGGCGGGGTGAACCTCGGGTTCCCGCGCAACAGCTGACGCTTTCGCGCTCCCGCGCGCGCTATGAAAGGCCCGTTACTTGCAAAGTTTGCAAGTAACGGGCCTTTCATAGCGTCCCGAGGAGCGACCAGGCTGGCCTTCACCGCCAGAGAGAGCGAGGGTGGACGGAGTCAGCCGAGGAAGCTTCAGGAGGCTCCATGTCCGCACAGCCCGCCCGCCGCTCCGGAACGTTCGCGCTCGGCGGCGATCTCCCCGTCTTCCGCCTGGGTTACGGGGCGATGCAGCTGACGGGCCCCGGCGTCTGGGGCGACCCGAAGGACCCCGAAGAGGCCGTACGCGTGCTTCGCCGCGCGGTCGAACTCGGTGTCACGCTGATCGACACCGCCGACTCCTACGGCCCGTTCGTCGCCGACCACCTCATCAAGAAGGCGCTCCACCCGTACGCCGACGACCTCGTCATCGCGACCAAGGTCGGCTTCACCCGGCAGGGGCCCGGCCAGTGGACCGTCGTCGGCAGGCCGGAGTATCTGCGCCAGCAGGTCGAGCTGAACCTCCGTCACCTCGGCGTCGAACGGATCGACCTGCTGCAGCTGCACCGCATCGACCCCCAGGTGCCGGTGGCCGACCAGCTCGGCGTGCTCGCCGAGCTGCGGGACGAAGGCAAGATCCGGCACATCGGGCTGTCCGAGGTCAGCGTGTCCGACCTGGCCGAGGCGCAGAAGACGGCGCCGATCGTGTCGGTGCAGAACCTGTTCAACCTCGGCAACCGCCGCTCCGAGGCCCTGCTCGACCACGCCACCGAACACGGCATCGGCTTCATCCCCTGGTACCCGCTGGCCACCGGCGGGCTCGCGGGCGACGACAGCCCCCTCGCCGCACTGGCGAAGGAACACGGCCGCTCTCCCTCGCAGCTCGCGCTGGCGTGGCTGCTCAAGCGGTCGCCGGTCGTGCTGCCCATCCCGGGGACGTCGTCGGTCGCGCATCTGGAGGACAACGTCGCCGCCGCGGAGATCGAGCTGACCGACGCCGAATACGACGCTCTTTCCGCCGCCGTGAGCTGAGGGGACCAGGCGCTTTCCTCTCGGGTCATGCGGGGAAAGCGTCCTTCGGCACCCCGGGCACTATGCCTTCCGTAAACTCGTTGTGAGGACGAGCCGAGGGAGGTGCGGATGGCCAACGCCGAAGAACGCCGTTTCGAAGTACTGCGCGCGATCGTCGCCGACTACGTGTCCAACCAGGAGCCCGTCGGGTCCAAGGCGATCGTCGACCGGCACAACCTCGGGGTGTCGAGCGCCACCGTGCGCAACGACATGGCGGCGCTCGAAGAAGAGGGCTACATCACACAGCCCCACACCAGCGCCGGCCGCATCCCCACCGACAAGGGGTACCGGCTGTTCGTCGACCGGATCGCCGAGGTCAAACCACTGAGCACGGCCGAACGCCGGGCCATCACGGCCTTCCTCGACAGCGGCACCGACGTCGACGACGTCCTGCGCCGGTCCGTCCGGCTGCTCGCGCAGCTGACCAGGCAGGTCGCGGTCATCCAGTACCCGATGATGACCAACTCCGCCGTCCGTCACCTGGAAGTGGTCCCGCTCACCCCGGCCCGGCTGATGCTGGTGCTGATCACCGACTCCGGCCGCGTCGACCAGCGCACGGTCGACCTCGGGGACGTCATCACCGAGGAGAACGTCGGCAGGCTGCGCACGGTGCTGAACGGGGCGCTCGCGGGCCGCCGTCTTTCCGAGGCCGCGGCGGCGGTCGCCGAACTGCCGGAGAAGTCGCCGGGAGAGCTGCGCGACAACCTCACCCGTGTCTGTACGGTTCTGGTGGAATCGCTGGTCGAGCACCCCGAAGAGCGGCTGGTCCTCGGCGGCACGGCGAACCTCACCCGCAACGTCTCGGACTTCCCCGGATCGCTGCGGCAGGTACTGGAAGCGCTCGAGGAGCAGGTCATCGTCCTCAAGCTGCTCGCGGCCGCCCGCAACCCCGGTGCGATCACCGTGCGCATCGGTGAGGAAAATGAGGACGAGCAGATGCGCAGCACCTCGGTGGTGTCCATCGGCTACGGCATGGACGACCTGCTGCTGGGCGGGATGGGCGTCGTCGGTCCGACCAGGATGGACTACCCGAACACCATCGCCGCGGTGCGCGCGGTGGCGAACTACGTGGGGCAGATCCTCTCCGGCCGCTGAGCCGCGTTGAGGTCGAAGTCAGAAGGAGAAGGCGAAGACGGTGGCGAGGGACTATTACGGCATTCTCGGGGTTGCGAAGAACGCGACGGATCAGGAGATCAAGCGCGCGTACCGCAAGATGGCCCGTGAACTGCACCCCGACGTCAACCCGTCGGAGGACGCTCAGCATCGCTTCGGTGAGGTGACCACCGCCTACGAGGTGCTGTCGGACCCGCAGAAGCGCAAGGTCGTCGACCTCGGCGGTGACCCGATGGACGGCGGGGCGCGCGGCGCGGGCGGCGGTGACCCGTTCTCCGGTTTCGGCGGACTCGGCGACATCATGGACGCCTTCTTCGGCGCCGCCGGGGGTGGTGGCGGTCGCGGCCGTGGCCCGCGCAGCCGCGTGCAGCCCGGCTCCGACGCGCTCATCCGCCTCGGCCTGACGCTCGAGGACTGCGCCACCGGTGTCGACCGTGAGATCACCGTCGACACCGCCATCGTGTGCGACCTGTGCCGCGGCGCCGGCTCGACCGAGGGCACCGGCAGCCAGACCTGCGACACCTGCGGCGGCGCCGGCGAGGTCCAGTCCGTGCAGCGGTCGTTCCTCGGCCAGGTCGTCACCGCCCGCCCCTGCCCGGTCTGCCGTGGCTTCGGCGAGGTCATCACCGACCCCTGCCGCCAGTGCGGCGGCGACGGCCGCGTCCGCGCGCGCCGCAACGTCACCGCCAAGATCCCGCCGGGCGTCGGCGACGGCATGCGCATCCGGCTCTCCGGCCAGGGCGAGGTCGGCCCCGGCGGCGGCCCGGCAGGCGACCTGTACGTCGAGATCGACGAGGCACCGCACGAGGTGTTCGTCCGGCAGGGCAACGACCTGCACTGCAACTTCCGCATCCCGATGACCACCGCCGCCCTCGGCGCCACGGTGCCCATCGAGACGCTCATCGACGGCGACTACGAACTCGACATCGAGCCGGGCACCCAGCCCGCCACCGAACTCGTGCTCACCGCCAAGGGCATGCCGCGGCTGCGGTCCTCCGGCCGCGTCGACGGCCGGGGCGACCTGCACGTCCACATCGACGTCGTCGTGCCGACCAAACTCGACGACGCCCAGCGGGACCTCCTCGTCGAACTGGCCCAGCAGCGCGGCGAAGACGTGCCTTCGCTCTCCTCGAACGGCTCCAAGCCCGGCGGGCTGTTCTCCAAGCTGCGCACCAAGAACCACCGGTAACCCGTGCCCGAGACGACACTGCCGGTCTTCCTCACCGCCGCGCTGCCCGGTTCCGGGCGCACCACGCTCGACGGCGAGGAAGCCCGGCACGCCGCCACCGTCCGGCGGCTGCGCGTCGGCGAACGTCTCGTGCTTTCCGACGGCGAAGGCGGCATGGCGCGCTGTGTCGTCGAAGCCGTCCAAGCGGGCCGAGATGCGGCACTCACTCTCGCCATCGAAGAACACTGGATCGAAGAACCGCCCGCACTGCGCGTCATCGTCGCCCAGGCACTCGCCAAAGGCGACCGCGGCGAACTCGCCGTCGAACTCGCCACCGAAGCCGGCGCCGACGCGATCGTCCCGTGGCGCGCCGCCCGCAGCGTCGCCCGCTGGGAAGAAGGAACCCGCGGCGACAAAGCCCTCACCCGCTGGCGCGGCACCGCCCGCGCCGCCGCCAAACAAGCCCGCCGCGCCCACGTCCCCGAAGTCGCCGAACCCGCGAACACCCGCGAACTCGCCGAACTCGTCCAGACCGTTTCCCGCGCACTGGTCCTCGAATCCGGCATCACCACCCGGCTCACCGAGATCGAACTCCCGCCACAAGGCGACATCCTCCTCGTCGTCGGCCCCGAAGGCGGCATCACCGACGACGAACTCACCACCCTCACCGACGCCGGCGCGACCGCCATCCGGTTGGGCCCCACCGTTTTGCGCACCTCCACCGCGGCCGCCGTCGCGCTCGGCGCGCTGGGAGTTCTCACCGACCGCTGGACGTGAAAAAACACCCCACTAATTTGCGGCGAGTTATGGCGCGATCACGCAAACAGCCGTTACTCTCGTTAACTGACGCGCAACACACGGTTTCGGCGCGCCACTGGGGATGAAGCCCAGTCGCGCGCGTGAATCCCCGCCGGGCACCTCCCCCCTCGGTCCGGCGGAGCCGCGGCGACGGTGGAGCGACCCCCAGGCTCCACCGCGCCGCGGCGTCTTCATTTGGGGGCTTCGCATGTCGCTTCGCTCATGCTCTGTCCCAAATTTCGACGCCGCGGCGCGGTTCCGCGTGTTGACCCGGGGGGCCGAGCCCCCCGGACCCCCCACGGTGCGTCCGGCGGCGGTTGGCGGCCGGGAGACAGAGCAAAAGCGAAGCGTGCGTAGGTGGTGACGTGGCCGTCCTGTGCCGATGCTGGCGCGTTGTCGTGGGCTGGTGAGTGACGTGGCGTCCTGCGTCGATGCTGGCGCGTGTCGTGGGCTGGTGAGTGACGTGGCGTCCTGCGTCGATGCTGGCGCGTTGTCGTGGGCTGGTGAGTGACAAGGCCGTCCTGTGCCGATGCTGGCGCGTTGTCGTGGGCTGGTGAGTGACAAGGCCGTCCTGTGCCGATGCTGGCGCGTTGTCGTGGGCTGGTGAGTGACAAGGCTTTCGCAAGTAGCCCTCTAGTGGCGGTTGTTCTTCTGGTCGTGAAGGCCTCCTTGCCTACCTTGAAAGTAGTGAAGGGGTCCTTCGCTACTTTCGATGTGATCGCTGGTGACACTGAGGCGGCCGTGGCGTGGCGCCCGATCCCAAGTCGGGGCGGGGTGGGCCGGGTGGGGGATAGGGTGGGGCAATGAGTGACGCGGAGACGTTGTTCGAGCGGATCATCGCGGGGGAGATCCCGTCCGAAAAGGTGTACGAGGACGCGACGACGTATGCGTTTCGGGACATAGCGCCGCAGGCGCGGGTGCATGTGCTCGTGGTGCCGAAGAAGCGGTACCGGAACGTGGCCGAGCTGGCCGCGGCGGACCCGCAGGTGCTCGCCGACATCGCCTTGGCCGCCAAGAAGGTGGCGGAGCTCGAGGGGATCGACGGGTCCGGCTATCGGGTGGTGTTCAACACCGACGGTGACGCCGGGCAGACCGTCTTCCACGTGCACGCGCACGTGCTCGGTGGCGAGCAGCTGGGGCATTTCGGGCGCTGAGGCGCACGGCCTGCGGAAACCGGACTGCGTGCCGCCACCCGCAACCAGTAGCATCGACCTTGTCAGTGTCGTTGAAAATCGCAGCGTAAGCGCAGGAAGTAGGCCCGAGGCCACGTGGCCGGAACCGTACCGGGTGAAGCCGCCCGACCCGACGTCACAACGGACGTCACAGCGACGAAGGCCGACGAGGCCGCCGTCACCGAAGCGGCCCAGTCCCGATTCCCCATCCCCGACGCCGCCGCGCTCAGCCTGCTCGGCTCGAGGGACGAAAACCTCCGCGTCGCCGAAGAACTCCTCGCCGCCGACGTCCACGTCCGCGGCAACGAGGTCACCCTGACCGGCGCCCCCGCCGACGTCGCCTTCGCCGAGCGTGTCTTCGCCGAACTCGTGACCCTCGCCGGCCGCGGCCAGCAGGTCGATCCGGCCACCGTCCGCCGCACCGTCGGCATGCTCTCCACCGGTGACTCCGAGTCGCCGGCCGAAGTGCTGAGCATGAACATCATCTCCCGGCGCGGCAAGACGATCCGGCCCAAGACGCTCAACCAGAAGCGCTACGTCGACGCCATCGACAAGCACACCATCGTGTTCGGCATCGGCCCCGCCGGTACCGGCAAGACGTACCTCGCCATGGCCAAGGCCGTCCAGGCCCTGCAGGCCAAGCAGGTCAGCCGCATCGTGCTGACCCGGCCCGCGGTCGAAGCGGGCGAGCGCCTCGGCTACCTGCCGGGCACGCTCAACGAGAAGATCGACCCGTACCTGCGCCCGCTCTACGACGCGCTGCACGACATGGTCGAGCCCGAGTCGATCCCCCGGCTGATGCAGGCGGGCACCATCGAGATCGCGCCGCTCGCGTACATGCGCGGCCGCACCCTCAACGACGCCTTCATCATCCTCGACGAGGCGCAGAACACCACGCCGGAACAGATGAAGATGTTCCTCACCCGGCTCGGGTTCGGCGCCAAGATCGTCGTCACCGGCGACGTCACCCAGGTCGACCTCCCCAACGGCCAGAAGAGCGGCCTGCGGGTGGTCCGGGACATCCTCGAAGGCGTCGAGGACCTGCACTTCGCCCAGCTCACCAGCCAGGACGTCGTGCGGCACAAGCTCGTCGGCGACATCGTCGACGCGTACGAGAAGTGGCAGGCAGTGCAGGACAGCCAGGACCAGGGCAACAACCGGGGCCAGGGCAGCGGCTGGAAAGGGCAACGCCGTTCATGAGCATCGAGATCGCCAATGAATCGGGCGTGAACGTCGACGAGACGTCGATCGTGTCGGCCGCCCGCTTCGCGCTCGACAAGATGGAGGTCAGCCCGCTCGCCGAGCTGTCCATCCTGCTCGTCACCCTCGAGGTGATGGAAGACCTGCACGAGCGGTGGATGGACCTGCCGGGTCCCACCGACGTCATGGCCTTCCCGATGGACGAGCTCGACTCGTCGCGCCGCCCCGACGCGCCCGACGCCTCACCCGCACTGCTCGGTGACATCGTGCTCTGCCCGGCGTTCGCGAAGGACCAGGCCAAGACCGCCGGGCACGCGCTGATCGACGAGCTGCACCTGCTCACCACGCACGGGGTCCTGCACCTGCTCGGCTACGACCACGCCGAACCCGCCGAAGAACGCGAGATGTTCGGTCTGCAGAAGCGGATCCTCGGCGAGTTCCAGGCGGCCGTGGCCGCGGTGGACCGGCGCGACGCGCAGCGCACCGCGGACGACAGGCTCCTCGGCACGGCCGGTCTGGACACCGCGCCCGCCGACGAACCCCCCGCCTAGACATGGGCAGTCCGACCGCGCTGCTGGTCATCGCCATCGCGCTGATCCTGCTCGCCGGGGTGTTCGCGGCCGCCGACGCGGCCGTCAGCACGGTCTCCAAGGCCCGCGCCGACGGTCTCGTCCGGCTCGGGCGCCCCGGCGCGCGTCAGCTCGCGCTGGTCATCGCCGAACGCCGCCGCCACATCAACCTGATCCTGCTGCTGCGGATGACCTGCGAGCTGACGGCCACCGTGCTGGTCACCGTCGACATCCTCGGCTGGATCGAGCCGCTGTGGCTCGCCATCGTGGTCGCCGCCGGCGTGATGGTCGTGGTGAGCTACGTGCTCATCGGCGTCGGCCCGCGCACCCTCGGCCGCCAGCACCCGTACCGGATCGGCCTGGTCGTCGCGGGCCCGGTCCGGGTCCTCGGTTCGATCCTCGGCCCGCTCAGCAGGCTGCTGATCGTCCTCGGTAACGCCATCACCCCCGGCCGTGGCTTCCGCGAAGGCCCGTTCACCTCCGAAGTCGAACTGCGTGAACTGGTCGACCTCGCCCAGGAACGCGGCGTCGTCGAGGAATCCGAACGCGAAATGATCCACTCGGTGTTCGAACTCGGCGACACCGTCGCGCGCGAGGTGATGGTGCCGCGCACGGAGATCGTCTGGATCGAGCACGACAAGACCGTGCGCCAGGCGCTCGCGCTGGCGCTGCGCACCGGGTTCACCCGGCTGCCGGTGATCGGCGAATCCGTCGACGACATCGTCGGCGTGGTCAACATCAAGGACCTCATGCCCGCCTACATGGGCGAGGGCGGTCCGCAGCGCGTGGTCGAGGAGCTGATGAACCCGGCGAGCTTCGTGCCGGACTCGAAGCGGCTCGACGATCTGCTCAAGGAGATGCAGGTCTCGCACAACCACATGGCGATCGCCGTCGACGAGTACGGCGGCACCGCCGGCCTGCTCACCATCGAGGACGTCCTCGAGGAGATCGTCGGTGAGATCACCGACGAATCCGACACCGACGAACGCCCCGAGGTCGAGGAACTCGAAAGCGGCGCGGTCCGCGTCTCGTCCCGGCTCTCGATCGACGACCTGGGCGAACTGTTCGGGATCGACCTCGAAGACCACGACGTGGAGACCGTGGGCGGGCTGCTCGCCGAGCGACTGGGTAGGGTCCCGCTGCCGGGGGCCGAAGCCGAGGTCGCCGGACTTCGGCTGTTCGCCGAAGGCGGTAAGGACCGGCGCGGGCGGATGCGGATCACCACGGTGGTCGTCCATCCCGCCGACGCGACCGCGGTGACCGACCCTGCCCAGGGCAGGCGCCGCACGCGGGTCCCGCAGCCCGATGAAAGTGACAGGAGTGTCGAACATGCCTGAGCTGGACGCCGAGGACGAGAAGCTGGTGACCCTGGCCAGGTCCGCGCGAGCCCGCACCCAGGCCGAGGAAGGCGCCGCGCTGCGCGACACCGACGGCCGCACCTACGCGGCGAGCACGGTCGACCAGCCGTCGTTCAAGCTCACCGCGCTGCAGGCCGCCGTCGCCGCCGCCGTTTCGAGCGGAGCCGAAGGAATCGAGGCCGCCGTCGTGGTCACCGCGGAAGGCCTGCTCAAAGAGGCGTCCGTGCACGCGGTCCGCGACATCGCCGAAAAGGCGCCCATTTATCTCGCCGATCCCAGTGGCAAGGTGCTGAACTGATGGCCGAGCCGCACCGTTCCGGTTTCGCCTGTTTCGTCGGGCGCCCCAACGCGGGCAAATCCACGCTGACCAACGCGCTCGTCGGCAGCAAGGTGGCGATCACCTCCAGCAAACCGCAGACCACCCGGCACGCCATCCGCGGCATCGTCCACCGTGACGACGCCCAGCTGGTCATCATCGACACGCCGGGGCTGCACCGGCCGAGGACGCTGCTCGGCGAGCGGCTCAACGACATCGTCCACTCGACATGGTCCGAAGTGGACGTTGTCGGGCTTTGCGTGCCCGCCAACGAAAAGGTCGGTCCCGGTGACCGGTTCATCGCCGCCGAACTCAAGAAGATCGCCAAGCGCACCCCGGTGATCGGTGTCGTCACCAAGACGGATCTCGTGAAACCCGAACAGGTCGCCGAGCAGTTGCTCGCCCTGCAGGAGGTCATGGAGTTCGCCGAGCTCATCCCGGTGTCCGCTGTGGACGGTTTCCAGGTCGGCGCGATCGCGGACCTGCTGGTGCGCCACCTTCCCGAAGGCCCGCAGCTGTACCCGGGCGGGGAACTCACCGACGAGCCCGAGCAGACCCTGGTCGCCGAGCTGATCCGTGAGGCCGCGCTGGAGGGTGTCCGGGACGAACTCCCGCACTCGATCGCCGTCACCGTCGAGGAAATGCTGCCGCACGAGGGCAGGGACGACATGATCGACGTGCACGCGTTCCTCTATGTGGAACGACCCAGCCAGAAGGGCATCATCCTCGGGCACAAGGGTGAGCGTCTCAAGGACGTCGGCGCCCGCGCCCGGCAGCAGATCGAAGGACTCCTCGGGACGAAGGTCTACCTCGATCTGCACATCAAGGTCGCCAAAGAGTGGCAGCGCGACCCCCGTCAGTTGCGACGACTGGGCTTCTGACTGAACGGAATGTCTCGATTCGGTCGCGGAGACCGGTTGATGATGTGGAACCGGACGGGTGACCTTAGAGTCTCACTCCTCGACTCCGGTGATCGCTGATCGGGCGGCGGCGCGCGGGTCGATTTCCACATCTCATTCGTGAAGGGAAAGCGGTAAATGACCGACAACCAGGGCCTGCCCAACTACTCCGGCGACCCTCAGGGCGGTGGCGGCTTCAACAACCCCGGCCCGCCGCCCAACAACAACCTGGTGTGGGGGATCCTCACCACGATCCTGTGCTGCCTGCCCTTCGGAATCGTCTCGATCATCAAGGCGACCCAGGTGAACACGCTCTGGGCGCAGGGGCAGCCCGCCGCCGCGCAGGAATCCGCCGACGCCGCCAAGAAGTGGGCCATCATCGCCGCGATCGTCGGTGTCGTCCTCGGCATCCTGTACTTCGTCCTGGTGGTCGCTCTCGGCGTCTTCTCGACTTCGGTCGACATGAACAACTACCGCTGATAGCGGCTACCGAGGGGGAGACCTCATGACCGACCAGTACCCGAACTACCCGCCTCCGGGCGGGCCTCCACCGCAGCAGCCGTACTACGGCGGCGTGCCGAACTACGGTCCGCCGCCGGACAACAACCTGGTGTGGGCCATTCTCTGCACGGTGTTGTGCTGCCTGCCGCTGGGTATCGTGGCGATCGTGAAGTCGAGCCAGGTGCAGACGTTGTGGTCGCAGGGCTTCCACGCCGAAGCCCAGAAGGCCGCCGACGACGCGAAGAAGTGGTCGATGTGGGGAGCGATCGCCACCGGCGGTCTCTTCCTGTTGTACATCATCTTCGTCGTGGTGATGATCATCATCGGAGCGTCGGCGGGAAGCTTCACGCCGTGACGACGTCCGTCTACACGGGATTCCCGGCGCGCGGGTTCAAAGCACGGGCCCGCGCGCTGGGGCCGCCCCTGGCCATCGCCGCCGGCGCCGGTCTCGGCTGCGTCGCCCTCTGGCTGGGCGATCCCACCACGCCCGGCGGGCCGCTTCCGGTCTGTCCCACCAAGGCACTGCTGGGCATCTCGTGCCCAGGCTGCGGTGGCATGCGCATGGTCTACAGCGTGCTGCACGGCGACATCCCCGCCGCGCTGCACTACAACGCGGTGTCCTTTGTGGTCGTTCTGCTGCTCGTCTGGAGCACCGTCGCCTGGGCGGTCGGCAGGGTCCGCGGTCGTACGATGGACAGCTGGCTGCACTGGCGCTGGACGCCGCTCGCGTTCGGCGTCGTGTTCGTCGTCTGGTTCGTCATCCGTAACCTGCCCTTCGCCCCGTTCACCTCGCTCCACGTGTGAGTGCCGGGCCGGGACCCGGATCGTCGGTGGCACCGAGTACGCTCCCGCGCACCGGTCTGCTCGGCGTGTACCCATGCCGTACATTCAGCCCGGGTCGCCGCACGAGGCCCCGTGCGCCAGGGGCGAGGAACCAGCGAGGGGATTTCGATGACCACTCCCTACGGCCAGCAGCCGCCGGGACAGCAGCCGCCACCCGGGTCCGGGCCCCAGCCGGGGGACGGGCAGCAGCAGTCACCGCAGCCGCAGCAGCCGTTCGGACAGCCGTCGTCGGGGGAGCAGCCTTCACCTTTCGGGCAGCAGCCTCCCCAGGGTGATCAGCCTTCGCCGTTCGGGCAGCAGCCTCCCCAAGG
This sequence comes from Amycolatopsis sp. lyj-84, assembly GCF_046549075.1. Taxonomy (NCBI): domain Bacteria; kingdom Bacillati; phylum Actinomycetota; class Actinomycetes; order Pseudonocardiales; family Pseudonocardiaceae; genus Amycolatopsis; species Amycolatopsis sp. lyj-84. The sequence continues at coordinate 191,283 of NZ_JAJPWO010000015.1, forward strand.
TGACCAGCAGTCCCCGTTCGGGCAGCAGCAATCCTCGCCGTTCGGCCAGCAACAGCAGTCTCCGTTCGGGCAGCAGCCGCAGCAGCCTTTCGGCGCGCAGCAGCAGACGCCGTTCGGGCAGCAACCGCAGCAGTCTCCTTTCGGCCAGCCGCAGCCGGGCCAGCAGGCGCCGTTCGGTCAGGCCTCCCAGTTCGGTCCGCAGCAGGACTACGCCCACTGGGGCCTGCGGGCGGGCGCGACCCTCATCGACTTCGGGCCGATCGTCGTGCTCCCGATCATCGGTTCCATCATCTCCGCGACGGGGTCCTACACGGTCGGCATGATCATCGCCGGTCTCGGCTACCTCGCGGGACTCGGCTGGACCATCTACAACCGGTGGATCCAGATGGGGAACACGGGCCAGTCCCTCGGCAAGAAGGTCCTGAAGATCAAGCTCGTCCGCGAGGCCGACGGGCAGCCCATCGGCCCGTTGATGGCCTTCGTCCGGGACCTGTGCCACAACCTGGACGGCTGGGTCTGCGGCCTCGGTTACCTCTGGCCGCTGTGGGACCAGAAGAAGCAGACGTTCGCCGACAAGATCCTCAGCACCGTCGTCGTCCCCGGCGAGGCCACCGCGCCCGCGTCGGCGCCGTTCGGCCAGAGCCCGGGATTCCCCGCGCCGTCGCAGTCGTTCCCCGCGCAGCCTTCGCCGTTCGGTCAGCCGCAGCAGCCGTTCGGCGCGCAGCCCCAGCAGCCGCAGCCGGGCCAGTTCGGGCAGCAGCCCGCGCAGCCGTTCGGACAGCAGTCCTCTCAGCCGTCCCAGCCGTTCGGTCAGCAGCCGCAGGGAACCGCGGCACCGTCCCCGGAGTCCCAGCCCGGACCGGCTTTCGGCGAGGCCGAGCCCACCCAGGTGCTTCGTCCCGGTCAGCAGTCTCAGCAGGCGCCGTCCGGGTTCGACGAAGCCGAGCCGACGCAGAAGATCACGCCGGAGCAGCTGAGGCAGCAGCTGCCGGGGGCGGACGGGCCGAACGGGCCCGGAACGCCGCAGCAGTAACGGAACGACCGGCGGGATCCACCCGCCGGGAAGCACGACACAAATGGGGAACCCGATGACGAACCCGTACGGCCAGCAGCCTGGCTACGGCCAGCAGCAGCCCTATGGCCAGCAGCCTCAGCCCGGATACGGACCTCCGTCCGGCGCCACGCCCGCGCCGTACGGTCAGCCCTCCGGCGCCACCCCCGCGCCCTACGGTCAGCCGTCGGGGGCGAACCCGATGCCGTACGGCCAGCCCGCTCCCTATGGTCAGCCTTCGCCCTACGGCCAGCCCGCGCCTTACGGTGCCCCGGGTGGCATGCCCGGTGGCGGCGGTGACATCAACTCGATCCCCGACTACAAGGGCTGGGCGATCGGCTGCATCTTCCTCTGCTGGATCATCGCGATCTTCGCGATCATGAAGTCCAACGAGGTCAACACCTACAAGATGCAGGGCAACTACGCGGCCGCCGCGGACGCGTCGAGGTCGACGAAGACGATGTGCATGATCGCGTCGATCATCGGCGGGCTCGGCTGTCTCGTCGGCATCGTCATCTTCATCTTTTCGATCATCGCGGCTTCGACGGCGACCTACAGCTGCTACGGCAGCTACTGCTGATTCCGGGGCGCACCACCCCGATGTCGGTCCCAGGTGGGACGATGTCGGGGTGGTGAACCTCTATCGCGACACCGGAGTGGTGTTGCGGACGCACAAGCTGGGTGAGGCCGACCGGATCATCACCCTGCTCACGCGGCGGCACGGCAAGGTCCGTGCGGTCGCGAAAGGCGTGCGTCGGACGTCGTCGCGCTTCGGGGCCCGGTTGGAGCCGTTCGGGCACGTCGACGTCCAGTTCTACACCGGCCGCTCCCTCGACGTGATCACCCAGGTCGAGACGGTCGACGCCTTCGCGCTGCCGCTGGTGGCCGATTACCAGCGCTACACCGCCGCGAGCGCCATCGCCGAAACGGCGGACCGGCTCTCCGCCGAAGAGGGCGAGCCGGTGCTGAAGCTCTACATGCTCGTCGTCGGCGCCCTTCGGGCACTCGCGGGCGGCGAGCGGGACAGTTCCCTCGTGCTCGACGCCTTCTTCCTGCGGGCCATGGCCTACGCGGGATGGGCGCCCGCGATCACCGAATGCGCCCGGTGCGGCCTGCCGGGTCCGCACAAGGCGTTCAGCGTGTCCGCCGGCGGTTCGATGTGCCCGGATTGCCGGGTTCCCGGCTGTGTCCACCCCTCCCATGAGGTACTGACCCTGCTCGCGGCGCTCCTGCACGGGGAGTGGCCGGTGGCCGAAGCGTCGCAGCCGGTGCCGCGGCGGGACGCTTCCGGCCTGGTCGCGGCGCATCTGCAGTGGCATCTGGAGCGCCAGTTGCGCTCGCTGCCGCTGGTGGAGAGGCGTGCGCGGGAGGGCGTCACTCCGGCGCAGTAGGGTCGCAGGCACAGGTTCACTCGATCAGGAGGCTCGAAGGTGCTGCGCAGGGGACGCGAGAACAAGGCGTCGCAAATCGAGCTTCGCGCGCCGGAGCCGCATCCGTCCGGTGCCCGGCCGCCGGAGATCCCCCGGGAACTCCTCCCGAAGCATGTGGCGCTGGTGATGGACGGCAACGGCCGCTGGGCCAACCAGCGGGGACTGCCCCGGATCGAGGGCCACAAGCGCGGTGAAGCGGTGATGATCGACGTCGCCAGCGGTGCCGTGGAGCTCGGCGTCAAATGGCTGTCGGTGTACGCGTTCTCCACCGAGAACTGGAAGCGGAGCCCGGAAGAGGTCCGCTTCCTGATGGGCTTCAACCGCGACACCATCCGCCGCCAGGTCGACTACCTCGGCTCGATCGGCGTCCGCATCCGCTGGGCGGGCCGCCGCCCGAAGCTGTGGGCGAGCGTCATCAAGGAACTGCAGGTCGCCGAGGAGAAGACCAAGGACAACACGGCGCTGAACATGACCATGTGCGTCAACTACGGCGGCCGTGCCGAACTGGCCGACGCCATGCGCCGGGTCGCCCAGGACGTCGCCGACGGGAAGCTGAACCCGGACAAGGTCACCGAGAAGACCATCGGGAAGTACCTGTACCAGCCCGACATGCCGGACGTGGACCTGTTCCTGCGGCCGTCGGGGGAGCAGCGGACGTCGAACTTCCTGCTCTGGCAGTCGGCCTACGCCGAGATGGTCTACCAGGACACGCTCTTCCCGGACTTCGACCGCACCCACCTGTGGCGGGCGTGCCTCGAGTTCGCGAAACGGGACCGCCGCTTCGGCGGCGCCATCGACAAGGCTTCGGAAGGAACCTCATGACCACCGAAGCGGCGGACACGGCGGCCCTGCTCACCTCCGCGCGGGAAGCCCTCGAGCGCTATCTCGAAGTCCACGTCGACGACGACGGCGCGCTGACCTTCTCGCACGCGGACGTCCCCTGCGTCATCCAGGCGACCCGGCTGGCCGAAGGGCTGACAGTGCTGAGCCTGACCTGCGTGGTCGCCTGGGATCTGCCGGACGATCCGGCGATCGCGGTTTCGGCGGCGGAACGCGCCGGGCAGGGCCTGTTCGGGACGCTCGGGGTCGTGCGCTCGGAAAAGGGCATCGACATCACGCTGAGGTACGCGTTCCCGGCCGAGGGCATGGAGTCCTCGCCGCTCGGGACGCTGCTCATGCTGGTCATCTCGACCGCTTCGCAGCTGCGCACCGACCTGCTGGGCACCGCTCCCGGGGAGTGACCGCCGGGACACAGGGTCACCTGGCATCATCTCGCGCATGGAAACCATTTCCAGGAGCGCCCCGGAGAAGAAGCCGGCCCGGCGGTTCAAGATCACCTCGATCGAGGTGCTCTGCGCGATCCTGCTGATCGCGATCCTCGGGCAGAGCTGGCTCCAGCAGGTCTTCGACGTGCCCGCGCTGCGGACCGGCTCGACGGTGTTCGTCGCGGTGTGCGTGCAGGCGCTGCCGTTCCTGGTGCTCGGGGTGCTGATCAGCGGCGCGATCGCGGCGTTCGTCCCCGCGCGGGTGCTGGAGAAGGTGCTTCCCCAGCGAGCCGGTGCGGCGGTCGGCGTCGCGGGGCTGGCCGGGGTCGCCCTGCCGGGCTGTGAATGCGCGTCGGTGCCTGTCGCGCGGCGGCTGATCGGGCAGGGCGTCGCGCCCGCGGCCGCGCTGACGTTCCTGCTGGCCGCGCCCGCGGTGAACCCGGTGGTGCTGGTCGCCACGGCGGTGGCGTTCCCCGGGAACCCGGAGATGGTGTTCGCCCGGTTCGCCGGTTCGCTCGCCACGGCGATGGTGATGGGCTGGCTGTGGGCGAAGTGGGGCAAGCTCGACTGGATCGCGGAACGGGCGCTGCGTCGGCTGCCGGAGGTCCAGCACGGTTCGCGCTGGAAGACCTTCGCCGAGACCGCGCGCGGTGATCTGGTCGAGGCGGGCGGTTTCCTCGTGCTCGGCGCGATGATCGCGGCCACGATGAACGTGCTGGTGCCCGCCAAGTGGTTCGGCGTGCTGGGGGAGCAGATCGTGCTCGGGGTGCTGGTGATGGCCGTGCTCGCCGTCGTCCTGGCCCTGTGCAGTGAGGCGGACGCCTTCGTCGCCGCGTCGCTGACCGCGATGCCGCTGCTGCCGAAACTGGTCTTCCTGGTGGTCGGGCCCGCGATCGACGTGAAACTGTTCGCCTTGCAGACCGGCACCTTCGGCAAATCCTTCGCGCTGCGGTTCGCGCCGGTGACGTTCGTCGTCGCGCTGTCCTGCGCCGTGGTCTCGGGCGTGCTCATCCTCGGAGGTGGCGTGTGAAACGCGAGACCCAGAACATCCTGCTGATCCTGCTCGGCGGGGCGCTGCTCAAGATCACCGTCAACGGCGACTACCTGCGCTACGTCAAACCCGCGCAGCAGCCGTGGATCATCGCGGGCGGCGCGGTGATGGTCGCGCTGGGCGCGGTCGCGATCGTCCGCGACCTGCTGGCCGCCCGGGCCGCCGCCGCTGTCTCAGGGGATGTCCACGCGCACGACCACAACACGCGTTCGGCCTGGCTGCTGATGGTGCCGGTGCTGGCCGTCTTCCTGGTCGCGCCGCCCGCGCTGGGCGCCGACTCGGTGACCAGGACCGAGGCCAGGGCGCCGCAGAGCGCGTCGGCGAGCAACGCGGCCGCCTTCCCGCCCCTGCCCGCGGGCGACGTGGTGCCGCTGGAGGTCAACGAGTTCGTCAGCCGCGCGGGCTGGGACAAGAGCGGGTCCCTGAACGGGCGCACGGTGCGGCTGTCCGGGTTCGTCGTGCACAACGAAGGCAACACGATGCTGGCCAGGCTGGTCATCGGCTGCTGCGCGGCCGACGCCTTCCCGATCACGGTGCGGCTGGTGGGCGACGGCGTTTCTGGGTTCGGCAACGACACCTGGCTGGAGGTGACCGGCGTCGTCGTCCCGGGGACGGCCGTGCGGGAGAACAGCTACATGCCGGACTTGACGCTCACTTCGGTGCGGCAGGTTCCGGAGCCGAAGGATCCTTACGAGTACTGACCCGATGCGCCAGCGTGCAATGAAGGGGACTTTCATTGCAAAATTTGCAATGAAAGTCCCCTTCATTGCACGGGCGCGTCAGTGATTCGAGCAGGTCCCGACGATCTCCACGGTGTGGCTGATGTCGGAGAAGCCGTGCTCCGAGGCGATCTTCTCGGCCCAGCGTTCGACCGCGGGGCCCTCCACCTCGACGGTGCTGCCGCAGAGACGGCACACCAGGTGATGGTGGTGGTGCGACGAGCAGCGCCGGTAGATGGCCTCGCCGGTGTCGGTGCGCAGGACGTCGATCTCGCCGGCCTCCGACAGTGACTGCAGGGTCCGGTACACCGTGGTGAGCCCGATACCGTCGCCGCGTTTGCGCAGCTCGTCGTGCAGTTCCTGGGCGGAACGGAAGTCGTCGATCGCCTTGAGCAGCTCGACCACGGCGGCCCGCTGTTTCGTCGACCGGCGTCCCGGTACCGGCGCGGAACTGTTGGCCGTCGTGGGACTCATGCTCACTTCCCCTCCTGAACGTGGGCTACGGCGTCCACCACGATATGCGCAAGGTGATCGTCGACCAGTCGGTACACCACCTCACGGCCGCGCCGCTCACCCTGTACGACGCCCGCCGTCTTGAGCACCCGGAGGTGCTGGCTGATCAGCGGCTGCGCGACATCGAGCGTGTCCACAAGTTCGTGTACGCACCTGTCCGCGTTACGCAGCTGCAGGACGATGGCGATGCGCACGGGCGCGGCGAGCGCCCTGAGCAGGTCGCCGGCGTCCGCGAGGGCGGCGGCCGAGGCCGACGCCGCGGGCTCTGCGGGGGGCCGGGCCGTCGAATGCGGGCCGGGGTCTTCCGTGAAGCCCGGGGCGGCAGAGTCCGGGGTCACCGTAGCCATGGCCGCCTCCAAGTTCATCATGATTTCCGAAGTCATTGCCAGTAACAGTCCAGCCCATCTTAGTGTTCCCGTCCCGCGTGGTCTGTTCGCCGAGCGGTCGACCACTTGGCGGCGCCGTTACTGCTCCTTTCGGGTGACTTCGCAAAGAAATGACCATTCCACTTCGCATGTGGTCGCTAACGGTGCAAGGTTGTCGCGAGGGTCAGAGGGAGGCAGTGGGGAGACATGACTCGTTTCGTGACGAAGCTGGCCGCCGCGACGGCGGCCGTCGCCTTGGCGTCGGTTCCGGGGCCGGCCTCGGCACAGACGACGCAGGCCGTGGATGAGAAGACCGGCCCCGTGTCGTTCGCGAACGTGGCGTCGGTGCGCATCGGGAACCCGGGATCGCTGATCACCGAGACCCAGCGCTCGCCGCTGTCGCCCGGACAGTCGAAACTCTCCCCTGACCGCACCGTCGTCCCTCGTGACGACGGCGAGCGGAACACCTTCGGCGACAAATGGGACATCAACCTGGGCCGCTACGGTGCGCAGAGCCCGTACCCGGCCGGGATCGCCAGCCGTGACCACAACGTTCTCGCCGCCCTGCAGCAGACCACCGTCCCGACCGCGAGCGCGGAGAGCAACTACGCGCTGATCGACAACGGGCACGGCGGCACGAAGCCCGCCGACAACACGGTGCTGGTGCTCGAAGGCGCGAAGAGCGCGGTCAACTGCGCCGCGCCGGGCAAAACGACGTCGTCGACCAGCGTGGGCAAGATCTGGGTGCGGGACGAGACCGGCGCGCTCAAGCAGTCCGGGGCTTCGGGTGTCGACGTCAAGGGACTCAAGCTCGGGCCGCCGTCGTTCGTCAAGAACGAGAACCTCAGCAAGGACAAGACGACCTCCGACCTGACCGTGTCCCGGGTGACCGCCTTCGACCAGCTCATCCGGCAGAGCGGCTGGCGCGACGGCGACGTGACCGCGGTGGCGGGCTGGAAGCTGGACATCGTCACGCACGTGCGCGACGCGGCGAACAAGGACCTGCGCGAGGCCCGCACGACGATCGTCCTCGGCGGCGTGAGCTGCGCGATCCCGAAGAACTTCGTGGCGAAGCCCGCCGGTGGCACCGGGCCGGGCGCGGCCCCCGAACAGCCCGCGGTGCCGGGGACGGTGCCCGCAGGCGGTATCCCGCCGCAGGCCGACGGCTCGACGCGGACCGTGGTCGGGCTCGGGCTGCTGGGCGGCGGCATCCTGATCGGCGCCGCGGCCATGCTGCTGCACCGCCGTCGCAAGCCCGTCCCGGCGCGGGAGAAGTAGCGGTCCCGTGCGGACCTGGCTGGCGGGACTCTCCGCCGTCGTCTCCGCGCTCGCCATTTCCGCGGGCGTCGTCGTGCTGACCTGGATCCCGCCGGAGTCGGCGGTCCCGGTCCCGGTCGCGGAACCCGCGGTCATGCCGGGGGAGGACGGCGCTCCCTTGGTACTGCCCGCCGACACCTCGAAACGCGGGCAGCGGCCCGGCACCATCCGCCTGCCCGAAGGCGGCTCGGCGAAGCTCGTCCGCTCCGAGGTCAACGCCGACGGCGTCCTCCCGATCCCGCGCGGTCTCGGCGACGCGGCGTGGTGGGGCGCCCGGCTCGGCGCCGAAGCCGGTACGGCGCTGATCTCCGGGCACGTCAACTGGAGCGGCGCCAAAGGCCCGTTCGACGAGCTGTGGCGGATGCGGGAAGGCCAGGAAGTGGCCGTCAGCGACGCGGCGGGCGGGGTCTGGGTCTATCGCGTGCGCGAGGTCGTCACGGTGCACAAGAACGATCTGCCCGCGCAGGCGGCGAAACTCTTCGCCCAGAGCGGGCCGCACCGGCTGGTGCTGGTCACCTGCGGCGGTGACTACCTCGGCGGGACCGACGGCTACCGGGACAACCGGGTCATCGTCGCGACCCCCGTTTCCGGGCCGCCCGCCTGAAGTCGATGCAACCCGCGTCGGCTCGCGTCGCGTGTCTAGCGACACCGGCCGCTCCGGCGGCTTGACGCGAGCAAGGAGTAATACCCGATGGTGGGACAGTTCGACGACGGCGCGGTGGGCGGAGAGCAGCCGAAGAAACGCCCCGGCCTGCGATGGATCCTCGCCGGCGCCGCGGTTTTCGTGGTGGCGGCCGTGATCGCGGTGCTCGTGTTCACCGGAAGGAGTGAGCCGGTCGTCGCGGCGGCCCAGGACGCGGCGAACACGTCGGCGGTGCAGACGGCCGAGGTCGCCGCGGACACGGGCCAGGCACCCGGAACGGTCAAACTGCCCGGTGGCGGCACGGCGAAACTGATCCGCAAGGAACTGACTTCCGACGGGACCCTCCCCATCCCCGAGGGTCTCGACGAAGCCACCTGGTGGGGCTCGAAACTGGGCGCCGACCAGGGCGCGTCCCTGCTTTCCGGGCACGTGAACTGGAAGGGCAAGAAGGGCCCGTTCGACGAACTGTGGCGGCTCAAGACCGGGCAAGAGGTCAACGTCGTCGACACCGACGGCGGCAAGTGGGTCTACAAGATCGGCGAGATCGTCACCGTGCACAAGACGAAGCTGGCCGAGCAGTCGGAGAAGCTGTTCGGGCCGGACGGTCCGCACCGGCTGGTGCTGGTCACGTGCGGTGGCGAGTACGTCGGCGGGACCGACGGCTACGAGGACAACCGCATCGTCACCGCCTCGTTGGTCAGCCGGCCCTGAGCCGTTCCAACCTCGCCGGAGGTCGTGCGGGGTCCTGCGGTTAGTCTTGTCGTTCCAAGTCCTAACCGTCCCCGCATGCTTCGGAGCGTGGAGTGCCCGCGAACACCATTGAGACCGTCGTCAGCCTGTGTAAGCGTCGAGGCTTCGTTTTCCCGTGTGGAGAGATCTACGGCGGTACCAAGTCGGCGTGGGACTACGGTCCGCTCGGGGTCGAACTCAAGGACAACATCAAGCGCCAGTGGTGGAAGACCGTCGTGCAGAGCCGGGACGACGTCGTCGGCCTCGACTCCTCGGTGATCCTGCCCCGCCAGGTCTGGAGCGCGTCGGGTCACCTCGACGTCTTCACCGACCCGCTGATCGAATGTCTCTCCTGTCACAAGCGTTTCCGCGCCGACCAGCTGGCGGAGGACTTCTCCGCGCGTACGGGCAAGGAGGTGACCGAGGACGACCTGTCCGAGGTCCCGTGCCCGAACTGCGGCAACCGGGGCGAATACACCGCGCCGCGTGACTTCAACATGATGCTGAAGACCTACCTCGGCCCGGTCGAGTCCGAGGAGGGCGTGCACTACCTCCGTCCGGAGACCGCGCAGGGCATCTTCATCAACTTCCTCAACGTGCAGACCACCGCGCGGAAGAAGCCGCCGTTCGGCATCGGCCAGATCGGCAAGTCGTTCCGGAACGAGATCACCCCGGGCAACTTCATCTTCCGCACGCGTGAGTTCGAGCAGATGGAGATGGAGTTCTTCGTCGAGCCGGGTGAGGACGAGACCTGGCACCAGTACTGGATCGACGCGCGCACCGACTGGTACAAGGACCTCGGCATCAAGCCGGAGAACCTGCGCCTTTACGAGCACCCGAAGGAAAAGCTCTCCCACTACTCGAAGCGCACCGTCGACATCGAGTACCGGTTCGCGTTCAACGCGGGCCAGGAGTGGGGCGAGCTCGAGGGCATCGCGAACCGCACCGACTACGACCTGACGACGCACTCGAACCACTCCGGCGTCGACCTGTCGTTCTTCGACCAGGCTTCGAAGCAGCGGTTCCGCCCGTTCGTCATCGAACCCGCGGCCGGTGTCGGCCGTTCGATGATGGCGTTCCTGGTCGACGCGTACCACGAGGACGAGGTCCCCAACGCCAAGGGCGGCGTCGACAAGCGCGCCGTGCTGAAGCTGGACTACCGGCTCGCGCCGTTCAAGGTCGCCGTGCTGCCGTTGTCCCGCAACGCCGATCTCACGCCCAAGGCGCGCGACGTCGCGGCGATGCTGCGCAAGCACTGGAACGCCGACTTCGACGACGCCGGCTCGATCGGCAAGCGCTACCGGCGCCAGGAAGAGATCGGGACGCCGTTCTGCGTCACCGTCGACTTCGACACGCTCGACGACCTCGCGGTGACCGTGCGGGAGCGCGACACCATGGCGCAGGAGCGGGTCGCGATCGACAAGCTCGAGTCGTACCTGGCGGCCCGGCTGATCGGCTGCTGACGGCCCACTCCGCTCCGGCACCCTTGGTCGCCTGAAGTACGTGAAGGACCCCTTCCTTGCGCCTAACGCAAGGAAGGGGTCCTTCACGTACTGAAAGGAGTGAAGGTCGCGTTTCCTCGGCTGAGCCGAGGGAAGGGGTCTTTCACACGCCGCCTCTGTGGCTGCTGAAGCACCTGGGGCGGACGTGGCGATTGCCGACTCCGTGAAGGCCTCCTTCCCTACTCTGAAGGTAGTGAAGGAGGCCTTCACGTACTCGGGAAAGGAGTGAAGGTCGCGTTCCTCCCACTCCACTGCCGCCACACCTAGCGTCCCTGGACGGCGCACACAGCGCGCCACCCCTGACAACTGTCACCCCCAGGTCGTGACGCGCGGCCCACGGACGAGACGCCTGAGCGCGACAAGCTCTAGGCATGCGAGAACAAGACATCACCGCGGGGGCGGCGGTACGGCTTTCCGGCCTGCGTAAGCACTATGGCGACGTCCATGCCGTCGACGGCGTGGACCTCACGATCGCGCCGGGCGAGGTGGTCGCGCTCCTCGGCCCCAACGGCGCGGGCAAGTCCACCACGGTCGACATGATCCTGGGCCTCACCGTGCCCGACAGCGGCACCGTGACCGTCTTCGGGCGTGAGCCGGGCGACGCGGTCGGCGACGGGATGATCGGCGCGATGCTGCAGGGCGGCGCGCTCGTCGAGGATCTGACGGTCGCCGAGACCGTCGGCATGGTCGCCGCGTTGCACCGCAAGCCGATGCCCGTGCGCGAGGCGTTGCGCCGTGCCGGGATCGAGGACATCGCGAACCGGCGGTCCACCAGGCTTTCCGGTGGGCAGAAGCAGCGCGTGCGGTTCGCGGTCGCGCTGGTCAGCGATCCCGACCTGCTGATCCTCGACGAGCCGACCGCCGCGATGGACGTCGGCACGCGCCGCGAGTTCTGGAAGTCCATGTACGAGTACACGAACTCCGGTCGCACGGTGCTGTTCGCGACCCACTATCTCGAAGAGGCCGAAGAGTTCGCCGACCGTGTCGTGCTGATGCGGTCGGGACGGGTCGTCGCGGACGGTTCGGTCGCGCAGGTCCGTGCGCTGGCAGGGGGACGCACGGTCCGCGCGGTGGTGCCCGCGGCGGCGGAGCCGGTGATCGCGGGGCTGCCCGCGGTCACCGGTTTCGAGCTCCGCGGTGGCCGCGCCGCCATCTCCACTTCCGATTCCGACGCGACGCTGCGGGCGCTGCTGACCCGCGTGCCCGAAGCGCACGACATCGAGATCAGCGCCATCGGCCTCGAAGGCGCCTTCCTTTCCCTGACGACCGACTCGACCGACTCGACCGACAAGACCGAGGAACCCGTCCGATGAACCCGACCTTTCTCAAGACCGAGATCGTCCGCACCTTCCGTTCGACGCGGTTCGTGCTCTTCGCCGTCGCCTTCCCGGTGCTGATGTTCCTGTTGCAGGCCAACGTTTTCGGCTCCGCCGACGTGAACATCTCCGGGGTGATCATGGTCAACATGATGGCCTTCGGCACCTTCTCCGCCGCGATGACGAGCGGCGCGAAACTGGCCATCGAGCGGTCCACGGGCTGGCAGCGTCAGCTGCGGCTGACCCCGCTGACCGGCACCGGCTACCTCGGCGGCAAGGCGCTGTCGGCGATGCTCGTCGCGCTTCCGTCCTTGCTCCTCGTTCCGCTGGTCGGCGTCCTGGTCCAGGGTGTCCACCTCGACGCCGCGGGCTGGCTGCGGCTGGTGCTGGGCATCTGGCTCGGCGCGATCCCGCTGGTCCTGCTCGGGCTGCTGCTGGGCCAGTTCGGCACGCCGGAGTCGATGCAGCCGATGAACATGATCGTGATGATGGGCATGGGTTTCCTCGGCGGCATGTGGATCCCGATCGACGGGATGCCGTCGTGGATGGCCGACCTCGCCCAGGCGACGCCCACGTACTGGCTGATCCAGCTGGTCCGCCCGGTCGTCACCGACCATCTCACGGTGAGCTTCACGGCGGCGCTCGGTGTGCTGGCGGCGTGGACCTTGGTCCTCGGGGCGCTGGTGATCAGGCGTTACCGTAAGGACAGTGCGCGGGTCTGAGAAAAGGGTGAACCGGTGAGCGACTACCCGGGCAGGGTTACGACGGGCTTGAACAGCCGTGAGAACTGGTGGTCGGACATGCCGCCGAGGACCGGGAGGGGGCCCCGGCCGGGGCGGTGGGCGATCCTCGGCATCGCCTTCATCCTGCCGAGTTTCGTCCCGGCCGCGGTCGAGCTGTTCACCGACGGGGCGACGGGGAAAGAGCTGGTGATCATCGCTCTCCTGGTCGTGTACGGCGCCTGCTACGTGCTGTTCCCGCTCAGCCTGCGGCCTTCCCTGCGGAAGACGACCTACACCTTCTCGGTGCTGATGCTGCTCATCGGCCTGGTCCTGGTCTTCCTGCACGACAACAACCCGTACATCCTGATCTACGCGACGGCGGTGCTGTCCTTCACCTTGCCTCCGGCGTGGGCGGTGATCCTGGACGGTGGCGCCCTCCTGGTGGTGCTGGGCGTGCACCTGGCCATCGGGAAGGACGACTTCGGCGATCTGGTGGCGGTCACCTCGATCACGGCGGCGATGTTCTTCATGGCGAACCTGGTCCGCGCGGTGCGGAAGCTGGAGGCGGCGAACCGGGAGATCGCGACGCTCGCGGTGGCGGGCGAACGGGAGCGCCTGGCCAGGGACCTGCACGACATCCTCGGCCACAGCCTCACCACCATCACGGTCAAGGCCGGGCTCGCCCGCCGGATCCTGGAGAGCGGCAAGGACGACAGCCGCGCGCTGCAGGAGATCAGCGAGGTCGAGAGCCTGACCCGCAGCGCCCTCTCGGACATCCGCGCCACGGTCTCCGAATATCGCGAGGTGTCGCTGTCGGCGGAGATCGCCGGGGCGCGGGCGGCGCTGAGGGCCGCCGAGATCGACGCGGATCTGCCGCACGCGGTGGACAACGTCGATCCCGCCCTGCAGCGGACCTTCGGCTACGTGCTGCGGGAGGCGGTCACCAACGTGCTCCGGCATTCCGGGGCGAAGCGGGTGAAGGTCCGCTTCGGCAAGACCTGGCTGGAAGTCGAGGACGACGGCGACGGCGGCGAGGTGACGGCGGGGAACGGCCTGCGCGGGCTCACCGAAAGGCTGGCCGCGGTCGGTGGGACCTTGACCGCGACGGCGCCTTCTGCGGGAGGATGGCTCGTCCGCGCGGAGGTACCGGAATCCGCCGTGCGGAGCGGTGCGCGTGCGCCGCTCACCGAACCCGCTGGAGGCTGCGCGTGATCCGGGTCCTGCTCGCCGACGACCAGGCCATGGTGCGAGGGGCACTGGCCACCGTCCTCGGTCTCGAATCCGACATCGAGGTGGTCGCGCAGATCGGCTCGGGGGACGAAGTGCTCGCCAAGGCGAAGGAAACGACGCCGGACGTCGCGCTGCTCGACGTCCAGATGCCGGGAAAGGACGGCCTCGAAGCCGCCTCCGAGCTGCACGGCGCGCTGCCGTCGTGCCGGATCATCATCTGCACCACCTTCGGCAGACCCGGCTATCTCGCGCGGGCGATGGCGGCGGGCGCCGCGGGATTCGTGGTCAAGGACGCCCCGCCGGAGCAGCTCGTCGACGCCGTTCGCAGGGTCCACAGTGGACTCAAGGTGGTCGATCCGGCGCTCGCCGCCGAGTCGCTCGCCACCGGCGCGAGCCCGCTCACCGGACGCGAGCGCGACGTCCTCAAAGCGGCCGGGGACGGCAGCACGGTGGCCGACATCGCCCGGGCGCTGCACCTTTCCGAAGGCACCGTGCGCAACCATCTTTCGGCCGCGATGGGCAAGACCGGGGCGAGGACGAGGGCCGAGGCGGTGCGGCTCGCGGAAGAGCACGGCTGGCTCTGAGATCGTCTCGCCGCTCTGCGAGAATCACCCCCGTGAGTACCGCCGAACGGACCAAGCCCACTCGCGCGAACTGGGTGCGCCGGACCGTGGCGGGGTTCCTGCTGATCGTCGTCGCGGTCATCGGCGGGACCGCGTTCCGGGTCTGGCAGGTCGCGCGGGAGGACGTGCGCGATCAGGCCGACGTCATCGTGGTGCTCGGCGCGGCCCAGTACAACGGCAGGCCGTCGGGGATCTTCGAGTCCCGGCTGGCCAAGGCGAAGACGCTGTACGACCAGGGCGTCGCCAAGACGATCGTCACCGCGGGCGGCAAGAAGGCCGACGACAACTACACCGAGGCACAGGCCGGCGCGCAGTGGCTGCGCAAACGTGGCGTGCCCGTCTCCGCGACACTGCCGGTCGGTGAGGGCAGCGACACCCTGCGCAGCCTGCGCGCCGTCGCCGAGCAGGTGCAGAAACGGGGCTGGAAGACCGCGGTGCTGGTCAGCGACCCGTGGCACTCCTTCCGCGCCCGGATCATGGCCGACGACGTCGGCCTGGAGACGTGGACCTCGCCCACCCATCGCGGCCCGGTGGTGCAGACCCGCGAGACGCAGGCGCGCTACATCGTCCGCGAGACGGGCGCGCTGCTTTATTATCGGCTCACGAAGTCCCCGGCGGACACTCTGTTCGGTACCGGCGAGGTCTGACGCGGCGATAAGTGTCGGTGATCACGCATAAGCTGGACGGGTGAGTGACACCTACACCGAGGCCGACAGGGCACGCCTGCTGCCCGAGCGGCCCAAGGGCGCGGCGCTGGAGGGCGCCGAAGACGGGCGGAGCGCCTTCGCCCGTGATCGCGCGCGGGTGCTGCACTCGGCGGCCCTGCGGCGGCTGGCAGGCAAGACCCAGGTGGTCGGCCCGGGTGAAGGTGCCGAGGTCAGCGGGGTACCGCGCACCCGGCTGACGCATTCGCTGGAGGTCGCGCAGATCGGCAGGGGGATCGCGGACGAGCTGGGCGCGGACCCGGATCTGGTGGACACCGCCGGGCTCGCGCACGACATCGGGCACCCGCCGTTCGGGCACAACGGCGAGCGCGCGCTGAACGAGGTCTCGCAGCCGTGCGGCGGCTTCGAAGGCAACGCGCAGACGTTGCGGATCCTGACCAGGCTGGAGCCCAAGGTCCTGCTCGAAGGCGGGGCCGTCGGCGGGCTGAACCTCACCCGCGCCTGCCTCGACGCGTCGACGAAGTACCCGTGGCAGCGTGAAGAGGGCAATCCGAAGTACGGCGTCTACGCCGATGACGCCGACGTCTTCGCATGGGTCCGCGAGAACGCGCCGGACCGCCGGACCTGTCTGGAAGCGCAGATCATGGACTGGTCCGACGACGTCGCGTACTCCGTGCACGACGTCGAGGACGGCGTGCTGGCGGGCCGGATTTCGTTGCGGGTACTGGCCGACGCCGAGGAACGCGCGGCGGTGGCCGAGGCGGCGCGCCGGTTCTCGCACCAGTCGCAGTCCACTTTGGAGGGTGCGGCGAAGGAACTGCTCGACCTGCCCGTGGTCGCGGCGCTCACCGAACCGGGCCTCGACGGATCACTGAAGGCACAGGTCGCGCTGAAGCGGCTGACGAGCGAACTGGTCGGCCGGTTCGCGACGGCGGTCGTCGGCGCGACGCGCAAGGTGCACGGCGAGGGGCCGCTGCGCCGCTATGCCGCGCAACTGGTCATCCCGGAGCAGGTCGCGGCCGAGGTCGCGTTGTTCAAGGCGCTCGCGCTGAGGTACGTGATGAGCGACAGGCGGCGCCTCGCGATGCAGGACGGCCAGCGCCAGACGCTCGCCGAACTGGTCGACGCGCTGTGCCGCCGCGCCCCGGACGCGCTGGACGGCCTGTTCCTGCCCGCGTGGGAGGCCGCCGCGGACGACGCGGCCCGCCTGCGCGTGGTCGTCGACCAGGTGGCCTCGCTCACGGACGCGCAGGCCTACGCGTGGCACGCCTGGCACACGGGGCGCCACGGTTGAGTCGTGGGTCTGGATGGTCGTGAGTGGGGTTTCGGGTTCTCTTGGGGGCGGATCTCGCGTGATCGGGTGACGTTCACGGAGTTCGCTGTCCGAGCACGCGAGATCCGTTCCCGATCACGCGAGTTACGCCTTCGCTCACCTTGGGTTCGGACACGACGTCACCTTTGCCCTACCCCTCACTATTGACGAGAAGGGCAAACGTGTCGTGTTCGTGGGCGGTCCGGTCACGACAGCCGGGTGATCGGTTGCCTGTGTGGTGGTCAGGGTGTCGCGAAAGCCACTTTCGGGACATCGGTGTGGTGGTGAGGTGTCGGTACAGAGGGAAGCCACGGGACAGGCGTTGAGAACGGCACTTTCGCAACCTTGACCGTTGCGAACGCGACTTTCGCGACGCGTCCACGGCCAAGACACGTTCGCCCTGCCCCTCACTAGCCCGAATCATCACTCACGACCACCCGAGCCACCTGAACGGAACTTTCGGACAGGAGACGGACAGGCCCGTGCACGGTACGGTCTGCGGCATGGGCGCTGTCGAAAGCCACCTCCGGTTTGGTCTGGACCTCTATCGGGTATTGGCGAGCCGCGCGGAGAACGCGTGCTTCTCGCCGTACTCGATCGCGAGCGCGCTCGGCCTGGTGACGCAGGCCGCCAAGGGGAAGACCAGAGAAGAACTGATCGCGCTGCTCGGCGACCCGGACGAGCTCGCCGACCTGCTGGGCAAGGCTTCGTCGCTGCTCGACGACGGCCCCGAACTCGCGGTCGCGAACACGCTCTGGGCCTGGGACGGGCTCCCGATCGAGGACTCTTTCCGTGCCGAACTGGCCGCCTGGCCGGGCGGCAAGGTGGCGAGCGCCCCGTTCGGCGACGATCCGGAAGCCGCGCGGCGGCTGATCAACGCCGACGTCGCCGAGGCCACCCGCGAGCTGATCCCCGAACTGCTGAAGCCGGGGACCGTCGCGCCGGACACCGTCGCCGCGATCGTCAACGCGCTGTATCTCAAAACCGCCTGGACCAATCCGTTCTCGCGTGACAACACCGCGCCCGCGGACTTCCACGCGCCGTCCGGTACCCGTACGGTGCCGACGATGTGGCTCGAAAAACAGCTCGACCACACCCACGAGGACGGCTGGCAGGTCGTCCGCCTCGGCGCCGAGGGCGGGGTGGAGGCGACCATCCTGCTGCCGGACGGCGATCTCGACGACGCCGAACTCGACGCGGGCAAGCTGGCGCGGCTGCTGGAGAACACGCGGTCCAAGACGCTCGCCCTGTCATTGCCGAAACTCGACCTCGACGTCGACAGCCCGCTGACGGCGAAACTGCAGGAACTCGGCGTCCGGACGATGTTCACCGCCCGCGCCGATCTCACCGGGCTCGCCGACGACGACCGGCTCGAAGTGTCGGAGGTCGTCCACCAGTCCGTGCTCCGCATCGACGAACAGGGCCTCGAAGGCGCCGCCGCGACGGCGGTGCTGATGCGGCTGACGTCGATCATGGTCGACGAACCTCTCGAGGTCGCCGTCGATCGTCCCTTCCTTCTGCTCGTGAGGCATGCCTCGACGGGTGTGATCTACTTTCTCGCCCGCGTAGTCGAGCCGTGAGGATGGTCAGTGAGCCTTTTCCAGGCTGAGGCGGCGGCCGTGGAGGCCGAAGAGACTCCCACGAGACCTCGCCGGTTCGCCGCCGTCGACGCCGCCATCATGGGCAGCTTCGTGCTGTTCGCTTTCCTGCTCTACAACGGGCTCTGGCTCGATCTCAAAGAGGGCTACCTCTGGAACAGCGCTTCGGACCAGAACCTGTGGGAGTGGTTCTTCTCCGTCACCGCGGACAACGTGCTGCACCTGAGGAATCCGCTCTCGTCGCACTTCCAGAACCATCCGCTCGGCGTGAACCTGATGGCCAACACGGCCATGCTCGGCATCGGCATCCCGCTTTCGCCGATCACGCTCACCTTCGGGCCGACGGTCACCTGGGCGATCGCGCTCACCGGCGGTCTCGCCGGCACGGCGGCGGCCTGGTACTGGGTCTTCTCACGGCATCTGGTCAACCACCGGGTCGGCGCGGCCATCGGCGGCGCCTTCGTCGGATTCGCCCCGCCGATGATCTCGCACGGCAACGCGCACCCGAACTTCGTCGCGTGGTTCGTCCTGCCGTTCATCGCGCTGCTGGTCTTCAAGATCGCGCGCGGTGAACGCCCGGTCCGCAACGGGATCTTCCTCGGCCTCCTGGCGGCGTATCAGATCTTCCTCGGCGAAGAGCCGCTGCTGATCTTCGCGATGGCGTTCGCGATCTTCGCCATCGCCTACTTCGCGACGAACTACCGCGAGTTCCCGCCGATGGCGAAACCGCTCGGGAAGGGCGTCGGCATCGGGGTCCTCGTGGCGCTGGTGCTGTGCGCGTTCCCGTTGTGGTGGCAGTTCTTCGGCCCGCAGAGCTACCAGGCGATCGAGCACGGCGCCGTCGGCAACGACACGGCCGCGTTCACCCGGTTCGCGACGCAGTCGGTCGCCGGGCAGCCGCAGGCCGCGGCGGACGTGTCGATGAACCGGACCGAGGAGAACGCCTTCTTCGGCTGGCCGCTGATCGTGCTGATGGTGGTCATCACCGTCTGGCTGTGGCGTGAGGTGTTCGCGCGGGCGCTGGCGATCTCGATGTTCGTGATGGCCTGGCTCTCGCTCGGCGTGCAACTCGTCGTGGTGCACGAAGAAACCGGCATCCCGGGGCCGTGGAAACTCCTGTCGGAACTGCCGCTGTTCGAATCGCTGCTGGAATCCCGGCTCGCGATGGGCTGCATCCCGCTCATCGGCGCACTGCTGGCCTTGGCGACCGAGCGCGTCTACACGGTCGCGTCGAAGCTGCCCGAAGTGCCGGGGGAGCGGCGATTCCCGTTGCGGCTGGTGTGGATCGGCGTCGTGATCGCGGTCCTGCTGCCGATCGCGCCGACGCAACTGATCGTGAAGGACCGCCCGCCGACACCGAGGTTCCTCGCCGACGGCACCTGGCGGACCTACGTGGCACCCGGCGGGACCGTGGTGCCCGTGCCGTTGCCGAGTTCCGGCGAATCCGAGCCGCTGCACTGGCAGATCGACGCGGGCCTCGGTTATTCGATGCCCGAGGGCTATTTCGTCGGTCCGAGCGGCCCGGACGACAAACGCGGCCGCTACGGCGCCATCCAGCGGCCGACATCGATCATCTTCGACCAGATCAAGCAGACCGGCGTGCCCGCGACGATCACCGAATCGCAACGGGTGCAGGCACTGGAAGACCTGCGGTACTGGAACGCCGATGTGCTCGTGCTGATCCCGCGCGAACACCAGGACGCGCTCCGGGCCACGGTGGACCTGCTGCTGCGGAAGCCCGCCGAGTTCGTCGACGGCGTCTGGGTCTGGGACGTCCGGACGATCACTCCCTGACGCTCTCGCGATCGGTCACGTGCTCGTTGACCCACGCCGTCCCGCAGTCGAGCCGCGCCGCGATTCCGGCGGCGCGCTCCTCGTCCGGGCCCCACACCGACCCGGACAAGCCCGACGGCGTGGCGTTGGCCAGCCCGACGGCTTCGTCCACTGTGGAGCATCGCACGATCGGCAGCACCGGGCCCGACTGATCCTCGCGCACCACCCGCATCCCGTCGTGCGCCCCGGCGAGGATCGCCGGGGCGAAGAAGTACCCGGGCCCGTCGAGCCGCCCGCCGGTGACGAGCCGTGCCCCGTCCGCCCGCGCTTCCTCGGTGAGTTCGATGACGTGGTCGTACCGCGGGCGGTTGTTCACCGGGCCGAGCTGCGTTCCGGGCGTCCGGCCGTCGCCGACGACGACCGTTTCCGCGAAGGCCGACAGTGCCTCGACGACGCCGTCGTACGCGGACCCGACGGCGTAGACCCGTTTGACCGCCACGCGGATCTGCCCGCAGTTGGCGAACGCGCTCCAGAACAGCCGTTTCGCGATGACGGCGGGGTCGGTGCCGGGGAGGACGATCGCGGGATCGTTGCCGCCCAGTTCCAGCGCCAGCCGTTTCGAACCGGGCGCGGTCGCGGCGGCGACGTGCTTCCCCGTGGGGACGGAGCCGGTGAAGTCGACCTTCCGGATCCCGGGGTGGGCGACCAGGCGCTCGCCCAGCGGATCCTGCCCGGTGAGCACGGTCAGGACGTCCGGCGGCAGCACCTCCGCCAGCATCCGGCCGAGGTGCAGGGTGGTGAGCGGGGTCCGCGGCGACGGTTTGAGCACCACCGTGTTCCCCGCGGCGAACGCGGGCGCCAGCTTCGCGGCGGCCAGTTGCACGGGGAAGTTCCACGGCGTGATCGCGGCGACCGGGCCATCACCGACGATCTGCGGTTCGAGTCTCAGCCGGGCGAAGTACCGGAAGCGTGCCGCCGCCCTGGCGAACTCGGCTTTGGCTTCCCGAAGCGGTTTTCCCTGCTCCTCGGTCAGCACGGGCGCCAGCACCGCCGCGGCCTCCTCGACGACGACGGCGCACGAAGCCAGCGCCGCGTGCCGGTCGGTGGCGCGCCAGGCGGGCCAGGCACGGGACGCGGCCCGTACCGCTTTGTCGACATCGACGGGCCCGGCGTCCGGGACGGTCGTGATCCGCTGTCCGGTCGCGGGATCTTCGACGGCGAGCATCGGACGGTCCATGTGTTTCCTCCGGTGGGATGGTGCGGAGGGGTCGCCGAAGAGCCCGATGTGTCGGCATCGGTTGTATCGAAGGAATTGCCGAGAGTAAGCGTACCTTTGTTGATCGAATGGGGGTTCCGGCGAAAAGGCTAAATCGCGGCCCCTTCCGGGCGCGTGGCGCGCGTCACTGTCACGTCCTCGCGGACCGTCTCGTCCACCTTCCGACCGCAAATCGCACCGAGGAGGACACCATGCCGCGCATTCCCGCCGTCAAGACCACCGAAGCCGGCTTCATGCTGAAGCTGTTCTACAAGTTCGCCGGGAAGCGCTTCGGTGCCGTGCCCGAGCCGCTGGCGGTCTCGGCGCACCACCCGGCACTGCTTCGCGCGAGCGGGCTGCACGAAATGCTGGTCGAGAAGGCCAGCAAGGCCCTGCCGCCGAACGTGCGCGAGCTGGCCGTGTACCGGGTCGCGACGCAGCTCGGCTGCGCGTGGTGCATCGATTTCGGGACCATGCTGCAGATGCACGAGGGGCTCGACATCGAACGGCTGAAGAAGATCGACGACTACGCGAAGTCGCCCGCCTTCACCGAGCAGGAACGGCTCGCGCTCGCCTATGCCGACGCGATGACCGCGAGCCCGGTGACCGTCACCGACGAGCAGGTCGCCGGGCTGGAACGCGAGTTCGGCCGCAAGGGCGTCATCGAGCTGACCTACCAGATCGGGCTCGAGAACATGCGTGCCCGGATGAACAGCGCGCTCGACATCACCGCGCAGGGGTTCACCTCGGGCGACGCCTGCCGGATCCCGCTTCCCTGATCAGCTGCCGGCGCGGGACCGCGCGGTGGTGAGCTTGTCCGGGTTCGCCATGTCGTAGATCGCGACGATCTTCCCGTCGTGGACGACGAACGCGTTGACGTGCTCGTCCAGCGCCCGGTACCCCGCCGAAGCGGCCTGCGGCGGGATGTAGAGCCCGAGGTCGCCGTTGACCAGCGTGAGCCTCGCCTGCTCGATCCCGGCCGGGTCGTACATCCGCATGAGTCCCTGGAAGAGCCGGGTGACCTTGTCGAACCCGGTGACCGTGTGCACCGCCGTGCGCGCCTTGCCGCCGCCGTCGCCGACCAGGACGACGTCCGGGTGCAGGACCTCGGCCACCGCCTGGATGTCGCCGGTGAGCATCGCGGTCATGAACCGCTCGATGATCCGCTGCTGCTCGGCCAGCACCGTCCGGGGCGGCGGATCGGCGTCGGCGAGCGCCCGGCGGCCGCGGGAACCGTGCTGGCGCGCGGCTTCCGCGGTGCAGCCCAGGATTTCGGCGATCTCGCCGAACGGCACCGAAAACGCGTCGTGCAGGACGAACGCGACGCGCTGCTCCGGGGTCAGCCGGTCGAGGACCACCATCGCCGCCATCCGCATGCCGTCGTCGCGGACGGCGATGGCCAGCGGGTCCTCCGACGGCGGCGTGCCCAGCGGGCCGAGGACCGGCTCGGGCAGCCATTCGCCCACGTACCGCTCGCGGCGGACCACCGCCGACCGCAGCCGGTCCAGGCAGATCCGGCTGACGACGGTGGTCAGCCAGCCCTTGTGGTCCTCGATGGCCGAACGGCGTTGCTCGTCGAGGCCGCTCAGCCGCAGCCAGGACTCTTGGACGGCGTCCTCGGCGTCGGTCAGCGCGCCGGTGAGCCGGTAGGCGACCGACACCAGGTGGGGACGCAGGGTGGCGAACTTCCCGGCGAGTTCGTCCAGTGCGGTGCTCATAACCCGAGTGTGCCGCACGGCGGTCCGAGGGAAGGGCAAGTGAGGGGAAGGTCAAAGGTGTTCCGGTCGCGGTGGCCCATCGACCGGCCTTGCCCGGACACGGCCTAGAGTGGAGGCGTGGCAGGACGGATTCGGGATAGCGACATCGCGGAGGTGCGCGAGCGCAACCGGATCGACGAGGTCATCGGCGACTATGTGGCGCTGCGCAGCGCCGGTGGCGGCAGCCTGAAGGGCCTCTGCCCGTTCCACAACGAGAAGACCCCGTCGTTCAACGTGCGCCCCACCCACGGCACCTTCCACTGCTTCGGCTGTGGCGAGGGCGGCGACGTGATCAAGTTCATCCAGAAGATGGACCTGATCTCCTTCGTGGAAGCCGTCGAGCGGCTCGCGGATCGCGCGGGGTTCCGGCTGACCTACGAAGGCGGCGGCGGAAGCGTCCAGCGCGATCGCGGCACCCGCGCCCGGCTGATCGAAGCGCACCGTGCCGCCCAGGAGTTCTACGCCGAGCAGCTGCTCACCCCGGACGCGCGCACGGCGCGGGACTTCCTGTCCGAACGGGGTTTCGACGCGGCCGCCGCGCAGACGTTCGGCTGCGGGTACGCGCCCGCCGGCTGGGACAAGCTCACCAAGCACCTGCTCAACCGCGGGTTCGAGGTCAAGGAACTGCTCACGGCCGGACTGGCCAAGGAAGGGCAGCGCGGGCCGATGGACCGGTTCAACCGGCGGCTGCTCTGGCCCATCCGCGACGTCGGCAACGAGGTGGTCGGGTTCGGCGCGCGGCGCCTGTACGACGACGACCGGGTCTCGGCGAAGTACCTGAACACCGCGGAATCGCCGATCTACAAGAAGTCGCAGGTCATGTTCGGCCTCGACCTGGCCAAACGCGAGATCGCGAAGCGGCACCAGGTCGTCGTGGTCGAGGGCTACACCGACGTGATGGCGATGCACGCCGCCGGGGTTCCGACGGCCGTCGCGTCGTCGGGAACGGCGTTCGGCGAGGACCACATGAAGGTGCTTCGCCGGCTGATGATGGACGACGACGCCTTCCGCGGCGAAGTGATCTTCACCTTCGACGGTGACGAAGCGGGCCAGAAGGCGGCGCTGAAGGCTTTCGAGGGCGATCAGACCTTCGCCGGGCAGACCTACATCGCGGTCGCCCCCGACGGCATGGACCCCTGCGAGCTGCGGCTCGCCAAGGGTGACACCGCGGTGCGCGATCTGGTCGCGCGGCGGATCCCGCTGTTCGAGTTCGCGATCAAGAGCATGCTCAAGGCCTTCGACCTCGACTCCGTCGACGGTCAGGTCGCGGCGCTGCAGAAGACCGTCCCGATGGTCGCGGGCATCAAGGACCGCGCCAGCCGCGACGGCTACGCGTCGAAACTCGCCTGGTGGGTCGGCTGGCAGGACGCGGCGCAGGTGGTGAACCGGGTCCGCGGCAGCGCGGGTGCCTCGGCGAAACGCTCCACCACGGTCGACACCCGCCGGAACGCCCCGGCGGCCACCGCCGCCGCGGAGGAGGACCTGCCGAGGCCCGCTCCCGGCGATCCGCGGTTCATCGCGCAGCGTGAAGCGCTCAAGGCGGCCCTGCAGCAGCCGATGCTCGCCGGGGCGGAGTACGACTCGCTCCCCGAGGAAGCGTTCACCCATCCGGTTTACGTCGCCGTCCACAAGGCGCTGCTGGCCGCCGGGGGTGCGGGTTCCGGGCTGACCGGGCCCGCCCTGCTCGACGCGGCCGCCCCGCATTGTCCACAGGGGACGGTGCGGCGGGTGCTCAGCGAGCTTTCGGTGGAACCGTTGCGCGCCAAGGGCGAGGTCGACTCGCGCTACATCTCCGCGCAGTTCGCGGCGGTGCAGGAAAGCCTGATCGGCCGTCAGATCAACGAGATCAAGTCGAAACTCCAGCGGCTTTCCCCGGTCGAGGCGCCGGACGACTACCGCGCGTTGTTCGGCGACCTCGTCGCGCTGGAGCAGTACCGGAAGGCGCTGAAGGAACAGGCCATCGGCGGATTGGACTGAGCATGGGCTGGCTGCGTCACCTGCTGGGTGACCGTGTCCCCGCGGACTTCGACGGTTCGCTGGACGACGGCGAGCACGTCGTCGGGAGCGCGGCGGTCGAGGGCGGCGGGTACCTGCTCGTCACGGCGCTCGGCCTGTGGGTCCCCGGCCCGCGCCGGGTCGGCTGGCATCTGGTCGGCAAGGCGGCGTGGTCCGACGGCGCGCTCACCCTCACCGAATCCGAGGAGACCGGGACAGCGGGGAAGGCCGTACTGCTGGCCGACAAGGCCCCTGTGCGGTTCAAGCTCGACCGGCCGGGCAAGGTCCCGATCCTGATCCGGCAGCGTGTCGACGGCTCGATCCGGGGGCGGCACCGCAAGGACCTCGGGACCGGGGGAGCGTGGTTCGTCGAGCGCAAGGTCCCCGGTCAGGACGGCACGGTGCTGCAGGTGCGGCCCGATCCGGGCACCGACGTCGACGTGATCACGGCGATCGCCGAGGAAGCGGCGGAGAAACTGGCCAAGCCCCGCGGCTAGCAGTACGCTCGTACTGTATCGCTGGGAGGCGCCATGTGGGATCCGGTCAAGTACCTCGACTACGCCGACCTGCGGGCCAGGCCGTTCCACGACCTCATCGCGCGGATACCGGCCGAGAAGCCCCGCCGGGTCGCCGACCTCGGCTGCGGCCCCGGGAATCTGACCGCCGGCCTGGCGGAACGCTGGCCGGACGCGATCATCGAGGCGAGCGACAGTTCCCCCGAAATGGTCGAGGCCGCGCGCTCGCGAGGTGTCGACGCGAGGGTGTTGGACGTCAACGACTGGGTGCCCGAGCCGGACACCGACGTGGTCATCTCGAACGCGGTGCTCCAGTGGGTCCCTGAGCACCGTGTCCTGCTCCGGCGCTGGGTGGACCGCCTGCCGTCCGGGGCGACACTCGCGTTCCAGGTCCCCGGCAACTTCGACGCCCCCTCGCACGCCCTGGTCCGCGCCCTCGCGCGTACCGAGGAGTGGGCTCCGCGCCTCGCCGACGTCGTCCTGAGGGAGAACGAGGCCGTCGACAGCCCGCTCGGCTACGGGAACCTGCTCGCCGACGCGGGGTGCGCCGTCGACGCCTGGGAGACGACGTATCTGCAGCGTCTGACCGGCGAGGACGCCGTGCTCGAATGGATCACGGGCACCTCGCTGCGGCCGGTCAAGGAGGCCCTCCCCGGGGACGACTGGGACCACTACCGCGCGCAGATCGCCCGCAAGCTGGACGAGGCCTACCCACCGCGCCCCGACGGGACCACCTGGTTCGAGTTCCGGCGGGTCTTCGTGGTCGCCGTCGTGGGCTGAAGGGGACTTTCCCCTCGTCAGACGTGGTGAAGGGGCCCTTCGCCGCGTCACATGCGGCGAAGGGCCCCTTCGGTCCGATTTAGCGCTGCGAAGACCGCCCGAACGTCTCACCGACCTTGGCGCGAGCGACCCCGGCGGCGCCCTGCACCATGGGGTGGTCAGCGATCTTGCGGTAGGTCCGCACGATCTGCTCGTACCGTCCCCGGCCGGCCTTCGCGCCCAACACGTAGCCCGCGGCCGCACCCAGCAGGAACATCTTCATCCGAGTCCACGCCTCCCGTTCGATCTTGCTCCGGCTGTCATTGTCCCTCAAAACGCGAGCTTGACGAGTCGCCGCCGAAAGTGGGGGTGGGTGTGCGGCGCCCGGAGGGCATGGGCTAAAGTTCTCTCATCGGTCGGAGCGATCCGGCCGGTGCGGAGCACAATCCCCTGTAGCTCAACTGGCAGAGCATTCGGCTGTTAACCGGAGGGTTCTTGGTTCGAGTCCAAGCGGGGGAGCACAAGCCCAGGCCAGGTAGCCTGGGCTTCTTCGTGTCCGGGGTGCGTGAGGCGCGGCTCGAAGCAGTGTTCCGAGCGCGTCGAGCCGACGCCGGGTCAGTCCCGGGGGGCTTGGGGCGGCCAGGCCGGTCGCGGGACACGCTGCCGACCCCGGCCTGGACCCGGTCAGCATAGTGGCGAGACAGCTGACCCAATAGAGTAGTTAGTCCCCACGAAGCGCCCGAAAGGGCGCGGTTCGCCGATTGCTTCTTCAAATCTAAACATTTCCCCCGGCGATGTTCGCGCTCTTGTCATGAATTCATTATTGGCATGCGATAAGCGGCCTGCATCTTTTCGAGTGAACAGGTCACGGTGCGGGTAGCGACCAATTCACGGTCGGCGACCATGGGAGGGGTAATACCGGCTCCAATGAGGGGTAGGTCGCGATGACTTGGCTTGGGTGGGAAAGCCTCGGTGGAACTCTGACAAGCGATCCGGCGGTGGCGTCCTGGGCGTCCGGGCGACTCGACGTGTTCGCGCGTGGTACGGATAACGCGTTGTGGCATAAGTGGTATCAGAACGGCTGGTCGGGTTGGGAGAGCCTGGGTGGTTTGCTGACGAGTGGGCCGGCGGTGGCGGCGTGGTCGGCGGGTCGGTTGGATGTTTTCGTCCGTGGTACGGATAACGCGTTGTGGCATAAGTGGTATCAAAATGGCTGGTCGGGTTGGGAGAGCCTGGGTGGTTTGCTGACGAGTGGGCCGGCGGTGGCGGCGTGGTCGGCGGGTCGGTTGGATGTTTTCGTCCGTGGTACGGATAACGCGTTGTGGCATAAGTGGTATC